>NZ_JBVIDS010000006.1:0-117829 GCF_055572255.1 Streptomyces sp. NPDC030799 | reverse complement strand
TGGTGAGGAGTCGATCATCGAGCATCCGCTTCTCCTTGCGGCGCTCATGCGTCGTCGGCGTGAGGAGCGCGGTGAGTCGCTGATCCAGCACCCGCTCTTTCTCGCGGCGCTCATGCGCCGTCGGCGTGAGGAGGGTGGTGAGGAGTCGATCATCGAGCATCCGCTTCTCCTTGCGGCGCTCATGCGTCGTCGGCGTGAGGAGCGCGGTGAGTCGCTGATCCAGCACCCGCTCCTCCTCGCGGCGCTCATGCGCCGCTGACAGGGAACAACGACACTCTGCCCCCCGATCCCGGCAGCCGCCGGCATCGGGGGGCAGGCCCCGTACGGCAACCGAAGACCTGAGGAAACACAATGGCAGCTGAGTCCGGCGACAAATCGGAACGGGACCCCTTGGGGGCCTTCGTCGACGAGATCTTCGAGGAAATCGTGCGCGATGCCGGAATCCCCCACACTGGCACCGGTGTCAAGCACGGAAAGGACCCACTGGCGGGGGCCCTGATGGAAGCGGCCGTGGCGTTCCTTTCCCAGCCGCCGTCCCGTTCCTCGGAACTGGAACGGGTGCTGCTCGCGCAGACCCTCGCGACCGCACTGGCAGAATCTCTCGCGCCCGCTCTGGCAGATGTGCTGGCCTCGGAGATCATGAAGGTGCTGAACCACCACGCGGCCTCCCGGAGCGGCGGCACCCACGAAACCGTCGGCGGCTCCGGCCCCGGCCACCGCTCTTCCGGCGGGGCCGGGCGGTAACGGCCTTGTGACGTCGACCCTGAGGTCGGCGGAGCGGCTTGGACTGGAGCGGCTTGGACTGGAGCGCCTTCGGGCTGGAGTGGCTTCGGGCTGGAGTGGCTTTGGACTGGAGCGGCTTCGCCACGAATGATCATGGCCCCGTAAGCTTCCGGCGCGTCGGGCACTCGGTGGACCTGCCCGGTAAAGCACGACGCCGGGGCCATGATCTTCGAGGAGCGCAACTCACGTTCTTGAACTAGCCCGCCAAGCTGCGGCGCCCGGACCAACCTGTCGCGACGCCATTCAGCCCGCGCAGTGACGTGACCGAGGGAAGCCGGCAGGACGAGCCACCAAGCCGAGCGAACGGCGCCGCACGCACCCAGTCGCCGGTTCCCAGAGCTCCACCCACGACTGTCGACACCGGAGGGGGAAACAGCGCGGCGAAGTGCGGCGCTCCTGCCAAGGCGGAAGGGCGATGTCCATGGCGGGTGGTGACCGACACGTTCCGGTGCCCGGTTCATCAGGGACCGTGCCCTGCGTACGGTGCGACCCAGCGCATGAGAAGGGAAACCGGCATCTACGGGTGACCCCAACAGCGCCGGACACGACACCCGTACCCGGCCGTCACGCCCGCCCCAACCACCGGCTGACGCGGCCATGAAATCCAGGGCTTGCTTGGGCTACTTGTTCTCCCACCGAGGCCCCGTGCTCTCACGACCTCCGGTACGTCACGGCTGTCGCACCGATGCAGCGCGACCAAGCCGATCACGAGAAGGAACGCGGTGTAGTCGAGCCGGCCAACAAACAGGCTTCGCAGTGCCCAACCCTCCGGCTCGACCTACACGGGACACGCTGCTGCGAAGTAGGCGAGCCTCCAGAATCTCCGCGGCGGACGCACAAGTCAGGGAAGTTCTCTGCGGCGTTCGGGGGCAGCAAGGAACCGCGTGCGAGCGGGAGCCGCAGACCACAGCTCAGGCAGGTCAGCATCGACCTGCATGTGCGATCTTCCGGCTGGTGCAGTAGAGCGATGGAACAACCCTCGTCACGACCACGGGCGCCGACGTGTGTGGCCCATGCGCTTCTCACACGCGATCAGTGGGCAACAGCAAGAAGAACGGGAGACAGTGAGACGAGCTCCCGCTCTTTCGTTTCGGCATCCACCTTGGCCAGCGCCTCATTACTGCTGACCCTAGGCGAGGCGGGCGTGGCTAGCTGGTGCCCCTCGATGCGAATTTGCGGCAGACCGGTTGTAGAGGTCTCCCGGGGAGGTCGCGCGGCCGTGTGCGTTCTCTCAGTTCTGTGCTTGGCCGCAGTGGTTGCTGTACTTCGCTGCTGTACTACACAGCACCTACGGTTCGAGCCCTTGCCCAGTTCGGCGCAGGCCTCGGTCTCATGCGGCGACGCGATCCGTATCCGGGACGGCGGCTGGCCGTGGCACTTGGTACGCGACCGGAACCGTCCGCCACCGTCCACCAGAAGGTGAGGCACCAGGTTCGTTCGGGCGGCCCACCGCTGGGCGGTGGCGGGTGAGATCTGGACGCGTTCCGCGGCCCGGCGCAGCGGCCAGCCGCAGCCGCTCGGACTTGGCCAGGGGTGCATTACGGTGGGGCAGGAGGGCCTTTCGGCTGGTATAGGCGTCGCAATCCACACCGAACCGGAAGGCCCTCACCCGTTCAAGATCCCTCAGCCGAGACCTGACTCGGCGCGTGAGTCGACATTCCACCGCGTGAAGCGGAGGCCGTCGCCACATCAGGAAGACCGCCATGCAGGGTGACCAGCTCTAACGAATACCCCAAAAACGATCATCGGGGGTTGAATGCCAAGGGCAGTCAGCCGCCGCCCGGACTATCCGCAGATCCGGGTCAGTTGTCGTTGAGGAAAGTGTGGTCAGATTGGTGCGCGCAGGGCGCATCAGGGTTGTTGCATGTATAGACGTTGACATGGAATGTCTCGTTCTCCGGAAGGTTGTGGTAACCCACCCCGTCCGAAGCCCGCGCGGTGGCGCATGATCCATTGCCTCCGGACGTTGTGATCACGTAATACGTACCGGTGGACTGGTAGACCCATGCGTTGGCGTTGTATCCGTCCGCGGCCGTGTCGCAGACCTCGACGACGTCGCCGTACTCTTCGACGTAGACCGTGCCGCCGTAAGGAGAGGCGTCCGTTGTGTGCCATGTGTGGTCCCAGGTGCCGCCGGGGGGATCCACCGTCGCTGATGCGGGGGTCGCGGTGGCGAGCGATCCTCCGGTGACGAGGCAAACAGCTACGGCAAAGGCCGCAGTTTTTCCACGCACTTGACTTCCTCCCTGTGCTCGCTCGGACAGCCCGGCGAGTGCTGGGACTATACAGCGCACGAACGATTGTTCACCCGCTTCAGGTTGTAGATCGCGGTGCTCGCTGCGGACAACAGCTTGGTGGAAGCGGCATCGTCAGAACGAGTGCAGACCGTGACGGATCCGCCGCTCACTTGTGCCTGACGGTTCATCAGGGCCAGCAGACGGACGATCTAGAAGGCGGTCAGGCTGATCGGGATGAGTCCACCAAGGACGGTGGGGTCACTCCGGTCCCTCTGTGTGGCGCGCATCGGCCTGCGCGCCGCGGCGACCTCGCGGGCGAGTGTGAGGGCTAGCGCGGGATCCAGCGCCCGAACCCGGACAAGTACGTCATTTAGCACGTTCGAACCTGGCGAAGGTACCGGGCTCCGCTGAGCGGGGACGAATGCGGACGGTACTCCTGTTGTCTGGGATGGCGCTTCCTTCACAGTGGTGAACTCTCACTGTCGCTCGGTAGACATGGCTAACTATTGCCACATTCAATCAGCCCGTCGTCACTCAAGTGGACGAATCCATAAGCGATCAGACGGCTCGTTACTTTGGGGGGCGGTGGCCTGCCCGGTCTGGGGTCGAGCATGATCAGGGGGCCGTACGCTGGCTGGCAACTCGGGCAGGCTTTGGACCTGCCCGCAATGTGCACGAGTGGCCCCCTGGTCTTGCTCGACACGGGACCCGGACCGGGGAGGTGGCTAAAGCCGTGTAGCCGACCGGCCCCAGCCACAGTGGGGTTTCTCCCTGTCTTGGCCGCGCCTGCAGTCCGACAGGCTGCCTGGTGCGGGATCAGCGGGCCGTATGAACGTTCGCGCATCTGGCAGCGTCGGCCCGCATGCCACCGCCACCACGATCCGGCCTCTTGCGGGAACACAAAGCGTCTTTGACCTGCCCGGTTGGGAATCACCGTTGGTCCCCGTGCCCGTGTTGAAATGTGGCCGCCGCGCTTGGCGCGGCCCTCGGGTCCTGATCCGACCTACTGGCTGTAGGCAACCGGGTGGAAAGGGTGCACGGTGGCCTCGGAGTCGGGGCGTTGGGGTCGAGCTGCTGTAGCGTCTTTCCCTTCCTGAGGCCGGATCGTGGTGGCGGTGGCGTGGGGGCCGGCCGCGGCCGTTGATGCGCTTGGGCGGAGTGTGCGGTGGTCGGGTTGGCGATGATCCAAGACCGCCAATGACCGCCGGACGAGCGAGCGCAGCGAGCCTTGAACCCGTAGAGAAAGTTGTTACTCAGGCTTCGTCGTGATGCTGTCTTGTCTCGGTGGATGCTTGACGTTGTGGCTTTACCTGATGCTTGACACCGCTTGCCTTGGCTTGGCTGTGCGCGTCTGATCCGCCAGCCGGGAGGGCCGGGGCCGTGCTGGTGGAGTTGAGCGTGGTCGAGCAGCGGCATCAGGCGGTCCCTGACGCCGCGGGCTCAAGGGCTGCATGACAAGCCACTCGGTACGGGTGGGAACGAGTCCTGAGAGGAAGTCCGGGCCTCGTGGCGGTTTACCAGCGCGTGCGGACGGGGCTTCGCAGAATGGACCGTTGTGAGAGGGCACACGAGGTCCCGCGCTGGCTCTCCTGCCCCTGGGGGCCGAGGATGCTCGTATGAAGGTGCCGATCGGTCGCCCGAGTCTGCGGCCCTACCTGGCTTACCAGCAGCGCGCTGCAACCCACCGTGAGGGGCTGATCGCTCACTTCTTGGGCACCAGCTCAGTGCTGCTGTCGGACGGACGGACCTCGGTTCTCAGCGACGGGTTCATCACCCGCCCGAGGATGCTGCGAGTGGGAGTGGGCAAGATCGCCCCGGACCGCTCGCTGGTCCGTGCCGCCATCGAGCGGCTGCGGGCCGACACCCTCGCCGCCGTGGTGTGCGCGCATTCCCACTACGATCACGCCCTCGACGCACCGGTGTGGGCGCTGGAGACCGGCGCCGAACTGGTCGGGTCAGAGTCCACCGCCAACATCGGACGCGGCCTGGGGGTCCCCGAGTCGTCCTTGCGGGTGGTCGGCGACGGCGACACCGTCACCTACGGCAGCTTCACGCTGACCTTCCTGGACTCCGTGCACAGCCCAGGCGACCACTACCCAGGCACCGTTGACCGGCCCTTGGTGCCGCCGGCCCGCGTCGGTGCCTGGAAGACCGGCACCGCCTACTCCGTGCTCGTCACCCACCCCCATGGCCGCGTGCTACTGCAAGCCAGTGCCAACTACCGGCCCGGCGCGCTTCGTGGTCACCATGTCGACGTCATCTACCTGGGCGTCGGCATGCTGGGCAAACAGCCCGCCGAGTTCCTCCACGCCTACTGGGACGAGGTCGTGGTCGAGACCGGGGCCAAGCGGGTCATCTTGGTGCACTGGGACGACTTTTTCTTCGGCCTGGACCGGCCACTGCGTCCCATGTCCTACCTGTTCGACGACCTTGACACCACCATGCGCAGGCTGCTGTCCCTGGCTCGCCGTGACGGCGTCGACGTCGTCCTGCCCGTCTCCTGGCAACCCGGCGCGCCCCTCACCGGTCTCGCGTGAACTCGGCTCAACACTGGAAGGCCGCCGTTGACCAACAGACGGTTCTTGAAGATCAGTTCTGGGCCGTCCCTGGCTTGTGCGAGGCTGACCAACGGCGACTGCCAGCGACAGACGAGCCACAGTCGCGCCGACGAATCCCCGAGTCACACCCCCGCAATGGGTTTCCGCTCAGGGGACAGCCGTCGGGCAAGACGGGGGTGTTTTTGCCGACCGGGACGCTGAGTGCTCGCCCACCTGCAACAACGCCACGGCGAAAGAGTTGCCGATCCCCCCGACGGCTCCATCGAAGGTATGGGTTCCACGCGCGCGTTCCGGCCGAGAGTTGCTGATGTTCGTGAACCAGTGCGGCTTGTAGCCCAGCAGACGCACGATTCGATTAGCCGCTCCGTGAACATGGGCACGATCACGGCGCGCTGTAACCCGGAACGCAAGATCCTTATCGCATGCCTGCCAGCCAGAGGCATGCACATTCCCACCGGACCCCGCCCCGTACATCAGGGACGCACAGCAACCGGGCCCAGCCAGCAAGGTCCGCTCAGGAGGGTTGCGCGACCGCGGTGAACCGGGTCTGCATGGAGCTACGAATCAGAGGCCCCATGCTTGACCTGTGCCAGGCGGGCAGTCACGAGGAAGGGTGGTGGCCGGCAGGCGTGCGGCCCAGACGCTCCTCACACGCGATCAGTGCGCAACAACGAGAAAGAGCGGGAGACAGTGAGACTGTCTCCCGCTCTTTCATGTCGGCATCCGCCCTGGTCAGCGCTTGATTTTTGCTGATCCTCGGCGAGTGCCCCCGGCAGGATTCGAACCTGCGCACACGGCTCCGGAGGCCGTTGCTCTATCCCCTGAGCTACGGGGGCGTGTCGGTTGCGGAGCTGTTCGCTCGCGGCGACGGGTAGAACACTAGCAGGTCCGGAGGGGTGATCAGGAATCTGTTTGCCGGGGTGGGGTGGGGCGGGTCACCTGTAGGGGGTGGAAGTGGGGAAAACCCGGACGCGGTGGCCGGTCCGGACCTACTCTCGACTTGTGCCAGGCGCCTCGGGTCGGGTGCTTGTTGTGGACGACAACAAGGTCATCCGGCAGCTGATCAGGGTCAACCTCGAACTGGAAGGGCTCGAGGTCGTGACCGCGGCCGATGGTGCCGAGTGCCTGGACGTGGTGCATCAGGTGCGGCCCGATGTCGTGACGCTCGACGTCGTCATGCCCCGGCTGGACGGACTGCGCACCGCCGCCCGCCTCCGTGCCGATCCCCGTACCCATCACCTGCCCCTTGCCATCATCAGCGCGTGCACCCAGTACGAGGTCGACACCGGTCTCGACGTCGGCGTGGACGCCTTCCTCGCCAAGCCCTTCGAGCCCGCCGAGCTCGTACGGCTCGTCAAGCAGCTCCTTGAGCGCGGCAGCGGGGGAGACGGGCGTGGAGGGGACGGAGGTCACCGGGGTGGGGGCGGTGACGGGGACAGCGACAGTGACGGGGATGGGGATGGGGCCGGCGAAGGGGGCGGCGAGGACGACGTTGCCAACGGTTTCTCCGGCGGGGTTTCCGATGGGGTCGCCGATGGTGTGACCGGTGGGATCTCGTACGGCGGTTAGGTAAGCGGCTGCGGTTGCTGCGGCGGTTGGATGGCTCGGGGGCTCGGCTGTCCGCCGTATGCGCAGTGCGTGCTGAGGCAGAAGTCGCCGTCTGCCGGCCGTCCCACAGTGAGAACCGCCTCGCCTACCCACCCCCTCCCTCCCCTACGCTTGTCCCGTGACCCCCGTCGAGCTGTCCCGCACCGTGCTGCGCGCGGTGCGTTGTGCTGTCGATGACGGGGAGCTGAGTGTGGCCCTGCCCGAGAGGGTCGTGGTGACCGAGCCCGGGCCCGGAGGGTGTGGGGACTTCGCCACCAACGTCGCGCTGCAGCTCGCCCGGCCGGCCGGGCAGCCGCCGCTGCGGGTCGCCGAGATGCTGCGGTCCCGGCTCGTCGGCGCCGACGGCATCCGGGACGTCGTCGTCACCGGGCCGGGCTTTCTCAACATCAGCCTCGACGCGCAGGCCGACCCCCTCACCGGGCTGGTCCGGGAGATCCGGGCCCGTGGTGCCGCCTACGGGCACAGTGACGCCCTCGCCGGGCAGGTGGTCGCGCTGCGGGTGCCGTACGAGGTGCGGGCCGAGGTCGTCGCCGACGCCGTCGTACGGATCGTCGGTACGCAGGGCGGGCGGGCCACCGTCGAGCACGGGGAGCCCGTCAATCTGCGGCCTGTGCCTGCCCCGGAGGACCCCGCTCCGCTCGGTGCCGACGCCGCCCGGTGGGCTCTGCTCCATCCCGCGCCGCACGACCGGCCGCGGATCACCGCCGACCATCTCGTCCAGCGGGAGAGCAATCCGCTGTTCCTGGTGCGGTACGCCCACGCCCGGATCCGGTCCCTCAGCCGCAACGCCGCCCGCCTGGGCTTCACCGCCGAACCCGGCCCCTTGGGGGACACCGGTCCCGGTCCCCTGAGCGCCGGTGATCCCGGTCGCGTGGGCCCCGCCGGTCATGGTCACGTGGGCGTCGCCGATCCCCGTCCCCTGAGCGCCGCCGGTCCCGGTCCTGGTCCCGGTCCGGTGAGCCAATTCGGCCCTGGTCCCGTGGGCCAAGTCGGTCCCGGTCCCGTCGGCGGTGTGCGGGCCCTGGCCGCATCCAGCACGCAGGGTCTTGTCACCCCCGACACCGGCATCCGGAGCCTTGTCACCTCCGGCACCCCCGACGTCGTCACCACCGACACCGGGAGCCTTGTCACCTCCAGCACCCAGCGCGCCGCCACCCCCAGCCCCGACACCCACGGCCCTTTCACCTCCAGTCCCCAATCTCTTACCGCCCCCAGCACCACCCCCACCCCCCACCACCTCCTAACCCCCCTAGCCGACCACCCCCGCATCCTCACCGCGGCCGCCACCCACCGCGCCCCGGACCGGCTTGCCCGGCATCTCGTCACCCTCGCTGATGCCGTGCTGCCCTTCCTGCCCTGCGTGCTTCCCTGCGGCGAGGAGAAACCCTCGGCCGCCCACCGTGCCCGGCTCGCCCTCGCCGAAGCCGTCGGGACGGTGCTGGCCGGCGGCCTGTCCCTGCTCGGCATCGACGCACCCGAACACCTCTGAGGGCGCCAGAGCAGATGCGCCCCGGAGAGAGACAGAGAGTCTGAGAGCCACGTCATGAGCCGTTCCGCCCACCCCGCCGGGCCCCGTCACGCCGACGTCCTGCCCGAGGGGCACTACTCCGCGCCGCCCGCCGACCTCAACGCCCTGGACCAGAAGGTCTGGGCGCAGACCGTCGCGCGCGACGCCGACGGGGTCGTCACCGTCGGCGGCGTCGACGTCACCCGGCTCGCCGAGTTGTACGGCACGCCCGCCTACATCCTCGACGAGGCCGATTTCCGGGCACGCGCGCGTGCGTGGCGTACCGCTTTCGGCACCGACGCCGACGTGTTCTACGCCGGGAAGGCGTTCCTGTCCCGTGCCGTCGTGCGGTGGCTGCACGAGGAGGGGCTCAACCTGGATGTGTGCTCGGGCGGGGAGCTGGCCACCGCCCTGTCCGCCGGGATGCCCGCCGAGCGCATCGCCTTCCACGGCAACAACAAGTCCCCCGAGGAGATCCGCCGCGCCGTAGAGGCCGGTGTCGGGCGGATCGTGCTCGACTCCTTCCAGGAGATCGTGCGGGTCGCCCACATCGCGCAGTCGCTGGGCAAGCGGCAGAAGGTCCAGATTCGGATCACCGTGGGCGTCGAGGCGCATACGCACGAGTTCATCGCCACCGCCCATGAGGACCAGAAGTTCGGGATTCCGCTGGCCGGCGGGCAGGCGGCGGAAGCCGTGCGGCGGGCGCTGCAGCTCGACGGGCTCGAACTGATCGGGATCCACTCCCACATCGGGTCGCAGATCTTCGACATGTCGGGTTTCGAAGTCGCCGCCCACCGTGTCGTCGGGCTGCTCAAGGACATCCGGGACGAGCACGGGGTCGAGCTGCCCGAGATCGATCTCGGCGGTGGGCTCGGGATCGCCTACACCAGTGCCGACGATCCGCGTGAACCGCACGAGATCGCCAAGGCGCTGACGGAGATCGTCAGCCGCGAGTGCGACGCCGCCAGGCTGCGGACGCCCCGGATCTCCGTCGAGCCCGGGCGTGCCATCGTCGGTCCGACCGCCTTCACGCTCTACGAGGTCGGCACCGTCAAGCCGCTGGACGGGCTGCGGACGTATGTGTCGGTCGACGGTGGTATGTCCGACAACATCCGGACCGCGCTGTACGACGCCGAGTACAGCGTCGCCCTCGTCTCGCGCACCAGCGACGCCGAGCCGATGCTGGCGCGTGTCGTGGGCAAGCACTGCGAGAGCGGGGACATCGTGGTCAAGGACGCGTTCCTGCCCGCCGACCTGGCGCCGGGCGACCTGATCGCCGTACCGGCCACGGGCGCGTACTGCAGGTCCATGGCCAGCAACTACAACCATGTGCTCCGGCCGCCCGTCGTCGCCGTGAAGGACGGCGAGGCCCGGGTGATCGTCCGGCGTGAGACGGAGGAGGACCTCCTGCGTCTCGACGTCGGGTAACCCCCTGTGCAGGCCGGAAGATCTACGGTCTCCCGGTCCCGTACAAATGAAATAGATGTCTCACGATCCGGACGAAGGGTAGAAACTCCCGTCCGGTGAGTGAGACTGGTCCAACCGTAGACGGTATGAGGAAACGAGGTCGGATGATGCGTACGCGTCCGCTGAAGGTGGCGCTGCTGGGCTGTGGAGTGGTCGGCTCAGAGGTGGCGCGCATCATGACGACGCACGCCGACGACCTCGCCGCCAGGATCGGCGCCCCGGTGGAGCTCGCCGGGGTCGCCGTACGACGGCCCTCCAAGGTCCGTGAGGGCATCCCCGCGGAACTCGTCACCACCGACGCCACCGCTCTGGTCAAACGCGGCGACATCGACGTGGTGGTCGAGGTCATCGGCGGGATCGAGCCCGCCCGGACCCTCATCACCACCGCCTTCGAGCACGGCGCCTCCGTCGTCTCCGCCAACAAGGCCCTGCTCGCCCAGGACGGTGCCGCCCTGCACGCCGCGGCGGAGGACCACGGCAAGGACCTGTACTACGAGGCCGCCGTCGCCGGTGCCATCCCGCTGATCCGCCCGCTGCGCGAGTCCCTCGCCGGGGACAAGGTCAACCGGGTGCTGGGCATCGTCAACGGCACCACCAACTTCATCCTCGACAAGATGGACAACACCGGGGCCGGCTATCAGGAGGCCCTCGACGAGGCCACCGCGCTCGGGTACGCGGAAGCCGACCCGACCGCCGACGTCGAGGGCTTCGACGCCGCCGCCAAGGCCGCCATCCTCGCCGGGATCGCCTTCCACACGCGCGTGCGCCTCGACGACGTCTACCGCGAGGGCATGACCGAGGTCACCGCCGCCGACTTCCGCTCGGCGAAGGAGATGGGCTGCACCATCAAGCTGCTCGCCATCTGCGAGCGGGCCGCGGACGGCGGCTCCGTCACCGCGCGCGTGCACCCCGCGATGATTCCGCTGACCCACCCGCTCGCCTCCGTGCGCGGCGCGTACAACGCCGTGTTCGTGGAGTCGGACGCCGCCGGTCAGCTGATGTTCTACGGCCCCGGCGCCGGCGGTTCCCCGACCGCCTCCGCCGTGCTCGGCGACCTCGTCGCCGTGTGCCGCAACCGGCTCAACGGCGCAACGGGGCCCGGTGAGTCGGCGTACGCCGCCCTGCCCGTCTCGCCCATGGGCGAGGTCGTCACGCGCTACCACATCAGCCTCGACGTCGCGGACAAACCGGGTGTTCTCGCCCAGGTCGCGACCGTGTTCGCCGAGCACGGGGTGTCGATCGATACGGTGCGCCAGCAGGGCAAGGACGGCGAGGCCTCCCTCGTCGTCGTCACCCACCGCGCGTCCGACGCCTCCCTCACCGGGACCGTCGAGGCGCTGCGCAAGCTCGACACCGTGCGGGGTGTCGCCAGCATCATGCGGGTTGAAGGAGAGTAACCAGCAATGACTCACCAGTGGCGCGGAATCATCGAGGAGTACCGGGACCGGCTGCCGGTATCCGACACCACGCCGGTCGTGACGCTCCGCGAGGGCGGCACGCCCCTCGTGCCCGCGCAGGTGCTCTCCGAGCGCACGGGCTGTGAGGTCCACCTGAAGGTGGAGGGGGCCAACCCCACCGGTTCCTTCAAGGACCGCGGTATGACCATGGCCATCAGCAAGGCCAAGGAGGAGGGGGCGAAGGCGGTCATCTGCGCCTCCACCGGCAACACCTCCGCCTCCGCCGCCGCCTACGCCGTGCGGGCCGGTATGGTTTCGGCCGTTCTCGTGCCGCAGGGCAAGATCGCCCTCGGCAAGATGGGCCAGGCCCTCGTGCACGGCGCGAAGATCCTCCAGGTCGACGGAAACTTCGACGACTGTCTCACGCTCGCCCGCTCGCTGAGTGAGAACTACCCGGTGGCGCTGGTCAATTCGGTCAACCCGGTGCGGATCGAGGGCCAGAAGACGGCCGCCTTCGAGATCGTGGACATGCTCGGTGACGCGCCCGACATCCACGTCCTCCCGGTCGGCAACGCGGGCAACATCACCGCCTACTGGAAGGGCTACAAGGAGTACGCCGCCGACGGCATCGCCTCCCGGACGCCCCGGATGTGGGGCTTCCAGGCCTCCGGCAGCGCCCCGATCGTGCGCGGCGAGGTCGTCAAGGACCCCTCGACCATCGCCACCGCCATCCGCATCGGCAACCCCGCCTCCTGGCAGTACGCGCTGCAGGCCCGCGACGAGTCCGGTGGCGCCATCGACGAGGTGACGGACCGTGAAATCCTGCGCGCCTACCGCCTGTTGGCCGCGCAGGAGGGCGTCTTCGTGGAGCCCGCCTCGGCCGCCTCGGTGGCCGGTCTGCTGAAGGCCGCCGAGCAGGGCAGGGTCGACCCGGGCCAGCGGATCGTGTGCACGGTCACCGGCAACGGTCTGAAGGACCCCGACTGGGCCGTCGCCGGCGCCCCGCAGCCGGTCACCGTCCCGGTCGACGCGGCCGCCGCCGCCGAGCGCCTCGGCCTCGGCCTCGGCTGAGCGCCCGGCGACCCGGGTTTTCCCTGACAGGGTGCACAGGGGGCTTACGACACGCATCGTGCGCCTCCTGTGCGCCCTATGTCGCCACAGAACCTTCCTTCGATAGGCTGTACTGAACCCGCCCGTTGCATATGCCCTCGCATCGGGGCAGCGCCGCGCCGTCTGCGCGGCCCGAGGGTCTCCCCGTACGTCATCGAATGTCTTCGACAGTCACGCAGCTCAAGGAGAGTCAACGAGCGATGGCCGGTCCAGCGTTCCGCGCCGCCGCCGTCCGGGTGCGCGTTCCCGCCACCAGCGCCAATCTCGGCCCGGGCTTCGACGCCCTCGGCCTCGCGCTGGGGCTCTACGACGACGTGGTCGTCCGGGTGGCCGACTCCGGGCTGCACATCGACATCGCGGGGGAGGGCAGCGAGACCCTTCCGCGTGACGAGTCTCACCTTCTCGTACGCTCCCTGCGCACCGCCTTCGACCTGCTGGGCGGGCAGCCCCGGGGGCTGGAGATCGTCTGCGCCAACCGCATTCCGCACGGCCGGGGCCTCGGCTCCTCCTCCGCCGCCATCTGCGCCGGCATCGTCGCCGCCCGCGCCGTGACCATAGGCGGCGAGGCCCGCCTGGACGACGCGGCGCTGCTGGAACTGGCCACCGAGATCGAGGGTCACCCGGACAACGTGGCCGCGTGTCTGCTCGGCGGCTTCACCCTGTCCTGGATGGAGTCCGGCGCCGCCCGGGCCATCAGGATGGAGCCGAACGATTCCATCGTTCCGGTGGTTTTCGTGCCCGGAAAGCCGGTCCTGACCGAGACCGCCCGCGGCCTGCTGCCGCGCACCGTGCCGCACGTCGACGCCGCCGTCAACGCGGGCCGTGCCGCCCTGCTCGTCGAGGCCCTCACCCGGCGCCCCGAGCTGCTGCTGCCCGCCACCGAGGACCGCCTCCACCAGGAGTACCGCGCCCCGGCCATGCCGGAGAGCGCCGCGCTGGTGGAGCGGCTGCGCGCCGAGGGCGTCCCGGCCGTCATCTCGGGCGCCGGGCCCACCGTCATGGCCCTTGCCGACGCCGGTACCGCCGACAAGGTGGAGACCCTGGCCGGCCCCGACTGGGCCGCCAACCGGCTGAGCCTGGACCTGCAGGGAGCGAGCGTGCTGCCGCTTGCGACCTGACACACGGTTGCCGGATTTGGAGAGGGGGAATGTTTGTTGGATCCGGTAGTGTTAATCTCAAGTCTGCACCCGACCCCACCATGGCGAGGTGCCTCGTGTCCCAGTCCGGGACAGACATTCTTCCGGGAGCCTCCCGGGCCACTCCGTGTTCCGTGCGCCGTACCTGGGCAGTACGTCGTATGCGGACACTGAGCGGGCCGCCGGGCACGCTCCGGAATCGGTGCTACCACGCCACGTGACACTGGGTGCCACGGCTCGCGGAAGCGCCAATCACCGCACATTTCCTCCGCCGCTTTGGCGGACCACCGCCCCGGCACGGTTCACGGAAGACAGGACCGTAGTCGGACAGCACAACCGGTCGCCGAGCCAGACAGGCCGACGTCCGCTCCAGGGAAGGACCCTTCGTGAGCGACACCACCGATCTGATGGGCGCACGTGTCGAGGAGACCGCTGCCGCGCCCGCCACGGACGCCTCCGCGCCTGCCACCGGTGCCGGCTCCCGGCGGCGCCGCGGTACCGGCCTCGAGGGCATGGTGCTGGCCGAGCTGCAGCAGGTCGCCTCGGGCCTCGGCATCAGGGGCACCGCGCGGATGCGCAAGAGCCAGCTGATCGAGGTCATCAAGGAGGCGCAGGCCGCAGGGGGCGCCGCCCCCAAGGCCGAGGCCGCCACCGAGACCAAGCCCAAGCGCCGCGCCACCTCCAAGGCCCGTACGGGTGAGGCCGCCGACGGCGAGAAGAAGGCCGAGGCCCCCGCCGAGAAGGCCGTGGCCCAGCAGCAGATCGAGATCCCCGGCCAGCCGGCCTCCGACGACGCCCCGACCGAGCGCCGTCGCCGCCGTGCCACCGCCGAGGCGGGCAGCCCGGCCGCGAGCAGCGCCGAGACCGTTGCCGCCGAGGCGAAGGCCGAGGCCAAGACCGAGGCGTCCGTGCAGCAGCCGCAGCAGGGCGAGGCCAAGGGCGACACCGGTGACGGCGAGGGCCGTGGCCGCCGCGACCGCCGTGAGCGCGGCCGTGACCGCGACCGCCGCAACAAGGGCGACGACCAGCAGGGCGGCCAGCAGCGTCAGCAGCAGGGCCAGCAGCAGGGCGGCGGCCGTCAGGACCGCCAGCAGGACGACGACGACTTCGAGGGCGGCCGCCGTGGCCGTCGCGGGCGCTACCGCGACCGCCGTGGCCGCCGTGGCCGCGACGACATCGCCGAGCCGCAGCTCGCCGAGGACGACGTCCTGATCCCGGTCGCGGGCATCCTGGACATCCTCGACAACTACGCCTTCATCCGGACCTCCGGCTACCTTCCGGGCCCGAACGACGTGTACGTCTCCCTCGCCCAGGTCCGCAAGAACGGCCTGCGCAAGGGTGACCACGTCACCGGTGCGGTCCGCCAGCCGAAGGAGGGCGAGCGCCGCGAGAAGTTCAACGCGCTGGTCCGTCTGGACTCCGTCAACGGCATGGCGCCCGAACACGGCCGTGGCCGCCCGGAGTTCAACAAGCTGACCCCGCTGTACCCGCAGGACCGCCTCCGCCTGGAGACGGACCCGGGCGTGCTCACCACCCGCATCATCGACCTGGTCTCGCCGATCGGTAAGGGCCAGCGCGGTCTGATCGTGGCCCCGCCGAAGACCGGCAAGACCATGATCATGCAGGCGATCGCCAACGCGATCACGCACAACAACCCCGAGTGCCACCTGATGGTCGTCCTCGTCGACGAGCGTCCGGAAGAGGTCACCGACATGCAGCGGTCGGTCAAGGGCGAGGTCATCTCCTCGACCTTCGACCGCCCCGCCGAGGACCACACCACGGTCGCCGAGCTCGCCATCGAGCGCGCCAAGCGACTGGTCGAGCTGGGCCACGACGTCGTCGTGCTGCTGGACTCCATCACCCGCCTGGGCCGTGCCTACAACCTGGCGGCTCCGGCCTCCGGCCGCATCCTGTCCGGTGGTGTCGACTCGACCGCGCTGTACCCGCCGAAGCGGTTCTTCGGTGCGGCGCGGAACATCGAGGACGGCGGTTCGCTGACCATCCTCGCCACCGCCCTGGTGGACACCGGGTCCCGCATGGACGAGGTGATCTTCGAGGAGTTCAAGGGCACGGGCAACATGGAGCTCAAGCTCGACCGCAAGCTCGCCGACAAGCGCATCTTCCCGGCGGTGGACGTGGACGCGTCCGGTACCCGTAAGGAAGAGATCCTGCTCGGCAACGAGGAGCTGTCCATCGTCTGGAAGCTGCGCCGGGTGCTGCACGCGCTCGACCAGCAGCAGGCGATCGAGCTGCTGCTCGACAAGATGAAGCAGACCAAGTCGAACGTCGAGTTCCTGATGCAGATTCAGAAGACGACGCCGGCTCCGGGCAACGGAGACTGAGAGCAAGCGAGTCCAGGGGCCGCCTCCCGTCCATCAGTGACGGGGGGCGGCCTTTTGGCGCTGAGAGGTACGGGACGCATCAGGCGCCCCACCAGACTCACACCTCTCCCGTGGGGGGAACTCCCTTGCTCAAGCCCCTGCCCAGGCGGCACAGACGCCGTATGCGCGTCGGTCTGCCCCTCGGTGCCGCCGCTGTCGCCGCCGCCGTCACAGCCGCGCTGATGACGGCCTCCGCCGGAGCCGCCACCGCGTTGCCGAAGCCGAGCGGCAGCCCCGTCGTCAGCCAGCCGTCCCAGGCCACTCTGGAGAAGCGGATCGCGGGCGCCGAGGCCACCGACTCGCCGGCCGCGAGCGGCAGCAGCCCGTCGGCCATGTCGCCGGGGATCGTCGGTGGCAACGAGACCACCATCTCCTCGGCGCCCTGGATGGCCCAGCTCTGGTACTTCGACGACAAGGGCACCACCGACACCAGCGACGACGTCGGCTTCTTCTG
The DNA here is from genome assembly GCF_055572255.1 of Streptomyces sp. NPDC030799. Taxonomy (NCBI): domain Bacteria; kingdom Bacillati; phylum Actinomycetota; class Actinomycetes; order Kitasatosporales; family Streptomycetaceae; genus Streptomyces; species Streptomyces sp. NPDC030799. The sequence goes on along the minus strand of NZ_JBVIDS010000006.1, from coordinate 101,191 downwards.
CGGCGGCTCGGTCGTGGCGCCGACGAAGATCCTCACCGCGGCCCACTGCGTCAAGGGCTACAGCTGGAGCAAGTACGGCACCGTCGTCACCGGCACCGACCAGCTGCCCACCACCGACGCCGGCGGCGGCACGGACCTGCACGGCGGCCAGGCCACCGGCGTCCTGCGGCAGTGGAACCACCCGTCGTACAGCGCGACGACCATCGACAACGACATCGCCGTCCTCACCCTGGACGTCCCGGTCAGCGCCACGCCCATCCGGATGACCACCTCCGGCGACACAGCGTCCTACACCGGCGGCACCAGCGCCACGGTCTACGGCTGGGGCCGCACCAGCTCCACCAGCGACGACATCTCCCAGACGCTGAAGACCGACACGCTGACCCTGCACGCCGACAGCACCTGCAGCGGGGTCTACGGCAGTGACTTCATCGCGGGGCACATGGTCTGCGCGGGCACGCAGTCCGGCAGCGACACCGGTACCCAGGCGACCTGCAACGGCGACTCCGGCGGGCCGCTCGTGGTGGGCGGCCGCATCGTGGGTGTCGTCTCCTGGGGCGTGAAGGACTGCGTGGAGAAGGACTACTACAGCGTCTTCTCCAAGGTCTCCACGTACGTCGGCGCGGCCTACCCGCAGATCGACGACACCAACCTCAGCAACACCGACGGCAAGGCCGACCTCTTCGTGCGCAGCTCCGCCACGAAGACCGGCTACGAGAAGGACTCCACCGGCAGCTCGTTCGGCGCCCGGATCTCCCTGGGCGACTGGAGCGGCGCCAACCTGGTCCTGCAGGCCGACCTCAACCGCGACGGCTACCAGGACTTCGTCTACCGGGTCGGTTCCACCGGTGATGTGTACTGGGACCACTTCGTCCTCAACAGTGCCCGCACTGACGGGTCCTGGGCCACGACGAAGATCTTCAGTGGCTGGGGGACGCGCCAGCGGATCGTCGTCCCGGGTGACCTCACCGGCGACTACAAGCCCGACGTGCTCTCCGTCGACTCCGGTGGCGCGATGTGGCTCTACCCGGGCAACGGCAACGGCACCTTCGGCTCCCGGGTCGAGGTCGGCACCGGCTGGGGCCAGTACAACTCGGTGCGCGGACACGGCGACCTCACCGGCGACGGCAAGGCCGACCTGCTCGCCCGCCAGTCCAGCACCGGCGACCTGTACCTGTACAAGGGCACCGGAAAGTCCGGCTCGGGCGCCTTCTCCGCCCGGATCAAGGTGCGCAGCGCCTGGACCGGCTACAACGCCTTCGACGCGGTCGGCGACGTGAGCGGCGACGGCAGGGCCGACTTCCTGGCCCGCGGCTCGGACGGCACCCTGTACCTGTACAAGGGGACCGGAAAGGCCACAAGCGAGATCTTTGCCACAAGGATCTCGGTCGGCACCGGCTTCCAGGCGTACGACATCTGGGGCTGAAGCCGCAGGTGAGCGCCGTACGCCCGGACTGAACGCATACGCACCGTGCCCATCGCCGTACGCGATGGGCACGGTGCGTTGTGCAACTCTTTCCCGAGTTTCTCCGTCTGACCCAGCGGGGCGACGATGGAGCGGTACTGACCGCGCCTGACCCTGACAGCAGGGGGTAACCGACCGACGAGACCTAGGAGCGATGTTGTCCGCCCAGAGCACGCCGGAGCCCGTCATATCCGAGCCGGGCGAGACCGGTCCACGCCCGCGAGGCAAGGGCCGACGCCGCAAGGCCCGCAGCACGCGCCGCAAGGCCCTGCTCGCCACGGCCTGGACGGCTGCCGGTGTGGTGGTGCTGGGCGGTGTGGGCGCCGGGTACCTGTACTTCAAGCTCAACGGCAACATCAAGAGCGTCGACATCGACCAGGCACTCGGCAACGACCGCCCCTCGAAGGTCGACAACGGCTCCGAGAACATCCTGGTCCTCGGCTCGGACACCCGCTCGGGATCCAACAAGAAGCTCGGCGGCGGCACCGACGACGGCAGCGCCCGCTCCGACACGGCGATGATCGTCCACGTCTACGAGGGCCACAAGAAGGCCGCCGTGGTCTCCGTCCCGCGCGACACCCTGATCGACCGGCCCCGCTGCACCGACACCAAGGGCACCACGCACCCGGCCGCGTCCGGCTCGATGTTCAACGAGGCCTACGGCACCGGCGGCGCGGCCTGCGCGGTGAAGACCGTCGAGTCGATCACCGGCATCCGCATGGACCACTACCTGGAGGTCGACTTCGCGGGCTTCCAGAAGCTCATCGACGACCTCGGCGGCGTCCCGGTCACCACGACGAAGAGCATCGACGACCGGCAGAGCCACCTGAACCTGCCGGCCGGCACCCACACCCTGAGCGGGCAGCAGGCCCTCGGCCTGGTCCGCACCCGGCACGGCGTCGGCGACGGCTCCGACCTGGGCCGCATCCAGCTCCAGCAGGCCTTCGTCAAGGCGCTGCTCAACCAGGTCAAGCACGTCGGCGTCTTCACCAGCCCCAAGAGGCTGTACGACCTCGCCGACACCGCCACCAAGACCGTCACCACCGACTCCGACCTCGGCTCGGTCAACTCCCTGATCGACTTCGCGGACGGCCTCAAGGGCATCGGCCCGAAGCACATGACCATGATCACCATGCCGGTCCGGTACGACCCGGCGAACCCCAACCGCGTGCTCATGGCGAAGCAGCAGGCCCAGCAGGTGTGGAACGCCCTGAAGAACGACCGCCCGATCCCGAAGTCGGCCACGAAGGGCACGGCCACGGGTGAGGCCAAGGGCGTGGTGAGTGGCTGAGGGCCGGGCCGACACCCTCCCGGAACAAGACCCGGAACGAAGACCCGGAATAAAGAACAGTGGCCCCCGGTTTTGGGGGATGGCCCCAGTCCTGGCAGACTGGTACGTCGGCCCCGGTTCACGCTGCCGCAGGCCCGCTGCAGCGACCCGGCGCCCTCCCGAAACCTAGGAGACACCTTGAAGCGCGACATCCACCCCGCGTACGTCGAGACGCAGGTCAGCTGCACCTGCGGCGCGTCGTTCACCACCCGCAGCACCATCGAGTCCGGCACCATCCGGGCCGAGGTCTGCTCCGAGTGCCACCCGTTCTACACGGGCAAGCAGAAGATCCTCGACACCGGTGGCCGTGTGGCCCGCTTCGAGGCCCGCTTCGGCAAGGCTGCCGCCGGCTCCAAGAAGTAGCGAGCCCCAATTCGCCGGTCCACGGCCGTACGCCCCACCGAGGCGTGCGCCGGGACCGGCGTTTTTGGTCGCCCGCCAGCCCTCCCCCCGCAGTATCAGGAGCCCAAGATGTTCGAGGCCGTCGACGAACTCGTCGCCGAGCACGCCGATCTGGAGAAGAAGCTCGCCGACCCGTCGGTCCACGCCGACCAGGCGAACGCGCGCAAGCTGAACAAGCGCTACGCCGAGCTGACCCCGATCGTCGCCACGTACCGCTCCTGGAAGCAGACCGGCGACGACATCGAGACCGCGCGCGAGCTGGCCGCCGACGACCCCGACTTCGCGGCCGAGGTCAAGGACCTGGAGAAGCAGCGCGAGGAACTGACCGAGAAGCTGCGCTTCCTGCTGATCCCGCGCGACCCCAGCGACGACAAGGACGTCATCCTGGAGATCAAGGCGGGCGCGGGCGGCGACGAGTCGGCGCTGTTCGCCGGTGACCTGCTGCGCATGTACCTGCGCTACGCCGAGCGCGTCGGCTGGAAGACCGAGGTCATCGACGCCACCGAGTCCGAGCTGGGCGGCTACAAGGACGTCCAGGTCGCGGTGAAGGCCCGCGGACAGCTCGAACCCGGCCAGGGCGTGTGGGCGCGGCTGAAGTACGAGGGCGGTGTGCACCGCGTGCAGCGTGTGCCGGCCACCGAGTCCCAGGGCCGTATCCACACCTCCGCCGCCGGTGTCCTCGTGACCCCCGAGGCGGAGGAGGTCGACGTGGAGATCAACCCGAACGACCTGCGGATCGACGTCTACCGGTCCTCCGGCCCGGGCGGCCAGTCCGTCAACACCACCGACTCCGCGGTGCGCATCACGCACCTGCCGACCGGGGTCGTCGCCTCCTGCCAGAACGAGAAGAGCCAGCTGCAGAACAAGGAGCAGGCTCTGCGTATCCTGCGCTCCAGGCTGCTCGCCATGGCGCAGGAGGAAGCCGAGCGGGAGGCCGCCGACGCCCGCCGCAGCCAGGTCCGCACGGTCGACCGCTCCGAGAAGATCCGCACCTACAACTTCCCGGAGAACCGCATCTCGGACCACCGTGTCGGCTTCAAGGCGTACAACCTGGACCAGGTCCTGGACGGCGACCTCGACGCGGTCATCCAGGCCTGCGTCGACGCCGACTCGGCGGCGAAGCTCGCCGCCGCGTAAGACACGTACGCACGTACGAGCGCAAGTACGAGTACGACACGGAGGACTCGCGTGAACCTGCTGCTCGCGGAGGTGGCCCAGGCCACCCAGCGGCTGGCCGACGCCGGCGTGCCCTCGCCGCGCACCGACGCGGAGGAGCTCGCCGCGTTCGTGCACGGCGTGAAGCGCGGCGAACTGCACTCCGTGAAGGACGCGGACTTCGACGCCCGGTACTGGGAGGTCATCGCCCGGCGTGAACAGCGCGAGCCGCTGCAGCACATCACCGGGCGGGCCTACTTCCGCTACCTGGAGCTGCAGGTCGGGCCGGGCGTCTTCGTGCCCCGGCCGGAGACCGAGTCCGTGGTCGGCTGGGCCATAGACGCCGTACGTGCCATGGACGTCGTCGAGCCGTGCATCGTCGACCTGTGCACCGGCTCGGGCGCCATCGCGCTGGCCCTCGCCCAGGAGGTCCCGCGCTCGCGCGTGCACGCCGTGGAGCTGTCCGAGGACGCCCTGGTGTGGACGCGGAAGAACGTGGCGGGGTCCAGGGTCGACCTGCGCCAGGGCGACGCCCTGACGGCCTTCCCCGACCTCGACGGACAGGTCGACCTGGTCATCTCCAACCCGCCGTACATCCCGCTCACCGAGTGGGAGTACGTCGCCCCCGAGGCCCGTGACTACGACCCGGAGCTGGCGTTGTTCTCGGGTGAGGACGGCCTCGACCTGATCCGGGGCCTGGAGCGCACGGCGCACCGCCTCCTCCGCCCCGGCGGCGTCGTCGTGATCGAGCACGCCGACACCCAGGGCGGCCAGGTGCCGTGGATCTTCACCGAGGAGCGGGGCTGGGCCGACGCGGCCGACCACCCCGACCTCAACAACCGCCCCCGGTTCGCGACCGCCCGCAAGGCGCTGCCGTGAGGACCCCGACTTTCATCCCGCAGTACGTGTACGAGGAGGCTCGCTAGACATGGCACGGCGATACGACACCAACGACGCGACCGACCGCGCGACGGGTCTGCGTGAGGCCGCGTCCGCCGTCCGCCGGGGCGAGCTGGTGGTGCTGCCGACCGACACGGTGTACGGCATCGGTGCCGACGCGTTCTCCTCGGAGGCGGTCGCCGACCTGCTCGCCGCCAAGGGCCGGGGCCGCAACATGCCCACCCCTGTCCTCATCGGCTCCCCGAACACCCTGCACGGCCTCGTCACGGACTTCTCCGAGCTGGCCTGGGAACTGGTCGATGCGTTCTGGCCGGGCGCCCTGACGCTGGTCGCCAAGCACCAGCCGTCCCTGCAGTGGGACCTCGGCGACACCCGCGGCACCGTGGCCGTCCGCATGCCCCTGCACCCCGTCGCGATCGAGCTGCTCACCGAGGTCGGCCCGATGGCCGTGTCCTCCGCCAACCTCACCGGCCACCCGGCGCCGGAGGACTGCGACGCCGCGCAGGAGATGCTCGGCGACTCCGTCTCCGTCTACCTGGACGGCGGCCCGACCCCCGGCAACGTCCCGTCCTCCATCGTCGATGTCACCGGCCGGGTGCCGGTGCTGCTGCGCGAGGGCGCGCTGTCGCCGGACGAGCTGCGAAAGGTCGTACCCGACCTCGAGGTGGCGAATTGACGGCCCCTGACGCGGGGCGTGGCATAGGCGTCGGGGAGCGTGCCGCGGAGATCACGACGACCTTCGTCGGGCTCCCGCGCGACACCTTCCGCATCCTCCACGTCAGCACCGGCAATGTGTGCCGCTCGCCCATCACCGAGCGGCTGACCCGGCATTTCGTCGCGCAGCGGCTCGGTGTGCTCGGCGGCGGGCTGATCGTGGAGAGCGCGGGCACCTGGGGTCATGAGGGCGCGCCGATGGAGGCCAACGCCGAGGCGGTGCTGGCCGAGTTCGGCGCGGACGCCTCCGGCTTCTTCGGCCGGGAACTGCTCGACGAGCATGTGATCAGGGCCGACCTGGTGCTGACGGCCACGCGGGACCACCGGGCGCAGGTGATCTCGATGGGGCACTCGGCGGGCCTGCGTACCTTCACGCTGAAGGAGTTCACCCGCCTGGTCCGTGCGATAGACCCGGCCACGCTGCCGCCGCTGGAGGACGGTGTGGTCCTGCGCGCCCGTGCGCTGGTGCGGGCGGCTGCTGCTCTACGCGGGTGGCTGCTTGCGCCCACGGCGGAGGCGGACGAGGTGTACGACCCGTACGGCGCCCCGCTCACCTTCTTCCGGTCGATCGGCGACGAGATACACCAGGCGCTGGACCCTGTGGTCACGGCGCTGACGGGGGTTCCGGCGCGGGCGTAGGGCCACGTGGCGCGCCAAGCGGCTGCATCACCGGGCGCCCCGCACGTCCCCGGCCTACATTGGGGATACGTCACCGTCGACCGCCCGGGAGCCCGCCATGTCGGTCACCCATACCCTTGAGACCGACGTCCTGCGGCGGCAGGACCCGGCGATGGCCGAGATCCTGCTCGCGGAACTCGACCGGCAATCGACCACCCTGCAGCTGATCGCGGCCGAGAACTTCTGCTCGCCGGCCGTGCTCGCCGCCCTCGGCTCGCCCCTCGCCAACAAGTACGCCGAGGGTTACCCCGGCGCCCGGTACCACGGTGGCTGCGAGCTCGTCGACGTGGCCGAACGCGCCGCCGTCGACCGGGCCAGGGAACTCTTCGGGGCCGACCACGCCAATGTGCAGCCCCACTCGGGCTCCTCGGCCGTCCTGGCCGCCTACGCCGCCCTGCTGCGCCCCGGAGACACCGTCCTCGCCCTGGGGCTGCCGTACGGCGGCCACCTCACCCATGGCTCGCCCGCGAACTTCTCCGGGCGCTGGTTCGACTTCGTCGGGTACGGGGTGGACGCCGAGACCGGGCTCGTCGACCACGACCAGGTGCGGCATCTGGCCCGCAACCACCGGCCCAAGGCGATCGTCTGCGGGTCCATCGCATACCCCCGGCACTTCGACTACGCCTTCTTCCGTGAGGTCGCCGACGAGGTCGGGGCCTACCTGATCGCGGACGCCGCGCATCCGATCGGGCTGGTCGCCGGGGGAGCGGCGCCGAACCCGGTGCCGTACGCCGACATCGTGTGCGCGACCACCCACAAGGTGCTGCGGGGCCCGCGCGGCGGGATGATCCTGTGCGGGAGCGAGCTGGCCGAGCGCGTCGACCGGGCCGTGTTCCCGTTCACCCAGGGCGGTGCGCAGATGCACACGATCGCCGCGAAGGCCGTTGCGTTCGGCGAGGCGGCAACCCCGGCGTTCGCCGCGTACGCCCATCAGGTGGTCGCCAATGCCCGGGTGCTGGCCGGTCATCTGGCCGCCGAGGGTCTCGCCGTCACCACCGGAGGCACGGACACCCATCTGATCACCGCCGATCCGGCCCCGCTAGGCGTGGACGGCCGGACGGCTCGCGGCCGGCTCGCCGCCGCCGGGATCGTCCTCGACTGCTGCGCGCTGCCGCACGGCGACGGGCGCGGGCTGAGGCTGGGCACGGCGGCGGTGACCACGCAGGGCATGGGCGAGCCGGAGATGGTGCGGATCGCGGCGCTGACGGCGGCCGTGCTGCGCGCGGAGACCGAGCCTGCCCCGGCCCGGGACGAGGTGCGCGCCCTCACCGCCGGTTTTCCGCCGTATCCCAGCTGAACGGGGGTAGGCGGGTCCCGTACAGCCCGATCTGGGCCATGGTCCACAGCCACACGTGCAACCATCGTGGCTACCCGGAAGTCCCCATCCTTATACGACCGTCGCTAGGGTGTGGGGCTGTGATGGCCAGCGAGACCTGTGGGGAAGCCCGTGCGTGAATACCTGCTGACGCTCTGCATCACGGCCGCGGTGACGTATCTGCTGACAGGGCCGGTACGGAAATTCGCGATCGTGGCAGGGGCGATGCCGGAGATCCGGGCACGTGACGTGCACCGGGAGCCCACTCCGCGCCTCGGCGGTATCGCCATGTTCTTCGGCCTGTGCGCGGGTCTGCTGGTCGCGGACCACCTCACCAACCTCAACGAGGTGTTCGCGAAGTCCAACGAGCCGCGGGCCCTGCTCTCCGGCGCCGCCCTGATCTGGCTGATCGGCGTCCTGGACGACAAGTTCGAGATCGACGCGCTGATCAAGCTGGGCGGTCAGATGATCGCCGCGGGCGTGATGGTCGTGCAGGGTCTGACGATCCTGTGGCTGCCCATCCCCGGCGTCGGCAATGTGGCGCTGACCCAGTGGCAGGGCACGCTGCTGACCGTCGCCCTCGTGGTCATCACGATCAACGCGGTGAACTTCGTGGACGGCCTGGACGGCCTCGCGGCCGGGATGGTCTGCATCGCGGCGGCCGCGTTCTTCCTGTACGCCTACCGCGTCTGGGTGTCGTACGGCATCGAGGCCGCCGCCCCGGCGACGCTCTTCGCGGCGATCCTGATGGGCATGTGCCTGGGCTTCCTGCCGCACAACATGCATCCCGCGCGCATTTTCATGGGCGACTCCGGCTCGATGCTCATCGGTCTGGTGCTGGCGGCCGGCGCGATCTCGATCACCGGCCAGCTCGACCCGGACGCGCTGAACCTGTACGCGGGTTCGGAGAAGGCCGCGGTGCACCAGACCGTGCCGGTCTACATCCCGCTGCTGCTCCCGCTGACGATCATCGCGGTGCCGACCGCCGACCTGGTCCTGGCGATCGTCCGCCGCACCTGGCGCGGGCAGTCCCCGTTCGCCGCGGACCGCGGCCATCTGCACCACCGGCTGCTGGAGATCGGCCACTCGCACAGCCGGGCCGTGCTGATCATGTACTTCTGGTCGGCCCTGATCGCCTTCGGCGCCCTGGCGTACTCGGTGAACTCGGCGTCCATGTGGATCGTGCTCGGCGTCGTCTTCCTCAGCGCGGTGGGCCTGGTCCTGCTGCTGCTCCCGCGCTTCACGCCGCGCGTGCCCCTGTGGGCGCAGCGGTTCGTGCCGCCGCGCTACCGGCGCCGGCGTGGTGCCGCGGCAGCCGCTGCCGTGGCCATGGAGGCGCATGCGTCTCAGGTGCCCCAGGAGGCCGCGGAACGGGCCCCCGTCCCCGCCGGGGTGTCGGGCGTCAACGGGGCGACCGCAATCGGCCCCCGTTCGCGTTTCCTTGATCGCCGCTGAGCCGGTCCGGGTAAGAATCTGACTAGAGCATTGCCAACTCGTGGGGGTGTAAAGCTCCCAATACCAGACAAGTGGGCGCGGTTTCTGCACAGACGCGCGCTGTCACTCTCATGTGTGACAGCAAGCACACCTACCAGGTAAAGACCTCATCAAATAGTTTGTGATACGGTTCACGAGAACCCCGGATAGAACCGAAGGACCTGAGTGCGACGGTCCATTGGTGTGAGGTCTCGATCACTCAGCCCGGGACTACGCTCGTCCATGACGACACCCTGCCCCCTTGTGAAAGCGGAGTTGCCGCCATGCCGTCCAAAGACGCCCGGATCCTGGCCCAGGCCGCCGTACCCACGGCTGCCGTCGGCGCGATTGCCGCCGTCGTCAGCGGTGTGGTCGCGGGCGGCAAGGGGGCGATCGGGGCGGTCGTCGCGACGCTGGTGGTGATCCTCTTCATGGGGCTCGGCCTGTACGTTCTTCAGCGCACCGCCAAATCGCTTCCGCACCTCTTCCAGGCCATGGGTCTGATGCTGTACGCGGCGCAGATCCTGCTGCTGTTCATCTTCGTGGCCGCGTTCAAGCACACGACGCTGTTCAACCCCAGGGCCTTCGCGCTCACGCTCGTCGCCGCGACCCTGGCCTGGATCGCCGCACAGACCCGTGCGCACATGAAGTCCAAGATCCTCTATGTCGAACCCGAATCGACCTCGTCCTCCCATGACGGAAAGTCCCACAAGTCGGGGCACGCGTCGTGAGGGGTAGGGCCGGGATAAAGACACATGAGAGACCCTGCTATCGTCCGGTGCCAACTGCGGCATCGCGGGCGCGGGCATCCGAGCTGACGCCTGTTCTATCGCGAGGCGAGATGCCCCCCAGCCGCCCCCACATCCGTAACACCAGTCCCGTGCCGAACCGCGGCCGCACGCCGCGCCGACACAACGAGGTTGCCGTACCTATGCGCCACGCTGAAGGAGCCCGCGGTGAGTGCTGACCCGACGCAGACGCTCGCTTTCGACTCGAGCTGCCACCTGTTCTCCGGGTGCGGTTTCGACACCGTCGCTCCGGGCCTGCACTCGTTCCTCTTCAAGCCGCTCTGGGGCGACACCAACGGCATCTACTTCAACAAGCCGATGCTGCTGGCCCTGCTGGGCTCCATCATCGTGGTGGGCTTCTTCTGGGTCGCGTTCGCCAGGCCCAAGGTCGTTCCGGGCAAGATGCAGCTGGTCGCCGAGGCGGGTTACGACTTCATCCGCCGTGGCGTCGTCTACGAGACCATCGGCAAGAAGGAAGGCGAGAAGTACGTCCCGTTCGTCGTCTCGCTGTTCTTCTTCATCTGGATGATGAACCTCTGGTCGATCGTCCCGGTCGCCCAGTTCCCGGTCACCTCGATCATCGCCTACCCGATGGTCCTGGCCGCGCTCGTCTACCTCGTCTGGGTCCCGCTCACCTTCAAGCGGCACGGTTTCGTCGGCGCCTTCAAGAACTTCACCGGCTACGACAAGTCGCTCGGCGCGGTGCTCCCGCTCGCCATGACGATCGAGCTCTTCTCGAACCTGCTGGTCCGCCCGTTCACGCACGCCGTGCGACTCTTCGCGAACATGTTCGCCGGTCACACGCTGCTCGTGCTCTTCACGGTCGCCAGCTGGTACATGCTGAACGGCATCGGCATCGCCTACTCCGGTGTCTCGTTCCTCATGACCATCGTCATGACCGCCTTCGAGCTCTTCATCCAGGCCGTGCAGGCGTACGTCTTCGTCCTGCTGACCTGCTCCTACATTCAGGGCGCGCTCGCCGAGCACCACTGAGCCACCCCGCCCCGCATCCCCTGGTCGTCCGGTGGCCAACCCCCACCGGTCCGTAAAGAAAAGGAAGAACTGGCATGTCCCAGACCCTTGCCGCTGTCACTGGCTCGCTCAGCTCCGTCGGTTACGGCCTGGCCGCCATCGGCCCCGGCGTCGGCGTCGGCATCATCTTCGGCAACGGCACCCAGGCCCTCGCCCGTCAGCCCGAGGCGGCCGGTCTGATCCGCGCCAACCAGATCCTCGGCTTCGCGTTCTGTGAGGCGCTGGCCCTGATCGGCCTCGTCATGCCGTTCGTCTACTAAGACGAACGACAGCGACAGCCCATTCGACGAAAGGCACTGAGATGACCCACTCATGGGTTCAGTTTGCGGCGGAGAAGGAGAACCCCCTCTTTCCGCCGTGGCCGGAGCTCGTCATCGGCCTGATCGCCTTCGTCATCGTCTTCGGCTTCCTCGCCAAGAAGCTCCTCCCGAACATCAACAAGGTTCTGGAAGAGCGCCGCGAGGCCATCGAGGGCGGTATCGAAAAGGCCGAGGCCGCGCAGACCGAGGCCAAGAGCGTCCTTGAGCAGTACAAGGCCCAGCTCGCCGAGGCCCGGCACGAGGCCGCGCGTCTGCGCCAGGAGGCGCAGGAGCAGGGTGCCGCGCTCATCGCCGAGATGCGGGCCGAGGGCCAGCGTCAGCGCGAGGAGATCATCGCCGCCGGTCACGCCCAGATCGAGGCCGACCGCAAGGCCGCGGCGTCCGCGCTGCGTCAGGACGTCGGCAAGCTCGCCACCGAACTGGCCGGCAAGCTCGTCGGTGAGTCCCTCGAGGACCACGCCCGGCAGAGCCGTGTGATCGACCGCTTCCTCGACGAGCTCGAGGAGAAGGCCGAGGCCACGCGATGAACGGAGCGAGCCGCGAGGCCCTGGCAGCCGCACGTGAGCGTCTCGACGCGCTGACGGACTCCACGTCCGTCGATGCCGCTTCGCTCGCCGACGAGCTGGCGGCCGTCACCGCGCTGCTCGACCGCGAGGCCGGCCTGCGCCGGGTCCTCACCGACCCGGCGCAGCCCGCAGAGGCCAAGGCGCAGCTGGTGGAGCGTCTGATCGGTGGCCAGGTCAGCGGTGCGACCGCCGACCTGGTGGCCGGTATGGCGCGCTCCCGCTGGTCGCAGCCCCGCGACCTGGTGGACGCGCTGGAGGAGCTGGCGAGCATCGCCGACCTCACCGCCGCGGAGAAGAACGGCACGCTCGACGACGTCGAGGACGAGCTGTTCCGGTTCGGCCGGATCGTCTCGTCGAACACCGAGCTGCGCGCCGCGCTGACCGACCGCGCCGCCGGCGGCCAGGCCAAGACCGAGCTGCTGCACCGGCTGCTGGGCGGACGGGCCAAGCCCGCCACCGAGCGTCTGGTCGCACGCCTCGTGACCGCGCCGCGGGGACGTAGCCTGGAAGCGGGACTGGAGTCCCTGTCCAAGCTCGCCGCCGAGCGCCGGGACCGTCTGGTGGCGATCGTCACCTCGGCGGTGCCGCTGAGCGACCCGCAGAAGCAGCGCCTGGGCGACGCCCTCGCAAAGCTCTACGGCCGCCGGATGCACCTCAACCTGGACGTGGACCCCGACGTGATCGGCGGGATCCGGGTACAGGTCGGTGACGAGGTCATCAACGGCTCCCTCGCGGACCGGCTGGACGACGCCGCCCGCCGCATGGCGAGCTAGCAACTCAAGAGTCAGTACTTACTTACGGCCCTGGTTGGGCCGTGCAGAGGATTCCTGGGGGTCGCCCCCAGACCCCCCAAGTGAAACTTCGGGCCCAACAAGGAGAGCAGGGAACCCAGATGGCGGAGCTCACGATCCGGCCGGAGGAGATCCGGGACGCGCTGGAGAACTTTGTCCAGTCGTACAAGCCGGACGCGGCCTCGCGCGAGGAGGTCGGTACGGTCACCCTTGCCGGCGACGGCATCGCGAAGATCGAGGGTCTTCCCTCGGCCATGGCCAACGAACTGCTGAAGTTCGAGGACGGCACCCTCGGCCTCGCCCTCAACCTCGAGGAGCGCGAGATCGGTGCCATCGTCCTCGGTGAGTTCAGCGGCATCGAGGAGGGTCAGCCGGTGCAGCGCACCGGTGAGGTCCTCTCCGTCGCGGTCGGCGAGGGCTACCTCGGCCGTGTCGTCGACCCGCTCGGCAACCCGATCGACGGCCTCGGCGAGATCGAGACGTCCGGCCGCCGCGCGCTTGAGCTGCAGGCCCCCACGGTCATGCAGCGCAAGTCGGTGCACGAGCCGATGGAGACCGGCTACAAGGCCGTCGACGCGATGACCCCGATCGGCCGTGGTCAGCGTCAGCTGATCATCGGTGACCGCCAGACCGGCAAGACCGCCCTGGCCGTCGACACGATCATCAACCAGCGCGACAACTGGCGCACCGGCGACCCGAAGAAGCAGGTCCGCTGCATCTACGTCGCCATCGGCCAGAAGGGCTCCACCATCGCCGGCGTGCGCCGCGCGCTGGAGGAGAACGGCGCCCTGGAGTACACGACCATCGTCGCCGCCCCGGCGTCCGACCCGGCCGGCTTCAAGTACCTGGCGCCGTACACCGGTTCGGCCATCGGTCAGCAGTGGATGTACGAGGGCAAGCACGTCCTCATCATCTTCGACGACCTGTCGAAGCAGGCCGACGCCTACCGCGCCGTGTCGCTGCTGCTGCGCCGCCCGCCGGGCCGTGAGGCCTACCCGGGTGACGTCTTCTACCTGCACTCCCGGCTGCTGGAGCGCTGCGCCAAGCTCTCCGACGACATGGGTGCCGGTTCGATGACCGGTCTTCCGATCGTCGAGACCAAGGCCAACGACGTCTCGGCGTTCATCCCGACCAACGTCATCTCCATCACCGACGGCCAGTGCTTCCTGGAGTCGGACCTGTTCAACGCCGGTCAGCGTCCCGCGCTGAACGTCGGTATCTCCGTCTCCCGAGTCGGTGGTTCCGCGCAGCACAAGGCGATGCGCCAGGTCTCCGGCCGCCTCCGTGTGGACCTCGCCCAGTTCCGTGAGCTGGAGGCGTTCGCCGCCTTCGGTTCCGACCTGGACGCGGCCTCCAAGGCGCAGCTGGAGCGCGGTTCGCGCATGGTCGAGCTGCTGAAGCAGGACCAGTACCAGCCGATGGCCACCGAGGACCAGGTCGTCTCCGTCTGGGCCGGCACCAACGGCCGTATGGACGACGTCCCGGTCGCCGACATCCGCCGCTTCGAGAAGGAACTGATCGAGTTCCTGCACCGCAAGCACCAGGGCCTGATGACCTCCATCAAGGAGGGCGCCAAGATGTCGGACGACACGATCCAGGCGATCGACGACGCGGTGGCCGAGTTCAAGAAGCAGTTCGAGACCTCGGACGGCAAGCTGCTCGGCGAGGACGTTCCTGCCGCTGCCGCCAAGTGACGTAAGGAAGGGACCTGACTCATGGGAGCTCAGCTCCGGGTCTACAAGCGTCGCATCCGATCCGTCAGCGCGACCAAGAAGATCACGAAGGCGATGGAGATGATCGCCGCCTCGCGCGTCGTCAAGGCGCAGCGCAAGGTGGCGGCCTCCACGCCGTACGCGACCGAGCTGACGCGCGCGGTCACGGCGGTCGGCACCGGCTCGAACACCAAGCACCCGCTCACCACGGAGGCGGAGAACCCGACCCGTGCCGCGGTCCTGCTCCTCACGAGCGACCGCGGTCTGGCCGGCGCCTTCAACTCCAACGCCATCAAGACGGCGGAGCAGCTGACCGAGCGCCTGGAGCGCGACGGCAAGCAGGTCGACACGTACATCGTCGGCCGGCGCGGTGTCGCCCACTACAACTTCCGTGAGCGCAAGGTCACGGAGTCGTGGACGGGCTTCACGGACGAGCCGACGTACGCGGACGCCAAGAAGGTCGCGGCGCCCCTGATCGAGGCGATCGAGAAGGACACGGCCGAGGGTGGTGTGGACGAACTCCACATCGTCTTCACCGAGTTCGTCTCGATGATGACGCAGACGGCGCTCGACGCCCGGCTGCTGCCGCTGCGCCTCGACGAGGTCGCCGAGGAGGCTCACCCCAAGGGGGAGATCCTCCCGCTGTACGACTTCGAGCCCTCGGCGGAGGACGTCCTCGACGCCCTGCTGCCGCGCTATGTGGAGAGCCGTATCTACAACGCGCTGCTCCAGTCGGCCGCTTCGAAGCACGCCGCCACGCGGCGCGCGATGAAGTCGGCCACCGACAACGCCGGTGAGCTCATCGAGAACCTCACCCGGCTTGCCAACGCGGCCCGTCAGGCCGACATCACCCAGGAAATCAGCGAGATCGTCGGTGGCGCGAGCGCCCTGGCCGACGCGACCGCGGGGAGTGACCGATAAATGACCACCACTGTTGAGACCGCGACGGCTACGGGCCGCGTCGCCCGGGTCATCGGCCCGGTCGTCGACGTGGAGTTCCCCGTCGACGCGATGCCGGACATCTACAACGCCCTTCACGTCGAGGTCTCCGACCCGGCGAACGCGGGCGAGAAGAAGACGCTGACCCTGGAGGTCGCCCAGCACCTGGGTGACGGCCTGGTCCGCACCATCTCCATGCAGCCCACCGACGGTCTGGTCCGCCAGGCCCCGGTGACCGACACGGGCGCGGCCATCTCCGTCCCCGTCGGCGACTTCACCAAGGGCAAGGTGTTCAACACCCTCGGTGAGGTGCTGAACGTCGACGAGTCCTACGACGGCGAGCGCTGGCCGATCCACCGCAAGGCCCCGAACTTCGACGAGCTCGAGTCCAAGACCGAGATGTTCGAGACGGGCGTCAAGGTCATCGACCTGCTCACCCCGTACGTCAAGGGCGGCAAGATCGGCCTGTTCGGCGGCGCCGGCGTCGGCAAGACGGTGCTCATCCAGGAGATGATCTACCGTGTCGCCAACAACCACGACGGTGTCTCCGTGTTCGCCGGTGTCGGTGAGCGCACCCGTGAGGGCAACGACCTCATCGAGGAAATGAGCGACTCGGGCGTCATCGACAAGACCGCGCTGGTCTTCGGTCAGATGGACGAGCCCCCGGGCACCCGTCTGCGCGTCGCGCTGGCCGGCCTGACCATGGCCGAGTACTTCCGTGACGTCCAGAAGCAGGACGTGCTGTTCTTCATCGACAACATCTTCCGCTTCACGCAGGCCGGCTCCGAGGTCTCCACGCTGCTCGGCCGTATGCCGTCCGCGGTGGGTTACCAGCCGAACCTGGCCGACGAGATGGGTCTCCTCCAGGAGCGCATCACCTCGACCCGCGGTCACTCGATCACCTCGATGCAGGCGATCTACGTCCCCGCCGACGACCTGACCGACCCGGCCCCGGCCACCACCTTCGCCCACCTCGACGCGACGACGGTTCTGTCCCGTCCGATCTCCGAGAAGGGCATCTACCCGGCCGTGGACCCGCTGGACTCCACGTCCCGGATCCTGGACCCGCGCTACATCTCCGCGGACCACTACAACGCCGCCATGCGCGTGAAGACGGTCCTGCAGAAGTACAAGGACCTCCAGGACATCATCGCGATCCTCGGTATCGACGAGCTCGGCGAGGAGGACAAGCTCGTCGTCCACCGTGCCCGTCGCGTGGAGCGCTTCCTGTCCCAGAACACCCACGTCGCCAAGCAGTTCACCGGCGTCGACGGGTCGGACGTGCCGCTGGACGAGTCGATCGCCGCGTTCAACGCGATCATCGACGGTGAGTACGACCACTTCCCGGAGCAGGCGTTCTTCATGTGCGGTGGCCTGGAGGACCTCAAGGCCAACGCCAAGGAGCTCGGCGTCTCCTGAGCCTCGCGCTCGTCCGAGGGGGCGGGGTGCGTCCCGCCCCCTCACTCACGCCCACTAGAATTGACCCCAACACCCGGCAGAACCGCCGGGTGGTGACCCGAGGAGCCACCCTTGGCTGCTGAGCTGCACGTCGAGCTGGTCGCCGCCGACCGCCAGGTCTGGTCCGGCGAGGCCACCCTGGTCGTCGCGCGCACCACGTCCGGCGACATCGGCGTCATGCCCGGTCACCAGCCGCTGCTCGGTGTGCTGGAGTCGGGCCCGGTGACCATCCGGACGAGTGACGGTGGAACGGTCGTCGCCGCGGTGCACGGCGGTTTCGTCTCGTTCGCGGACAACAAGCTGTCCCTGCTGGCCGAGATCGCCGAGCTGTCGGACGAGATCGATGTCCAGCGCACGGAGCGGGAGCTGGAGCGCGCGAAGGCGGAGGGCGATGCCGCCGCCGAGCGTCGCGCGGACGTCCGCCTCCGCGCGGCGGCGGCGCGCTGAGCCCAGCGCGCGGTATGACGTCACTCAGCCGCGGCCGGCCCGGAGCAATCCGGTGCCGGTCGCGGCTGAGGTAGATGTGGGTGTTTTTTCCATTTCATTACGAAGTGACAGAAGCAGTTCCTAGGAGACGAGGAGGTCGGTGCCGGTGATCCTCGCTCTGACTGTGTGCGGGATCGTGGTCGCGCTCGTGGTGGTGGGACTGTTCCTGTTCGGCCTGCGCCGCAGACTCATCCAGCGCTCCGGCGGTACCTTCGACTGTTCCCTGCGCTGGGACGTGGCCGAGAAACCCGACGCCAACGGCAAGGGCTGGTCCTACGGCGTCGCCCGCTACAACGGCGACCGCATCGAGTGGTACCGCGTCTTCTCCTACGCCTTCCGGCCGCGCCGCACGCTGGAGCGCGCGCAGATCGAGGTGGCCGGCCGCCGGCTGCCCGAGGGTGAGGAGGAGCTGGCGCTGCTCTCCGACGCGGTGGTCCTCGCCTGTACCCATCGGGGCACGCGCCTCGAACTCGCGATGAGCGAAGACGCGCTGACCGGATTCCTCGCGTGGCTGGAGGCAGCCCCGCCCGGTCAGCGCGTCAACGTCGCTTAGGGCACCGACAGGTACTAGAGGTTGCTGCTGATGGCGTTCACCAGCTCACCATTGCCGGTGTCGCCGCTGAACTCCCAGAAGAAGGCCCCGCCGAGCCCCTGGGACTTCGCCCAGCTCATCTTCCCGGCGATCGTCGACGGGGTGTCGTAGGACCACCAGTTGCTGCCGCAGTGCGCGTACGCCGTGCCCGCGACGGTGCCGGTGACCGGACAGGACGTCTTGAGCACCTTGTAGTCCTCGATGCCCTGCTCGTACGTGCCCGCCGCCGGGCCCGTGGCCGTGCCGCCCGGGGCGTCCTGGGTGACGCCGGTCCAGCCGCGGCCGTAGAGGCCGATGCCGATGAGCAGCTTGGACGCGGGGACACCGATGGACCTGTACTTGGCGATCGCGTCGGCCGTGTCGAAGCCGGCCTTCGGGATGCCGGAGTACGAGGTGAGCGGGGAGTGCGGGGCGGTCGGGCCCTTGGCGTCCCAGGCGCCGAAGAAGTCGTACGACATCACGTTGTACCAGTCGGCGTACTGGGCGGCACCGGCGTAGTCCGCGGCCTCGATCTTGCCGCCGGCCGAACCGTCTGCGGTGACCGCGGCCGTGACCAGGGCCTTCGAACCGAACTTGGCGCGCAGCGCGGCCAGCACGTTCTTGAAGGCCGCCGCCCCGCTGGTGTCGCAGGACAGGCCGCAGGCGTTCGGGTACTCCCAGTCGATGTCGATGCCGTCGAAGACATCGGCCCAGCGCGGGTCCTCGACCAGGTTGTAGCAGGACTGGGCGAACGCGGTCGGGTTCGCGGCGGCCTGGGCGAAGCCGCCGGACCAGGTCCAGCCGCCGAAGGACCAGAGCACCTTGAGGTTCGGGTACTTGGCCTTCAGCTCGCGCAGCTGGTTGAAGTTGCCGCGCAGCGGCTGGTCCCAGGTGTCGGCGACGCCGCTGACCGACTGGTCGGCGGTGAACGCCTTGTCGTAGTCGGCGTAGGAGTCGCCGATCGCGCACTGGCCGTTCGTGACATTGCCGAAGGCGTAGTTGATGTGCGTGATCTTCGCCGCGGAGCCGGAGGTCACCAGGTTCTTGACGTTGTAGTTGCGGCCGTAGATGCCCCACTCGGTGAAGTAGCCGAGTTTGACCTTGTCACCGGTGGTCGGGGGAGTGGTGGTGCCGCCGGTGGTGTGCACCTTGACCGCGCCGCTGACCGGGCCGGTCTGGCCTGCGGTGTCGCGGGCCTGCACGGTGTAGGAGTAGTCGGTGCCGGCGGTCAGGCCGCTGTCCGTGTACGAGGTGGCCGTCACGGTGCCGACGACCTTGCCGTCGCGCAGGACGTCGTAGTTCTTCACGCCCTTGTCGTCGGTGGCCGCACCCCAGGAGAGCTTGACCGAGGTGTCGGTGATGCCGGAGGCGGTCGGGGTGCCGGGCGCGGAGGGCGCCGCGTCACCGGGGACCGTCGTACCGTCGCAACTGTCGCCGTTCAGCTTGCAGTTGGACGGGGAGCCGGGGCCCGAGCCGTTGAAGCCGAAGGAGACGGAGGCGCCGGGGGCGATGCTGCCGTTGTAGGACTTGTTCTTCGCGGTCCAGTGGGTGCCGGAGCCGGTGACGTCCGCGTCCCAGGCCGAGGTGACGGACGTGCCCGAGGGGAAGTCCCACTCGACGGTCCAGGAGCTGATGCTGGAGCTGCCGGTGTTCTTGATGGTCCACTGACCACCGAAGCCGGTTCCCCAGTCGCTGGTCTTGGTGAAGCTCGCCGATGCGTTCGCCGCGGCCTGGGCGGGGCCGGCGAGACCGACGAGGCCGGCCAGGGGGAGCAGCAGGGTCGCGAGGCCTGCGGCGGCTCTGTGTCTGAAGCGCATGCTGCGCCTCCTCAAATGTGGGGATGTCAGGGGCATGACTGAGCCTTCACGCCCACGGTGCTGCGAGAGTAGAAAGGTCTGGACCACTCGTCAATAGGTCTGGACCACTTCGCAGACCGTTCGGTCAGATCCCCAACTCCTGGGCCAGCACGGCCGCTTGGACCCGGCTGCGCAGCTCCAGCTTGGCCAGCAGTCGACTGACGTGCGTCTTCACCGTGCCCTCCGCCATCTGCAGCCGCTCGGCGATCTCGGCGTTCGCCAGGCCCTGGCCGACGCAGGCCAGCACCTCCCGCTCGCGCCGGGTCAGACCCTCCAGCACGGCCGGATCGGCCTTCGTCCGACGTGCCGGACCCGCCGCGAACTCGGCGATCAGCCGTCGGGTCACCGCCGGCGCGACGATGCCCTCGCCGCGCGCCACCGTCCGCACCGCCTCCAGCAGATCCCGCGCCTCGGTGTTCTTCAGCAGGAACCCGGCGGCCCCGGCCCGCAGCGCCCCGAACACGTACTCGTCCAGGTCGAAAGTGGTCAGCACGAGCACGTCCGCGACCCCTTCCGCCACGATCTGCCGAGTCGCCGACACCCCGTCCAGGCGCGGCATCTGCACGTCCATCAGCACGACATCGGGCCTGATCTCCCTGGCCAGCTCCACCGCCTGCTCGCCGTCCGCGGCCTCGCCGACCACGTCGATGTCGGGCGCGCTGCGCAGGATCAGTACGAGTCCGGCGCGCACGGCGGACTGGTCCTCGGCGACGAGTACATGGATGGGCCGGTTCATGCGGGGGCTCCTTCGGTGAGCGGAAGCGTGGCGCGTACGGTCCACAGGCCGGCCTCGGCTCCGGCCGTGAAGCCGCCGCCGAGCAGGTTCGCCCGCTCCCGCATCCCGGTGAGCCCGGAGCCCGAGCCGGGGGCACGCGGAGTGTCACCGGGCCGGTAGGGGCTCGTGACCTCGACGGTCAGGGCGTCCTCGGTCTGCCGCACGGCCACCCGGACCGTGCCTGGCGCCGCGTGCTTGAGCGCGTTGGTCAGCGACTCCTGCACGATTCGGTAGGCCGCCAGCTCCACCGGCGCCGGCACCCGGCCGTGGCCGGCGTGGAGGCGCACGTCCAGACCGTTGGCGCGGGCGCCCTCGACCAGGGCGGCGAGGCCGTCGAGCGTCGGTGTGGCGGCCGGCTCCAGGTCACCGCCGCTGTCCCGCAGGATGCCGATCAGCCGCCGCATCTCGGCCAGCCCCTCCACGCTGTTCTCCCGGATCACGCCCAGAGCGTCCCGCGAGGTCGCCGGATCGTCGAGGGACAGCGCGGCCGTGGAGTGGATGGCGATCGCGGACAGATGGTTGGCCACCATGTCGTGCAACTCCCGTGCCATACGCGCCCGTTCGGCGGTGACCGCCTGGGTGCGGTCCATCTCCGCGAGCAGGGCGGTCTGTTCCGCCCGCAGCCGGGCGGCCTCGGCCGCGTCCCGGTGGTCGCGCACCACCCAGCCGGTCGCGGCCGGCGCGAACGCGACCACGCCGATCCCGACACCGATCAGCAGCCCCTTCGGATCGCGCCACAGGGCGGCCGGTACGACCCCGCCGAGCACCGTCAGCATCCCGGTGATCAAGGGGATGCGGCGGGCGGCGGCCGGAGTACCGTACACGACGGCCGCGTACATCAGGTCGGTGTACAGCACGACGGTGACGAGGTTGCCGAGGGTCACCGTGTCCAGGGTCAGCGCGAGCGTGCCGACCAGCAGACCGATGCGGGGACGGGTGCGGCGCAGCGGCTCGCAGGCGGCCGTCACAGCCAGCGGGACCAGCGGCGCCCAGGGCGCCGACCAGAGCACGACCGGGTCCGTGGACTCACGCGAGTGGAGACCGAGCGACCACAGCAGCAGCCCGCCGAGCAGCCCGCTCACGGCGATCCGCAGGTCGTCACGGTGGGGGCGGGGGAGTGCGAGGGCCATGCCCCCATCCAACACGGCTCACGGACGGCCCATGTGCTCCCCGGGCAGGGTCCTGGACTGCAACTTTCGCTTACGCCCGGTTCGCCCGCGCCGACGATGATCCGCGCCCCGGCTGCCGGGAGCCTTGACGGTGACGAGGGGAGCGAACCGTGATCGTATGGCTGGTCATCGCCTGTGAGGTGGCGTTCTGGGTGCTGCTGGCGGCCGGACTGACCTTCCGCTACGGGCTGCGCATGCCCCGCACCGGCCTCGCGCTGCTGCTGTGCGAGCCGCTGCTGGAGGTCGTGCTGTTCGTGGTGACCGCGATCGACCTCAAGCACGGCGCGCAGCCGGACTGGCGGCACGGCCTGGCCGCCGTGTACATCGGCTTCACGGTCGGGCTCGGCCACTCGACGATCAAGTGGGCCGACGCCCGGGTTGCCCACCGCTTCGCCGGCGGCCCACCCCCGGTGAAGCCGCCGAAGTACGGCACGGCCCGCACCGTCCACGAGTGGAAGGTCGCGGCCCGCTGGATCCTGGCCGCACTGGTCGCCCTGGCTCTGCTCCAGGCCGCTGTCTGGTACGTCGGCTCCGCCGGAGACACCGGCTCGCTGCGGGAGTGGCAGCTGCGGATGCTGTGGGTGATCGGCATCAACGTGATCATCGCAGGCAGCTACACCGTGTTCCCGAAGCGAGAGCGCTAACGCTCACCGCCCGGCACCCACAGCACATCGCCGACGTCCTTGTTCGCCGTGCGCGCCAGGATGAACAGCAGGTCCGACAGCCGGTTGAGGTAGGTCGCGGTGAGCGGGTTCATCGTCTCGCCGTGGACCTCCAGGGCTGCCCAGGTGGAGCGCTCGGCCCGGCGTACGACCGTGCAGGCCTGGTGCAGCAGGGCCGCGCCCGGGGTGCCGCCGGGCAGGATGAAGGAGCGGAGCTTCTCCAGCTGCTCGTTGAAGCGGTCGCAGTCCGCCTCCAGCTTGTCGATGTAGAACTGCTCGACCCGAAGCGGCGGGAACTCGGGGTTCTCCACCACCGGTGTCGACAGGTCGGCGCCCACGTCGAACAGGTCGTTCTGGACGCGCGTGAGGACGGCGACGACCTCCGCCTCCAGACCGCCCAGCGCGATCGCGGCGCCGATCACCGCGTTGGCCTCGTTGGCGTCGGCGTACGCGGAGATCCTGAGGTCCGTCTTGGGCACCCGGCTCATGTCCCCGAGGTGGGTGGTGCCCTTGTCGCCGGTCCTGGTGTAGATGCGCGTCAGATTGACCATGTGGCCAGCGTAGTTACGCCCCGGCCGTCCGGAACACCCGTGTGCCCACCGTCACGGTCAGTGCCGCGAAGCCGACGGCGACGAGGACGCCGTAGAGCATGTGCGCGGTCGCGTAGTGCCCCACGTACGCGTCGCGGACCGCGTCCACCAGATAGCGGAACGGCACGAAGTGCGACAGCACGTCCAGCCAGGCCGGCGCCAGGGTCATCGGGAGCATCAGGCCGGACAGCAGCATCGAGGGCATCGACACCATGTTGATCAGCGGGCCGAACTCCTGCGGGGTGCGCACCTTCATTCCCAGCGCGTACGACAGCGCGGCCAGCGACAGCGTGAGCAGTGCGACGAACCCGAAGCCGATCAGGATGCCCGCGACCGGCGCGCGCAGGCCCATGACGAGCGCGGCCAGCACCAGCAGTACCGCCTGGAAGACGAAGACCGTGGTGTCGCGCAGCACCCGGCCGAGCAGCAGGGCGAGCCGGCTGACCGGGGTCACCCGCATCCGCTCCACCACCCCCTGCCCCTTCTCGACGATGACCGTGAATCCGGCGAACAGGGCACCGAACAGGCCGAGTTGGAGCAGCAGCCCGGGGACCAGCACCTGCCAGGAACTGCCCGCACCGCCCAGCGGCAGATCGGTGAGCAGCGGCCCGAAGAAGAGCAGATAGAGCAGGGGCGTCAGCACCCCGAAGAGCAGGGCGAAGCGGGAGCGCAGGGACTGGCGCAGATAACGGCCGTAGATGAGGGCCGTGTCATGAAGAAGCATCCTCTTTCGCATCCTTGTACGGCCTTGTACGGCCTTATACGGCGACGGGGGTGGCGTCGGCCGGGGCGGGGCCGCGGCCGGTGACGGCGAGGAAGGTGTCCTGGAGCGAGGCGTCGATCGAGCCGCCGTACTGGAGCTTCAGCGCGCTCGGCGTCCCCTCGGCGGCGACCGTGCCCTTGTCCACGATCACCAGACGGTCGGCGAGGGCGTCGGCCTCGTCCAGGTAGTGCGTGGTCAGGAAGACGGTCGTGCCGTGGTCGTCGCGCAGCCGGCGGACCAGGTCCCACAGGTCGGCGCGGCTGCCCGGGTCGAGGCCGGTGGTCGGCTCGTCCAGGAACAGCACCTTGGGCCGGTGGGTGAGCGCCATCGCGATGTCCAGCCGCCGCCGCTGACCGCCGGAGAGGGCCCCGGCCTTGCGGTCCAGGAATCCGGTGAGGTCCAGGTCGCGGGCGAGTTCCTCGGCGCGGGCGCTCGCCTCGGCCTTGGGCAGCCGGTACATCCGCCCCTGGGTGACCAGCTCCTC
Source organism: Streptomyces sp. NPDC030799 (assembly GCF_055572255.1). Classification (NCBI taxonomy): domain Bacteria; kingdom Bacillati; phylum Actinomycetota; class Actinomycetes; order Kitasatosporales; family Streptomycetaceae; genus Streptomyces; species Streptomyces sp. NPDC030799. Next base: position 76,797 of record NZ_JBVIDS010000006.1, on the reverse strand, counting down.
CCGCACGGTGATCTGCGGATCGACCCCGCCGGACTGGGCGACGTACCCGCTGGCCGCGCGTACCCCGGCCGGATCCGTCGCGAGGTCGTGCCCGGCGACGGTGGCCGCGCCGCCGGTCGGCTTCAGCAGGGTGGTGAGCATCCGCAGGGTGGTCGTCTTGCCGGCGCCGTTGGGCCCGAGGAAGCCGAGGATCTCGCCTTCCTGGACGGCGAGGTCGATGCCGCGCACGGCCTCGACGGGCCCGGCCTTGGTCTGGAAGGTGCGGGCGAGTCCCGCCGCGCTGATGACTGCTGCCATGCCCTCAGAAAAACAGAGTCTCTGAAAATTTGCAATCACCCCAAATTTTCATCGGCTCCAGTGAAGTTAGGATGCGGGCATGGCTGAGGGACTCAGGGAGCGGAAGAAGCGGCAGACCCGGCAGTACATCTCGGATGTCGCCACGGGGCTGTTCGTCGAGCGCGGCTTCGACGCGGTGACGGTCGCGGAGATCGCCGAGGCGGCGAACGTCTCCGTCAACACCGTCTACAACTACTTCCCGGCCAAGGAGGACCTCTTCTTCGACCGCTCGGCCGGCATGGTCGACCGCCTCGCCCGCTGGGTGCGGGGCAGGCCGGAAGGCGAGTCCGCCGCGGCGGCTGTTCTCCGCGAGCTGCGCGAGGAGGTCGAGGCGGTCTCCCCCCGGGTCGGCCTGCTCCCCGGCTACGCCGCCTTCATGAAGGTCATCGAGGAGGCCCCCGCCCTCCGCTCCCGCCTGTGGGCCCTCGCCCAGGAGGTCCAGGCCAACCTGGAGCAGGTACTGCGCGAGGACACCGGCGCATCGGCCGACGACGAGCTGCCCCACTTGATGGCCGGTCAGATCGGCTGGATCCACGGCACGGTCATCGCGGTCATCGGCCGCGAGATGGTCAAGGGGCGCGACCCGCGCGAAGTGTCCCGAGAGGTGCTGGTGCTGCTGGACGACATCGAGGACCTGCTGAGCGAGCGGGTCCTCGGTTATGCGGTACGCGGCGAGGACTAGCGCAACGCGCCGCGCCTGACGCCCGCGACGAACGCCGACCACGGCTCCGCCGCGAAGAGGAGGGCGGGGGCGTCGGGGGTCTTGCTGTCACGGACGGGAACGGCGGAGGGGATGGTGTCGCAGACTTCGAGGCAGGCGCCGCCGTCCGGGTTGCTGTAGCTGCTCTTGCGCCACGTCACGCCGCTCAGGTCGATGGCTCGCACGGTACTTCCTCCAACATCCGCAGGATGAACTTCCGCGACTCGGCTGGGCTCAGCGCCTGGTCGCGCATTGCATCGTACGCACGTTGCAGCCGCTCAACTGCAGCGTTTTCTTGCACCAGTTCGCCACGGTGTGCGTTCTCCGTGTAAGCCACCGTAGTACCGTCCGGGAGCCGCAGGAACATGATGTCGGTGGCCACCAAGCCGTGCAGGCCGGAACTGTTCGGCAGCACCTGGAGCGTGATGTTCGGGCGCTCCGCTGCCTCCAGGAGGTAGTCCAGCTGTTCCCGCCATGTCCCCGCGTCGCACAGTGGCGTGTGGAGCGCGGCCTCGGCGATGAGGGCGCGGAACGGTGAGGCGTCCTCCCCCTCCAGGAGCGTCCGTCGCCCGGTGCGAGCGGCGACCTGCACATCCAGTTCCTTGCCTTTGTAGCCGCCGAGTGCGAGTACCTCACGCGCATAGGCGTCCGTCTGCAGGAGGCCGTCCACGGTGCTCACCCCGAAGTGCCAGAGACTCACCGCCTCCCCCTCCAGAATCATGTACCGCCGGTATTGCTCCTTGAACGGCGTCAGGTCCCCCACCGCCAACTCCCACATCACCAACAGCAGTCCCGGCGTGCCGTAGAACTCGTCCAGCGCCTCGGCGACCTCCGGGCTGCCCAGCGTCTTCCCGCTCTCCAGCTTCATGAAGAGCGACGGGTCCCAGCCGACCGCGTCGGCCAGTGCCCGCAAGCTCAAGCCTCTGGCCGTGCGCAGGCGCCGGAGTTCCTCCGCATAGCGCTTGCGGGGTTCCTGGCTGCGCCCCGTGATCACCTTCCGCGCCGGCATGACCCGCCCTCCCCAACTCCGTAGTCGCCCGGACACGTAGCGTATCGATCGGGGCCCGCTCACCGCGCCGCTTCTGTGAGAAGCGAGCTGACTCTGTCCGCGAAGCGCGGGCCGGGTACCGGTATCTCGACGCCGGGATGCCGGGCGTAACCCCGTCGGACGGCATGGGCGACGTACGACGTGACGACGTCTGCCTGCCGCTGCCGCAGGCGCGTGCCCGGGTCGGTCAGGCCGCTGAGGACCCGCAGCACCGTGGGGACCGACGCGTCGAACGTGCAGCTCACCGGCGGACACGTGCCGGTCACGGGGATGGTGTCGTGGTCGGTCGTGGTGTCGAGGCCGGTCTGGCCGTACCAGAAGGCGGCCGCGTGGGCCTCGCCGCGCGCGCGATGGTGCAGGGAGAGGCAGTAGGCGGACGGTGCGTGTCCGGCGCCGGCCGCGTACTGCCACCAGAAGCGGGCCCCTTCGTCGATCCCGGCGACGTTCAGGGCGCAGCCGAGCAGCCAGGCTCCCTCCGGTTCGGGGAGTTGGTCGGTGAGGAAGCGCAGTGCGCCGGGGGCGAGTGCGCCGAGGAGCGAGTCGCACAGGGTGCGCAGGTCGCGGATGGCGGCGGGGTCGGCGGGGCGGGCGTCTTCGGCGCCCTGCCCCTGTCCGGGGTGGGCGGTGTTTTCGTAGGGGACGGTGTCGGTGGGGACCTCGGGGCGATGGTGCAGCCGGGCGCGGGCGAGGAGGGCGTCTATGTCGGGCATGGCGGCAGGGGTCACTCCCGGGAAGCGGTCCGGCGCAGCAGGTCTTCGAGGGCCGCGCGGGCGTGGTGGTCGACGGCGTGGGTGATGGCCGGGCTCAGGCCGGTGACGTAGGGGATCGTTTCCTCCAGGTCCAGGCCGCACAGGTGACCCAGCACGACCACGTCCATCTGGTCCTGGGGCAGGCGGGTGATGGCGTCGAAGAGGTCCACCAGGTCGGTCATGACGACGAGACGGCCCGGCACACTCTCGCTGACCTCCTCGGTGGAGAAGACGGCGGCGCGCAGGTCGGGGCGGCCCTCGCGGTGGGCGGCCCGGGCGAGCACCCGGGACCGCAGCAGGCGCCAGGCGTTGCGCCGGAGGTTCTCGCTGCTCGCGGCCGTGCTCCAGGACAGCCACAGCAGGTCGAAGGTCTCACCCACCGCCCAGCGGACGCGGTCCTCGGCCAGCAGGAAGGCGCGCGCATAGGCGGTGTAGGGCGCACGCATCGCCTCGGTGAAGGCCTGGTGGGCCAGCGGCGGCGGCTCCGGGGCGTACGCCACCTGCTCGATGCAGTGGTCGATCCACCCCTGCTCCTTGCGGGCTTCGCGGGCCGCGGCGGTCCACAGGCGGCGCATCGGCTGCACGGGCAGACCGAGTGCGCGGATCACGCTGAACGTGATCTCCCAGGCGGGGTAGTAGCCGTTGCCGCGCAGGAGTTCGCTGATCCGGGTCTTGGAGTAGCCGGAGCGGTGGACGAGGTCGTCCAGGGTCAGTCCGCTGGAGCGGACGCGGTTGCGCACCGGCTCCAGCCAGGCGCGGTGGGACAGACCCGCAGCCGCGGAGATGGGGGCCGGTTTCCGACCGCGCCTGCCGCCGGCCTCCACGGGGGCCGGCCGATCGGCGCCGGAGGGCGAGGTCATTGGGGCGGCTCCTCCCTCTCGGGCCCGGTCAGAGCCTGGACGATCTGCTGCACCAGCAGGCCCAGGGACGGGAGCAGGGTGGCCACGGCGGCGACCTGTCCCAGCACGGTCATCACCGTGCTCCACGTGAGGACCGTCACCAGGACGGCGACGGTCATCACCTTCTTACTCGACATCACGCACTTCGTTTCTGTGAGCAGGACTCACTCCAACTACCCCCCGTCGGCCCGGTGTTGAAGAACCAGGAGGGGGAGTCAGCATGACCCGGCCGCCGTCCGCCACGCCACGTGATCATGGAGTTACGGAACAATGAGCCCGAGGGCCGGGCCGCGCCACCCGGCGCCACCCTCGACGCGGCGGGCGAACGACGACGATTCAATCCATTGGGGTGAAAAGCCACTTCCGGGTACGCAGCACCGCGGATGCGGTCCGGCCGGGCGGCGCGTACCGCTGCCGGTGTGATGTCCGTCAAGTGAGACGTGACGCGCGTTACTTACTGCTCACACAGCCGCTCCGGAGCGCTATGGTCCGCCGGAGAAGCAGACTTGGAGCGCGTTCAAAGGGGAGTCGGAGTGGCACGGAAGCTTGCCGTCATCGGGGCCGGTCTCATGGGGTCCGGTATCGCTCAGGTCGCCGCACAGGCGGGCTGGGACGTCGTCCTGCGCGACGTCACCGACGAGGCGCTCAAGCGTGGCACCGACGGCATCAAGGCGTCGTACGACAAGTTCGTGGGCAAGGGGAAGATGGAGGCGCAGGACGCCGACGCCGCCCTGGCCCGCATCACCGCGACCACCGACCTGGACGCCGCCGCCGACGCGGACATCGTGGTCGAGGCCGTCTTCGAGAAGCTGGAGGTGAAGCACGAGATCTTCCGCGCGCTCGACAAGATCGTGCGCCCGGACACCGTGCTCGCCTCCAACACCTCCGCCATCCCGATCACCAAGATCGCGGCGGTCACCGAGCGCCCCGAGCGGGTCGTCGGCGTCCACTTCTTCTCGCCGGTGCCGATGATGCAGCTCGTCGAGCTGGTCCGGGGCTACAAGACCAGCGACGAAGCCCTCGCCGCCGCGCGGGAGTTCGCCGAGTCCGTCGGCAAGACCTGCATCGTCGTCAACCGCGACGTCGCCGGGTTCGTGACGACCCGGCTCATCTCCGCCCTCGTCGTCGAGGCGACCAAGCTCTACGAGTCCGGCGTCGCCACCGCCGAGGACATCGACCTCGCCTGCAAGCTGGGCTTCGGCCACGCCATGGGCCCGCTCGCCACCGCCGACCTCACCGGCGTGGACATCCTGCTGCACGCCACCAGCAACATTTACACCGAGTCCCAGGACGAGAAGTTCGCCCCGCCGGAGCTGATGCGCCGGATGGTGGATGCCGGTGACATCGGCCGCAAGAGCGGGCAGGGCTTCTACACGTACTGAGACCCGCCCGTCATACGTACGGGAGACCCTCCCGTACCCGCACAACGCCGGACATTCACCCCGGGAACATCACTCCCCGGGGTGAATTCGGTATCGGTTCGCTTACAAGCAGCAACCGCACCACCACTCACGCAGTCAGACGGTGCACAGCACCGTCACCGAGTACGCCAACCGCACTCAACGGGGAGCGCTTATGCACATCAGGGGCGACCATGCCGAGCTGGTCGTCGGGGGCCGCCTCGACGTCCGCAGCGCGGCGGACGCCCGTACGGCCCTGCACTCGGCCGTCGACGACGGAGTCGGCGATCTGGTGCTCGACCTGTCCGAACTGGACTCCTGGGACGCCACCGGACTCGGGGTGATCATGGGTGCCCATCGGCGGGCCGGCCGCTGCGGTCGCCGTCTGGTGCTGCGCGGTGTCCCGCCGCAGATGCAGCGCCTGCTGGTGGCCACCCGGCTGCACCGCATCCTCGCCATCGAGGGCGGCATCGGGGTGGAGTCACTGCCCCGGGTGTGACGCCGTTACCGGTGTGCACCGGGCGACAGGGGAGCCGCGGCAGAACCGGGCGCAGCCGCCGAAGCGCACGTCGGGGGCAATCCTCACCGGACTGTGACGTCTCGGACCGCACGGCACCCCGCACTGTCGGAGATACTGAGCGAAGGTTTAGGGTTCGGTCGCCCGCTACCTCGCAACCCTCGACCGAGCGGGCCCGGACCAGAAGCGACAGCGCGGTGTGCGACAAGGCCGGGAGGGGCCGGAATCACGGGCACACAACGCTTTTGGGGGGCTGAACCCATGGAACGCATGGAACCCGACCCGATCAACCGGGGACCCGAGGAGCACGGCCACGCGGCGAGCCGCCGCCCGCCCCGGGAATCCCTCACCTCCGACTTCGGCCAGAGCGCGCCCGCGCTCGCCCGCACGGCGCAACTCGTCTCCGGCGACCTGCTGCTGACCGTCAACCCCGTCGACGGCAGCGAGATAGAGCTCTGCCCGCCGGACCGGCGACCGGCCAGGCCCCGCAAGCGCACCGCCGCCGAGCGTGCCGAGGCCGAGCGTGCCGCCCGGCCGCCCGTACCGCCCGGTCCCGCCCAGCCGGCGCTCTCCCTGGTGGAACGGCAGGACGAACGCGAGCGCCTGGTCCGGCTGCTGGCCCGTGGCCGCTCGGTCCGGCTCACCGGTCCCGGCGGCTCCGGCCGCAGCGCGCTGCTCGACCTCGTCGCCGAGGACTGCATGGACCTCGCGCCCGACGGCGTGGTCCGGCTCACCGGCTTCCACCGCACCACCACCGACCTCCTGCACGACCTCGTGCACGCCGTCTACGACGCCCCGCAGCACCGCCCGGAACCGGACGAACTGCGCGCGCTGGTCCGTGAGATCGGCGCGGTCGTCGTGCTGGACGACATCGAGTTCGGCGGCACCGCCCTCGACGAGCTGCTCGACGCCACCCCCGAGTGCGCGTTCCTGATCGGCGCCACCCCCGATGTGCCGGCGCCCTCCGAGGGGTCCGCGGTCGAGGAGGTCTTCCTCAGTGGCCTCGACCGGGCCGGCGGCGTGGAGATCCTGGAGCGGACCGTCGGCCGGGTGCTCACCGAGGAGGAGGCCAACTGGGCCGGCGACCTGTGGTTCGAGTCGGAGGGGCTGCCGCTGAGGTTCGTCCAGGCCGGCGCGCTGCTCCGGCAGCGCGAGGAGCTGCGGGCCGACGCCGGGGCGGTGGACGAGTACGGCGTCTTCGAGGACGTACGCGAGCCGGTCGAACCGGCCCTGGAGCCGGTCCTGGAGCCCGCGGACGAGGTCCCGCTGCCCTCGCTCGGCGAGGCCGCCGCGCCCGCCCCGCTGCTCGCCTCCCGGCTCAGCGCCTCCGCCCGCGCGACCCTGCGCTTCGCCGTCGCCCTCGGCGGCGAGGTGCCGCACCAGGCGCATCTGCCGGCGCTGATCGGCGACACCCACGCCGACGCCGCCCTCGGTGAACTCACCGCGTGCGGACTGGTCTCCCCGGTCGGCGCCCACTACCGCCTCGCGGCCGGTGTGCGGACCCAGCTGGAGGCCGCCGGGTACGCCGACGACAGCGAGGCCCAGGCCCTGGCCGCCGCCGAGCACTACACCTGGTGGGCCGGTCATCCCTCGGTCACCGCCGAGCGGGTGTGCGCCGAGGCCGATGCGGTCCTGGCCGCGCTCGCCGCGGTCGTCCCGCACACGGCTCCGTCCGCCGAAGGGCAGGAGAGCTGCGCGGTACGGCTCGCCCGTACGGCCGCACCCGCCTTCGCCGCCGGGCTGCACTGGAGCGCCTGGGAACGGGCCCTGCGCTCCGGCGCGGAAGCCTCCCGGCTGGCCGGCGAGGTGCGTGAACAGGCCTACTTCCACCACGAGTTGGGTGTCCTGGCGCTGTGCGGCGGACAGCTCGACCGGGCCCGCGCCGAGCTGGAGGCGTCCATCGGGCTGCGCGGGGCGCTCGCCGACAAGCGGGGCACCGTCGCCGGCCGCCGTGCCCTCGCGCTGGTCGCCGACCGCTCCGGCGAGGTGCCCGGGATCGTGGCGGCGGGGCTCGTGCCGGCGGCGGGGGAGGAGCTGCCGGAGGTACGGCACGAGGAGTCCGCGCCGCCGCCGTACGTGCCCCTCGGCGACCCCCTGGTCACCCACCTGCTCCCGGAGGCCGCCACGGCGCGGGGCAGAGGCCTTGTGCGGCTGGCCCGCCGCAACCTCGTGGCGATCGGCTCGGGGGCGCTGCTCGCCGCCGTGCTCGGTACGGTCGTCACGCTCGGCATGACCTCCGACGACAACGCCGGCAAGAACCCGGCCGGGAAGGTCGACGTCAACCCGTCGGCGAGCGCGGGCCTGGACGACGGCAGCCTCGGCGCGGACCCGAAGAAGAACCCGCCGGCCCGCACCGGCTCGGGCCCGACCGCCGCCCACCCGACGAACCCGGGCCCCGACGGCACCTACGGCACGACGGACGACCCGACGCGGTCCCGGCCGGCCGCATCCCCGTCGGCCGACCCGAGCCACACCCGGGGCACGGGCAGCGGCAGCACGTCCCCGGCCCCGTCCACGTCGAAGCCGACCAGGCCGACCTCTCCCGCGCCGACGAAGTCGACGCCCTCGGGCAGTCCGTCGGCCCCGCCGACCTCCCACACACCGACGCCGACAGCGCCGACGACGACCCCGACCCAGACGGGCGGTACGACCCCGTCCACGACGGACACGGCGAGCGGACCGACGGCACCGCGGAGTTCGCAGAGCACGTCGAGTTCGCAGAGCGCGTCGAGTCCGGAGAGTGCGTCGGGGTCTTCCGACGAGGTGATCTAGCTTTTGTAAGCCCGCCGTCGGCCCGGCAGCCCGGCTCAGAACAAGCGGAGCTTGTCGTCCTCGATGCCCCGCATGGCGTCGTAGTCGAGGATCTGGCAGTTGATGCCGCGGTCGGTGGCGAGGACGCGGGCCTGGGGCTTGATCTCCTGGGCGGCGAAGACGCCGCGGACCGGGGCCAGGTGGGGGTCGCGGTTCAACAGCTCAAGGTAGCGCGTGAGTTGCTCCACGCCGTCGATCTCACCCCGGCGCTTGATCTCCACCGCGACCGTCCGGCCGTCCGCGTCCCGGCACAGGATGTCCACCGGGCCGATGGCCGTCATGTACTCGCGGCGGATGAGCGTGTATCCCTCGCCGAGCGTCTCGATGCGGTCGGCCAGCAGTTCCTGGAGGTGCGCTTCCACGCCGTCCTTGATCAGGCCGGGGTCCACACCCAGTTCGTGCGAGGAATCGTGGAGGATCTCCTCCATCGTGATGATCAGTTTTTCGCCCGCCTTGTTGACGACGGTCCACACGCCCTCGTCCTCGCCCGTCCCCTCCTTCAGCGTGCAGGGCGGCGACATCCAGTTGAGGGGCTTGTAGGCCCGGTCGTCGGCGTGGATGGAGACGCTGCCGTCCGCCTTGACCAGGATCAGGCGGGGCGCCGAGGGCAGGTGGGCGGTGAGCCGGCCGGCGTAGTCGACCGAGCATCGGGCAATGACGAGACGCATGGTCGGCAACGCTACTCGACGCGCGCCGGTGCACGCGATTCGCCCATCGCGCTCCCTGTGGATCGCCCCAATTGTCCCTGGAAACTCTTGTTCATCCTTGGCCGATTGTGCCCGTAACGGGACCGTTCCATATACCCATTCTGCTGGTGTGGTCACCTACCGTTGCCTAACGTAGGTACGGGAGGTCGCGACATGTGTACTGAGCGTGTTCGAAATAGCGAACTCCCGTACCTGTCCGGCAACCCCTGCTCCGCGGGGGTGCGAGAGGAGTACCCATGTCGCTCGACGTCTCACCGGCCCTACTCGAACAGGCCGAGCGAGGCGAGGTCGACGAAGCAGCATTCGTCGACTGCGTCCGGACCTCCCTGCCCTACGCATGGGAGATGATCAGCTCCCTGGTGGCCCAGCTGAAGGTCGACGGCGGCCCGTTCGCCGACAACCAGACGCCCCCGCCGGACGAGCAGGCACGCGGTCAGCTGCTGCGCGCGCTCGCGAGTGACGCCATACGCGGCGCCCTGCAGCGGCACTTCGGTGTGCGGCTGGCCTTCCAGAACTGCCATCGGGTGGCGGTGTTCCCGCTGGACGCCTCGGTGGACGAGACGCTGGCCCGCTTCACCTCGGTGCGCAATCAGTTGCTGAACCAGTCGCCGGAGCTCCGGGACTGCTGACGCGCAGGCGCGTCAGGGAAGAGCCAGTGAGCCGCTCGCTTGCCGCTCCATCCGCGGGAGGTGCTTTCAGTCCTGGGGCGGCAAGCCCCCAAGGCGGCCGGTGCGGCTCAGCACAGCTGGGGCAGTACCTCGGCGCCGAGCCGCCGGAGGTTCTCCTCGGTCGCGGCGAGATCACCCGAGCCCTCCGTGAGGAGGGCGAAACGCGAGATGCCCGTGCGCTCCGAGGTGGCCGCGAGCCGGTCGGCGGCGAGCCGCGGGGTGCCGACCGGGTGCAGGCCGCACAGCAGCTCGGTGTAGGCGTACGGGTCGCGCATCGCGCGCTCCCGTCCGTCGACCGTCACATGCGCATCCAGGCCCTGCTTCAGCCAGCCCGGCATCGCCTTCAGCAGGGTCTCGGCCGCGTCCGTGCGCCGGTCGGCGAGCTGGCACACCCCGGCCGAGACATGCGCGGCGTCCGCGATCTCCTCGCCCGGCCGGCCCGCCGCCCGGGCGCAGCGCCGCCACAGGGCGACCATCTCGGCCTTCTCCTCGTCCCCGATGTGCATGCCGAGCAGCATCGGCAGGCCGCGCTCGGCGGCCAGCCGCACGCTCGCCGGGGAGGTGCAGGCGACGACGACCTCCGGTCCCGGGGTCTCCGTCAGCGCCTCCGACGGGCGCGGTACGACGGGCACCTCGCGGAACCGGAACCGCTCGCCGGAGGCCGCCACGCGCGGCTCGCGCAGCCAGCGCAGCAGCAGATCGAGTGACTCGGGGAACCCACGTTCGTAAGCCTCCAGGCCGGCGCCGAACACCTCCAGATCCACCCAGGGCCCACCGCGCCCGACACCCAGGGTGAACCGGCCGCCGCTCGTCAGGTGCAGCAGCGCGGCCTGCTCGCCGAGGGCGACCGGGTGGGCCGTGGGCAGGACACTGACCGCCGTGCCGACGCGGATGCGGCGGGTGCGGCCGAGCAGCAGGGCGGCCAGGGTGACGGCGGACGGGCACGTGCCGTACGGCACGAAGTGGTGCTCGGCCAGCCATACGGCGTCCAGCCCGGCCTCCTCGGCGACCTCCGCCGAGCGGACGGCCCGGTGCAGGGCCTCCCCGGGGCCCTGGCCCGGGAACTGGGCGCCCAGCACAAAACTTCCTACGTACATTGCATTTCCTGCTTCCTTGGCTCCGACCCGGAGCTCCCCCACCCGGCATAACCGTCTGACACGTGCCCAGGACACGGCTGGCGGAGAGATTTGCGGATTGTCTGCAGAATGGGTCGCCGGGGAGGGGGACTTGTGCGGTTTGGTTCCGTACGCGTACCCGTCTCGGCGGCGCGTAGGCTGGAAGCAGCCCGTGCTTCCTGTATAGCCCCGAGAGGTGTCCCGTGTCCCCGCGCCGCAACCGACCGAAGGCAGCCGGATCATCGGGCCGGAGCGCCGAGGACGACCGCGCCGGCCGGTACGGCGGCTGGCAGTCGACCGAGAGCTGGCAGGGCGATGAGTGGAGCGTGCGCCATGTCGCCGGGGCGAGCGCCGAGGGCAAGACCTACCGCTGCCCGGGCTGCGACCAGGTGATCCCCTCCGGCGTCCCGCACGTCGTGGCCTGGCCGGAGCACGCGGGCGTCGACGACCGCCGCCACTGGCACAAGTCCTGCTGGAACGCAAAGGACCGCCGCACCACACGGGTACAGCGGTCCCGTAACGCGCCGCGGTTCTAGCGGAGCCTGTCTAGTCGGCTTCGACCAGGTATCTGACGTTCTCCACCACGAACTCGCCGTACTGGAGGGCCGATCCGATGGCCTCCAGCCGCGCGTACTTGTCCGGCGACAGACAGACGTCCGGGGCGGCGCTTCTGATCACTCTCAGGAGCACCCGGAAAGCCAGGTCCGGAGTGCAGCGGCGGGCGCAGTCGACCAGCGCCCCCCGCACTTCGGCATCCAGGGACCGGGCTCCCTCGATCTCGGCGACGACCGCGTCGAGACAGGCCATGCCGTCCTCGGTGTCCGCCCCTGTGAGCGGGCGTACGTCGGCTTCTCCGGACAGCCGCGCGTCACACAGGTCGACTACCGTCCGCGTCCACTGGGCTCCGCCCCCGATCCGCTCGAAGCTCGGCATGTACTCGGCCCCGGCGTCCCACAGCACCTCCAGCGTCTCCGAGGGGAGGTTGCCGAGCATCTGCGCGTCCCGGCGCACTGCCAAGGCCGCCTCATTGATCCCACCCGCGAGGTGGTTCCCGACGATTTCGGCGGCTGTGTCCCCGTAGTGGGTCGCGTCCTGATGAAAGAAACCCATCACCCACGACACGCCGAAGTCGAACTCCGTGAAACGTGGCACTGGGCCTCACTTCCCTACTTCGGATAGCACGTCTGGACGTAGTAGCCGGCTTTGTGCCCCTTGGCCCGGACCAGCTTGATGTAGAACTCGTTGCCGACGTCCTTCACGCTACCGTCCGGGTAATAGGCCTTGCCGAGGGAGTTCCTCGCCCCGAAGTGCCCCTCCCAGTCCAGGACCTGATCGGGCCCCCGAAGCCACCTGCGAATCCTGTTCGCGTTGTTGGCCAGCGCGTAGTCCACAACCTGCTGGGCGGTTTGCTCGTCGACGAAGAGGCTGTTCGGAGTGACGCGCCCGAGCTTCTCCGTTTTCGCCTCGGCCAGATCCTTGGCCTCCTGCGGGGTCACGTGACCAGCCGTGTGCTCATCGAGCGTGTGGGCTTGTCCCGGGAATTTCTGCTGGTCGGCCACGAGGTCGTTGCAGTTGTGGACCAGGACCGGGCTGCTGCCCGCCACCGCGTAGAAGGTGTGCAGGCCGGACACGGTCAGGTCGTAGACCGTCCGGGGCGTGGCCTGGTGCCGGTCGAGCAGCGTGGCCACCGTGCGGACGGTTCCGTCCGGGCCGCGGAGGGTGTCTCCGTGTCGCAGGTCGGAGGCCAGGGTCCAGCCGTGGCCGGTGACGTAGAACCGGTGTCCGGGCGTGCTGGTGAGGTGTCCGCCGTCGGTGAGGGCGACATCGACCAGGTCGACGGTGGTGTGGTGGAAGGTCCGCGTGACCGGCTCGCCCTGAGCGCGTCCGGTCACCGGGTCGGTGGCCAGCAGCAGGTCGCCTGTCCGCACGTCATGCAGCGCCTTGCGGCCGCCGTCGGCGAGGACCACCTCGGTGGTGCCGGGGAAGCTGTTGACACGGCAGGCCGTCCGTGCCTCCTCGTACACCTCGACCTCGTGTTCGATGTCCGCCAGCGTCTCCGCGTCGACGTCCAGCGTCTTCAGGGCCTTCAGCGCGTCGGCGACTCCTTCCCCGGACCGCAGGGCGGTGTCCACGCCTCGGATCGCCTCGGCGATCCTGCCGAGCGGACCGCCGAGCGGAAGCCAGGTGGCGGCCCAGGCGCAGTCGGTGAGGCTGCCGTCTCCTTCACCGGTGAGCTTGTGGTAACAGCCGGTGAAGTCGCCCACGATCGACTTGGCGATGCCCGTCCAGAGCTGCACGGTCACGTCCCACGCGGACATCTTGACCTTCTTGGACAAGCCCTTGAACGTCAGTGTCTTGAGGAAGAGCGTGTCCTCGGGCGGGCAGCCGGCCTGGGTGGCGGGGACATCAGGGTTGAGGCACAGGTAGTAGCTGACCACCGCGTCGAAGTGGGCGATGTACACCAGCGTGTTGCAGTTGAAGTTGTGGCACTCGTTGGGGAGTTGTTCCGGCTCCCCGTTCTGCCGGATCTCATCGATGACGGAGAACACGCCGCCGACACCGGTCGTCGCGCCGCTCTGGACCTGCTGGTTGGCTTTCTCGTGTTCGGCCTTGTCGGCCGCGTCCTGCGCCTCCTTGGCGTACTTGTCCGCGTCCTTGGCCGCCTGTTCCGCCTCGGTAGCGGCCGCGTCGGCGCGGTTGGCTGCGGCGCGGGCGTCCTTGGCGTCCTGTTCGGCCTGGGCTGCCGCGCTGCGGGCGGCGTCGGCGTCGAGTGCGGCGGCGTCGGCGGAGTCGCGGGCGCTCTTGGCGTAGCCGTCGGCGTTGTCGGCCGCGGTGTCGGCGGCTGCGGCGTCGGCGGCGGCCTGCTTGTCGTACTCGATGGTGCGGGCGAGGGACGCTGAGGCGGCTGCTGCGGCCTTGGCGGCGTCCGCCGCATATCCGAGGGCCTGCTTGGAGTAGGTGCGGGCGTCGGCGGCGTACTGGGCGGCGTTGGCCGCGTGCTGGTAGGCCTCCTTGGCGTCTCCCTTCGCCTGGTCGGCGAGGTTCTTGGCGGCGTCGGCCTCGGCCTGGGCGTTCCTGGCGTGGGCGTCGGCGACGGCCTGCTGCTGGTCGGCGATGGACTTCGAGGCCTGGCCGGTCAGTACGACCAGGCCGGCGGCCGAGTCGGTGTCGGCATAGCGGGCGCCGAGCTGGATCGCGTCGTTGGCCGGGTTGGCGACCTGCTGGGCCGCCTTGCCCGCGTCCGCGGCGGCCTGGGCGGTGACATGGGCGTAGCCGGCGGCCTTCGCCGAGGCCGCGAGTGCCTTGCCGGCCTCCGCGTTCGCCTGGTCCGCCTGGGACTTGGCGTCCTTGGCGTGCGCTTCGGCCTCGTCGGCGAGCTTGACGGCCGCCTTCGCCTCGCTCGCGGCGTCCTGGGAGGCCTTGATGGCGTCGGCGGCGGCGCTGGTGGCCGTCTTGACCGCCGCGTCCGCCTTCACCTTGTCCGCCTGCGCGGCGTCCGCCTCCGCGCGGGCCCGCTTGGCCGCCGCCTCGGCGCGGGTCGCGGCGGCGTCGGCGTCGGCTGCTGCCTGGGTGGCGGCGTCCGCGTCCGCGCGGGCGTTCTTCGCGGCGGTCTCGGCGTCGTCGGCGGCCTTGTCCGCGTCGTTGGCGGCGGCGCGGGCGGCGTCGGCCGCGTCTCCGGAGTCGAGGGAGTCGGCGTAGGCGTCCTTTGCATCGGCCTTGGCGCGGGCCGCGTCCGCCTTCTGCTCGGCGTCCCAGGCGTCGTCCCGCATGGCCTTGGCGTGGTCACTGGCCTTGACGGCCGCGTCCCGCTTGTCCCCGGCGGTCTTCTCGGCGGCGTCGGCCCTGTCCTTGGCGTCCTTGGCCTTGCCCGCCTGCTCCTCGGCGTTCTTCCTGTCCTGGGCGGCCTCGGCCTGCTTGGCGGCGGCCGTCTCCTTCTCCGCCTTGGCCGTCTTCTCCTCCGCCTCGGCGGCGAGGCGCTTGGCGTGGGCGTCGGCGGCGGCCGCCTTCGCATCGCCCTCGGCCTTCACCGCGACGGCGAGCTTGGCCTCCGCGGTCTCCTTGTCCTTCTTGGCGTTGTCGCGGTGCACCTTGGCCGCGTCCGCGGCCGCCTTGGCCTGGGCCTCCGCCGCCTCGGCGGCCTTCTTGCGGAACTCCGCCTTCGACTGCGCGGCCTGCGCCAGGGCGCGCTGGGCGATGGTCGCACTGTCACCGGCCGAGGCACGGGTGGCGGCCTCGGCGGTCTCACCGGCCTTCTCCATCGCCTGCAGCGCGGCAGCAGCGCCCTTGGTGACCTGGTCTTTCTGCAGGCCGACCAGCAGACCCCGACCCCGCGGGGCGCCGTTGGCGTCGGCGATGCCGTACGCCGCCTGCAGCGCGGTGTTCGACGTGGTCGCGGCGTTCTGCACGAGGGCCAACTGCGCCTTCAGATCGGCCAGCTGCTTCTTCGCGCCCGCCTGAGCCCCGCCGAGGCCGGCCCTGGCCTTGTCGAACTGCGCCTTGTTCGGGTAGTTCAGCTGGTCATCGCCGTCATGTCCCTCGGGGACGATACGGATCTTCTGCGCGTCGGTGCCGTTGCACGTGTACAGCTGGGCGTCGTTGCCGTTGTTGAACGTATGCAGGTCAACGCACTTGTCGGTGGCGGCATTGCGCAGCTCACCGGCGGAGCGGAGATCGAACTGCCACTGCTGGGCCGGGCTGCCGTTGCACGCCCACAGCTGGATCTTCGTCCCGTTGGCGTTGTCGCCACTCTTCACGTCGAGGCACTTGCGCGCGTTGGGGTTGTACAGGGCGTAACCGCCGTCGTAGGAGCCCCAGAACTTCCACTCCTGGGCGGCGCTGTTGTTGCAGGTGTAGATCTGCACCGCCGTGCCGTTGGCCGTCCCGCCACCCTGCACATCCAGGCACTTGCCCTTGGCCGCCTCGACCCTCATCACCAACGAGGAGTCGCCGACCCAGCCGATACCGCCCGGCGACCAGTAGTCCTGCCAGCGGGTGAGGTGGTCGGCGACCCAGGAGTGCCCCAGCATCTCGCTCAGCGCCCTCGCACCCTTGGCCAAGGCGTCGACCGCGGACTTGTTCGCGCCCAGGATCTGGTTGCGCTGGGTCGCCTGGGAGGAGATCTCCTGCTGCCACTCGTTCGTCGCGGTGGCGGTGATGTCGCCCAGCACGTTGTCCGGGTCGAGCGGGTCACGCCAACCGCACGCGGCGAACCGGGACTTCACGTCCTCCACCGCGATGCGGTACTCCGGTGTGCCCGGCTGCGGAGCGGTGTGCGGGAAGCCGCCGAAGGAGAGGAAGATGCGTGCGTCGTCGGCGCCCGCGTTCCTGGCGGGGCCGCCGTGCATCCACTCGAAGGCCTGGTGTTCTTCGTATGCCCGGTTCCGGTCCTGCTGGGTCGGGTCGGGGTCCTTGCTGTAGAGCGGGTTGCCGATGTCGTCGACGGCTTTGAGGGTCTTGTCGTCGGCCTTCGGAGTGTCGTCCTTGTAGAAGTCGTCGTCGTTGAGCCAGAACCGGTTGGCGACCCACTTGCTCAGACCGGTCTGGTTGTAGAAGCTCTGCTCCCCGTCCGGCGGCCAGTGGAATTCGGTTCCGCTGAATCCGCCGGGTGTCGAAAGGCCGTCGAGAGGTTTCTGCCACCCGCTGCGGAGCGCGTCGAGATCGTCTATCTGCTTGCTCGCCGCATCCCGGTCCTTCTTGTAGGCGACAGCGAGCGGCGTCTGCTCCCAGTGATCCCGGTCGGCCAGGACATGCAGCTTGGCGGCGGGCTGGTTGAGGCCGTCCTGCGCGGTCGAGACCATCGACGGCCCGCCCAGGCGCAGTACGTCGGACATCAGGCACTGGTCCTGCCGCAACTGCTCGGCGGGGGTGTCGTGGTACCAGGGTTCGGAGTCAGCCGCCGGAGCGGCGTGCGGCCGGGACCAGCTCGGCTGGGCCGCGAGACCGGCGACGACCGCCAGGGCCGTGACGGCTGTGACGGCGGAGGCGGGCCTTCCTGATTTTCCTGATCTTCGTGATGCGGGCAGGCGGAACCATGGTCTGGGGTGCACAGACGCATCCGTTTCTTCGTTCAGGGGGGCGCTGGGAGAACGGCCGAAGAACAGGCAGCAGAAGCCGGGACGTGTCCCGCGAGCGACGGTGTTCCCCCGGTCGCTGATCGACGCGCGTGGACACGGACTGGTCAGGTTCCGGTCAAGCGCGGCGATACCTTACGCATGCATGGATTGGCTCGCATAGACGTTCGCTTCGTGATGGCGAAGGGTGCTGGCCTGAAAGTTACTGCCGGTCACCAGCCGTGGGGGGCTCCAGTGAACCTGCATGCTTATGGATGTTCTGTGTGTTTCCTGTGCGCGTCACCGGGGTGGCGGCCGCCGGCGGCTGTCAGGGAAATGGCTGGTTCTTCGCCCCTCGTATCGACGGACGCGACGCCAAAAAGGAGAGGGCCCCCTCGGTGCCCTGCGGAGAAGTGGTCCGCGGGGCCCGGGAGGCCCTCGTTCGTCGGTCGGTCGGGCTCACACGTCCCGGCTCTGCAGCAGCGCGTAGGCGCCGGCGTACGCGGCGGCCGTCAGGCCCAGCATGATCCACAGCGGGTCCCAGCCGGTCGGGCCGGTACCGCTCAGGGTGTTGTCGTAGAAGACGCCCAGCTGACTCGGGATGGAGTACGTGAACAGCCACTCCCGTACGTCGGACAGCGAGGACGTGGCCATGAACAGCGCGATGACCAACGGCGCGAGCACCGCGCCGATCATGATCGTGATGCCGCCCGCGGAGTGCCGGATCATCGAGCCGACGAGCAGCGAGAGCAGCCCGAGCAGCGCGATGTAGAGGCTGACGCCGACGGTGTCCTTGAACCAGTCGGAGCCGGAGGGCGTGGGGGCGCTGGTGCCGCTCAGCATGGACGTCTGGACCATGCCCACGAAGGCGGACGCGGCCAGTGTGACGACGAAGGCGACGAGGAAGAACACGATCGACTTGGCGGCGAGCACCCGGCCCCGGCTCGGGCACGCCGTCATCGTCGTGCGCACCATGCCGGTGCCGTACTCCGAGGCCGTGGTCAGCACGCCGAGCGTGATGATGCACATGAGGCCGAGGAGCAGCCCGAAGAACCCGAGGGAGAGCGGGTTCATGCCCTCCATGTTCGTCGTGTCGGCGTGGGCCTTGACCATCGCGCCGGTCAACAGGCCGATGCCGACGACCAGGACCACGAACACGCCGAGCGTCCACATCGTGGAGCGCACCGACTTGATCTTCGTCCACTCCGAGACCACCGCGTGCCCGAGGTGGGTGCGCACGACCGGGATCGGTGAGGTGTAACCGGGGTACGAACCGCCGGGCGCCGCCTGCCAGTCGGGCGCGGCGGGGGCCTGCGGCATCGGGGGCTGGTGGGTGCTCATCGGGCTTCCTCGGGCTTGGTCAGGTCGGCGGGGGCGGAGGCGGCGGCCGGAGCCGGGGCCGGGGGAGCGGCGGCGGGCGCCTGCTGCGGCGCGGCGGGAGCCGACGGCGCGCCCGGCGCCTGCGGGCCGCCCGGCGCCGCGGCCGGGGGCTGGGCCTGCGGGGCCGCGGGGGCCTGCTGGGCGTACGGGTTGGGGGCCCCCGCGTCCGGAGCGGCGGGGGCGCCGGGCACGCCCTGGGGGCCGTATGCGCCCGCCGGGGTGCCGCCGTACGGCCCCGCGGGGCCCTGCGGCATCGCGAACGGCTGCCCGCCCTGCTGGGGCGGCGGCGGGGCGTACCAGCCGGGCTGGCCCTGGCCGGGCACCGGCATGGGCGGCTGGGCGCCGGGCGGCAGCGGCTGCTGCAGACCCGCCTTCTGGTCGATGGTCGAGCGATAGTCCACGGCGCCCTGCGTCATCCGCATGTACGCCTCCTCCAGCGAGGCCTGGTGCGGCGACAGCTCCCACAGCCGTACGCCCGCCTCGTGCGCGAGGTCGCTGATCCGGGGCAGCGCCAGCCCGGTCACGCGCAGCGCGCCGTCCTGCTCGGGCAGCACATGGCCGCCCGCCTCGGCGAGCGCGGTGCTGAGCTTCTCGCGCAGCTGGGGCTCGGTGTCGGGGGTGCGCACGCGCGCGAAGTCGGCGGAGTTGGCCGAGATGAAGTCCTTCACGCTCATGTCGGCGAGCAGCTGGCCGCGCCCGATGACGATGAGGTGGTCGGCGGTCAGCGCCATCTCGCTCATCAGGTGCGAGGAGACGAAGACCGTACGGCCCTCGGCGGCGAGCGCCTTCATCAGGTTGCGGACCCAGAGGATGCCCTCGGGGTCGAGGCCGTTGACCGGCTCGTCGAACAGCAGCACCTGCGGGTCGCCGAGCAGCGCGGCGGCGATGCCGAGGCGCTGCCCCATGCCGAGCGAGAAGCCCTTGGAACGTTTTTTCGCCACCTCCTGCAGGCCGACGACGCCGAGCACCTCGTCCACGCGCCGGGCGGGAATGCCGGACAGCTGGGCGAGGCTCAGCAGGTGGTTGCGGGCGGACCGGCCGCCGTGCACGGCCTTGGCGTCGAGCAGCGCGCCGACCTGACGGGGAGCGTTGGGCAGCTTCCGGTACGGGTGGCCGCCGATCGTCACCGATCCGGAGGTCGGGTTGTCCAGCCCGAGGATCATCCGCATCGTCGTGGACTTGCCCGAGCCGTTCGGCCCCAGGAAGCCGGTGACGGCTCCCGGCCGCACCTGGAAGGAAAGGTTGTACACGGCGGTCTTGTCGCCGTAGCGCTTGGTCAGGCCGACAGCCTCGATCATGCTCCGCACCCATCGAAAGGTTCAGGACAGCGGGGCACACGCCCCCGTAAGGGTTAGGAGGATATCGAGCGGCTGACGGTTCCGCCCAAAAGAAAGCAAAGCCAGAGCACTACGACGAGTGACGTGAGGCCTACTGCGCGTCCCTGCGCGCGAGGAGGACGTACCCGCCCACGAGCGCGGCGATCCCCCACAGCGCCATGATCCCGAGCCCGCCCCAGGGCCCGTACGGGGCCGCGTCGCCGACCCTCGGCACCACCCGCATGATCCGGCTGCCCGCCTGGTCCGGCAGGAACTGGCCGATCTTCTTCGTGGCGTCCACATTGCCGAGGACGTTGGAGATCAGAAAGAAGAACGGCATCAGGATCCCCAGCGACAGCATCGGTGAGCGCAGCATCACGGCGACGCCCATCGAGAACATCGCGATCAGCGTCATGTACAGCCCGCCGCCGAGCACCGCGCGCAGGACACCGGGGTCACCCAGCTGCACCCCGTGGGGGCCGAGCATCGCCTGGCCGAGGAAGAACGCGGCGAAGCCGGTGACCATGCCGGCCGCCAGCGCGAGCGCGGTGGCCACCGCGATCTTGCTGAACAGGAAGGTGGCACGCTGCGGTACGGCGGCCAGCGAGACCCGGATCATGCCGGTGCTGTACTCGTTCGAGACGACCAGCACACCGAACACGATCAGGGCGAGCTGGCCGAGGGTCATGCCCGCGAAGGACACGAAGACCGGATCGAACGACAGCCGTTGCCGCGCCGGCATCGAGCCGAACTGGCTCCGCGACAGTCCGGAGACGAGCATGCCGAGGGCGGTGGTGACGACCACCGCCAGCGACAGTGTCCACATCGTGGACGCCACCGACCGGATCTTGGTCCACTCGGAGCGGATCACCTGCACGGCCGTCATCCCTCAGCCCCTTTCCGGCCCGCGCCCCGGACCTGCTGGACGGGATCCGGGCCGGCGTGCGCGTGATACTCCACCGCCTCGGCCGTCAGCTGCATGAACGCCTCCTCCAGCGAGGCCTGCTGCGGGCTCAGCTCATGCAGCACGATCCCGTACCGCACCGCCAGCTCGCCGATCCGCTCGCTCTTGTCGCCCTCCACTTCGAGCACGCCCGCGCCCGCCTCCACCACGGTGATCCCGTCCTCGTGCAGCACATCGAGCAGCCGCTCGCGCTGCGGCGACCGGATGCGCACGTACGACCGGGAGTTCTGCCGGATGAAGTCGGCCATGGAGGTGTCCGCGAGCAGCCGCCCCTGCCCGATGACCACCAGATGATCGGCGGTCAGCGCCATCTCGCTCATCAGATGGCTCGACACGAACACCGTCCGGCCCTGCGCGGCCAGCGATTTCATCAGGCTCCGGATCCAGTGGATGCCCTCCGGGTCCAGCCCGTTGACCGGCTCGTCGAACATCAGGATCCGCGGATCCCCGAGCAGCGCAGCGGCGATCCCCAGCCGCTGGCCCATGCCCAGCGAGAAACCCTTGGCCTTCTTCCGCGCCACCGCGGTGAGCCCGACGGCATCCAGCACCTGAGCCACCCGGTGCTTCGGGATCCCGTTGCTCTGCGCGAGGCACAGCAGATGGTGGTGGGCGCTGCGCCCGCCGTGCACCGCCTTGGCGTCCAGCAGTGCACCGATGTACGTCAGCGGGTCCTTCAGCTGCCGGTAGTGCCTGCCGTCGACACGGACATCACCGGCGGTGGGGTGATCGAGCCCGAGGATCATCCGCATGGTCGTGGACTTGCCGGCTCCGTTGGGCCCGAGGAACCCGGTGACGATGCCGGGTCGCACGGTGAAGGTGAGCCCGTCGACCGCCACCTTGTCGCCGTACCGCTTGGTCAGGCCCTCCAGCTCGATCATGCGGCCACGCTAAAACGGGACGAAGCCCCCTGCCACTTGAAGGCAGAGGGCTTCGAAGGCGCCCCAGAGGGGCGCGGGGAACTGCGCGATCAGCGGACCCGCAGCTTCCCCACGGCCCGCCGTTACCGGGACTGCTGCGCCGGCACCCCACGCGAAATGGGCTCGTCGTCGCCGGGCGTACCCGCGGCAGCGACCGCCGCACCGGTCAGCGTCGCCAGCATCTCGCGGACGTTCGTCAGCTGAGCGTTGATGCTGTCGCGGCGGTTGGTCAGCGCAGCGAGCTCGCGCTCGGACTCCGAACGGATGCGGTCGGCCTTGGCGTTGGCGTCGGCCACGATGTCCTCGGCCTGACGCTGGGCCGTCTCCACCGTCTGGCGGGCGCGGCGCTCGGCGTCGGTGCGCAGCTTCTCCGCCTCCAGGCGCAGCTGCTCGGCGCGGTGCTCGATCTCCGCCAGGCGCTTCTCGGCCTTCTGCTGACGCGAGGCCAGGTCGCGCTCGGACTGCTCGCGGCGCTTGGCGAGGTTCGTCTCGAAGTCGGCGGCGGCCTGCGCGGCCTTGGCGCGGGTCTCCTCGAAGAGGGCGTCCGCCTCCTCGCGCTTGGACTGCGCGTCCTTCTGCGCCTCGGCCCGCAGCTGGGACGCGTCGGCCTTGGCCTTCTCGACGATCCGGACGCCCTCGTCCTCGGCCTTGGCCTTGCGCTCCGCGGCGTAGGACTCGGCGTCGTTGCGGACCTGCTGGGCCGCCGACTCGGCGAGGTCACGGTGCTGTTCGGCCGCCCGCCGGGCCTCCTCACGCAGCTCCTTGGCCTCTTCCTCGGCCAGCCGCAGGATCTTCTCGACCCGTGCGCCGAGACCCGCGTACGACGGCTCGGCGTCGGTGACCTGTGCCTGGGCGTTCTGCGTTTCGAGGTGCAGCTCCTCGATGCGCTTCTCCAGAGCGGTGATGCGGGAGAGAGCGCTGTCACGGTCGGAGACGAGCTTGGAGATACGTTCGTCCACCTGAGCGCGGTCGTACCCACGCCGCACAAGCTCGAAGCCGTAGGGGGAAGTGTCGCTCATGGGGTTCCTGTCCAATGAGACCGGTGAGGTGATAGGGGGAATCCTAGGGGCCGAAGCGGTGTGTCATCGAGCGGATACGTGTTTGATCTGGAGAATGACACCTCTTTTGGGTGGCTGACCGTCAGGGGGCTTGCCAATGAGTCGGGCAAAGCCCCCAGAAGACACCGGAACGCACCTCTTGCGCTAGCCGTCTGACGATTTGCCACCCGATCGGGGGGCACCGATCGCCGCACCGGCCTTGACTCCGCCCTCCTTGCCGGCCGCCGGCGCCTCGAAGGACTCCAGCGCCTCCAGGACGTCCTGGACCCGGGAGATCTCGGCGTTGATGTCCTCGCGGCGGCGCACCAGGATCTCCAGCTCGCGCTTGCCCTCCTCGACCGTGCGCCGCGCCTCGCGGATCGCCTCGGCCTTCAGCTCCTCGGCCTCCTTGATGAGGCTGGCCTTCTTCTGCTCGGCCTCCTTCAGCAGCCCCTCCGCCTTCTTGACGGCGGCGATACGCACCTTGCCCGCCTCCGAGCCGGCCTCCGACACCAGCTCCTTGGCCTTCGCCTCCGCCTTGGCCAGCTGCTCCTCGGCGGCCCGGATGAGCGCGTCGCAGCGGTCGCCGGTGGACTTCATCGTCTCGGCGGCCTCGCGCCGGGCCCGCTCGTGCAGCTCCTCGATCTCGGTGGTGATCCGCTCGCGCAGCTCCTCCGCACGCTCGCGGATCGCGGTGGCGTCCCGGCGCGCACCGACCAGCAGCTCGTCGGCGTCCGTACGGGCCTTCTCCACCCGGGCGTTGCCCTCGACGGTCGCCTCGGCGACGATCCGCTCGGCCTCGCTGCGGGCCGCGCCGACCATCGTGTCGGCCTGCGACTCCGCGTCCGCGGTGGTCTTCAGCGCCTGCGCCTGCGCCTCGGCGAGCAGCTTGTCCGCCTCGGCCGTGGTCTCGGTGATGAGCGTGTCGACCTGCTCGGCCGCCTCCGAGCGCCGCTTGTTGGCGTCCTTGCGGGCCTCGTCCAGGGTCCGCTCGGCCTCCTCGCGGGCGGAGCCGACGAGCCGCTCGGCCGCTTCCTCCGCGTCCGCCTTGAGCTGTTCGGCCTCCGCCCGCACCCGCTCGGCGTGCGCCTGCGCGGAGCCGACGGTCTCCGCGGCCTCGGCGCGCAGCCGCTCGGCTTCGTCGGTGGCCTCCCCGACGAGCCGTTCGGCCTTCGCCAACGCCTCCGCGCGCAACCGGTCCGCCTCGGCCAGAGCCTCGGTGCGCACCCGCTCGGCCTCGGCCGCGGTCTCCGTCTGGAGTCGCTCGGCCTCGGTCAGCGCCTCCGTGCGGACCCGGTCGGCCTCCGCGACGGTCTCCGTCTGCAGCCGCTCGGCCTCGTTGCGCGCCTCGGTGATGAGGGTGTCCGCCTGGGTCGCCGCGTCCGACCGGATCCGGTTGGCGTCCTCGCGGGCGTCCGCGCGGGTGCGCGCCGCCGCCTGGTCCGCCTCGGCGAGCGCGTCCGAGGCCTCGGTGCGCACCCGCTGGGCGTAGTCGGACGCGTCCGAGCGCAGCCGCTCGGCCTCCGCCATCGCCTCCGCGACCGTACGTTCGGCCAGCGCCTTGGCGGCCTCCGACTCCTCGTTCGCCGCGCGCCGGACACGGCTCGCGTCCTCGCTCGCCCGCTCCCGCTCGGCGTAGGCGTCGGCGCGCAGCCGGTCCGCCTCCTCCTCGGCCTCCCGCTTCGTACGGTCCGCCGCGTGCTCGGCGGCCGAGCGCAGCCCGGTGATCTCCTCCTGCGCCTGCTCGTGCAGCCCGGCGACGGAGTCCCGCACCTGCTGGGCGTGCTGCTCGGCCGCGGAGACCATCTCGGTGGCGCGCCGGTCGGCCTCGTCCACCAGCCGGGTCGCCTCGGCCTGGGCCTCCTCGACCCGCTTACGGGCGGAGGCCAGCAGTTCCTCGCTCTGCTCGCGGGCGCGCCGGCGCTCCTCGTCGGCCTCCTCGCGGGCCGCGCCGAGCGTCTCCTCGGCCTCGCGGCGGCGCCGGGCGGCCTCCTCCTGGGCGGCGGCCAGCGTCTCGGACGCCTCGGTGCCGAGCCGCTCGGCGGCGGCCTGCGCCTCCGCGCGCACCCGGTCCGCGGTGTCCTGGGCCTCCGCCTTGAGCCGCTCGGCCTCCGCGGCGGCCTCGGAGCGCAGCCGTACGGCGACGGCCTCGCCCTCGGCGCGGGAGGCGGACGCGTCGGACGCGGCCTCGGTGCGCAGCCGTTCCGCCTCGGCCTCGGCCTGCTGCTGGAGCGTACGGATCCGTTCCGCCGACTCCGTGCGCAGCCGCTCGGCCTCCTCGGCGGCCTCACGGCGGATCCGGGCGGCCTCCTCGCGGGCGTCGGTCAGCGCCTGCTCGGCGGACGCGAGCCGCTCCTGCGCCTCCGTCTGAAGACGGGTCAGCTCCTCGGCGGCCTCGATTCGGCGCGCCTCGATGATCCGCTCGGTCTCCTCGCGCAGCTCCCGCGCGGCGGTCTCGGCGTCCGTCCGGACCGTCTCGGCCTGCTCGTCGGCCTCGGCGCGCAGCCGCTCGGCCTCCTTGCGGGCCCGGTCCAGCGTCTCCTCGGCCTGCCGGCGCAGGCTGGTGGCCCGCTCGATGGCCTCGGTGCGGACCTTCTCGCTGTCGCCGGTCGCGGTCTGCCGCAGCTCGTCGGCGTCCGCCTTGGCCTTGGCCAGCAGCTCCTCGGCGGACCTGGCCGCCTCCTCGATCTGCGCGACCGCCTCCCGGCGGGCCTCCGCGCGGATCGATTCGCCCTCGGCGACCGCGTCGGCGCGCAGCTGCTCGGCCTCGCCGCGCAGCCGGCGGGCCTCCTCCTGCAGCTCGACCGTCTTGGCGCGGTACTCCTTGGTGTCGTCCTTCGCCGCGCCCTTGAGCTGCTCGGCGATGTCGTGCGCCTCGGCACGCAGCCGGTCCGCCTCGGCCTCGGCCTCGGTGCGGATCCGCTCGGCCTCCTCGGCGGCGGCCTTGGTGGTGTTCCTGGCCTCCTCCGCCGCCTTGTTGAGGACGTCCTCGGCGGTCTTCGCGGCCTTGGACAGCTGGGTCGCGCTCTCCTCGGCGGTGACCGTACGGGCCTTCTCGGCGGCCTCGGCGACGATCTTCTCGGCCTCGGCGCGGGCGTCGGCGACCAGCTGCTCGGCCTCGGACCGGGTGTTCTCGGCCTCCTTGGTGGCCTCCTCGACCAGCCGGGCGACCTGCTCCTTCGCGGTGCGCGTACGGGCCTCGCCCGCGGCCTCGGCGCTCGCGAGTGCCTTGGCGGCGGCTTCCTTCGCCTCCGTCTGCAGCTTCTCGGCCTCGGCCTGCGCCTTGCGCAGCGCCTCCTCGGCCGCCGCCATCCGCTCCTCGGCGGCCCGGCTCAGTTCGGCGGCCTGCCGGCGCGCGGTGTCCGACTCGGTGACGGTGGTGGTGCGCAGCTGCTCGGCGTGCTCGGTGGCCTCCTGCGCCTGCGCGGAGGCGGCGTTCAGCAGGCGTTCGGCGTCGGTGCGGGCGCGGCGCAGGATCTGCTCGGCCTCCGCGCGGGCCGCCTCGGCGTCGCTCTGCAGCCGCTCCCGGGCCTCCCGGGTCAGCCGCTCGGCCTCCGCGCGGGCGGTGGCCATCGCCTGCTCGGCCTCGGCACGGGACTCGTCCAGCAGCCGGCGGGCCTGCTGCTCGGTGCGGGCGCGCAGCTGCTCCGCCCAGGCCACGTTCTCGTTGACGTGCGACTCGACCGTGGCGCGGCGCTCGGCCAGCTCCTGGTCGAGCTGCTGGCGCCGGGTCACCGCCTCCTGGTGCAGCTCCGCCTGCAGCCGGGCGGCCTGCTCGGCGTGCTCCTGCAGGATGCGCTGGGTCTGCGCGCGGGCCTGGCTCAGCTCCCGCTCGGCGTCCTGACGCAGCTGGTCGGCCTGCATCTGGGCATTACGGAGCAACTGCTCGGCCTGATAGCCGATGTCACCGCCGTCGAAGGCGGGCCGGGTCATCAGGGTGCGGCGCGCCTCGTGCAGCTTGGCGCGCAGCACCTCGACCTGGTAGCCGAGGTCCTCGGCGTGCTGGATCGCCTTCTCCCGCTCGGTCCTCAGCCGTTTCATCTCGGCCTCGAACCGAGAGAGGTGGTCGACGTCAGCCGCCGGCTCTCGCTCCTGGCTCTCGTAGCCCCGCACTGCGCGGTCCCATCCGTCCCCTGGTCAGCTTCTCCAACGAGCCTCGTCCTCCGCCGAACGGGGCCCCCGGGGAATGGTGTCAGATAGGCGGCGGAACACGGGCTGCTGCCCCGACGCTCGTCCCCCGAAACCCGGACCCCGGCATGCGATCGTCCCGGTTCGAGGGACGACCGCCCCCAACCCTACCGGCCCTTATGTACGGGGGTCAGTGCTCGGGCGACTCAACCGGGGCCGAAGTGACCAGTTCTGTGAGGACCCCGTGGCAGTCCTTGGGGTGCAGGAAGGTGATCCGCGAGCCCATCGAGCCGCGCCGGGGCTCGTCGTACAGCACGCGTACGCCCTTGCCGCGGATGTCGGCGGCGTCCCCGTCGACGTCCGCCGTGCCGAAGGCGATGTGGTGGACGCCCTCGCCGTTCTTCGCCAGCCACTTGCCGACCGCGGAGTCCTCGCGGGTCGGTTCCAGCAGCTGGAGGTAGGAGGCGCCGCCGTCCGAGGTCTCGTTGATCTTGAGCATGGCCTCGCGCACGCCCTGCTCCTCGTTGACCTCGGTGTGGAACACCTCGAAGCCGTACGTGGCCCTGTAGAACTCGACGGTCGCGTCGAGGTCGTGGCAGGCGATCCCGATGTGGTCGATTCGCGTCAGCATGGTTTCAGTGCAGCGCTCCTCGCTTGGTTACGCAACGTGCGCGCGATCACACCGTAAGGCCGATGACGCCGTGCTCTACCGCTCAGTACATTCGAAGTAAACCCTCGTTCACTCCTCGGCTGTGCAGGCCGGTAAGGGGATCGCAGCTCATGCCTTCTGGAACGACCAGCTCGGTGATCGTCGCCGGCGCGCGCACGCCCATGGGACGACTCCTGGGCTCCCTCAAGTCCTTCTCCGGGGCCGACCTGGGCGGCTTCGCGATCAAGGCCGCCCTCGACCGTGCGGGGATCGGCGGCGACCAGGTGCAGTACGTGATCATGGGCCAGGTGCTGCAGGCCGGCGCCGGTCAGATCCCGGCCCGCCAGGCGGCAGTGAAGGCCGGCATCCCGATGAACGTCCCGGCGCTCACCATCAACAAGGTGTGTCTGTCCGGCCTGGACGCCATCGCGCTGGCCGACCAGCTGATCCGCGCCGGCGAGTTCGACATCGTCGTGGCCGGCGGCCAGGAGTCCATGACCAACGCCCCGCACCTGCTGCCGAAGTCCCGCGAGGGCTTCAAGTACGGCGCCGTCCAGATGCTCGACGCGATGGCCTACGACGGCCTGACCGACTCCTTCGAGGGCATCGCCATGGGCGAGTCGACGGAGAAGCACAACACGCGGCTCGGCATCCAGCGCCCCGAGCAGGACGAGATCGCCGCCCTGTCCCACCAGCGGGCCGCCGCCGCGCAGAAGAACGGCCTGTTCGAGGCCGAGATCACCCCGGTGGAGATCCCGCAGCGCAAGGGCGACCCGGTGCTGTTCAGCAAGGACGAGGGCATCCGCGGCGACACCACGGCCGAGTCGCTGGGCAAGCTCCGCCCGGCCTTCTCCCGCGAGGGCACGATCACCGCGGGCTCCTCCTCGCAGATCTCGGACGGTGCGGCGGCCGTGGTCGTGATGAGCAAGGCCAAGGCCGAGGAGCTGGGCCTGGAGTGGCTCGCCGAGATCGGCGCGCACGGCAATGTGGCCGGCCCGGACAACTCCCTGCAGTCGCAGCCGTCCAACGCCATCCGGCACGCCCTGAAGAAGGAGGGCCTGGAGGTCTCCGACCTCGACCTGATCGAGATCAACGAGGCGTTCGCCGCGGTCGCCGTGCAGTCAATGAAGGACCTCGGCGTGTCCACCAAAAAGGTGAACGTGAACGGTGGTGCGATCGCCCTGGGTCACCCGATCGGCATGTCCGGCGCCCGGCTCGTGCTGCACCTGGCGCTCGAACTCAAGCGCCGCGGCGGCGGGGTCGGCGCGGCCGCGCTGTGCGGTGGCGGCGGCCAGGGTGACGCGCTCATCGTGCGGGTACCGAAGGCCTGAGGTCCCGGTACGCCGCTGACGGTATTCGCTGAAGTGAACGGAGCTGTTTGATGCAGGACGTCTCCTCTCTGGTGGCCCAGGCCAGGGAAGGCCGGCCACGGGCCGTGGCCCGGCTGATCTCCCTGGTGGAGGGGGCGTCCCCGCAGCTCAGGGAGGTCATGGCGGCGCTGGCCCCGCTGACCGGCAACGCGTATGTGGTGGGCCTGACGGGCTCCCCCGGCGTCGGCAAGTCCACCTCCACCTCCGCCCTCGTCACGGCCTACCGCAAGCAGGGCAAACGGGTCGGCGTCCTGGCCGTCGACCCGTCCTCGCCGTTCTCGGGCGGCGCCCTGCTCGGTGACCGCGTCCGTATGTCGGAGCACGCCTCCGACCCCGGCGTCTACATCCGTTCCATGGCCACCCGGGGCCACCTGGGCGGTCTCGCCTGGGCGGCCCCCCAGGCGATCCGCGTCCTCGACGCGGCCGGCTGCGACGTGATCCTGGTCGAGACGGTCGGCGTCGGCCAGTCGGAGGTCGAGATCGCCTCCCAGGCGGACACGAGCGTCGTGCTGCTGGCCCCCGGCATGGGCGACGGCATCCAGGCGGCCAAGGCGGGCATCCTGGAGATCGGCGACGTGTACGTCGTCAACAAGGCGGACCGGGACGGCGCCGACGCCACCGCCCGAGAGCTGAACCACATGCTGGGCCTCGGCGAGTCACGCGGCCCCGGCGACTGGCGCCCGCCGATCGTGAAGACGGTCGCGGCCCGCGCCGAGGGCGTCGACGAGGTCGTCGAAGCCCTGGAGAAGCACCGCGCCTGGATGGAGGAGCGCGGCGTGCTCGCCGAGCGCCGCAGGGCGCGGGCGGCCCGCGAGGTGGAGACCATCGCCGTCACCGCGCTGCGTGAACGCATCGGCGACCTGCACGGGGACCGCCGCCTGAGCGCGCTCGCGGAGCGCATCGTCTCGGGCGAGCTGGACCCGTACCGCGCGGCGGACGAGCTGGTCGCGGGCCTGACGGAGGGCTGAGGGTCCCGAGGTGCCGATCATGCTGCTAGGTTGACCGGCATGTTCCTCTCCATGGCGTAGAGCGCACACCGGACCGCGGCGGCCGACCACACGGCCACCGCGTCCTTCGGCGTCCCCTCTTCCGCCTCCCGCAGAGGAACCCCAGCGTGTCCACGCACCCTTCGCGGCCCCAAGGGCCTGTCACCGCCTGCCCTCCCCCCGCCTCCGGCGACGACGAGCCCTCGTACGCCGCCGTCCTGCGCATCCCGCATGCGCGCCGTACCTTCGCCGCCGCCCTGCTCGGCAGGCTCTCGTACGGCGTCGCGCCGCTGTCCTTGATGCTCGCCGTGACCCGGGCCTCCGGGTCGTACGCGGTGGCGGGCACCGTCATGGCGCTGTTCTCCGCCACCAGCGTCTTCCTGTCGCCCGCCCGGGCGGGCCTCATCGACCGGTACGGGCCGCGGCGCGTGCTCGCCCCGATGGCCGGGACCCACGTCGCGCTGCTCGGGCTGCTGACGATGACCCTCTGGCGCCCCGGCGCCGCCCCGCCGCTCGTCCTCGGCGCCGTGACGGCCGCCGCCGGGGCCTGTACGCCGCCGCTCGGGCCCACCATGCGGGCCGTGTGGGGGCGGCTCGCCCCGGACCCGGCGCTGCTGCAGCGTGCCTACAGCCTCGACGCCGTCGCCGAGGAACTGCTGTTCGTGACGGGACCTTTGCTGGTCGGGGTGCTCGTCGGGTTCGCCCCGCCGGCGGCCGGTGTGCTCGCCGGGGCGGTGCTGATGGCGGCGGGAACAGCGGGGTTCGTGTCGTCCCCCGCGGTGCGTGCGGTACCGGCGGGCGGGCGCGAGCGGGACCGGCGCCCGGCCGGACGGCGGGTGCTGCGCGGGCCGGCGCGGCCGGTGGTCGCCGCCGCGGGGGTCGGTCTTGCGCTGGGCGTGGTCGAGCTGCTGGTGGTGGCGTTCGCCGAGGGGCACGGCAGCGGGGGCAGTGCGGGCTGGGTGCTCGCCGCACTGTCCGCCGGAAGCGCCGTCGGCGGGCTGCTCAACGGTGCCGTCTCGTGGCGGGCCACCGCCGGTGCACGACTGCCCCTGCAGGCGGCCGGACTCGGTCTGGTGCTGTGCGCCGCCGGGCTGGCGCACGGGGTGGGCACGCTCGCCCTGGCGGTGGCGGCCGCCGGGCTCTTCGTGTCCCCGCTGATCACCACCGCGTACCTCGTCGCCGACGAGACCGCGCCGCCCGATGCCCGGGTCCGGGCCGGTGCCTGGGTCAACACGGCCCTCAACGCGGGCGGTACGGCGGGTGCCGCGGTCTCCGGGGTGCTGGTCGGCCGGCTGCCACCGGCGCTGTGCTTCGCGGTGACCGGTGCGGTGATGCTGCTGACCGCGCTGACCGTGGCCCGGGGCGCGGCTCGCACGGGGGACGGGGAGCACCCCGCCCGCCTGCTGTGACGGCCCGCAGCAGGTCGCAGATGCCGGCGGGCGGAGCGGTGTGTGAGCGCTCCGCCCCGCCGTCGGCTCGCAGCTGCCGGATCCGGCGGCTACGGACGTCCGCGCTGACCGCGCAGATGCTCCGCGATCGGCTTGAGCGCCTTGTCCAGCTCTATCAGCGCCTCGGGCGACAGCAGATCGATGAAGTGCCGCCGCACGGACGCCACATGGTGTGGCGCCACTTTCTTCATCGTCTCCATGCCGTGCTCGGTCAGCACGGCGTACAGCCCCCGCCGGTCGGACTCGCAGTTCTCGCGGCGTACCAGGTTCGCGTTCTCCATCCGCGTGATCTGGTGCGAGAGCCGGCTCTTGGACTGCAGCGTCGCGGAGGCGAGGTCACTCATCCGCATCCGTACGTCGTCCGACTCGGACAGATTGACGAGGATCTCGTAGTCGTTCATCGTCAGGCCGAACGGCTGCAGATCCTTCTCCAGCTGGTACGTCAACAGCCTGTTGACCTCCAGGTGGGTGCGCCAGGCGCACTGCTCCGCATCGGTCAGCCAGCGCGTGGCCGTCTCGGTCTCCATGAATGAAGTCTACCTAAGAAGTTGAATGACGAACTACTTCGGGTGGTGTGACAGTGCGCACGCGTTCGACGTCACACTCCGCAGACTACCGCTCACAGCCCGAAGCGACGCTGGAGGTCCCCCAGCTGTCCGGGAAGGCGCGGTGCACCCGAGGGTTGCTGACCGTGTCCATCCGGTGCCGCTGCGCCACCTCCGGGCACCCCGGGTTCGGACGGAACGACCCCCGTCGCCGCCTCGCCCATAAGGGTCTCCGACGACTGCAGCAGGACCGTCCCGGCGCCCGCGAACTCGAACTGGTGCTCCTCCCCGGAAACCCCGCCGAGGCCCGTCATTGCACGTAGACCGCCCAGTACACCCGTCAGATAGCCGTGGTCGTAGTGATGGCACGGTGACGGGCAGTCGGCCCACCCGACGAGCGCCTGCGGGTCGACCCGGATCGGAGGTTCCATGAACACCACCGGACCGTTAGATGCGGCCACAAACTTTCCGGTTCCGATAAGGGTCAGAAAACCCGGCACGATCGATTGTTTGAGTGCGAGACTTGGCTGAAAAGCGAGCACGTTGCCCGCGCGAATGGTCAAGTTCCCGTCGTCCAGGTCGTAGGAGTTGACGTCGAACGCCCGGTCGGCCAGCAGCATCTTGCCGGAGCCCTCCGCCACGACCCAGTCGCTCGCGTGCAGTGGCGAATGGAACGAGGTACGGACAAGTCGGTCGAGTCGCCCGTGCCCGATGCCGTTGAACTCGATCGCCCCGTAGTAGGCGATCATCTTCCCCTTCTGCAGGAACCACTGCCCGTTCTTGAGCTCGACGCAGAACGTGTACGCGTTCACGTTGTCGTCGGCGGGCAGTGTCATCGGGTCGTGCACCACCGGGCCGCCGGGGGTGCCGTACATGCCTGCGTGCGCGCTCACAGCTTTTCCTCCGAGGCCTGGACGTAGACCGTGCCGTTGCCGCTCAGCTCCAGCTGGAAGGCCTCCCCGGAGCCGCGGCCCACCATCTCGCGCCAGCCGAGCGCGGTGGACAGCCTGTTGCGGACCTCGCCGTGGTGGGCGACGTAGGCCTGCGGGTCGACATGGACCGGCCGCCGGGGGGTGACCGGGATCTCGAAGACGCCGCCGTGTGCCATCACGGCGACGGAGCCCTGGCCCTGCAGGGTGGTGGTGAACAGGCCCTGCCCGGTGACCTGGCCCCGGACCAGGCCCATCACGCCGCCCTGGGAGCCCATGAACATCGTCCCCTGCCGGAGCGTGCCCTCGAAGGCGAGCAGGCGGTCGGCCTCGACGTAGAGGGTGTCGCCCGTGAGGTGGATGACATGGACGTGGTGGCCGCCGTGCCCGAAGAAGACCGTGCCGTTGCCCTCGACGGTCATCAGCGGGGTCGCCTCGCCCGTCACCCGGCGCCCGATCATGGATGCCGGCCCGCCCTGGCCGCCCTGGAGGTTCGGCGTGAAGGACACGTCCCCCTTGTAGGCGAGCATCGCGCCGCGCTGGCTGAACAGCCGCCGGCCGGGCAGCACGGTCGCCTCGACCATCTTGGAGTTGATCTCTCGGAAGGCCATGGCTACAGATCCCCCGCGATCGTGTTCCGCTCGCTCGGCTGCACATACACCAGTCCGTCGCCCTCGAAGCGGATCTGGAAGGCCTCGCCGCCGCCCTCCCCGAGGAGTGTGCGGAACGTCACGCCGGACTGGAAGGACTGCCGGACGCTGCCCTGATGGGCGATGTACGCGCCCGGGTCGACGATCAGCGGGTACTGCGGGGCGACCCGGAGCACCACCGCCGGCCCGTCGGACATGATCGCGGCCTGCCCGTGCCCCTCGACGGTCGTCGTGAACAGCCCGTTGCCCTGCGAGGCCCCGCGCAGGCCGGTGAACGTCGTGCCCGTGCGCAGTCCCGCGTCGGTCGCGAGCAGGTTGCTCGACTCCACGTAGAGCTTGTCCCCGTGGAGGCCGACCAGGTTGATCTCCGCGGCGCGGTCCGCGAACCAGCAGGTGCCGTGCCCCTTCACCTCCATCACCGTCATCTGCTCGCCGGTGAGCCGCCGCGTCACCATGCCGCGCAGCCCTTCCCCGCCACCACTCAGCCTCTTGAAGCTCATCTGCCCGTCGTACGCGACCATCGAGCCGTTCTTCGCCTTCACGGCGTCCCCGGTCATGTCGACGGCGAGCACCTTGTTTCCCTGCAGTCGGAACGTCGCCACGCAGTGAAAGTAGCGGCGGCACGGGTGGACGGAACAGGTCCTGTGGGTGGATATCGACCCTGAGCGGACCCCTGGGGTCACCGTTTGCCACAATGGGCGGACGTTTGTGCTTGCGTTCACAAACCGTGGACGTCCCTCCCATCGAAGGTGACTCGTGGACATCAAGACCGCCACCGCCCTCCGCCGCCTCCGCCTGGTCTCGGCCCCGGAGGCCGTGTCCTTCCTGATCCTGCTCGTCTGCTCGGTGCTGAAGCGCACCACCGACTTCAACGCGGTCCCCGTGATGGGCGCGGTCCACGGCGTCCTGTTCGTCCTGTACGTGATCTTCTGGGCGGACGCCTGGAACCGCACCAAGTGGCCCGTGCGGACCGGGCTCCTCTACTTCCTTCTCTCGGTGCTGCCCACGGGTGGCTTCTTCGCCGAGCGCAAGCTGCGCCGCGAGGCCGAGGACGCCGTCATCGCGGCCCGCGCCCGCAAGGAAGGAGTCGTGAACGCATGATCGTCGCCTTCTCCGTGACGCCCCTCGGGGTCGGCGAGGACGTGGGGGAGTACGTCGCCGACGCCGTTCGCGTGGTCCGCGAGTCGGGCCTGCCCCACCGCACCGACGCGATGTTCACGTCCGTCGAGGGCGACTGGGACCAGGTCATGGACGTCGTCAAGCGGGCGGTCGCCGCCGTGGAGGAACGGGCGCCGCGGGTTTCCCTCGTCCTCAAGGCCGACATCCGCCCCGGCGTGAGCGATGGGCTCACCTCCAAGGTGGAGACGGTGGAGCGGTATCTGGCCCAGGGGCCGGGCGCCTAGGCCGGGTGTCCCGCCGTCAGGGCCATGCCCAGGGGTGTGCGTTCGTACAGCACCTGGTGGCCGTACCGGCGTGCCGTCAGCAGGCCCGCGTCGCGCAGCACCGTCAGGTGGGACGACACCGACGACGGGGCGAGTCGCAGCCGGTGGGCCAGGGCCGAGGTGGTCGCCGGTTCGTCCAGCGCGGACAGGACCGCCGCCCTGTTGCGGCCCAGCAGCCGTACCAGCGCCTCCGGGGTTCCGGCGCCCGGCTCGGTCCACAGGCCGGCGATGCCGCGGGCCGGGTAGACCAGCGTGGGTTGCCACGGGGGCTCGAAACCCGTGATCACGTCGGGCCACGAGAACACGCTCGGCATCAGGACCAGGCCCCGGCCGTCGAGGTCGCGGGTGTGCTCGGTGTGCAGCGCGAGCGTCAGCGTACGGCCGTCCCAGGACAGCCGGCCGTCCAGTTCCGGCAGCAGCGTGCCGAGCCCCACCTCGGCCAGCCGCCGCGAGTGGAAGGCCACGTCCGCCTCCAGCAGCGCCCGCAGCCGGGGCCAGTGCGGCGCGATCAGGGCCCGCCAGGCCGCCTCCATGGCGTCCGCCAGCTCCTGGATCATCCGTGCCGGGTCCGCGAGCCAGGCCCGGCCCCGCGGCGACCGAAGCGCGCCCGGGGTGCAGGCCAGCGACTGGGCGGTGTCCTCGCGGGCCGCTTCCGGGTCGGACGCCCGTACGGCCGCGATCTCCTCCTCGAACGTGGCCGCCGGTCCGATCGGTGGTGCGCCGAGCCAGTCCGGTGAGTGCCCGCGCCGGGGCATCAGCAGCCACAGCGGAGCCAGGTCGAGCCCGGCCGCCGCGTCCCTGATCCGGCGCAGCCAGGGCGCCTGGTAGGCGTGCCGGTCGGGCCGGTTGAGGGTGCGCACCGCCTCCTGTGTCTCCCACAGCGGCGAGATCGCGAACCGGCAGCGCAGGAAGTCGTCGTCACCGAAGTGCAGACGCGAGGGCACGGGCGACCTCCGGGGAAGATTCGGCTGGAGC
The DNA here is from genome assembly GCF_055572255.1 of Streptomyces sp. NPDC030799. NCBI lineage: Bacteria > Bacillati > Actinomycetota > Actinomycetes > Kitasatosporales > Streptomycetaceae > Streptomyces > Streptomyces sp. NPDC030799. The sequence goes on along the minus strand of NZ_JBVIDS010000006.1, from coordinate 41,061 downwards.
CGAAACTCTACGGCTGCCGGTCCGTCTCCCGGCACGCTGCCCGGCATGTCCGCACCACCGCAGGCCGCCCCGGCGCCCGCCGGCTACCGCCGTGTCTTCGCCGTGCCCGAGTTCCGGGCCGTCTTCGCCGCCCATGTGCTGTCCATGGTCGGCGTGATCGTCAGCGAGATCGCGCTGACCGTCCTCGTCTACGACCTCACCCGCTCGCCCCTGCTCAGCGCGCTCACCTTCGCACTGGGCTTCCTGCCGTACGCCGTCGGCGGCACCCTCCTCGCACCCGTCGCCGACCGCTTCCCGGCCCGCCGGGTGCTCGTCGGCTGCGACCTGGTGTGCGCCGGCTGCGTGGCCCTGATGACCGTCCCCGGCGCCGGTATCGGCCTGCTCCTCGCGCTGCGCTGCGCGCCGGCCGTCGTCTCCCCGGTGTTCGCCGGCACCCGCATGGCCACGCTGGCCGACGTCCTCGGCGACGGCGACCTGTTCGTGCTCGGCCGCTCCCTGCTGCGGATCGTCGCCCAGAGCACCCTGCTCGTCGGCTACGGCCTCGGCGGTCTGCTGCTCACCGCCGTCAGCCCGCGCCATGCCCTGCTGATCACCGTGGGCACGTTCCTCGCCTCCGCCGTGCTGCTGCGCTGCGGCACCCGGCACCGCCCCGCCCGCACCGACCGGCGCACGGACACCGCGCCGGGTCTGCGCCCGCTGTTCGCCGACCGCCGGGTGCGCGTCCTGCTGCTCCTGTTCTGGATGCCGGCGGCGTTCTCGGTCGTCCCCGAGGCACTGGCGGCGCCGTACGCGGACGAGCTGGGCAGCGGTTCCACGGGTCTCGGGCTGCTGATGTGCGCGCTGCCGGTCGGCACGGTGGCAGGCGAGCTGTTCGCCGGTGCCAGGCTCGCACCCCTGGCACGCGAACGCGTCGCGCTTCCCCTGCTGTGTCTGACCCTGCTGCCGTACCTCGGCTTCGCCCTGCGCCCCGGGCTCACCGCCTCGCTGCTGCTCCTGCTGCTGTCCGGGGCCGGCTCGGCGTACACCCTGGGCCTGGACCAGTGGTTCGTCCGGGCCGTGCCGGAGGAGCTGCGCGGGCGGGCCATGACCGTGCTGAGCGCCGGGCTGATGACCGTCCAGGGCGTCGGCATGGCGCTGGCCGGGGTGGCCGCGCAGGTGGCGGGCGTACGGGCGGCGGTGGCGGGGGCCGGTGCGGTGGGCGTCCTGTGCTGCTGCGGCCTCGCCGCCGCGGCTCGGGCGACCGAAAGCCGAGACGGGGCTGCCCGGAATATGACCGGCCGGTAGGGTCTGATGACGTGCCCAAGCCTCTCAGCCTCCCCTTCGACCCCATCGCCCGCGCCGACGAGCTCTGGAAGCAGCGTTGGGGAAACGTGCCGTCCATGGCCGCGATCACCTCGATCATGCGGGCCCAGCAGATCCTGCTCGCCGAGGTGGACGCGGTGGTCAAGCCGTACGGACTGACGTTCGCGCGGTACGAGGCGCTGGTGCTGCTCACCTTCTCCAAGGCCGGTGAGCTGCCCATGTCCAAGATCGGCGAGCGGCTGATGGTGCATCCGACGTCCGTCACGAACACCGTCGACCGGCTGGTGAGGTCCGGGCTGGTGGCCAAGCGGCCCAATCCCAACGACGGGCGCGGCACCCTCGCCGTCATCACCGACAAGGGCCGCGAGGTGGTCGACGCGGCCACCCGCGACCTCATGGCCATGGACTTCGGGCTCGGCGTGTACGACGCGGAGGAGTGTGCGGAGATCTTCGCGCTGCTCCGGCCGCTGCGCATCGCGGCACACGACTTCGACGAGGAGTGACCCCTCGGCCGACCCCGGGAAAGATCTCCCGGAACGGGTGGTTACGCTCGACTTCATGAAAAAGAGCGTGCTGACCCGCTACCGCGTCATGGCCTACACCACCGGTGTCCTGCTGGTGCTGCTGTGCCTGAGCATGATCGCGAAGTACGGGCTCCACATCGACGGCGCCGCGGACTTCACCCGGGTCGTCGCCATCGCCCATGGCTGGCTGTACGTGATCTACCTGGTCTTCGCCTTCGACCTGGGTTCGAAGGCGAAGTGGCCCGTCGGCAAGCAGCTGTGGGTGCTGCTCGCGGGGACCATCCCCACCGCCGCCTTCATCGTCGAGCGGAAGATCAGCCGCGAGCTGGAGGCCAAGGTCGCCGGCCAGGCCCCGGCCGTCGCCGAGGCCTGAGGTCCCCGCTCCACCGCCGTACGAGCGTCGTGCGGCGGTCAGCCATCGACATTTACTAGGACGTCCAAGTAAATTCGAAGGCATGGACGCTCACGCCATCGAGGAGGGCCGCCGGCGCTGGCAGGCCCGCTACGACGCCGCGCGCAAGCGCGACGCTGACTTCACCACGCTCTCCGGCGACCCCGTGGAGCCGGTGTACGGGCCCCGACCGGGCGACACGTACGAGGGATTCGAGCGGATCGGCTGGCCCGGGGAGTACCCCTTCACCCGCGGCCTCCATCCGACCGGCTACCGCGGGCGTACCTGGACGATCCGGCAGTTCGCCGGGTTCGGCAACGCCGAGCAGACCAACGAGCGGTACAAGATGATCCTCGCCGCCGGTGGTGGGGGACTGTCCGTCGCCTTCGACATGCCGACGCTGATGGGCCGCGACTCCGACGACCCCCGCTCGCTCGGCGAGGTCGGGCACTGCGGCGTCGCCATCGACTCGGCCGCAGACATGGAGGTCCTGTTCAAGGACATCCCGCTGGGCGATGTGACGACGTCCATGACCATCAGCGGTCCGGCCGTGCCCGTCTTCTGCATGTACCTGGTCGCCGCCGAGCGGCAGGGCGTGGATCCGGGAGTGCTCAACGGGACCCTCCAGACGGACATCTTCAAGGAGTACATCGCGCAGAAGGAGTGGCTCTTCCAGCCCGAACCGCATCTGCGCCTCATCGGCGACCTGATGGAGTACTGCGCCGCCGGCATCCCCGCCTACAAGCCGCTGTCCGTCTCCGGCTACCACATCCGCGAGGCGGGCGCGACGGCCGCACAGGAGCTGGCGTACACGCTGGCCGACGGCTTCGGGTACGTGGAGCTGGGGCTCAGCCGGGGTCTCGACGTGGATGTGTTCGCGCCGGGACTCTCCTTCTTCTTCGACGCGCACGTCGACTTCTTCGAGGAGATCGCCAAGTTCCGGGCCGCGCGCCGCATCTGGGCGCGCTGGATGCGGGACGTGTACGGCGCGAAGAGCGACAAGGCCCAGTGGCTGCGGTTCCACACGCAGACCGCCGGGGTCTCGCTGACCGCGCAGCAGCCGTACAACAACGTGGTCCGTACCGCCGTGGAGGCGCTGGCCGCCGTGCTCGGCGGGACCAACTCGCTGCACACCAACGCGCTGGACGAGACGCTCGCCCTGCCCTCCGAGCAGGCGGCGGAGATCGCGCTGCGCACGCAGCAGGTGCTGATGGAGGAGACCGGGGTCGGCAACGTGGCCGACCCGCTGGGCGGTTCCTGGTACGTCGAGCAGCTGACGGACCGGATCGAGGCCGACGCGGAGAAGATCTTCGAGCAGATCAAGGAGCGGGGGCTTCGGGCCCACCCGGACGGGCGGCACCCGATCGGGCCGATCACCTCCGGGATCCTGCGCGGGATCGAGGACGGCTGGTTCACCGGCGAGATCGCCGAGTCCGCCTTCCGGTACCAGCAGGCGCTGGAGAAGGGCGACAAGAGGGTCGTAGGCGTCAATGTGCACACCGGGTCCGTCACCGGGGACCTGGAGATCCTGCGGGTCAGCCATGAGGTGGAGCGGGAGCAGGTGCGGGTGCTCTCCGAGCGGAAGACGGCGCGGGACGAGTCCGCGGTGCGCTCCGCGCTGGAGGCCATGCTGGGTGCGGCGCGGTCCGGGGACAACATGATCGAGCCGATGCTGGACGCCGTGCGGGCCGAGGCCACGCTGGGGGAGATCTGCGGTGTGCTGCGGGACGAGTGGGGGGTGTACACCGAGCCGGCCGGCTTCTAGGACCCGGTCGGCTCAGAAGCCAGGCCCAGCAGCAGTACGCGCGTGAAACCGCGTACCCACTCCTCGTCGGCCGGCTTGCCGCTCACCAGGGTGCGGTGGACCACTGCGCCCGCGACCATGTCGAAGATCAGGTCGACCGTGCGGGCGGACTCCTCCGGGTCGGGTTCCGGGGGGAGTTCGCCCCGCTGCTGGGCCCGTGCGCGGCCCTCCAGAACCAGCCGCATCTGACGCTCCACGATGGAGGCGCGGATGCGCTCGCGCAGGGCGTCGTCGCGGGTGGACTCGGCGACCACCGCCATCAGGCCGCTCTTCGCCTCCGGGCGGGCCAGGATCGCCGCGAACTGCAGAACCACGCCCTCGATGTCGGCCGCGAGGCTGCCGCGGTCGGGGAGTTCCAGTTCGTCGAACAGCTCCGCCACGGCGTCGCACACCAGCTCCGGCTTGCCGGCCCAGCGGCGGTACAGCGTCGTCTTCGCGACGCCGGCACGCGTCGCCACGTCTCCCAGGGTGAGCTTGGACCAGCCCAGTTCCACCAGCGCATCCCTGGTCGCGGCCAGGATCGCGGTGTCCGCGGCGGCGCTGCGCGGACGACCGGTTCGGCTGGCGGGAGTGCGGCTCTGCATCCCTTGACCATAACCGGCGGGAACTGTGCGGTCGTGAGGGAGATCACCGGGGTGTGGTGTCGCGCGGCCCCTGCATGGCATTACGCTACGACTCGTAGCGAAAGCTCGTGAGGGACGTACACGAGCGGCGATTCATGCGGCGTGGGGTGGGGACCCGGCGCCCGCACCCACTGCTTTTTCATTCCGACGCGGTAACGGGGGAGGATAGACGCATGCAGCCACGGAACATGTCCATGAGCGGCGTCGTCGACCTCGCCGCGGTGAAGGCGGCCCAGGAGGCCAAGGCCAAGGCCGAGCAGACGCGCGCGGAGGCCGCCCGGCAGGGCGGCACGGGGGCCGTCTCCCCGGCCGATCTCGTCATCGACGTCGATGAGGCGGGCTTTGAGAGCGATGTCCTCCAGCGCTCCGCCGAGGTGCCCGTCGTCATCGACTTCTGGGCCGAGTGGTGCCAGCCCTGCAAGCAGCTGAGCCCGGTCCTGGAGCGGCTGGCCGTCGAGTACGACGGGCGCTTCCTCCTCGCCAAGATCGACGTCGACGCCAACCAGATGCTGATGCAGCAGTTCGGGGTGCAGGGCATCCCGGCCGTGTTCGCCGTTGTGGCCGGACAGGCGCTGCCGCTGTTCCAGGGAGCGGCCGGCGAGCAGCAGATCCGGCAGACCCTGGACCAGCTGGTGCAGGTCGCCGAGCAGCGGTTCGGCATCACCGGCCTGAGTGTCGACCCGGACGCGCAGCCGGGCGGCGGTGCGGCCGTCGAGCAGGCGGGTCCGTACGACGCCTTGCTGAACGCCGCCGCGCAGGCCCTGGACGCCGGTGACCTGGCCGGTGCCGTCCAGGCCTACAAGAACGTACTGGCCGACGACCCGGCCCACCCCGAGGCGAAACTGGGCCTGGCGCAGGCCGAGTTGCTGCAGCGGGTGCAGGGCTTCGATCCGCAGAAGGTCCGTCAGGAGGCTGCCGAGAGGCCGAAGGACGTCGACGCGCAGATCGCCGCCGCCGACCTGGACCTGGTGGGCGGGCATGTCGAGGACGCCTTCGGCCGGCTGATCGAGACCGTGCAGCGCACGGCCGGTGACGACCGGGACACGGTACGGCGTCGGCTGCTGGAGCTGTTCGAGGTCGTGGGGCCCGAGGACGCGCGCGTGGTGGGCGCACGCAGAGCGCTCGCGCGCGCCCTGTTCTGACCAGTTGCTAAACACCACGGCTTGTGATGCCGGGGTGAAAGATTTGCCGACGAGGCGTCAGGGCGACTGCGCTTTACCAAATCTTGGTAATCGCGCAATCTGTTACTCCGAGTAAGTCGAGGCCGTTGGTCTGTCTGGTTTCGTCCAGGGATCAACGGCTTTGCTCTGCCCCTGGATGCCACCCAGAGTCGCACTTCGAGACCGGTCGGTCGTCCTCCGGTTATCCGCCCGTTACTAGCCAGTAACGAACCCCCTTGTGTCCGGCGCGAGAATGCACCACGATCGGCGACGCTCGGTCCATTTCCGTACCCCGGCATCCGGTCGGGTGACGGGAGAATCTGGGTCCCCACCGAGCAGGGCCGGCGGCAGTGGCGCCGGGTCCAGGGCAGGGGGGTCTTCGCCGGCCGGCGAAGCCTGTCCAGCAGGGTTGTGCGTGATGCGTGTCAGGCGCGACCAGTGGTTGTCGCTCGGGGGTGATCGCCGGTGATTCGGGTGCGGTTCGCGCCTCCGAGTGCGGGCGCTCTCCTTCCCGAGGACGTAGCACTTCTCCCATCCCTGCCCGGCTGAGCCGCCGACTGCGGCGAGTCCGGGCCAGGAGATGTACGTCCGAGAAGGAGGAAATATGGAGTCCCAGGTGCGTGGCGGGACCAGATGGAAGCGGTTCGCTGTGGTCATGGTGCCCAGCGTCGCCGCCACGGCATGCATAGGTGTCGCCCTCGCGCAGGGCGCTCTTGCTGCCTCGTTCAGCGTGTCGGGTCAGCAGTTCAAGGTGACGGCTGACAGCCTGCACGGCGAGGGTTTCGCCCAGTACGGCGCGATCGACAGCGGCTACACGCTCGACGGGAAGAAGACGGCCCACCCCGTCGCCGTCTCGTCGTTCAAGGACGCCTCGATCACGAACATGTGCCAGTCCGTGGTCACCCCGGATGTGCCGTTCTTCGGTTCGGTCACCCTCCGGCTGGAGGCCGGCGGCAAGGGTCACGACGCGGTTCAGGCTCACAACCTCTTCATCGACGTCGATGACCTGGCCGCCGACGCGACCTTCAACAACATCGACATCGGTGTGGCTGCCAAGGACGCGAGCAAGGGTCCGGGCATGAAGGGCAACGGGGAGCAGGCCAACCCGTACGGCTTCGCCCAGCAGGCCGACTCGGCCGATCTGACCAACGTGCGGCAGACGGCGTGGGCCACCACCGCCGGCACGTTCAAGCTCAGTGGTCTCCACATGTCGCTGCACAAGGGCGACGGCAAGGGAATCGAGTGCTACTAGGCGCTCGGTGACGGGCGGGGGAGCCAATGGCGCCCCCGCCCGTTCCGCCACCGGCCGCGTTTTCACACACGGCTCACATCACCACCACAGCAACGCCGCACCAGGGAGCTGTTTTCCATGAGCGCCGAGACCTCTGCCGCCGCACCCGGCCAGTTCACCCGCCGGAGGCTGCAGTTCCGCGCCTGGCGGGGCACCCGTCCGTTCTGGGCCGGACTGTTCGTCATGCTCGGCGGCTTTCTCATCCTGTACTTTCCCTACGCACACCTGCAGCTGGGCCATCTCACGATGACGATGGGGACGCCCGGCGGCTCCAGTTCCCTGATCATCGGTGCGCTGCTCATCGTCCTCGGCATCACGCTCTGGTTCCAGCGGCACATCCGGGTGTTCGCGGGTGTCGCGGCGATTCTCCTGGCGCTGGTGTCCATCCCGCTGTCCAACATCGGCGGCTTCATCGTCGGCTTCGTGTTCTCGCTGACCGGCGGAGCGATGGCCATCGCCTGGTCGCCGGGTGCCCCGCCGCAGCAGCAGCCGCCCGCCGAGGCGGCGCCGGGCGAGGGCGGGGACCCGCAGACCGCGCCGCTGCCCCAGCAGCGCACGGACGGGCTGGGTGATGTGCCCTACCAGGGCTTCACCGCACCTGGGGAGAACGACCTGTCAGGAACGAGCCCGGCCAACGGGGCGAACGGGAGGCACAGTGCCGGCTGACGAGGTGACCCGCGGGACCGATGTGGACGGGTCCCGCGCGAGAACCGGGCCCCGCCACGCGGCACCCAGGAAGCCGCTGTTCACCAGGTTCCACATGCCGGCCGGGAAGGCGATCGCCTCCGTGGCGATGCCGACGGCGGTGCTGATGGGCATGGGCTTCACGTCCTCGCTGGCCCTCGCGGACAGTGCCGGTACGTCCAACAGCCAGAAGGCGGCGGACTACCAGGACTGCGTCAAGGCGCTGGGCGACTCCAAGGACGCCTCGTCGTCGCCCTCGCCCTCCGCCTCGGAGAGCGCGTCCGGTGACAAGGCCACCCCGTCGCCCTCGGCGAGCGCCGACGCCAAGGACTCGAAGGACACGAAGTCCGGCGACTCGGGCACGTCCTCTTCGCCGGATTCAGGTTCCGGTGACAAGGCCACGCCCAAGCCGACCGCGACCTCCGGCTCCTCCAGCTCCTCCGGGTCGGACTCGGGCTCCGGCTCGTCGTCCTCCGGCGATGCCACGGCCACGCCCACCCCGTCGGCCTCCAAGAGCGGCGGCGGCCTGCTGGACACCATCGGCGACACGCTCGGCGGCATCCTCACCGGCGGCACGGACTCCGGCAGCTCGGCCGCGAGCGCGACGCCGTCCGCGACCCCGTCGGCGAGCGCGTCCTCGCACCCCTCCACGCCGGATTCGTCCACGTCGGATGCGTCGTCCTCCGGTTCCAAGGTCTCCGACACCGTCGGTGACACCGTCTCCAAGACCACCAAGACGGTCGGGGACACGGTGGACAAGACGGCCGGGGACACGGTGAAGAAGACCACCGACACGGTCTCCAGGACGGCCGGGGACACCACCAGGACGGTCAAGGACACGGCGGGGTCCGCCACGCCGAGCCCGTCCGCGAGCGACTCCGCCTCGGCGGAGAACTGTCCCAAGGCCACGGACGACGTCAGCGGCGTCGACAACAAGGTGCCGGTGGCCGACGACCCCTGGTACCTGGACGCCAGCTCGCTCCTGCTGAAGGGCGCCGACTACAAGGGCATCGTCGAGGTGAAGACGGCGTCCGGCACCACCAAGAAGGTGCTCAAGTACGTCATCTCCGGCGGCACGGACATCGGCGACCTGCACCAGACGGTGAAGGACAAGCTGTCCGGCAAGACCTACCACGTGCAGGCTGCCAAGGGGTCGACGTCCACCATCCGGGGCGGCGACACCGTGATGTACACCGAGAGCATCTCGGGCAACCTGTTCGGCCTGATCCCGATGAAGTTCACGCCGGACAGCCCGCCCCCGCTGAACCTCCCGCTGATCTACTTCACCAACGTCAAGGTGGTCCAGGCCGCCCAGTTCGGCGGCAACCTGCATGTGCCCGGCATGCATGTGTACACGACCGACTGACCGGTCCCGCAAGCCCGTTCGGGAGCCGCACACAGCTGAGGGCGCCCCCTGATTCCAGGGGGCGCCCTCAGCGCCGTGCAAGGCCCTTGCCGGGACCGTCAGTTGCCCTGCGTGCCCAGGTGGTGGACGCGGAGCATGTTGGTGGTGCCGGGGACGCCGGGGGGCGAGCCGGCCGTGATGATGACCGTGTCGCCCGCGTCGAAGCGGCCCAGCCGGGCGATCTCCTGGTCCACCAGGTCGACCATCTCGTCCGTGGTGTTCACGAACGGCACGATGTGCGACTCCACGCCCCAGCTCAGGGTGAGCTGGTTACGGGTGGCCTCGTCCGTGGTGAAGGCGATGATCGGCTGGGTCGCGCGGTAGCGGGACAGACGGCGCGCGGTGTCACCGGACTGGGTGAACGCGATCAGGCCGCGGCCGCCGAGGAAGTCGGCGATCTCGCAGGCCGCGCGGGCCACCGAGCCGCCCTGGGTGCGCGGCTTCTTGCCCGGCACCAGCGGCTGCAGGCCCTTGGAGAGCAGCTCCTGCTCGGCCGCGGTGACGATCTTCGACATGGTCTTGACCGTCTCGACCGGGTAGGCGCCCACCGACGACTCGGCGCTCAGCATGACCGCGTCGGCGCCGTCCAGGATCGCGTTGGCCACGTCGGAGGCCTCGGCGCGGGTCGGACGGGAGTTGGTGATCATCGACTCCATCATCTGGGTCGCCACGATCACCGGCTTGGCGTTGCGCCGGCACAGCTCGATCAGGCGCTTCTGCACCATGGGGACCTTTTCGAGCGGGTACTCGACGGCGAGGTCACCGCGGGCCACCATCACGGCGTCGAATGCCGCGACGACGTCCTCCATGTTCTGCACCGCCTGGGGCTTCTCCACCTTGGCGATGACCGGGACCCGGCGGCCCTCCTCGTCCATGACGCGGTGCACGTCGTGGATGTCCTTGGCGTCCCGGACGAAGGACAGCGCGACCATGTCGCAGCCCATGCGGAGGGCGAAGCGCAGGTCCTCGACGTCCTTCTCGCTCAGCGCGGGCACGTTGACGGCCGCACCGGGCAGGTTGATGCCCTTGTGGTCGGAGACCACACCGCCCTCGATGACGATCGTCTTGACCCGGGGGCCCTCGACGTCCAGCACCTTCAGCTCGACGTTGCCGTCGTTGATCAGGACCTGGTCGCCGCGCGAGACGTCGCCCGGCAGCCCCTTGTACGTCGTACCGCAGACGTGCTTGTCGCCCGGCACGTCCTCGGTCGTGATGACGAACTCGTCACCTCGTTCGAGCTCGACCGGACCCTCGGCGAAGGTCTCCAGACGGATCTTGGGGCCCTGCAGGTCGGCGAGGACGCCGATGGGCCGGCCGGTCTCCTTGGACGCGGCCCGGACGCGGTCGTACCGCGCCTGGTGCTCGGCGTGGGAGCCGTGGCTGAAGTTGAACCGGGCCACATTCATGCCCGCCTCGATCATGGCGACGAGCATCTCGTGGGAGTCGACCGCGGGGCCGAGAGTACAGACGATTTTCGAACGGCGCATGGGGCGATCCTATCGGTTTGTTTCGCAACGGAATATTCCGTCTGGCGGAAGATACAAATGAGTGCCGCACCGCTCAGGTGCTATTCAGTTGTTCATTCCGACCAGTGCGTAGGTCTGCGTCGCGATCTCCAGTTCTTCATCCGTCGGCACCACGGCCACCGCCACCCGCGCGTCCTGCGGCGAGATCAGCCGCGGCTCGCCGGAGCGCACCGCGTTCCGCCCCGGGTCGACCGCCAGGCCCAGCCCCTCCAGGCCCGCGATCGCCGCTTCCCGCACGGGCGCCGCGTTCTCGCCGACCCCGGCCGTGAACGCGACCGCGTCCACCGTGCCGAGAACGGCGTAATAGGCGCCGATGTACTTCTTGAGCCGGTGAATGTAAATGTCGAACGCGAGAGCGGCCTCTTCGTCGCCCTCGTCGATCCGGCGGCGGATCTCCCGCATGTCGTTGTCCCCGCACAGGCCGAACAGACCGCTCCTCTTGTTGAGAAGAGTGTCGATCTCGTCCATGGACATTTCGCCAACCCGGGTCAAATGGAAGATGACGGCCGGATCCAGATCACCGGATCGCGTACCCATCACGAGCCCCTCCAAAGGCGTGAGCCCCATGGAGGTGTCCACGCACCGGCCCCGCTCCACCGCCGACGCGGAGGCGCCGTTGCCCAGGTGCAACACGATCACGTTGACCTCGGACGGGTCCTTGCCCAGCAGCCGCGCCGTCTCCCGCGCGACATACGCGTGCGAGGTGCCGTGGAAGCCGTAGCGGCGGATGCGGTGGCGGTCGGCGATCTTCGGGTCGATCGCGTAGCGCGCCGCCGACTCGGGCATCGTCGTGTGGAACGCGGTGTCGAAGACGGCGACCTGGGGCAGGTCGGGGCGCAGCGCCTGCGCGGTGCGGATGCCGGTGAGGTTGGCCGGGTTGTGCAGCGGGGCGACCGGGATCAGCCGCTCGATCTCGGCGAGCACCTCGTCGTCGACGACGGTCGGCTCGGTGAAGAACATGCCGCCGTGCACCACCCGGTGCCCGATGGCGGCCAGTTCCGGCGAGTCCAGGCCCAGGCCGTCCCGGCTCAGCTCCTCGGCGACCGCCTTGAGCGCGGCGTCGTGGTCGGCGATCGGCCCGCTGTGCTCGCGGGTGTCGCCGGAGGTGAGGCAGGTGTGCTTGAGCCGGGAGGTCTGTTCGCCGATGCGCTCCACCAGTCCGACGGCGAGCCGGCTGCGGTCGCGCATGTCGAGCAGCTGGTACTTCACCGACGAGGAGCCGGAGTTGAGGACGAGGACGCGGGTCGCGGTCACGGTGTGGAAATGCTCTCTGCTCAGTTGGCGGGCGTCTGGGCCTGGATCGCCGTGATGGCGACGGTGTTGACGATGTCCTGGACGAGCGCGCCCCGGGACAGGTCGTTGACCGGCTTGCGCAGACCCTGCAGGACCGGTCCGACGGCGATCGCGCCGGCCGAACGCTGCACGGCCTTGTACGTGTTGTTGCCCGTATTGAGGTCCGGGAAGATCAGAACCGTCGCCTGCCCGGCGACATCGGAGTCGGGCAGCTTGGTCGCGGCGACGGACGGCTCCACGGCCGCGTCGTACTGGATCGGCCCCTCGATCTTCAGGTCCGGCCGCCGGGAGCGGGCCAGCTCGGTGGCCGCGCGCACCTTGTCGACGTCGGCGCCCGAGCCGGACGTACCGGTGGAGTACGACAGCATCGCGATCCTGGGCTGCACGCCGAACTGCGCGGCCGTACCGGCCGACTGGACGGCGATGTCCGCGAGCTGCTCGGCGTTCGGGTCCGGGTTGACCGCGCAGTCGCCGTAGACCAGCACCTTGTCGGCCAGGCACATGAAGAACACCGAGGAGACGATCGAGGAGTCGGGCTTGGTCCTGATGATCTCGAAGGCGGGCCGGATGGTGGCGGCCGTGGAGTGGACGGACCCCGACACCATGCCGTCGGCCAGGCCCTCCTGCACCATCAGCGTGCCGAAGTAGTTCACGTCGGAGACGACGTCGTAGGCCAGCTCGACGGTGACGCCCTTGTGGGCCCGGATCTGGGCGTACTGCTCGGCGAAGGCGTCGCGCAGTTCCGAGGTGGCCGGGTCGATCAGCTGGGTGTCGCCGAGGTCGACGCCGAGGTCGGCGGCCTTCTTGCGGATCTGGTCGACGGGGCCGAGCAGGGTCAGGTCGCACACGCCCCGGCGCAGCAGCACCTCGGCCGCGTGCAGCACCCGCTCCTCGGTGCCCTCGGGAAGCACGACCCGCCGCTTGTCGGAGCGGGCCTGCTCCAGCAGCTTGTGCTCGAACATCATCGGGGTGACCCGGTCGCTGCTCGGCGCCGAGACCCGGCGGGCCAGCTCGGCGGTGTCGGCATACCGCTCGAAGAGGCCGAGCGCCCGCTCCGCCTTGCGCGGGGTGGCCGCGTTCAGCTTGCCCTCCAGCGAGAACAGCTGCTCGGCGGTGGGGAAGCTGTTGCCGGTCACGGAGAGCACGGGGGTGCCGGGGGCGAGGCGGGCGGCGAGGGTGAGGATCTCGTCGCGCGGCACCTCGTTCAGGGTGAGCAGCACGCCGGCTATCGGCGGGGTGCCGGCGCTGTGCGCGGCCAGCGAGCCGACGACCAGGTCGGCGCGGTCGCCCGGGGTGACGACCAGGCAGCCCGGCGTCAGGGCGCCGAGGAGGTTGGGCAGCATGGCGCCGCCGAAGACGAAGTCCAGCGCGTCCCGGGCGAGCCCGGAGTCGTCGCCGAGCAGTACCTTGGCGTCGAGGGCGTGGGCGATCTGGGAGACGGTCGGCGCGGACAGCGCGGGCTCGTCGGGGACGACGTAGCAGGGGACCGGCAGCCGGGTGGCGAGCCGCTCGGCGATCTCGTCGCGGTCCTCGCGGGCCACCCGGTTGGCGACCATCGCCAGCACGTCGCAGCCGAGGCCGTCGTAGGCCCGGTAGGCGTTGCGCGTCTCGGCCAGCACCGACTCGGCCGGCTGCTTGCGGCCGCCGACGACCGGGATCACGGAGGCGCCGAACTCGTTGGCCAGCCGGGCGTTCAGGGACAGCTCGTCCGGGAGCTGGGTGTCGGCGAAGTCGGTGCCGAGGACGAGGACGACGTCGTAGTCGCGGGCCACCAGGTGGAAGCGGTCGACCAGCGCCGAGACCAGTTCGTCGGTGCCCTGCTCGGCCTGGAGCGCGGACGCCTCGTGGTAGTCCATGCCGTAGACCGTCGCCGGGTCCTGCGAGAGGCGGTACCGCGACCGCAGCAACTCGAACAGCCGATCCGGGCCGTCGTGCACGAGCGGACGGAAGACGCCCACCCGGTCGACCTGCCGGGTCAGGAGTTCCATGACTCCCAGCTCCACGACCTGGCGGCCGTCACCGCGGTCGATCCCGGTCACGTACACGCTGCGCGTCACGTGTCCACTCCGTTCCTCATCGTCGTCGGCATAAAAATCGCCCACCAAGGTGAGCAGAACCCTCTTGACAATACCCCTGGTCCCGGATAAGGCGCCCGTCAAGTGGTTCACCGCCCCGGTGGACGTGAAACAATCGACAGTGGCTCACCGGCACCGACAGCGAGCAGGAGACACAGCACGATGCGCATCGGAGTTCTCACCGCAGGCGGCGACTGCCCCGGCCTGAACGCCGTGATCCGGTCGGTCGTGCACCGGGCGGTGGCGCAGTACGGCGACGAGGTCATCGGCTTCGAGGACGGCTACCGAGGTCTGCTCGACCGGCACTACCGCACCCTCGACCTGGACGCGGTCAGCGGCATCCTGGCCCGCGGCGGCACCATCCTCGGCTCCTCCCGGCTGGAGCGCGACCGGCTGCGCGAGGCCTGCGAGGGCGCCGCCGACATGGTCGAGGAGTTCGGCATCGACGCGCTGATCCCGATCGGCGGCGAGGGCACGCTGACCGCGGCCCGGATGCTCTCCGACGCGGGCCTGCCGGTCGTCGGCGTCCCCAAGACCATCGACAACGACATCTCCTCCACCGACCGCACCTTCGGTTTCGACACCGCGGTCGGCGTGGCCACGGAGGCCATGGACCGCCTGAAGACCACGGCCGAGTCCCACCAGCGCGTGATGGTCGTCGAGGTCATGGGCCGGCACGCCGGCTGGATCGCCCTGGAGTCCGGCATGGCCGCCGGCGCCCACGGCATCTGCCTGCCCGAGCGCCCCTTCGACCCGGCCGACCTGGTCAAGATGGTCGAGGAGCGCTTCTCCCGCGGCAAGAAGTTCGCCGTGATCTGCGTCGCCGAGGGCGCCCACCCCATCGACGGCACCATGGACTACGGCAAGGGCGAGATCGACCAGTACGGCCATGAGCGCTTCCAGGGCATCGGCACCGCGCTGGCGTACGAGCTGGAGCGGCGCCTCGGCAAGGAGGCCAAGCCGGTCATCCTCGGCCACGTCCAGCGCGGCGGCGTGCCCACCGCCTACGACCGTGTCCTCGCCACCCGCTTCGGCTGGCACGCCGTCGAGGCCGCGCACCGCGGCCAGTTCGGCAGGATGACCGCGCTGCGCGGCACCGACATCGTGATGGTGCCGCTCGCGGAGGCGGTCACCGAACTGAAGACGGTGCCGAAGGACCGGATGGACGAGGCCGAGTCGGTTTTCTAGGCGCTCTTGTCCTCCACGGTCTTCCAGAAGTTCTCCACGATCCGGTCGAGGAACTCCCGGCCGGACTCGCTGGCACCCCTGCTGCCGCCGCCCCAGCTGAGGGTGGCGGCCATGTGCCCCTGGTAGTCGTCGTACAGCTCCTGCAGCACGTCCTCCACGACCGCCTTGTCCAGGGGCGCCAGTTTCATCACCGGCCGCACATAGGCCTGCCAGCGG
This sequence comes from Streptomyces sp. NPDC030799, assembly GCF_055572255.1. Classification (NCBI taxonomy): domain Bacteria; kingdom Bacillati; phylum Actinomycetota; class Actinomycetes; order Kitasatosporales; family Streptomycetaceae; genus Streptomyces; species Streptomyces sp. NPDC030799. The sequence goes on along the minus strand of NZ_JBVIDS010000006.1, from coordinate 25,579 downwards.
GTGGTGACCGCGCTGTGCAGCAGGTCGGCGAGCTTGGCCTCACGGCCGGTGACGGCGACGAAGTCGGGCAGGGCCAGACCCAGTACCTCGGCCAGCGCCGCCGACTGCCGCTCATTGCCGCGCCACTGCCCGCTCTCCTCCATGCGCAGATAGCCGCGCAGGTCCATGCCGACGGCGTGGGCGACGTCCTCGGGCGCGACGGCACGGGCGATGCGATGCTCGCGCAGGCTCTGCGGCCGGCCCAGCAGCTCGCCCGCGGAACACCACAAGACGCCTGCGAGGGCGGTGAGTTCGGCGTTTCCCGGGGAGGCGATGCCGCGTTCCCAGGCGATCACGAGATCGGGTGTGACGTACGGCAGCCCGTACGAGGCCCGCATGCCGTACGCGACGTGCTCGGGGCCCATGCCGAGCGCGGCGCGCAGCCGGCGGGCCGCCGGGGCGTTGAAGGGGGGAGCTGAGGGTTGGCGCACCCCGCACAAGCTAGGGGCCCGCTGTCACCATGGCTACGGTCCGTTCCGACAGGATCACCGGTTGTGGGAATGTACAGTTCCGTCCGTTCGGTATGTAACCGGACGGATGTTACGGAGCCGACACCCTTCCGGCTCACCCCTTGACCGCCCCGCCCAGCGCGAAGCCGCCCCCCAGCCGCCGCGCCACCAGCACGTACAGCAGGATCACCGGCGTCGAATAGATGACGGAGAACGCGGCGAGCTGCCCGTACGCCACCATGCCCCGGTTGCCGAAGAAGTCGTTGATGCTGACCGAGGCCGGCATCTGGTCCGGGGTGAGCAGCAGCATGAACGGGACGAAGAAGTTCCCCCACATCATCACGAACGAGAACACCGTGACGACGGCGATCCCCGGCCCCATCAGCGGCAGCACGATCCGCACCAGGGACTGCAGCGCGTTCGCCCCGTCCGTCCAGGCCGCCTCCTCCAGCTCCCTCGGCACCCCGTCCATGAAGTTCTTCATCAGCCAGATGGCGAACGGCAGCTGGGAGGCGGCGAAGAAGAGGATCGTGCCCAGCAGTGTGTCGATCAGGTTCACCCGGACGAACAGCGCGTACACCGGCACCATGATCGCGGTGATCGGCAGGCTCGTCGCGAACAGGATGGTCACCAGGAACGGCCGGCCCAGACGGGAGCGGAACCGGGAGAGCGGATAGGCGGCGAGGGCGGCGCAGACGACGGTCAGCGCGGTGCCGCAGCCGCACAGGACCAGGCTGTTGAGCAGCGGGGTGCAGGTGATGTCCGGGGTCAGGATCGCGTCGAAGTTGCCGAGGGTGAACCCGTCCGGGATCTTCACTCTGAGATCGGCGTGCGGATCGACGGAGGACAGCACCACCCAGGCGAGGGGCAGTGCGAAGGCGACGGCCACGACCAGCAGACAGGCATCGGCGGCAAGCCGCCCAGAAGCGCGTTTCCTGGGCATGCGGGTGTCACACCTCCGTCCGGAGCAGCCGCAGATGGACGACCGAGAACAGCGAGCCGACGAGCAGCAGAAGCAGGGCGACCGCGGTGCCGTACCCGATCATGCTGTTCTGGAAGGCCTGCTCGTACATGAACAGCGGCAGTGTCTGGCTCTTGTTTCCGGGGCCGCCCCGGGTCATCACCCAGATCAGCCCGAAGACGGAGAGCGTCTGCAGGGTGTTGAGCATGAGGTTGGTGCCGATGGACCGGCGGATCATCGGCAGGGTGATGTGCCACATCCGCCGCCATCCGCCGGCCCCGTCCACCTCGGCGGCCTCCGTGATCTCGGCGGGTATCCCGTCCAGCGCGGCGGAGTAGACGAGCATCGAGAACGCCGTACCGCGCCAGACGTTGGCGAAGGACACGGCGAGGATGGGGAGCGTGAACAGCCAGTTCTCGCGCGGCAGATGCAGCCAGTCCAGGATCGCGTTGAGCGTCCCCTCCCGCCGGAAGAAGGCGTACAGCAGAAACCCGGCGACGACCTCCGGCAGCACCCACGCCGTGACGACGACCCCGCCGGTGAGCGTGCGCACCGGCTTCGAGGCCCGCTTCATCAGCGCCGCCAGGGCGAGACCCAGGGTGTTCTGTCCGAGGAGCGAGGACAGCACCGTGAACACCAGGGTCAGCCGGACGGCGTTCAGGAACGCGTCGTCGCGAAAGGCGCGCCGGAAGTTGGCGAACCCGACGAAGGACGCATGCGCCTGACCGGTCAGCTGCAGGTCGGTGAAGGCGATGTAGACGCAGTACGCGATCGGTCCGGCGAGGAAGAGCAGGAGAAGCACGACGGCGGGGAGGAGAGGAAGGGCCCGGGTGAGCCGGCGCGGAGGTTTCACTTCTCGGTCACTTGGCCGCCGGTGACGTCCTTGAGCGTGTCGTCGTACCCGCTCGCGGCCTGCTCCGCGGACTGGTCGCCGGTCGTCACGCTCTCCATGGCCTCCTGGATGGCGGTCGACACCTTGGGGTACGCCGGGTACGCGGGCCGGTAGTGCGTGCTGGACACCAGGTCGGTGAAGAACCTGATGCCGGGCTGGGCGGTGGCGTACGCGGGGTCCTCGGCGACGTCGCTGCGCACGGAGATGCCGGAGTTGGCGATGTACCACTTCTTGGCGTTCGCCTCGGTCTGCATCGTCCTGATGAAGTCGAAGGCGAGGTCCGGGTTGCCGGCCTTGGCCGGGACGGCCCAGGTCCACCCACCGGACATGCTCACCTTGCCGGGCGCCTGCCCGTGCTGGGTGGGCATGTACGCGAGGCCCAACTGCCGGGACCAGTCGGGCCATTCGTGCCCACTGCCGGGCAGCCAGGCCTGCGGCAGCCAGGAGCCGTCGAGGTCGATGCCGAGTCTGCCCTGGGGGAGCAGCTCACCGTTGACGGTGGTCGCGAAGTTGGGGTCGAGGGCGTCGGAGACGTCGGGGCCGAGCTTCTCCCGGTACACGGTCTCGACGAACGTCAGCGAGTCCTTGAAACCCTGACCGGCCGTGACCCATTTCTTGCTCGTGCTGTCGTAGAGCGGATCGGAGGTGCCGTCGCCGGTGCCGTACAGGAGCATCTCGAAGCCCTGCATGGTGGAGCGCTCTCCCGCCGGTTTGCCGGTGTAGACGTTGAGCGGAGTGACGCCGGGGACCCTCCGCTTGATGGTGCGGGCGGCGGCGAGGACGTCGTCCCAGTTCTTCGGCTGCCAGTTCAGCGGCAGCCCGGCCTTCTTGAACACCCGCTTGTCGAACCACAGTCCGCGGGTGTCCGTCCCGTCCGGCACGCCGTACGTCTTCCCGTCCTGCCCCTTCGCGGCCGCCTTCGCGGTGCCGGCGAACCGCTTCCAGTCCGGCCACTTGGCGAGGTACCGGTCGAGGGGTCTGAGATAGCCGCTCGTGATGTCGGAGTTGATGAGGAAGGTGTCCTCGTACACCAGATCCGGGGCGGTCCTCGGCGACCGCAGCATCTGCTGCAGCTTGGTGTAGTACTCGGAGTCCGGGGCCTTGACGGGGACGAACTCGACCTTCTTCCCCGGGTACTTCTCCTCGAACTCCTTCTTGACCCCGGCGAGATAGGTGTCCATCACCTTGATGGAGTTGTCGGTGGACTGCTTGTACGACACCTTGACCGTGTCGGCACTGCTGCCGGATCCCGAGCCGCACGCGGTGAGGGCGGTGGCGGCGAGGGCGGCGGTGAGGAGGGCGGAGTAGGCGGCGGTGGGGCGCACGGGCATGACCTCCTGAGCACACGTGGCGGTGGCGCGGAGATGGCTGCCGTGTGAAGGTATGAGCGGTGGTCCAGTCGGGTCAATGAGTGTGCGCGGATTGCCCGTTGGCGGCGTCTGCGGGGCCTTGCCCCGGGTGGACGCTGTCCTCACCGCCCCTGAGGAACCCACCGGTACACCAGCTCCGGCCGCCCCACCTGCCCGTACAACGGACTCCGGCCGGCCCTCCCCGCTTCCACCAGGTGCTCCAGGTACCGCCGGGCGGTGATCCGCGAGATGCCCACCGCCTCGGCCACCCCCGCCGCCGTCAGCCCCTCCTCCGCCTCCCGCAGTGTGCCCGTCACGCGCTCCAGGGTCGGTCCGCTCAGACCCTTCGGCAGCGCCGCGGGCGACGGTGCCCGCAGGGCCGCCAGCGCGCGGTCGACCTCGTCCTGGCCGCTCGCCTCGCCGACCGCGGCGCGGAATTCGGCGTAGCGGATCAGTCGGTCCCGCAGCGTGGCGAAGGTGAAGGGTTTCAGGACGTACTGGACGACGCCCAGGGACACGCCCTCGCGGACCACCGCCAGGTCCCGGGCCGATGTCACCGCTATCACGTCCGCGTGATGCCCGGCCGCACGCAGGGACCGGGCGAACTGCAGGCCGTGCACGTCCGGCAGGTGCAGGTCCAGGAGCAGCAGATCCACGGGCGTGCGGTCCAGGATGCGGCGGGCCTCCGCCCCCGTGTGCGCCCTGCCGACCGAGACGAACCCGGGCACCCGGCCGACGTACAGCACATGGGCGTCGGCGGCGACCGGGTCGTCCTCGACCACGAGGACGCGGATCGGATGCGGTTCCTGCGTCATCTGCCGCCCCCCACCGCCGACCGCAGCGGCAACCGCACCTCGAACACCGCTCCGCCCTCGCCGTCCTCGTCGCACTCCGCCACCGTCAGCGTGCCCTCGTGGCGGGTCACCGCCTGCCGGACCAGGGCCAGCCCGAGGCCCCGGCCGCCGGGCCCGGCCGGCTTCGTCGAGAACCCCCGCTGGAATACCAGGTCGGCATGGGCCGGGTCGACACCGGGGCCCGTGTCGGACACCCTGAGGACCACCTCGGCGTCCGAGGCATACGCCGTGACCGTCACCCGCGCCCCGACGCTGCCCTGTGCCGCGTCCACCGCGTTGTCGATCAGGTTGCCGAGGATGGTGACCAGGTCACGGGCGGGCAGGCTGCCGGGGAGCAGCCCGTCGTCCAGGCGGCTGTCCCGGGACACCACCAGCTCCACGCCCCGCTCGTTGGCCTGGGCCGTCTTGCCGAGCAGCAGGGCGGCCAGCACCGGTTCCCGTACCGCCGCGACCACCTGGTCGGTCAGGGCCTGGGCCAGTTCCAGCTCCGCCGTGGCGAACTCCACCGCCTCCTCGGCCCGGCCCAGCTCGATCAGCGACACCACCGTGTGCAGACGGTTGGCGGCCTCGTGCGCCTGCGAGCGCAGGGCCTGGGTGAAGCCGCGCTCGGAGTCCAACTCGCCCATCAGGGACTGGAGTTCGGTGACGTCCCGCAGGGTGACCACCGTGCCCCGGCGCTCCCCGCCCGACACCGGGGAGGTGTTCACCACCAGGACGCGGGACGCGGTCAGGTGCACCTCGTCCACCCGGGGCTCCGAGGACAGCAGCGCGCCGGTCAGCGGGACCGGCAGGCCCAGGTCGGCCACCGAGCGGCCGATCAGCTCCGTGTCCGGTGCGCCCAGGCCCAGCAGCTCCCGGCCGCCGTCGTTGATCAGCGCCACCCTGTACTGCCCGTCCAGCATCAGCAGGCCCTCGCGGACCGCGTGCAGCGCCGCCTGGTGGTAGTCGTGCATGTGGCTCAGCTCGGTGGCGTTCATGCCGTGGGTGTGCCGGCGCAGCCGGGCGTTGACGACGTACGTGCCGACCGCGCCCAGCAGCAGCGTGCCTCCGGCGACCCCCAGCAGGGCCGTGACCTGGTCCTGGACCCGCGCGCTGATCTCCTCCACCCTGATGCCGGCGCTGACCAGGGCGATGACGCGGCCGTTCTCCTCGACCGGGGTCACCGCGCGGACGGAGGGGCCGAGGGTGCCGGTGTACGTCTCGGTGAAGGTGTGGCCGTGCAGGGCGGGGCCGATACGGCCGAGGAAGCGTTTGCCGATCTCGTTCCGGTCGGGATGGGTCCAGCGGATCCCGTCCGGGGTCATGATCGTGACGAAGTCGACGTCCGCGTCCCGCATGACCTGCAGCGCGTACGGCTCCAGCGCGGCCGTGGGGCGGGAGGTGTGGATCGCCGAGCGGACCGAGGGGGCGTCCGCGATGGAGCGGGCCACCGCCGTGACCTGGCGGACCGCCGCGTCCTCGGCCTGCCTCTGGTCGTTGAGGTAGGTGAACAGCGCGTACCCGGCCACGACCAGCGCGATCAGCACGGCCTGCATCGCGAACAGCTGGCCCGCCAGGCTGCGGGGTCGGGGGAGACGGGGAACGCGCATGTCAGCAGTGTGCCTCTCCGGTCGATGCGGTGTGTCTCTGCGGTCCATCGTGAACTAAATGAACGGAAGGGTGACCGCCCTCACACGGCGGGAGATAGTCACGGCATTCCCCAGTAACGCCCGGACGTGAGCCGCACGCCGGTTGTTCGCCGACGAAGACGTCAAGGAGGGCAGTCGTGGCCACCACAACCCCCGACACGGCACCTGCCGCACCCCGCGTGAAGCGGGACCGGACCCATTACCTGTACATCGCCGTCATCGTGGCGGTCGCGCTCGGCATCGCCGTGGGACTCATCTGGCCCGACGCCGCGGTCCAGCTGAAGCCGCTCGGTTCCGGTTTCGTGAGCCTGATCAAGATGATGATCTCGCCGATCATCTTCTGCACGATCGTGCTGGGCATCGGGTCCGTACGCAAGGCCGCCAAGGTCGGCACCGTGGGCGGGATCGCGCTCGGCTACTTCCTCGTGATGTCGCTGGTCGCGCTCGCCATCGGGCTCGTCGTCGGCAATGTGCTGCACCCGGGTGACGGGCTGCACCTCACCGACGCCGTCAAGGCGGCCGGACACGACCAGGTGTCCAAGGAGGCACTGCCGCCGGTCCAGTTCATCCTGTCGATCATTCCGACGACCTTCGTGTCCGCCTTCACCCAGGAACAGGTTCTGCAGACCCTGCTGGTCGCCCTGCTCGCCGGGTTCGCGCTGCAGTCCATGGGGCCGGTCGGGCAGCCGGTGCTGCGCGGCATCGAGCACCTCCAGCGGCTCGTCTTCCGCATCCTGTCGATGGTCATGTGGGCGGCGCCGGTCGGTGCCTTCGGCGCCATCGCGGCGGTGGTCGGCTCGGCCGGACTCGACGCCCTGAAGAGCCTCGCCGTGCTGATGCTCGGCTTCTACGTCACCTGCGTGCTGTTCGTCTTCGTGGTGCTCGGCGTGATTCTGCGGATCGTCACCGGACTCAACGTCTTCTCCCTCTTCAGGTACCTGTCGCGCGAGTTCCTGCTGATCCTGTCCACCTCGTCCTCCGAGTCCGCGCTGCCGCGGCTGATCGCGAAGATGGAGCACCTGGGCGTCAGCAAGCCCGTCGTCGGCATCACCGTGCCGACCGGCTACTCCTTCAACCTCGACGGCACGATGATCTACATGACCATGGCGTCGCTGTACATCGCCGACGCGCTGGGTACGCCGATGTCGGTGGGCGAGCAGATCCCGCTGCTGCTGTTCCTGCTGCTGGCGTCCAAGGGCGCGGCGGGCGTCAGCGGTGCGGGGCTCGCCACCCTGGCCGGCGGCCTGCAGTCGCACAAGCCGGCGCTGGTCGACGGGGTCGGTCTGATCGTGGGTATCGACCGGTTCATGAGTGAGGCGCGGGCACTGACGAACTTCGCGGGCAACGCGGTCGCCACCGTGCTGATCGGCACCTGGACCAAGGAGATCGACAAGGTGCGGGTGCGGCAGGTGCTGGCGGGTGAGCTGCCGTTCGACGAGACCACGCTGCTGGACGAGAAGCAGCCGGCGGTCACCGAGGTCCCCGAACCCCAGGAGGGCGGGGACAAGGAGCTGGCCAAGGCCTGACCCGCCCGAAAGAACTCCGGACGTCCGGCCCCGCCTGAACCCGGGCCGGGCGTCCGGTACCCGCCGCCGGGCGGTCGAGTCTCCCCCGTACCTCGACCGCCCGGCTTCTTCGCGTCTGCCGACTCACCTCAGCGCACTCACCTCAGCGCACTCACCTCTGCGCACCCACCCCTTACGCACTCACCTTGGCCACCAGCGCGGTGGCCGCCGAGGCGGGCACGCCCGCCGCGGTCAGGACCGTGACCGTGGCCGAGCGGCCCGCCTCTTCCGCTGTCACCAGGCCGTCGTTCACCGCCTCCATCACCGCGAACACCATCTGCTCCTGTACGTACGCCAGGGCCGGGGCGGGCAGCGGGGAGCTGAACACGCCCTCGTCCAGGCCCCGTTGGAGCAGTTGGACCTTGTTGGCGCGCAGCGGGGCGAGGCGTTCGCGGATGCCCTGGACGGTGACCGTGCGCTGGGCGAGCGCGATCAGCAGGCGGTAGCGGTCCGCGGTCGCCCAGATCGCGAGGAGCGACCGGGCCACCGCCTCCGCCGGGTCCTGCACCCCCTCGCGCACCGCCGCGTCCGCGTCCGTCAGCGCTTGCACCGCCTCGTCGACGAGAGTGCTGATCAGTGCCTCACGGCTGGGGAAGTGGCCGTACACCGTCCGTCGTACGACACCCGCCGCGCGCGCGATCTGGTCCATGGAGGCGTCCGGATCGCGCAGCAGCTCGGCGAGGGCGACGTCGAGGATGCGGCGCCGGTTGGCGTCGGCGCGGCTGGGGTTACCCGTGGTCATGTCGTCATTCTGCACGCACGCGCAGAACTTGCACAGCGCTGTGCAACGACGTACATTGCACATGGTTGTGCAATTGCACGCCACTGTGCAAAACCTGGACTCCACGTCCCGTCGCGGAACCGAGGAAGGCGACCCCTGCCATGCGACTCGTCATGACCGAACCGGTCGAGAAGATGGAGCGCCCGTACGCCCGGCGCTGGTGGGCACTGCTCGTGCTCTGCCTGAGCCTGCTGATCATCGTGATGGCGAACACCGCCCTCACGGTCGCCGCGCCCGACATGACGAAGGACCTCGGGCTGAGCAGCGCCGACCTGCAGTGGGTGATCGACGGCTACACCGTCCCCTACGCCGCGCTGATGCTGCTGCTCGGTGCGATCGGCGACAAGTACAGCCGGCGCGGGGCACTCGTCCTCGGCCTGGTCGTCTTCGGCGGCGGCGCGATCGCCGGCTACCTCGCCGACAGCGCCACGTCCGTCATCGCGGCCCGCGCCGTGATGGGTGTCGGCGCCGCGCTGATCATGCCCGCCACGCTCTCCCTGCTGGCCGCGACCTTCCCGCGCGCCGAACGCGCCAAGGCGATCGTCCTGTGGACCGCCACCGCCGGGCTCGCCATCGCCGCCGGACCGGTCGTCGCCGGCGCCCTCCTGCGCGATCACGGCTGGTCCTCGACCTTCCTGATCAACGTGCCCATCGCGGCCGTAGCGATCGTTGCCGCCTTCGTCCTGATACCGCCGTCCAGGGCGGGCCACCACGACCGCATCGACTACGTCGGCGGCCTGCTGTCGGTCGTCTGGACCGGCTCCCTCATCTACATGATCATCGAGGGTCCGCACTTCGGCTGGGGTGCCAAGGCGGTCACGGCGGCCGTCGTCGCGGGCGCCGGCCTGGTCGCGTTCGTCGTCTGGGAGCTGCGCCACCCCCGCCCGATCCTGGACGTCCGCCGCTTCGCGCACCGCCGCTTCGCCGGCTCCAACCTCGCCGTCGCCCTGTTCTTCCTCGCCGTCTTCGGCGCCTTCTACTACCTCACCCAGCACCTGCAGTTCGTCCTCGGCTACGACGCCCTGCAGACCGGCGTACGGATGCTCCCGCTGGCCGGCGCGGTCTTCGTCGGCTCGGCCCTGACCGGCCTGCTGACCCCGCGCGTGGGGATGAAGTGGACCGTCACGGCGGGCATGGTCGGCGGCACCAGCGCCCTCGCCCTGCTGACCCGGGTGGACGCGGGTTCGACGTACACCGACTTCCTGGCCCCCCTGATCATCCTCGGCCTGGCCATCGGCCTCGCCCTGTCGCCCTGCACCGACGCGATCATGGGCGCCTTCCCCGAGTCCGAGCTGGGCGTCGGCGGCGCGGTCAACGACACCTCGCTGGAACTGGGCGGCTCGCTCGGCATCGCCATCCTCGGCTCGCTGCTTGCCACGTCCTACGGCAACCACCTCTCCGACGCCACCGCCGGCAGCAAGCTCCCCGCGAGCGCCCTGGACACCGCGCAGGACTCGGTCGGCGCCGGATACGCCGTCGCCCAGGGCATCGGCGACAAGGCGCACGCGCTGGCCGCGCAGGCGGCACAGTCCAAGGACCCGCACCAGGCCGCACAGCTGAAGCAACAGGCCGCCGAACTCGCCTCCGGCGCCCGCCAGATGGCCGACGCGGTCGGCTCCTCCTTCTCCTCCGCCGTCGCCCACACCAGCCTGGTCGGCGCGGTGATCCTCGGCCTCGGCACGCTCCTCGTGGGCTTCCTGCTCCCACGCCGTGAAGCCCCCGCGCCGGACGTGAAGACCGAGGAGAAGGAACTCCTGGACAGCGCGGTCGGCTGACAGCTCCTCGCCCCCATCCACTAACGTGCCGTTCCTGTTCAATCGGAACGGCACGTTCGTGCGTGGCGTCCGTACCTGTGAGTCATGACGTGTATGGAGGCACGGGGGATATGAAGATCGACTGGGACCGGCGGACCTGCGCGCGGAAGGGGCATGTCACCTACGCGCCCGACGACCCCCGCCTGCGTCTGCGGCTGCACGCCGACACCGCGCTCGGCGAGGTGTGGCGCTGCCTGCGCTGCGGTGACTTCGCGCTGGGTGAGCCGCACGGCTCCGGTCCGGCCGCGGACGCCCCGCTGGTGCCGCGCGGGAAGGTGCTGCGGGACCTGTTCATCCTGCGCTTCCTGGCGATCGAGCGGGCCGTGCGCGGGGTGTTCATCGTGCTGGTCGCGGTCGCGGTCTGGAAGTTCAGCAACAGCCAGGATGCGGTCCGCAGCCTCTTCAACGAGTACCTCGACGTCCTCCGGCCGGTCTTCCGGCACTTCCACTACGACCTCGACCACTCACCCGTCGTCGGCTCCATCCAGAAGGCGTTCGGCTACAAGCACTCCACGCTGCTGCTGGTCGCCGCCCTGCTGCTCGCCTACGCGCTGATCGAGCTCATCGAGGCCGTCGGCCTCTGGTACGCCAAGCGCTGGGCCGAGTATCTGACGGTCGTCGCCACCGCCGCGTTCCTGCCGCTGGAGATCTACGAGCTCACCGAGAAGGTCAGCTATCTGAAGATCGCCACGCTCGTCCTCAACATCCTCGCGGTCCTCTACATCGCCATGGCCAAGCGCCTGTTCGGCCTCCGGGGCGGCCGCAGGGCCTTCGAGGAGGAACGGCACAGCGCCTCCCTGATGGAGGTGGAGGAGTCGGCGGGGGTGACCGTCTGATCCCCGTCGGCCGCCGCCCGCCGCGGGCTACGAAGCCCGCGCGGCCTCGGAGAGCCGTGTCAGCTCCGCCTCCGTCAGTGTGAGCTCCGACGCCGCCGCCGAGTCCCGGATCGTCCGAGGACGGCTCGCGCCCGGGATCGGGAGCACGGTGGGGGAGAGGGACAGCAGCCAGGCCAGGCACACCTGCTGGGGGCTGACCCCGCGCTCCCGGGCCACCTCGTGGAACGCGGCGAACCGCGGGGCCGCCGCCAGGCCCGACGACCCGTCCAGCGAGCTGCGCGAGATCCCGCCGAGCGGACTCCACGGCAGGAACGCCAGGCCCAGCTCCGCGCAGAGCCGCAGTTCCGGATCGCTGTCGCGGACCTCGGGGGAGAAGCGGTTCTGCACGGACACCAGGCGGTCGCCGAGGATCGTGCGGGCCCGGACGATCTGGTCGGCGGTCACGTTCGACAGGCCGGCCAGGCGGATCTTGCCCTCGTCGAGGAGCTCGCGCAGGGCGCCCACCGACTCCTCGAACGGCACGGCCGGGTCGGGCCTGTGGAGCTGGTAGAGGCCGATCGCCTCGACACCGAGCCGCTTCAGGGAGGCCTCCGCGGCCGTCCTGAGGTGCCGGGGCGTGCCCGTCGTCGTCCAGGTGCCGTCGGCCGGGCGGCCCCGGCCGCCCTTGGTGGCCAGCAGCACGCCGTCGGTGTCGCCGCCGTAGGCCGCGAGGGCGCGGGCGAGGAGGAGTTCGTTGTGGCCGGGCTCCTGGCCCGGCAGATGGTAGGAGTCGGCCGTGTCGAGCAGGGTCACGCCCGCGTCCAGCGCCGCGTGGACGGTGGCGAGGGCGCGGGCCTCGTCCGGCCGGCCCTCGATCGACAGCGGCATGGCACCGAGTCCCACCGCGCTCACCTTCAGGCCGCCAACCGTGCGGTACCGCATCTCAGCTGTCCTTTCCCAGGGTCTCGGCCACGGCCTTCGGCAGCCACTGCCGTACGTCACCGAAGAGGAAACCGAGCCGGGCGGCCCGGGAGTTGTCCATGGCGTAACGGCGGCGGAAGGCGAAGGGGGAGAGCCCGGCGGACTCGGTCACCTCGAAGCGCACCTCGCCCCCGGGGATTTGTGCCGCCACCGCGGTGCACAGCTCGTCCACGGCCAGCAGGCCGTCGGAGGCGGCGTTCACCGGGCCCGTGAAGTCCGCTCCCGCCGCCCAGAACAGGAAGTCGGCGATCTCCTCGACGTGGATGTACGTCGCCGGGTGCGAGACCGGCGGTACGGCGATGGGCGTGCCGGTGCGGATGCGGTGAGCGTAGTGCTCCAGCCGGCCGGTGAAGTCGTCGTCGCCGCCCAGCACATGGGCGACGCGAACGGACACGAACGGCAGGCCGGAGCCCGTGAACACCGCCTCGGCCTGCCGCTTGCCCTCGCCGTAGTGCGCCTCGACGAACCCCGCCTCGTCCCAGGGGAGGTCCAGGCCAACGGCGACCGTACTGGGATCGACCGCGCTCTCCGGCACCGGCACCGCCGAGTCCTCGTGCTCGTACACCTCCACCGTCGAGGTCATGACATAGCGTCCGGTGCGGCCCGTGAAGACCCGGTGGGCGATCTCCGCCTGGCGCGGGGTGTAACAGACCTGGTCGATGACGACGTCGAAGGTACGGCTGCCGATCGCTTCGGCCAGCGCCTTCTCGTCGTCGCGGTCGGCCACCAGGTGGACCGCTCCCGGCGGCGGGGCCGACGATCCCCGGTTCAGGACCGTGACCCGGTCACCCGCCGCCAGCAGCCGGGCGATCAGCCGCTTGCCGAAATAGCGGCTGCCCCCGATGACCAGTACCTCTCGTGCCTTTGCCATGACCATAATTCTCCGGACCGAGCAGGGAGCTCTGAAGGGGGAGACATGGGAGATCGGGCCACTACGCCGAAAGAACCACGGCATCTGCGGGCAGTCGCCGACGAAACACAGGTGGCCTTTGACGCGGTGGACCGGCAGATCCTCCAGCTGCTCCAGACCGACGGGCGGATCAAGCTGAGCGAGCTGGGCCGGCGGGTCAGTCTGAGCCCGGCGGCCGTGGCCGAGCGGGTGCGCCGGCTGGAGACGGCCGGCGTCGTCGAGGGGTACGGCGCCCAGGTCGCGCCCGCCCGCCTCGGCTACGGCATCCAGGCCTTCATCCGGGTGAACCCGCACGGCGGCTACAACCTCAAGCACCCGAGGACCCTCGAACTGATCGACCGCCCGGAGATCACCGAGGTGCACCACGTGGTCGGCCAGGACTGCTGGATCCTCAAGGTCGCCGTCACCGACACCGTCCACCTGGAGGAGATCCTGGAGCAGACCTCGGTGCTGGGCCGGACGACGACGTCGATCGTGCTGTCCTCACCGGTGCGCCGCAAGCCGCTGCTGCCCCCGGCCCGAGCCTGAAGGGAAAACACCCCTTGCCTTGACGCCGACGTCAACACCTACGGTCGTAGGCATGCGAATCGGCGAGCTGGCCGCACGGGCCGGGACCACCACCCGCACCCTGCGCTACTACGAGGCGCGCGGGCTGCTGCCGGCCCGGCGCGACGGCAACGGACACCGTACGTACGACGAGGGCGACCTCAGGCTGCTGGAGCAGATCCGGACGCTGCGCGACTTCGGGTTCGAGCTGGAGGAGACGCGGCCCTTCGTGGAGTGTCTGCGCTCCGGGCACCCGGAGGGCGACTCCTGCCCGGCCTCGCTCACGGTCTACCGGCGCAAGCTGGACGAGCTGGACGCGCTCATCGGGCAGCTGTCGGCGGTGCGGGAGACGGTCGCCGGGCAGCTGCGGCGGGCCGAGCGGGCCCGTGACGCGCTGGCCGCCGAGGCGCTGGTTCCGGGGGGTCCGGAACCGGTGTGCGAGCTGGGAGGGATTTCACGATGAGTCTGGTGAGCGGACTGGCCGAGGTGACGGACGCGGATTTCGAGGCGGAGGTGAAGGACTCGGAGCTGCCGGTGCTGGTGCAGTTCACAGCCGACTGGTGCGGGCCGTGCCGGCAGCTCGCGCCGGTGCTGAAGGACATCGCCTTCGAGGAGGGCGACCGGCTGAAGGTCGTACAGCTGGACGTGGACCGCAATCCGCAGACGACCATCGCCTACGGCGTGCTGTCCACGCCGACCCTGATGGTCTTCCGGGACGGTGAGCCGGTGCGGTCGATGGTGGGGGCGCGGGCCAAGCGGCGGCTGCTGGCAGAGCTGGCCGACGTGCTGTAAAACCCCTGCGCCCACGAAAAAATCCCCCGAGCAATTGCGCTCGGGGGATTTCTCTGCGTATATTCGGTGGTTCGCGACTTCCATTCGATGAATGGCGCGGAGAAGTTCAGTGGGCACAGTATATCCGGGCGGGAGCGGAATTGTCAAACACCGAATTTCCAGGCGATGAATTGCGGCACGAGCAGGAATTCATCGACGGACTGTACGCGCGTGTGGACGTGCTGCGCGGCGAGACCGAGACGTCGGTCACCGACGCACTCGCCCAGGGCGACAAGCCCATGCAGGCCCGGCTGGAGCGGGACATCCTGGTCGCCGAGCGCTCGGGGCTGCTCGCCGCGCTGAACGCCGTCGACGGCTCGCTCTGCTTCGGCCGGATCGACCTCGCCTCCGGCGCCGTCCACCACATCGGCCGGATCGGGCTCCGCGAGGACGACACCGAGCGCACCCCGGTGCTCATCGACTGGCGGGCCGACGTCGCCCGCCCCTTCTACCTGGCCACTGGTCACACCCCGATGGGCCTGCGCCGCCGCCGGCACATCACCACCCAGGGCCGCACCGTGACGTCCCTGCACGACGAGATCCTCGACCTGGGCGACGCCACCCGCACCGGCTACGAGGACCACAACGGCGACGCGGTGCTGCTGGCCGCGCTGAACTCTGCGCGCACCGGCCGCATGAGCGACATCGTGCAGACCATCCAGGCCGAGCAGGACGAGATCATCCGGGCGCCCCACCGCGGGGTGCTGGTGGTCGAGGGCGGCCCCGGCACCGGCAAGACGGCCGTGGCCCTGCACCGGGCCGCGTATCTGCTGTACGAGCACCGGGAACTGCTGGCCCGCCGCGCCGTGCTGATCGTCGGCCCCAACCCGGCCTTCCTCGGCTACATCGGCGAGGTGCTGCCCTCCCTCGGTGAGACCGGCGTGCTGCTGGCCACGGTCGGCGAGCTGTTCCCCGGGGTGAGGGCGACGGCCACCGACAGCAGGGAGGCGGCCGCGGTCAAGGGCCGCGCCGGCATGGCGGAGGTACTCGCCGAAGTCGTACGCGACTGGCAGTCGCTGCCCGATCCGGTGATCGCGATCGAGCACGACCGCGAGGTCCTGATGCTCGACGACGGCCTGGTAAAGGTGGCCCGCGAGCGCACCCGCGCCGCCAAGCTGCCGCACAACGTGGCCCGGGAACACTTCGAGGGCCACATCCTCAACACACTCACCGACCTGTACGCCGAGCGTGTGGGGACCGACCCGTACGACGGCAGCAACCTGCTGGACGCCTCCGACATCACCCAGATCCGCGACGAACTGGCCGAGAACCCCGAGGTCTGGGCCGCCATCGACCAGTTGTGGCCGCGCCTGACACCGCAGCGCCTGGTCGCGGACTTCCTCGCCGACCCCGTCGGCTACCTCCCCGACGAGGACGCGGCGGCCATCCGCCGCCCGGTGACCCGGGCGTGGACCGTGGCCGACGTGCCGCTGCTGGACGAGGCGGCCGAACTGCTCGGCGTGGACGAGCGGGTGGCGCGGGCGCGGGCGGAGCGGGAACGGGAGACGCAGGTGGCCTATGCGCAGGGCGTGCTGGACGTCTCGTACGCGTCCCGGACGTACGAGTTCGAGGACAAGCAGGACGAGGACTCGGAGGTGCTGTCCGCCCACGACATCATCGACGCGGAGCGGTTCGCCGAGCGGCACGAGGAGGCCGACCACCGCAGCGCCGCCGAGCGGGCGGCGGCCGACCGGACCTGGGCGTTCGGGCACATCATCGTCGACGAGGCGCAGGAGCTGTCGCCGATGGCCTGGCGGCTGCTGATGCGGCGCTGCCCGACCCGCTCGATGACCCTGGTCGGCGATCCGGCCCAGACGGCGGAGGCGGCGGGTGTCGGCTCCTGGTCGAAGATCCTCCAGCCGTATGTGGAGGACCGCTGGGAGCACACGCGCCTCGGGGTCAACTACCGTACGCCGGCGGAGATCATGGAACTGGCGGCAGCCGTCGTCCGTGCCGAGAACCCCGGCTTCGAACCGCCGAGCTCGGTCCGTTCGACCGGGGTACGGCCCTGGGTGCGCGCCACCGACGACCTGCCCGGCGCCGTCGCCGAGGCGGCCCGGGAGCTGACGCCCGCCGAGGGCCGGCTCGCGATCATCGCCCCGCGCCACCTGCACCGCAAGCTGGCCGCACGGCTGGACGGGGTGACCGCGGGCGCCGAGCCGGACCTGACCCGGGCCGTCGTCCTGCTCGACCCCCGCCAGTCGAAAGGCCTGGAGTTCGACTCGGTGCTGGTCGTCGAGCCGGCCCGCTACGGGACGAGCGACCTGTACGTGGCCCTGACCCGGGCCACACAACGGCTCGGCGTGCTGCACACCGGGACGTTGCCGGCGGGGCTCGCCGAGGCGGCGTGACGGGCAGGTCCGGATGACCGGAGGGTTCCCGAGACGAGAAAGCGCTCGGGAACCCTCCGGCCGTGCGATCTCCAGATTCTTTGTTCTACGCATCGCACAGTCGGATGAATGTCCGTGATGAATATATGACTTAGAAAATCGAAGCTCTGGCCTTGGCTTTGCTGTTTGTGGAACACCGGCCGTGTTGGGGTGCAGTGCAAGTCGGTAGATTTTCCCGCGGGCACGTCATATCGGGCGGAGGGTGTCCCTCCGCGATGCATTCGACAACGGGAATTCGGGATGTCAATCTGGCTCTCGACCGGACGGGGGAGTCCGGTGTCGGTGGCACATTGATCTGAGGATTGCGTATGCCAGCATCGGGCGACGACGACCCGTCCGGCCTCGACGGTCTGAGGCGGCAGCTTGACGCACAGGATCACCAGTTGGAGGAGGTCAGGCGTAGAATCGAGCAAATGCAGAGATGGCGGCAGGGCTGGCGCGGACTGCTGTCCTTCTGTCTCACGACGGCGCTTCCCTTTCTTCCTGACTTGCTGCGGTTCCTGGGTGAGTCTGTCAGTCATTGACTCATGGTGATCACAGTCGGTCGAACTCGATCGCTATGTATCAGGTGAATCCCTCGTACCGGTGACTCCGGCTTATCCTGGTGGACACCAGCCTTCCCGTCATTCTCTAATACTGCCACTGGTGCGGTGAATGGGGGGATTTGATGGCCGAGGTCGAGCGTCCGTTTCCTTTGCCCGCTTCTCGGGAGGAACAGGAAGAGTGGATTGAGGCGGCGATCGCCACCCCGGGGGCGAATGTACCCCGGGGTGCGCTCAGTAATATCGCTCCCTTCCTCGTCGAGCCGAAGGAGCTGCTGGGCGCCGCCGACGCTGCCGGACGGCGCAGGCTGGAGGACCGCGCTCTGCGGCGGATCGTCACCGACGCCGGGGACATGACCGTCGTGACCGTCCGGATGCATGGCGTCGGAGGGATCGTCTGGGAGAACAACGAACGGATCAGCTCGGCCTGGCACTCCCTGGCCGATCCCTCCGGCGTCACCGAGCAGCGACGTGTGCTGGCCCGGGTGCATCCCTGGACGCGAGTGACCCCCGATGGTCGGGAAGAGGCTTACGCGGCGCTGCGCACTACCGTGGCGAGCCGTGAGGATCTGATCGCGGACGTCGAGCTGGCTGCCGAGGCCCTGAGTGGCCGCGTCGGTCACCGGCCCTATGACCTCCGGCAGGACCTCATCCTCAACGGCCAGCAGGAGCCGGGCCTCTACGTTGCCCAACACTTCCAACTGGACGAAGCACCCCTGACCGGCCAGGACGGTGAACCGCTGCATCCCGCTGAGCACTGGGGATGGATGGCCGTGCGGGGCAACAACCGGACCAAGGCACGCCAGGAGATCTTCGGTGTGACGTCGGCGGAGGTGCTGACCGGCGTTCCGCTGAGGAAGCTCGGCGGCGACGGCGACAAGTTCATCTTCGATGTCGATGAATGGCTGGCGCGGCTGTCCGAAAGCCTGAACGAGGAGTACCTCGACGCGGGCGGGTGGGACCCGGACAGCACCTGTCGCGCGGTTCGGGCCAGGAATGTCGCCGTTGTCCAGGCCCACTTGGTGATCGGAAGCACCACACCGCGCCGCCTGTACCGCATTGTCCAGTCCAGCAATCGGCGCGACCATGTCCACCCGCCCCTGGAGTTCCTCCACAACGACCGCAGCCGTGCCCTCGCACGCAGCGTTCTCGGCGCCTACGTCGCCGCCGGGCGGCTGGACGAGCGGACGGCCGAGGTGCTTTCCGGCTCTGCTCCGATCACGGAGCTGCCGGGCGCGCCGAGCGACGCGACGGTCAGCGAGCTAAGGGACCTGCGGTCGATGATGCTGCTGACCGAACTGTTCCCCACCGACCGTGAGAAGCGGTTCGTGATCCGACGGGTGCTGAGCGAGTCGCCTCCTTCGCAGCTCACCGCCCCGGAAGTGAACCAACGCGCCCGTGCCTGGTCCGCGCTGACATCGGAGAGTTACCCCAAGGCCTGGAACCCCCGAATCGGTGAGATGTTCCAGGTGTCGGACGTACGCGAGGGCATCCGCCTCTCCGGCCGTCCGCTGCGGGACCTCCTCGCGGCGGCCGAGACGGACGACGAAGCGTTCGAGGAGTTGGTGAGTTACCGTGCCGCGCACTGGCTGGCCGCCTTCGGCATCATCGACGCGGACCGGGGTTCACTGACGGGTCAGAAGGCCGATGAGGACGATGGCACGGAGGCGACCCGCGTACGGCGCACCGTGCGCAACACCCTCAACGCGCTGCGGAACAACAGCAGGAAGCAGGCGGTAGGGGTCCTCAGGGAACTCGCCCTGGCGATGGACCAGAACGACCGGCCGCCACTCAGGGTGAACCGCTCGGGGCAGCCCGATGTGGTGCCGATGAAGGCCGCCTGGTTCAACCGCGAGTTCCCCAAGGAGACCGGAAAACGCCCGAACCGGCCCATCGTCCCCGGTGCGCGCACCGCTCCCCCCGCGATGGCGGTGACGGCGCGGCAACCGGCGTCCCCGCCTTCCGCATCCGCCCCCGCAGCCACCACCCCACCCCCTCCGCAGGCCCCTCCGCAGGCACAGGCTCTGCCTGCTGCTCCTCTGCCCACCGGCCCGCAGCAGACTACTGTCCTCGGTGCCACGGCCCCCTCCTGCCTGGAGCAGTGGGCCGGGGAACTGAAGGCGCGGGTCGGCCGGCTGCTCGACGAGTCCCGCCTGGCGAAGGATGTCCTGGACCGGATGGCTGACCGGGCCCGGGCGGACGGCGTTGCGTCGGCCTTCGGCCGAGGACAGGCCGACGCCATCGTCCGGGACGTGTCCCGCACCCTGCGCGTGCTCCGTGAACTGCCTGAACTGGTCGAGGGGCTGGCCGAAACCGAGCCCGAGACCGAAGCAGGGGCCGGGGACGGAGCCGGAGACGAACCCGGCCCGTAGCCCCGGCGCACGCCGGTTCCTCCCCGGTCTAAGCCGGTCGCAGCCACACCGTCGCCAGTGGCGGCAGGGCCAGCCGGATGCTCGCCGGGCGGCCGTGCCAGCCCTGGGGCTCGGGTTTGATGATGTCGGGATTGGTGACATCGCCGCCCCCGTACCGCGCCGCGTCCGTGTTCAGGCACTCGTGCCAGGCCGGTACGTCCTCCGGAACGCCGAGCCGGTAGTCGTGCCGGACCACCGGGGACAGGTGGGAGACCGCGAGGAGTGGATTGCCGTCGGCGTCGAGGCGCAGGAACGCGAAGACGTTGTCGTCCGCCGCGTCCCCGGTGATCCACTGGAAGCCCGCCGGGTCGGTGTCGCGCTGCCACAGGGCGGGGGTCGCCCGGTACAGCGCGTTCAGGTCCCGGACGAGATCCCGTACGCCCCGGTGGTCGGCCTCGGCGCCGTAGGACGGGTCGAGCAGCCACCAGTCGGGGCCGTGCGCCTCGGACCATTCGGCGCCCTGGGCGAACTCCTGGCCCATGAACAGCAGCTGCTTGCCCGGATGGGCCCACATGAAGCCCAGGTAGGAGCGGAGGTTCGCGCGCTGCTGCCACCAGTCGCCGGGCATCTTCGACACGAGGGACCGCTTGCCGTGCACCACCTCGTCGTGGGAGATCGGCAGGACGTAGTTCTCGCTGTAGGCGTACACCATCGAGAAGGTCATCTCGTGGTGGTGGTACTTGCGGTGGACCGGCTCGTGGGCCATGTACTGCAGCGAGTCGTGCATCCAGCCCATGTTCCACTTCAGGCCGAAGCCGAGCCCGCCGAACCCGCTCGGGCCCTTGTGGTGGGTGGGGCGGGTGACGCCGTCCCAGGCCGTCGACTCCTCGGCGATGGTCACCACACCCGGGCAGCGCCGGTAGACGGTGGCGTTCATCTCCTGCAGGAAGGCCACCGCGTCCAGGTTCTCCCGGCCACCGTGCTCGTTCGGGGTCCACTGGCCCGGCTCGCGCGAGTAGTCCAGGTAGAGCATCGAGGCGACCGCGTCCACCCGCAGGCCGTCGATGTGGAACTCCTCGCACCAGTACACGGCGTTGGCGACGAGGAAGTTGCGCACCTCGCGGCGGCCGAAGTCGAACTCCAGGGTGCCCCAGTCGGGATGCGCGGCCCGCCGAGGGTCGTGGTGCTCGTACAGCGGGCGCCCGTCGAACTCGGCCAGCGCCCAGTCGTCGCGCGGGAAGTGCGCCGGGACCCAGTCCATCAGCACCCCGATGCCGGCCTGGTGCAGCCGGTCCACCAGGTACTTGAAGTCGTCCGGGGTGCCGAGCCGGGCCGTCGGGGCGTAGAAACCGGTGACCTGATAGCCCCAGGAGCCGCCGAAGGGATGCTCGGCGACCGGCATCAGCTCCACGTGCGTGAAGCCCATCTCCCGTACGTAGGCGGGCAGTTGCTCCGCGAGCCGGCGGTAGGTCAGGCCGGGGCGCCAGGAGGGGAGATGGACCTCGTAGACGGAGAAGGGCGCTTCGTGCACGGGGATGTCGGCGCGGTGCGCCATCCACTCCGCGTCGGCCCACTCGTGGTGCGAGGCATGCACGATCGACGCGGTGGCGGGCGGCGCCTCGGTACGGCGGGCCAGCGGATCGGCGCGCAGGGTGCGCGAGCCGTCCGGGCGGGTGATCTCGAACTTGTACGCCTCGCCCTCGCCGATCCCCGGCACGAACAGCTCCCACACCCCGGACGAGCCCAGCGAGCGCATCGGAAAGCCCGTCGCGTCCCAGAAGTTGAAGCCGCCCGCGACCCGTACCCCCCGCGCGTCCGGCGCCCACACCGCGAACCGGGTGCCGGTGACGCCCTGATGAGCGGTGACATGCGCGCCGAGCGCCTGCCACAGCTGCTCGTGCCGCCCCTCGCCGATCAGATGCAGATCCAGCTCGCCGAGCGTGGGCAGGAAGCGGTAGGGGTCCTCGGTGTCCAGGACGTTGCCTTCGTACGCCACCAGCAGCCGGTAGCGCGGTACGTCCCCGAGCGGCAGCGACCCCGAGAAGAACCCGTCGCCGTCGTCGTGAAGTTCGGCGCGCAGGTCGTCGGTGACGACCGTGACGGACCGCGCGTACGGCCGGAAGACCCGGAAGGCGACGCCTCCCGTCACCGGGTGGGCGCCCAGGACGGAGTGCGGGTCGTGATGGGTGCCGTGCCGCAGCCGCTCGCGGTCGGCGGGGGAGACGGCGGAATGCGGGGTGTGCTTCGGGGTGGCCGGCTTCTTGGTCGTCACGGACGAGCCTCCTGGGCGGACGTGGCGAGGCGACGGATCGCGGAGAGCGGTACGGGGAGCCAGTCGGGGCGGTGCCGGGCCTCGTAGACGACCTCGTAGACCGCCTTGTCGGTCTCGAAGGCCGCCAGCAGCACCGGATCGGTGCGCGGGTCGCGGCCGGTCACCTCCGCGTACCCGGAGCAGTAGGCGGCCCGGCAGACGCGTGCCCACTCCGGCGCGGGCGGGCTCACCGAGTGCGCCGCGTAGTCGAAGGAGCGGAGCATGCCCGCGATGTCCCGCACCGGCGGCTGCGGCATGCGCCGTTCGGCCGGCGGCCGGGCCGGTTCGCCCTCGAAGTCGATCAGCGACCAGTCTCCGGAGGCCGAGCGCAGACACTGGCCGAGGTGCAGATCGCCGTGGATCCGCTGGGCCGTCCAGGTGCGGCCCTCGCCGGCGAGGGCGTCCAGCGCCCGGTACGCCGAGCGCAGCCCGCTCTCGTACGGTCGCAGTGCCGGCACCGCCTGGACGGCCGCCTCCAGCCGCTCGGTCATCCCCGCGACCAGCGACTGCAACTGGGCGTGGCCGAAGGTGACGGTCGGCAGGGCGCGGGCGAGCGCGGTGTGCACCTCGGCGGTGGCGCGGCCCAGCGCCCGGGACTCGGCGGCGAAGTCCTCGCCCTTGGCCAGCTCGCGCAGCGCCAGCTCCCAGCCGTCGCTCGCCCCGCTGACGAAGGGCTGGAGCACCGCCAGGACATACGACTCCTCGTCCACCTCCGCATGCAGCCAGGCGGTCGGTGCGGGCACCCGGGGGCAGCCCTCGCGGGCCAGCGCCAGGGGTATCTCCAGGTCGGGGTTGATGCCGGGCACCACGCGGCGCAGCAGCTTCAGAATGAACGTATCGCCGTAGACCACCGACGAGTTGGACTGCTCGGCGGTCATCAGCCGGGCCACCAGCCCGGCGCGGATCTCCTTCCCCGGCTCCCGCTCGAAACGCAAGCCTCCGATGCGGGCCCGGGTGCGCAGGGCCTCCAGCAGTACCTCGGCGGGCCGGGGGTCGTACAGGGCCTCGTACACCGTGCGTCCGGCGAGCGGGCCCTCCTCCAGGTGTCCGATCAGCGCGGGCGCCAGCCGGGGCGGCAGCGCCTCGCGCACGCCTATGAGGAGCTGGTAGCAGTCGCCCGGGTGGGGTTCGCTGCCCAGGGCGGACGGCTGGTGGACGCGCAGGAGCAGGTGGTAGAGGCCCAGTCGGCCGTCGGGCGGCAGCAGTTCGGTGGCGGCCACGGGGGTGAAGCCGGTGACCGGGCGGCCCTTGCCGGCGAACCAGCGCTGTCTCGGCAGCCACTCGCGCAACAAGGGATCCAGGGAGGCGAGGAGCGGGGTGGTGGTGCCGGAAGAGGTGACCGTTTCCGCCATGGGCGTCACGTCCTTTCCCCGGTGCACGAGGGGGTATCACTTGTGCGTGCCCCGGGTGGGGCGGGAGAAACCGCCCCACGACCAGGGTTCTACGCCACGTTCCGGCGCAGCCTGAACCAGTAGAAGCCGTGCCCCGCGAGGGTGAGCAGGTACGGCAGCTCGCCGATCGCCGGGAAGCGGACCCCGCCGAACAGCTCGACGGGGTGCCGCCCGCCGAAGCGGCTCAGATCCAGCTCGGTGGGCTGTGCGAAGCGGGAGAAGTTGTGGACGCACAGCACCAGGTCGTCCTCGTACTCGCGGAGGAAGGCGAGGACGGCCGGGTTGGAGGACTGCAGCTCGTTGTAGGACCCCAGTCCGAAGGCGGGGTTCTGCTTGCGGATCTCGATCATGCGGCGGGTCCAGTGCAGCAGCGACGACGGCGAGGACATCGACGCCTCGACGTTGGTGACCTGGTAGCCGTAGACCGGGTCCATGATCGTGGGCAGGAACAGGCGTCCCGGGTCACAGGACGAGAAGCCCGCGTTGCGGTCGGGGGTCCACTGCATGGGGGTGCGCACGGCGTCACGGTCGCCGAGCCAGATGTTGTCGCCCATGCCGATCTCGTCGCCGTAGTACAGGATCGGCGAGCCGGGCAGCGAGAGCAGCAGCGCGGTGAACAGCTCGATCTGGTTGCGGTCGTTGTCGAGCAGGGGCGCAAGGCGCCGCCGGATGCCGATGTTGGCGCGCATCCGCGGGTCCTTCGCGTACTCGGCCCACATGTAGTCGCGCTCTTCGTCGGTGACCATTTCGAGGGTCAGCTCGTCGTGGTTGCGCAGGAAGATGCCCCACTGGCAGCCGGAGGGGATCGCGGGGGTCTTGGCCAGGATCTCGGAGACCGGGTAGCGGGATTCCCGCCGTACGGCCATGAAGATGCGCGGCATCACCGGGAAGTGGAACGCCATGTGACACTCGTCGCCGCCGCTGCGGAAGTCGCCGAAGTAGTCGACGACGTCCTCCGGCCACTGGTTGGCCTCGGCGAGGAGCACCTTGTCGGGGTACTGGGCGTCGATCTCCTTGCGCACCCGCCTCAGGAACTCATGGGTCGCCGGCAGGTTCTCGCAGTTGGTGCCCTCCTGCTGGTACAGGTACGGCACCGCGTCCAGGCGGAACCCGTCGATGCCGAGATCCAGCCAGAACTTCAGCGCGGAGATCATCTCCTCCTGCACCGCCGGGTTCTCGTAGTTGAGATCCGGCTGGTGCGAGAAGAAGCGGTGCCAGTAGTACTGCTTGCGTACCGGGTCGTACGTCCAGTTGGAGGCCTCGGTGTCGACGAAGATGATCCGGGCGTCCTCGTACTGCTTGTCGTCGTCGGCCCAGACGTAGTAGTCCCCGTACGGACCGTCCGGATCCCGCCTCGACTCCTGGAACCACGGGTGCTGGTCGCTGGTGTGGTTCATGACGAAGTCGATGATGACGCGCATGCCGCGCTGGTGGGCGGCGTCCACGAACTCCACGAAGTCGGCGAGGTCACCGAACTCGGGGAGCACCGCGGTGTAGTCGGAGACGTCGTAGCCCCCGTCCCGGAGCGGGGACTTGAAGAACGGCGGCAGCCACAGACAGTCGACCCCCAGCCACTGCAGATAGTCGAGCTTGGCGGTCAGGCCCTTCAGGTCGCCGACGCCGTCGCCGTTGCTGTCCTGGAAGGAGCGGACCAGGACCTCGTAGAAGACCGCGCGCTTGA
The DNA here is from genome assembly GCF_055572255.1 of Streptomyces sp. NPDC030799. Lineage (NCBI taxonomy): Bacteria > Bacillati > Actinomycetota > Actinomycetes > Kitasatosporales > Streptomycetaceae > Streptomyces > Streptomyces sp. NPDC030799. The sequence continues at coordinate 498 of NZ_JBVIDS010000006.1, read as the reverse complement.
ACCACTCCGGGTCCCGGTCCTTGGCAGGAGTGTCCTCAAAGGTGTCCGGAACGGGCTCATTGACGATCATATTGTGGGTGACCCTCCGATCTGCGGGTTGGACGGTCGCAGGACGGTGAAGACATGCGCGGGCCCATGACCCGGTTCGAGGCGCACATAGTTGGCCCTGCCCCAGTAGTAGGTCTCGCCGGTGAGCTCGTCGCGCACCGGCACCGACTCGTGCCAGTCCAGGCCGAGTTGCGGCATGTCCAACGAGACCGTGGCCTCCTGGGTGTGGTGGGGGTCGAGGTTGGCGACCACGAGAACCGTGTTCGATCCGCTCCGCTTCGAGTAGGCGATCACCGCGTCCTTGTCGGCGTGGTGGAAGTGCAGATTCCGCAGCTGCCGCAGGGCCGGGCTGTTGCGGCGGATGGTGTTGAGCTTGGTGATCAGCGGTGCGATGGTGCGGCCCTCGCGTGCGGCGGCCTCCCAGTCACGCGGCCTGAGCTGGTACTTCTC
>NZ_JBVIDS010000005.1:303719-545956 GCF_055572255.1 Streptomyces sp. NPDC030799 | reverse complement strand
TAATCCTCGACGGTCATGGTGTCCATGGGGCAAGAATGGGCGAACCGGTCCCGACCACTGCCCGGACGCCGTGATCACATCACCCGTTCAGCTCCACCCGCCCGGCCACCGTCAGGACAGCCGGACCCGGCAACGTCTCCCCCACTGGGGTTCCCGAACCCGTCATAAGGCCAACCCCACCGCCCCGGCCGCCCCTCCACACGAAGACCGGCAAACCCAACACAGCCGGACCGCGATCTGCTAGCCGCACCGTGACAGCCACCTGGTCACCCCATGACAGCAGCTGGTCTGCACGTCGTTGCCGATCCCAGACCGGAGCAGCTGCGCTGTCGGGCAGGATGGGCCGATGCCCGGTGAGCGCTTCTTCAACGATGACCCCATCGACGGGAGCGCCAGCGCTCCTGACCTGCTGGGGCGCCAGCAGTACGCCCGGCATGCCGTCGGACTTCTCCACCAGGTGCGCGAGCAGAGCGAGTCCGGAGTCCTCGCGCTCATCGGTCCCTGGGGTTCCGGCAAGTCATCCGTCCTGCAGATGGCGATCCAGCACCTCAAAAACACGGTCGCCGGCGCCGACACCAGCGTGTGGTCGGTCGCCGAGCTGAACCCGTGGATGTACTCGGACCTCGAATCACTGACGCTGGCGCTGTTCAGCGAGATCCGCGCCGCCCTCCCCAACGATGGCCAGTGGTCCGAACTACGCAGGAAGGTCGGAGCGTTCGGGCAGGCGGTCAGTCCGCTGGGAAAGCTCACAGGACTGCTCGGCCTGGACTCCTCGGAGCTGATCAAGCTCGTCGCCGAACGCGTAGCGGGGGACACCAGCGCCTCGGCCGCCAAACGCACCGCCGAGACGGCCCTGCGACAGGCGGGCCTGCCGGTTCTGGTGGTCATGGACGACCTTGACCGACTCGCCCCCGAGGAACTGCTGGTCGTCTTCAAGCTCATCCGACTGGTCGGCCACCTGCCGAACGTGTACTACCTGATCAGCTTCGACGAGCAGACTCTTCTGGACGTCCTGCGGCGAACCGACCTCGTCGGCTCGAACGACCAGCGCGCCCAGGAATTCCTGGAAAAGCTCATCCAGGTCCGGCTCGACCTACCGGCCTTCCGTGACCGCGACATCGCCGCCATGACCACGCGTCTCCTCAACGCACTGCTGGACTCCCACGGGATAACCATGACTCCGGACCAGGAGCGGCGCTTCTCCGAGGCGTATTTCCGCCACCTCCAGGACCGGCTGAGGACCCCGCGGGCCATCAAACGCTACTTCGGACAGGCCGGCGCGACGCTCGGCTCACTGGCCGGGGAGGTCGACATCGTCGACTTCCTGGTCGTCACCTTTCTGCGGACCAGCGAGCCAGGCGTCTACCGGATGCTGGGACAGCACCGCGCCGAACTGACCGGCACCAGCATCAACCCGGCGCTGCACCGCGACTCCAGACCCAGTGAACACGCCGAGCGATGGAAGGAACGCCTGCGCCAGGCCGGCGTTGCCCAGGAGAACCTCGACGGGGTGCTCGGGCTGCTTGGCCTGCTGTTCCCCGCAGTCCGGCAGGCCGTCGGCAACGGCGGCGACCCCCGCGCCGCGGCGCGCCGACGCGGGATCGGCAGCCAGGACTACTTTGACCGGTACGTCGTCTTCACCGTCCCCGCCGACGACCTCCCAGAAGCCGTCTTCGAGCAGGCTCTGGCCCAGCTCGCAGCAGGGACTGACGGCGATGAGGCCACACAGCTGCTGCTCCGGCTCAGAGACGACACCCACCGCATCGTCCGGCGCATCGACCAACTACGCGCCGACAACATCCCCGTACCCTCGGCCGCACTGCTCCGGGCCATGGCCGACAACTACGGCCAGCTGACCGCCGACCGGGAAGCCATGGGACTGCTGGGCGCCGACAGCAGAGTGCGCACCTTGGCCCCGAGCCTCCTCCTCGACCTGCCTCCCGACCAGCGTCCCGCCGTTGTGGCCGCCATGGCAGCCACACCCGATGGAGCAGTCCTGGCCGCCCGAACCCTCCACAGCGCTACCAACCCCGACGGCACCGCCTCCGAACACGTCACGACCACTGAACCGTGGGCCGCCCAGGCCCGCGACGCCCTCACCGGCCGCCTAGCCGAACACCTCACACCAGCCGCCGGGGGACCCTCCACAGACCTCACCGACCAGGACGACACCCTGATCTGGATGTGGCGCCACACCGACCCCGCCAGCCTCCGCACCTGGCTACGCGCCCGCCTCGACCAGGGATGGGAACTCCTGCCGCTCCTGGCCGCACTCATCACGCCCCAGCAGTTCCCGTTCCCCCTCCTCGACAACGACACCTGGGCCGGCCTCGACGCCATGTTCACCCACGACGACCTCTACAACCGCCTCACACCCCACCTCAACCACTCCCCCGACACCCCACCCCCACCGACCCACACCAGACCAACATCCTCCAAGCACTCCGCGACCGCCGACCCGCCCCACACCCAACAACCCCCGACACCCCATAGGAACAGCCACCCCCACAACAGCCGACCCACCCCACACAGATCAGAAAACAGCAGCCGCTTGGTCATCTCATGACAGCGAACCCATCCCCACACAAAACCCCGGACCAGGCACTCAGCGCCCCCACCCCGCTGACACCCACCCAATGCCACCCACACACCCACTCACAGTGCCGGACGGGGCGGTGCTCGTCGTGAGCTGCACGGCGTGGGCGGAGTTCATCGGCGCTGTGGGGAGCGCCAGGTGGGCCCGGCGCTCAATGCGGTCGGTATGCTGACCTCCTCCTGAAGCGTGGCCCGCCCATACGTCCGCTCCGCAGCGTAGCGGTTTGCCCGGCAGGAGGGACGAAGACCGGGAAAGCAGCGCACTCCCGCAGCGGTGCCGCCACACTGCTACCGTGACATCACGTTTACGCCGGGCAGGCGTCCTCTATCTCTTCGCCCAGGTGGCCTGCACGGCAGCGGCCTTCTGGCTGTCCAAACACTTCAACGTCGCGCGCATGGCCGCCACTGCCGTCGCCCTCCTGCCCACCGTGCCCGGCGCCTACCTGGCCTGGGTCGCCTACCGGGACGACCGGGCAGGTTCCGCCGCGGAGATCGCCGCGAAGGCGGCAGACCTGGCGGGCATGGTGCTCGCAACCGAGACGCAACAGATGAGCAGGTTGGCCGGTGAGGGCGGCAAGCGCATCGACCTGACCTTTCGCTACGTGCCGGAGCCCGCGAACAACGCCGCCGGCGCCGACCCCGACGGCCGCCTCTCCGACATCCTCCGCTACTACGAGAAGCTGCGTCCGACCCGACTCGTCATCACTGGTGACCCCGGCGCAGGAAAGACCGTACTCGCCCTGGAACTCCTGCTGGCGAACCTCGACCTCGACGCGACCGGCCCGGTGCCCGTGCGGTTCTCCCTGGCCGGCTGGGACGCCGTCTCTCCCTTGGAGGACTGGCTCGCCCAGCAGATCACCGCCCGTTTCGGCTTCACCGCGAGCCACGCCCGGGCCCTGGTGGGGCAGCGCCGGGTGCTCCCCGTCCTCGACGGCCTGGACGAGATGGACGCCCCCGGCACTCCCGTCGCGCGCCGCCGGGCCTCCCTCGCCGTGAAGCAGCTCAACAAGTACCAGGAGTACAAGGTCGCCAAAAACAGCGCTCCTGTGATCCTGACCTGCCGCACTGACCAGTACAAGGAACTGGCGCGCGCCGAAGTGCGAATGCGCGACGCGGCCCGCGTGGAGATCAGCCCCGTCGGCCAGGACCAGGCCATCGCCTATCTGACCGCCCGCATCACCAATCCGGACCGCTGGCGGCCAGTGCTCGACGCCCTGGCCGATCCCCGCAGTGGCCTGTCGCGCGCCCTGACCACTCCCTGGCGCCTCAACCTGGCCGCCACCGTGTACGAACCGGGCTCCCGCGTCCTCGAGGGCCCCGTCCCGGATCCGGGCGACTTGCTCACCCTGGCGTCGCCCACAGATGTCCAGGAGCATCTCCTCGCCCGCTATGTTCCCGCCGTACTCCGTCAGCATCCCGAAGGCGATCGGTACAGCCCACAGCAGACGCATCGCTGGCTCGCCGAAATAGCCACCCACCTCGCCTCTCCGGGAACCAGGGTCAGCGGTGGGACGGACATCGCGTTGCACGAGTTGTGGCCCCTGTCAGACCCCCGCCGCGTCCGCCTCATAGACGGGATCTTCGCCGCTTTCCTCTGGCTGGGCGCCCTGTGGACGATGCAGGGCATGCTCACTGCTTTCCCGCGGCCAGGAGTGATCACTCCTCCCCCTATCGAACTGTTCGGAGTACCGACCGTCTGGAAAGCCTTGGCCCCTTCCGTCCCAGCGCCGAGAGCAGCACAGCTGCACCGGTTACGCTGGCGGCGACAGCGCCGGAAGTTGTTGCGGGCCGTCTCACTCTTCCTAGTCGCCGGACTTGTTGCCGGTGTCGCCGGAGCTTTCGCAGTACGGCTCGCGTTCTCCTGTTCCTTGCAGCTCGCCCTTGGCTACGGCCTTGCGGGAGGGTTCGTGATCGGGCTCGCCCTGGGTCTTGCGGACGGGCTGACCGCTCCCCTGGCAGAACGGACGCCGACAAGGAACTACGTACCGTCCACAGATCCCCGTCATCCGGTCAGGGACGACCTGGTGTTCGGCTTGGCCGTCGCGATCATTTTCGGCGCCGCCCTGGGGCTGGCCCTCGCGCCCGCAGTCGGGCCCGCGGTGGGGTGTTCCTTCGGTGTCGCAGCAGGGCTGATGCTCGGGTGGTACTGGCTGGGAGGCGCGAGTCGCCGCTACCTGGTCTTCCTCGTCTGCTGCCGCGGCAGACTGCCCTGGAAGCTGGGCGCGTTCCTCCAGTGGGCCTACGAAGGAGGCCTTCTGCGGATGTCCGGCACGGCATACCAGTTCCGGCACCGAGAACTGCAGGACTGGCTCGTCAGTCATCCCGCACCGCACGGATACCCGGCAGACGAGGACTGATTCCCAGGTGCGGCGACGCGCGTGAGGCTGCCCGGTTGGCAGGGCTGTCGGCGCACTACATGTCGGTCCTCTTTCAGGAGGGGACGATCTGCCACTGCTGCTGGTCACACCGTCCTGACCTGCAATAACAGTCCGATCAGTCGCACGTCCCGCCACACGGGAGCAGGGCCCCAACAGTTTTCTCAGGTGCCCGCCAGGCGGGAAGCGGCTACGGCCGGCGAGCTGGTGTCATCGCTCTCCGGCAGCACCCAACAACCACCCGAACGACACCAACGAGGATCACACACCGTTCTGCACGGACGAGTTGACCCCTGACCGAAGGCCATCTTGCGGGGCAAGAGCGACGTCACGCTCAGGCTCGGCGCCGCGCTGGCGAAGCGGGGGAGGCGGGTCGGCCTCGTCGACTTCGACCCGCAGGGGAACCTGTCGCGCAGGGCAGGCTGGATCTACAACGAGGACCAGCCGCAGATCACGGTCAGCGAGGCGGTGCAGGCCGACTGAGTCGGCACCCTGCGCCAGGTATGGGCGCCGGTCGTATGGAACGTCGACTACGCGGAGCGCATGCGGCTGGCCCCGGCCTGGCTGGAGCTGGAGAACCGCTACGCCGAAGCCGGGTTGGCCGGCGCCCACCTCCGGCTGGCCATGGCCATGCAGGGAGCGGACGACGACCTGGACGACGTCCTCATCGACTGCCCACCGTCGCTGTTCCACCTGACCCAGATGGCGATGGCGGCGGGGGACGGCGTGCTGCTGGTGACCTGTGCGGAGATCGATTCCATCCTCGGCGCTCGGCGCGTGCGGGACTTCATCGTGGAGAAGCGCTCCGCCCTGCACGCGGACGACCTGACCATCGACGGCGTGGTGGTGAACGACTACGAGCAAGGCAAGCCCCGCCAGCGCCAGCAACTGGAGAGCATCCGCCGGATCTTCGGGAACCTGGTGTGGGACCCGATCATCGGCCGCCGCGAGGTCATCGCCAACGCCTCGAACGACCATGTCCCGCTGGAGCACGCCAAGGGCTCACAGCTCACCCAGGCCGTCGCGGGCTTTGAGCTCCTGGCCGACACGTACGAGAAGAGGATCGCCGCCTGATGGCCCGCCACACCTTCGAGACCCCCGAGACCGTCGCCGAGCCGCCGCTGACGCCGAACACCGGAGGCGTCAACGTCGGGGCCGACCTCGGCCGGCGCCCGAGGAAGCAGGGGGACGGCATCGCCTGGCGGTCGTTCTCCAGCTACCTGCCCGAGGACATCCAGCGGGCCTTCCGAGCCCAGTGCATACTCGCCGGGATCGAGGTCCGGCAGTACATCATGACCATTACTGCATCGGGATCGCTGCCCCCGTCGGCACCCGTCAGCGTCCAGATCCTCGACCTCCTGATGGGAGGCTGGCGCGCCGGTGTCGTCAGCACGTTCGCGGAACTCGGCGTGGCCGACGGCCTGGCTTCCGGGGGATTGACGCCGGCGCAACTGGCGGTTCGACTCGGACTGGAGCGAGACACCGCGGAGCGCTTCTTCCGCGCCGGGCGCCTCTGTGGGGCTGCTACGGAAGGGCGAGCACGACACGCTGGAGCTGACTCCCCTGGGCCGTTCCCTGGCCTCCGACGACGGTTCCATGCGCAACTTCGCGCGGTGGACGGGGTCAACCGCCGAGCGCGCGACCTGGGCCCACCTGGCCACCGCGGTGGGCACCGGCCGCTCTCCCTTCGCCGCGATGCACGGTGCGGGCGTGTGGGAGTTCATGGAGTCGGACCCGGACACCGCGGCCGTCTTCAACTCGGCCATGACCGAACTGTCCAAGAGAATCATCCAGCCCGTGATCGAGGCGTTCGACTTCTCCCGGTTCGGCAGTGTCACCGACGTGGGCGGGGGGGGAGAGGGGCACTGCTCTCCGCCGTGCTCCGCAAGTACCCCGACGTGACCGGCGTTCTCTTCGATCAGCCGGACGTGGTGTCGCGAGCCCTGCCGGAGCTGTCGGACGGGGCGGTCGCCAGCCGCGTGACGGTGAAGTCCGGCTCCTTCTTCGACGGCGTCCCGTCAGGGAGCGACCTGTACATGATCTCCAACGTTCTCCATGACTGGGACGACGGCCGTTCCCGTCTCATCCTCAGGAACCTCGCGTCAGCCATGCACGAGGGAGCGCACATCGCCGTCGTGGAGGCTGTGGCGGGCCTGGACGACACGGCCGACAAGGCGATCTCCCTCATGGACATGGACATGCTCCTCCTGTGCGAAGGCAAACAGCGCACCGTGGAGGAGTTCCAGTCCTTGATGTCCGAGGTCGGAATCGAGCTGGTCGGGGTCAGCCGCGCCGGGCTCCAGTCCGTCGTCGAAGGAAGGAAGGTCTCGCAGGAGGCCGATACGCCGGGCTCTTCTCGCAACCGGTGACCCCGGCCATCGGGCGGGGTGTGAGGCGCGCGTCCACATCGGCAGGCCGGTGCCCCCATGAGCCGGGCGGCCCCACGTCCTCGACGTCACCGAGTCACAACCCAGCAGACAGCCGGCCCTCCAGGGCCGTCCGACACTTTTGGAAGGGCCTCATGCCGATCATTGAGCCCGAGAACGGCTCCCTGACCGTGTTCAACCTGTTCAACACCACCGACTCGGAGAAACAGGCGACCCTCCTGGACGCCATGCGCGGCATCATCGCCAAGGCAAACTACCCGGGATGGCGGTCGTCCACCCTGCACGCGGGAGTGGCGAGGCCCTGTGCCGCCAACTACATACAGTGGCGGTCAATCGACGACCTGAGGGAGCGCTACGAGGGGGAGAACTTCAAGCACAACACGGTTCCCTACTTCACCGAACTCACCACGTCGGTGCACCTGCTGAAGACCGAGGTGGTGTCCGTCCAGACCAAGGACGGTGATACCCGCACGGAGATCGGCCCTGCTGGAGAAGCCGGACGACTGGATGCGGCAGGTGCCCGGGTACCGGTCCCACAGCATCCTCAGGGCGCTCGACGGCGACATGGTCATCAACTACGCCCAGTGCGACGACGTGGCCTCCTACGAGGCGTTCCACAACATGCCGGAGGAAGAGCGCCCCGCGGACGACCGGCACATGACTCCAACACCTACGAGACCGTGTTCACCCGGTCGGTCGAGGGATACGCGTCGTGACGGCGTCCGTGCCGCCGTTCACGGTGGGCCGCGAGGACCCGCGGTATATCGAGCTGTCGCACTCGGACAACCACCGGTTCCTCGTCGAGCCCGAAGAATTCTTCCTTCCCGCCACGCCGGACGAGGACCTCGGGCCTCGCCGCCATCGACTTCGAGACCGTGGGCCTGAAAGAGGCCTATTTCGCTGAACGCGACGATGGTCGACCCGCGCACCTTCGAGGTGGACGCCCCCACCGACAACCTTGCCGAGCAGATGGTCGACGAGGCCGGGAACGTCGCCGTTGGTTGCGCAGGTACACGGCCCACGGCCCGGGGAGGCTCCCTCGCGAAGCGCGCACCATGCGGAGACGGCGGGCGCCCGCATGGTGCGGTGTCGCTCAGTTCTGGGAGTGTTGCCGCAACCGCGAGGCAACCCTTTCGATGTCACCGCGGGCTGTCATCAGCAGCAGTTCGACAATGGCGTCCCAGGACGGAAGGGCCGCGTCCAGCGGTTCCGGCGAGGTGGACTCCACGTTCTGCCAGCGGACGAACCTGTCGGGGAAGACACTCAGCGACCAACCGGATTCATGCTGGAGGGACACGTCCGGGTGTTCTTCGTCGTCATTGCTCAACTCGGCCAGAATCTCGCGGATTCGCGCCTCGTCAGGCTCGTCGACTTCCTCGCCCATGGTGTCGTACATGAAGTAGGTCACGGTCATGCTCTCCGGTTAGGCGGTGCACCGTTGGGGATTGCCCATTCAGCATAGCCTCCGGAATTTCCGGGATGGAGGACGTCCCACCACGGACTGCCCGGGGTGTGCTGGTAACGGGGGACGAGGCGCATTACGCCCTGTCGGCCCTGGGCGTTGGATGACGGTTCGTGTTGCCAGGTGAAGCCCACCGGCGTTCTACGGCCGCCGGTGGAACTCACCCGCGCGGCGATGCCCGGCGAGAACTGGTCCAGCCACTGCCCCAGTTGGGGGTCCCTCTGGATGGCGGCATCGAGAGCGGCATTGGCCCGGTTGAAGTGGACGGCCCGGCTCTGCCCGAAGTCCGCTCGGTCGAGCTGCATTTCGAAGATGGCCGTGTACCCGCGAGGGTCGATGGACGCGCCTGTCCGCGGGCACGTGCCGGGTTTCAGTCCCTCCGGGTCGATCCAGGTGTGCGGGTTGTGGACGTAGGTGACCGGGTTGGGCGCCGGTTCCAGACCGAGGGGGTCGGGGCTGACATAACGCGCGGACTCGGGATCGTAGTGGCGGAAGACGTTGTAGTGGAGTCCGGTCTCGGCGTCGGCGTACTGGCCTGGGAAGCGCAAGGGTGTGTATGCCGTGGCACCGGGATGGACCGCCGTGGTGCCCCACACGGTCGTACGGGAGCGCCAGGCGATGACACCCGTCTCGTCCACGAGCTCGGTCGGGGTGCCGACAAGATCGGTGACGATGGCGAAGAAGCGGGAGTCGGCTTCCTCCTCGGAGAGGAACTTCCGCTCGAACTGGGTGAGCGGTTCGTACCCGTCGTGGTCCCAGGTGAGGGTGGTGCCGGTGGCGCTGTCGTACTGTTCGGCCAGCTGGGTGCCGTCCCAGGTGAAGCGGGTCTCCGCGACGACGGCACCGTCATCGTCCAGACGGAGCTTGGCAGTGCGGCGGCCGAGCGGGTCGTAGCGGTACTGCCAGGTCGTGCCGTCGGGCGTGACGCAGGAAGTGAGGCGGTCCTCGGCGTCCCAGGAGTAACGCCACACGTCGGGCTTACGCGACAGCCGTTTCTTGACGCGCTCCACGAGGCGACCGGCGGCGTCGTAGCGGTAGTGGGTGTCCCCGGCGCGAGTGAGGAGTGTTCCCGCGTAGGCCCGTGCACCGCGAGCGGCGGCATCGGCGCTTCGGTCGGGCCACTGCGCGTCGCTCTGGTTGCCGGCCGGGTCGTAGGCGTACTGCTCCTCGCCGGCAGGCCCGTGTGCCGCCAGTGGGCGGCCCACGGGATCGAGGGTGTAACGCGAGGAGCTGCCGGTGGCGCGATCGGCAACGGCCAGGAGGTGGTGATCGGCGCGGTAGCTGTAGGCACGGGCCCGCAGGGTGCGATGACGGCCCGGGACCCGGCGGGTCAACGTCTGCTCGATCCGGCGCCCGGTCTCATCCCACGCGGAGGCCAGCAGCACGGCCGTGCCGAGCGCGCGGTGGGTCTCGCGGCCGGCCGCGTCGTGGGCGAAGGACAGGGTGTGCCGTCCGGCCACCGTGAGGGTGGTTCGGTGTCCGGCGGCGTCCCACTGCCAGGTGCTCGTCGCTCCGGTGGGCGTGGTGCGTGAGACCCGTCGCCCGGCTGTGTCGTAGCCGAAGCGGAGGGTGACACCGTCCACGCTCTGGGCGACGAGGCGGCCGGCCGCGTCATACGCGTTTTCCAGGGAGGAGCCAGGGGAGGTGGCTGAGGTGAGACGGGAGAGCGCGTCGTAGCGGAAGTGGGTGTGCGCCCCGCCCGTGCTCTTGGTGATCAGGCGCCCAGCGGCGTCGAAGGTGTAGTCGATGGTGTCACCAGCGGGCGTGCTGCGCGTGGTGGGCTGGCCTGCCGCGTCGTAGGTGTAACGCGTCGTGCGGCTGTCGAAATCGGTCTCGGCGACCGGGCGGCCGAGCGCGTCGTAGTGGTACGTCCACGCCAGGCCCTGCGAGTTGACGACGCGTACGGGCCGCATCTCGGTGTCGTACGCGAAACTCGCTGTCGCGCCGTCCGGGGTGGTGCGCAGGGACAGCAGGTCGAAGGGGCCGTAGGAGAAATGCGTGACGCCGCCGTGCGGGTCGGTGTGGCTGGTGCAGTTGCCCTCTCCGTCCCAGGTCCAGGACTGGGTGAGCCCGTCGGGCGTGGTGTGGTGCAGCCGGCGGCCCTCGGGGTCCCAGCCGAGGACGGTGGTGTGGCCGAGGGCGTCGGTGAGTTCCACGGGGCGGCCGAAGACGTCGCGGCGGCAGCTGCTCGTAGCGCCGAGGGGGTCGGTGATCGCAGTGGGCAGGCCAGCCGCGTCGGCCTCGACGGTGGTGGTCGCCCCGAGGGGGTCGGTGACGGTGGCGACGGCGCCGGTGGGGTGGTGGGTGTACGCGTGGACCGCTCCGTCGGCGCCGATAAGGCGTACCAGGTTGCCGCGGGTGTCGAACTCCTGACGGATCCGGGCGCCATCCGGACGGACGAGTTCCGTCGGCTGATTCTTGTCGTCGTAGGCGATGCGGGTGGTGGCGCCGTCGGGCGCGACGACGCAGACGAGGTTGCCGGTCTCGTCCCAGTCCCAGCGGGTCGTACGACCCAGTGGGTCGGTGCGGGACAGCAGGTGATCACGGCTGTCCCAGCTCTGGGTGACGGTGTGCCCCAGTGGGTCCGTGATCGCGACGATCTGCCCATGGCGATTGGCGCGGTAGACCGTGGCATGGCCGAGGGAGTCGGTGTAGGTGACGGTGCTGGTAGCGTCCTGCTCCTGAGGTCCGTAGGTGATGCTGGCGTTGAGAATGCCGTCTGTGCCCTGTGTGGCGACGACCCGCCCGCCTCCGTCGTAGGTATAGCGGAGTTCGGTGCCGTTGGAGTCCCGCCATCCGGTGATGCGGTGGGCGTCGTCATAGGTGAAGTGCGTCGATGCGTCGACGGCGTTGCGCACTTCGACCAGGTCGCCGGCGGTGTCGTAACGGAAGTCCCGGAGCCGGACCTCACCCTCGTCCGTGAGTGCGAAAAGGGCGGTGACCCGGGCCAGTTCGCGGTCGGAGTCGACGCGGAGCCGGTAGCCGCCACTGTGGGTGACGGTGAGTGGGACGTCGTGCTCGTCGCGTTCCACGGTGACGGTGTTGCCGTTGCGGTCCTCAACACCGACGAGCCACCATGTGCCCTCGCGTGACACACTGGGCTCGAAGTGGCGCGTGAGGCCGCTGAACGGATCCATGGCCGTCATCACGTAGCCGCCGCCACGGGTGACATAGGTGAGGGGGATCCGCTCGCCCGCCGCCGGCAGCACTCGGTCTCCGGGGAGATCGGGCAGGCGGGGATAGGCGAGGGCGGACCCGTCCTCGCGGTACCACCAGTAGCCGCCCAGCGTGTCGTCCTTCTCGACGCGTTCGTCGAGGGTGCAGGCCCAGGAGGGGCCGAACGAGTGGCCGACGGCGTAACCGGAAAGGTGTGTGCGGCGCAGCGTCAGCGGGAGGACGCCGGGCAGCTCGGCATCGGTCTGGTCGAGCAGCATCTGGCCCGTGGCCATGTCGATCGGGTCGCCGCACGTCTCCTTGGCCTCCAGGGCACGGGCCCGCTGCGCGAGCTTGGCGGCGTCGATCTTGAGATCGTGGTCGGCTTTGCGGGCGGACGCCGGGAAACCACCGCTGCCCGCACCACCGTCCGCGCCACCCTTGCCAACGTGAATGCCGTGGAGCCGGTCCCCGATGTCCAGGTCGTTGTGCTTGTGCAGCCGGGAAGCAGCCCGGACCCGGTCCGGCACCGTCTCCGTGACATGCTTGGCGATCTTGCCGAGGGCCTTCTCGGAGCCGTGCAGCGCGCCTTCCAGGACCGAGTCGAAGGCCTGGGTGAAGGGGTCCTTGCCCTTGGTACGGCCGAAGGCGCCCCTGGCCCGGGTGAGCGGACCCTCGCTGTTCAGGTGCAGTTCGCTGCCGTGCGAGGAGACCCGGCCGGCACCGCTCTCGAACGCTTCGTGGTCGATGAACAGGTCCCCGCCGCCCCCGCCACCGCCGCCCGCGGAGGCGAGCGCGAAGCCGCCGCCCGCGCCGCCCGCAGAGGCCAGCTGCATGCCTCCGTGACCGTGGCCGTGCCCGCCGGTGCCGGTCCCGGATCCACCGCCCGCGCTGCCGCCACCTCCTCCCGCGCCGGTGCCGGACGGGTCGGGTGGCAGGGAGAAGGCGTCGTTCGCCAGGTTCAGGACCGCATCCTCGACCATCGCCTCCAGCTTGGCGTTGACCGGCGCGGTGACCCGGGCGATGAGCTCGTCCACGCACCGGTCGGCAGCCTCGTCGATGATGCGTTTCACCAGCTGCCGCATGGCGGTGACCTCCGCCGCGCCGAGAACGGCGGAAAGGCCTCCGGTGACAAACGCCATCCCGAGCGAGAGCCCCACCGAACCCGCCATCACGGCGAGTTCCGCCTCGGCCTTCGTCTTCATCGCGAAGATGATGTCCGCGACGACGTCACACGCCTCGGCGAACAGGCGGGCCAGCTCCGGGATCTTGTCCAGGTGGCCGGTCTTGACCTGGGCCCAGTGCGTCTGCATCGAGTGGACGGCCCAGCCCCGTGAGGAAGCGAGGATCTGCTCGACCGCCTTGTGGGCGTCGGCCCCGTGGCCCTCGAACTTGTCGGCGAACTCCCGCATGGCGTCTGCCATCTCGCGGTAGTCGTCCTCATCGACATTCGGGAACTTGATGCCTATGTAATCCAGGATCTCGTCGAGCCATCCCGGCAGGACGTAACCCATCCCCCGTCAACCGCCTTCCCCGTACCAGCCAGGCAACGCATCACACGTGCGAATGAATGGTAAGGGGATCGCTTGACGTGGCATCAAGTTCACGCCATGGCCTGTGACAAGGCTGCGACGTCATGCCTCCGGCGTCGGCGTCGGCTCCCGGCGAGTCCCGCCCCGCCCACCTGAGTCCGCACTGCGCCGATGCTCGCTGCGATGACCAGGGCGATGGCGGCGGCCTGGGGCAGTGACAGGGACTGGCCGAGGATCAGGAAGCCGGCCGCCCCGGCCAGCGCCGGTTCCAGGCTCATCAGGATGGCGAGGGTGGAGGCGGGCAGGCGGCGCAAGGCCCGGCCAGGCAACTGGTCGGGGCGGTGGAACTCGCCGCAGGCTTCTTCGACCTTGAGGCGCTTGACGGCTTCGCGCAGGATGCGCGTGTAGGGGATGCGTGGGCAGTGCTTGGGGCGGCGGGCGAAGTTGATGTCGAGGTCGAGGGCCTGGCGCATCCAGTGGTCGGCGTCACGAAGGTCGCCACTACGCATGTGGAACAGGTGGAGGCAGTAGGCGGCGGTGGCATTGCCGGCACCGGCGGCGTACTGCCACCACCACAGTGCTCCCTCGGGTTTCATTGGCCAGGTTGAGCAGGCAGCCGAAGTGCAGGGCGCCGTCGATGTCGACGGGGTCGTCGACGATGCCAGCCAGGTGCCGCACGGCATCAGCCAGGACCACCCAGGCGTCGAGCTGACCCTCGTCAGGCTCTGAGCGCCCCGCCCCACACAAGCGATCCCCTGCTCCGTGTTCCTCCCGGTACGGGGGGTCTTCCCTTTCCCCGAAAGGCTCTAGTTGAACCGCAGCACTTATAAATGCAGATTACTTACGAAATCAATCATTCCGCCTCAAGTGTCCCTCAATTCACTTGAAGAGCCCGGCGTACGACTACTAGGGTCTCCTGCGTTCACCAACACGGGAACTTCAGCTTGCTGCACCCCTGCACTACCCAGCCGACCACTGGGCTCCTGCAAAGGAAGGTGAGCATTGAAGTACTACCGCAAGGCGCTGACAGTGACCGCCGCAGCGGCAGTCATGGCCGTAGCATTTTCCGGCCAAGCCAACGCAGATTCCTCCAAGACTGACGACCACGTAGAGCTGGCCATCTACGGAAAGAAGCTGCACGTCGACCGCGTGTACATCTGGGCAGGTTCCCCCTCCATGCATTACTGCCTGGACGGTTACCTCACTTTCTCACCCCCACACGCGCACCCTGAAGGCTACATCGCGTACCACCCAAAGCACACGCCCTGCGGGGAAAGCGACGGCGCGTATGCCCTGGCCCATGAACACATGGTGGCCGGACCAAACCAAAGTATGCGTCGTTTTCTACAAGGAGAATGACGGAAAGCGCTGGGGCGGCCAGCCCTGCCTCCTGCAGACTCTATTGTTCCCTCCATGATGGATAGCTCAATCAAGCAGAAACTCCTCACCGCCGCCATCGAGACGGACAAAGTCCAGCTCTCATATGGGGAAGCAGTCCGGGCAGCGCTCTTAATCGGCGTGTACGAGGGCGCTTGGGACGAAGAATCCGTCCTCGCGGTTGTCGAATGGTGGAGCGCGCTCGCTCCCGTCCTTGCCAATCGTCCGGGGTGGCAGTTCACCCTGCGGGACTATGAACCGGCATGGATCCTGGAGAGTGAAGGCGGTGACTTCATGGCCGTCACTGTCAGTACTGACGAGGCAGGCCGCCCGAGGTATGAGATCGACATTAACCAGGGCGGTGAAGAGTCTGCTGTGATGTGTCCGGCGCTGTCCGAGTTGCAAACCGTGCTCGACAACACTCCCTCCTGAGGGTTCCTCTCCATACTTCCGCGCACCCCGTACGGCGTCCACCGTCCGTTGGGGCTCCCCTCGTAGGGTCCGGCGTACCGGTCGGTGGCGGCCTGCGGGGCGGCGGAGGGCGTACCAGGGAGGTCAGGATGCGCTGTGCGATGGACCGCTGCTCGGAGGGCAGTCGCTCGAGAGCGGTGTCACACCAGGTGGTCAGGCTGCCGGTGACACCGCCGATGCGCCGGTAGGCGTCGTGGGTGAGGTATCCGTCGTCGCGTCGCTGCCACAGCTGGCTGAGTGCCAGCTCCAGCAGCGGCAGCACGGTAACCGGTGCCCGTCAGGTGGTGGCCACATCCGGCGTGATGGCCAGCACGTCGGTGATGATCTGTTCGGCCAGTCCGTGTTCCAGGCAGGCGCCCGCCCTTTCGGCGGGCCGGGTGATGATGTCGTACAGGTCGCGCTCGTTCAGCGTGGCGGGGTTGTTGAGGAGGCCGGGCACCGCGGCTTCCAGCAGCTTGGGGGCGAGGGCCGCCTGCTGCGGGTAGAAGTCGTCGCGCATGATGAGGATTACGCTGAGCTTGGCGTGCGACTTGACCGCGGTGGTGATCTGGTCCGTGGCGGCCAGGCGCCGTTCCATGGCGCCGCTGGTGGAGGTCTGGGTGAGGAGTTCCTCGAACTGGTCGATGACCAAGACGATGCGTTCCACAGCGGGTTCGGCCGCCAGTTTGTGGGTGACGGCCTGCGCGATTCCTTCGTCGGCGGCCCCCGGCAGTCCCGCACGTTCGAGTTCGGCCAGTAGGTCCTGTCGCGGACGGGTGACGACCGCCAGCCACCTGTCGCTGCCCGGGAGCGCGCCTGCTGCCAGCTGGGGCAGCACACCTGCCTGGACGAGCGAGGACTTGCCCGAGCCGGAGGGGCCAAGGAGCAGGGTCACGCGGTGCTGCGTGAGGTTCGTCAGTACTTGGCGCACCGCGTCCTTACGGCCCTCGTACCACTGGGCGTGCTCGGCGGTGAACGGCTCCAGACCTCGGTAGGGACACACGTCCCGCACGGTCAGCTCGGGCCAGATCTCGCGTAGTGTCCGCGTCGGGGTGACGTAGGCGATGCCCTGTCCCCGCTCGTAGGCGTCGGGGGCGGTGATCTCGGTGAGCATGCCGACCACCAGGTCGGTGATCTCATCCACAACCGGACTGCCGCTGAAGCCAGTCGTCAAGTCGTTGGCCCCGGTCAGCTGGAGATGCCCGCCCCGGCCCTGGGCGGCAGGCAGCAGATCGCCGACCGTGCCGTAGCCGAAGTGCCCGCCCGCCGGCGCCTGGGCGGGGAAGCCGAACGAGCGCACCCGGTGGCCTCGGCAGCCGCCTGCGGAGCCCAGGGGGAGAGGCTGCACGCCGGTCGAGGGACCACTCAGGCGGATCACGGCGACATCTTCATCTTCTGGCGCCCGCCACCCGCCGTCCAGGACCAGGCCCTCGACACGTCGAGCGCCGTCCACGTGAGGGAAACTCAGCGATATGCGCTTCCCGGGGCCGACTCCGGCAGCCTCCACCACGTGTGCGCAGGTGAGCACTAGATCCTCGGCGACCAAGAAACCGGCCCCGGCGACCTGATCGTCGGATCCCAGGATCTGGGCCACGGCGCTCCACAGTCCGGAGAACGGGGCACGGCCCTCGCCCCTGGTGTCAGGGTCCATGGGATCAACTCGGGTAGTCACTCCCGACGCCATGGCCGGGATCGTTCCTCCAGGTCATAGTGACCTTCAGATGACTGTTGGCACCGCTCTTGGTGATCACAGCTCCGGCCTCGACCGAGAGGTCGAGACCGAATTCCACCACGACCTCATCAGGGCCCGCCTTGCGCAGCTGGTCAAGTGCAGCGCGCGACGCCCGGGTCACCGAGGTCAGTGCCGCTTGCAGACTCTCCGGCAACTCATGTACTGCATCACCGATCCGGCCCGCTTTGACCGGACCGTCCCCGGTGGCGGGGGCCTCGACCAGGATGGAGCCACCGTCCTCCAGGAGAACGTGGGCCAGATGAGCCAAAACTCCTCCAGTCGTCAGCGCATCCAAAAGAGAGAATCCACAGCCGACCTTTTCATCATTCCACTCCCTTTGCCCCTCAATTGCAAACCGTGAAGAAAAGAGCCACTTTCACCGCAAAGAAGTTGACGCTGAAATTACCCAAAGTCCTGCTGGAACGGAGTGCGATGCAGGCGCCGCTCCTGCGTAGGTACCGGGCCTCCGGTGGCCCCTCGCACGGCGTCAGGCACCGGCCTCCTCGCACGGACAGTCGGCAGGTCACCCCAGCGCCACCCGTGGCCGAAGCCCAGTTGTCTCCCGCCCTCGCCTCGGCTTCCAAGGCCCGCGCCGCAGCCGGCATCGGCTCAGGCAAGCACCCGCAATCGGCACGGGCGCCACCGCAGTGACGTCGATCGTGTCGCCCCCCCGACCGCTGGTGCTGGCTGGAGCTCGTCCAGATCGCCCTCGACCTGCTTGCCTGGATGCCCCTTCTCGCCCGGACCGGCAAAGCTCGGCTGTGGGAGCCCCTCCGTCTGCGGCTGCGACTGTTCTTCACCGCGGTCCAGCTCGTCACCATCGGACGCCGCCGCATCCTCCGCGTCGCGGCGCACTGGCCGTGGACCCATGTGATCACAGGCGCCCTCAACCGGCTGTACGCACTGCCGAACCCCGGTGCCGTGAAACCCGGCGCCCATCCGGCGCGACAGCCGGGTCATCAGCCTGCCCACGTGACAGAAATCCCCGCCTTGAACAGGCAGAAAGGGTCCGTCAGCACGCTGACGGACCTCATGCAAGATCGAGGTTAGCGCTTCTTCATGATTTTGAAGTAGTTTGCGCCCAGGTTGAGCTGGAACACCATGCCGTACTGTTTGCGGATGGCGGCCACCGCAGCGGAAGACGGTTCACGCAGACACCGTTTGACCGGTGGATCATTTTCGCACGGGCCTGTCGGTTCGCTGATGAAGTTGGGTTTCCGTTGACGGTCGCGTATCGGATCCCACTTCAGACTCTGGGTGACGGCGTCACGCGAAGGTATTTCAGGATTGTGTTTGTCATACGGCTTCCGGTAGTAGTCGATGAGCGCTCCGTCTGCTGCGTGGTTGAAATCAATACCGGGTACGTTCCGGTCGCCGGCTGTGAGGATCCCGTCGAGGACGGGCACGATGTGTTTCGGGTCGGCGCCGAAGTAGGCGGTGACATTCAGACCGCAGCTGATCTTGTACAGGTCACTGTCCCTGGTCTCCAGCCATCCCCTGGCTGTTCCGCCCCAGCAGCTGTCGCTGACGACGACCAGGCCGAGCTTCAAGGGCGTGTGCTCGACGTACGCCTGAACCACTTCTCTGAGCCTGGCTTCCGACTTCTGCCTGGCGTTGATCGCTTCCGGGCTGCCGGCAAGTTTGCGGACAGTCTTCTCCGGTACAGCCCGGTCCTCTGCCGAGCACGCGGACACCGCCAGCGCCAGAAGCATCAATGCCGCTGTCTTGACCTGCTTGACCCGCTTCATGAACGTGGCCTCCTCCCGTCTGCCCCCAGCATGCAGCCCACGTACGGCCGACAGCATGAGCATGTGTACTCAAAAGGCTTGTGGGGAAGCCCTGTTGGGCTTCCCCACACGGTCTGGCTGGTTTACTTTTTAGGCCAGGCGCCCAGCGCGGCCTCCAGGGTGTCCGCGTACAGTCGCGCCCCGGCGATCTTCGGATGGAACGACTGCGCAGAGATACTGAACTGGAAGAACGGCCAGTCGATCTTCGGTTCGTCGCTGTCTGTCAGATCGGTGACAATGGGGTGAATGCTTTCGGGGTCACCGCAGACGGCCTTGCCGTGGAAGAACGCCTGCGGGTTGGCATAGCCAACGTCCACTCCGTGCTTCCTGACGAGGTCAGCGGTCTCGAACATCGTCTGTGCCAGGTAGTCGGCCACGCCGTTGAGCCACTCCGATTCCTCCGGTGAGATCCCGACGAGAGGGATCTTGTTGAGGCAGGAGGCGTCGTTGGACAGCAGCGGCGGGTAACCCATGAGGACGATCCGGGCATGCGGGGCATCGTGGTTGATTGCCTCGATCGTTTTCTGGATGCTGGGTGCGACGACATCGCTGATGAGGTCCGGGACGGCTTCCGCGAGCGGCTTGCCCTGGTAGGGGCCGTCAGGTACGCCCTTGCCTTCGACGTTGTCGAACTTCTTCGTCTGGCACGGATTCCCTGGCGCCATGCACTGGCTGATCACGTAGGCGAACCGGGAGTCGTTGCCGCCGATGGAGATGGTGACCAGGTCGGTGTTCTGGTCCAGGTATCCCTGCTTGATCTGCGGCAACTCTCCGGTGTTGTCGTATCTCCTGTCTTTGGGGTCGGCCGGAGCGATCACGTTGTAGGTGCGGGATCCGGAGCAGGCGATGAGGTGGTAGTCCATCCGCGCGCTCCAGTGGTCGTCCAGCTCGCCGATGGAAAGCTGTTCGCCGGGGAGCTTTGCCTGCCGGGACCACGCGTAGGTGGAACGGTGGCAGCCGTCGCGGTCTCCGCTGACCTTGTTGCGCCAGTTCGTCTCCGGGTAGTAGTCCCTGTTGCCCTCGGAGGCTCCCTCACCACTGGAGAGGAGTCGCCCATCGCGACGACCGTGTGGTTCGGTTTACCGGGTAGGCCCTGGAAAGCGACCGCGCCCCAGGCAACATCCTCGTCGCCGGTCCCGTCGGCGGTGGTGTTGGTCAACGTCACGGACGGGGTTCCGGTGAAGTGGAAGACGCCGAGGCTGACCCATCGGCCGGCTCGCTGCTCCACGATCCGCGTACGGCTGCTCGTGTCAGAACCGTTGATCGTGTAGGCAGCCTGCCTGGTCTGTGCACCGGTGTCGGGAAGGTGGACCAGGACACGCGCCCAGTTGAGGCTCTGGCCGAGGGTCCAAGTGCCGTTGATGGTCATGTAGCCGCCGTCATCGCCGAAGTGGTCGGCGTTGCGGGTGTGGGTGTACCAATAGTGGCCGCCGTACCCGCCGCCCACCGAGTGCAGGTCGGCCTTCGCTTCGTACCGGCCTTTGGTACCCGGGTTAAACGAGAACTGGAATTTCCCCGCGGAGTGGATCGTCGCGCAGTCGCGCTGGTCGCTCCAGGACGGTGTTCCGTCCGGCACCGAGGCGACGACCTTGGATCCGGCCGGGGCGGGGGAGCACACCGGCGTACCGGTCTGGAGCCGAGTGCCGCGTCCCGGTTCCTTCACTAGGCTCTGGTACTTGATGTTCTCGAAGCCGCACGTAGTGGCACAGTCGGGCTTCCAGGCCGTATTGGGCTGGTTCCACCAGTACTGTGCGTAGCACTCGGCGTCCGGGCACTTCGGCGGCGTGCTGGTGTTGCAGTTGTTCTTGGAGTTGCAGAACACGTCGGGCTCCGGCGACGCGCGCCCGGTTGTATTTCGCGCTGCCTTGCTCTGTGGCGGGCGCGGCCGTTCCGTTCCAGTAGGCGGGGCGGAAGCCGGCGGAGGAGAAGCCGGACTCTCCGGGCCAGTCCTGCCGCCCGGAGGTCGCGTAGGAGTAGCCGGTGTCGATGGACCAGGCGGCCCAGCCCATCACCTTCAACTCGTAGGGCCAGTCCTGCGGATGAGCCGCGTCCTTATTTGCCTCCGGCCCGTCCACGTCGGTGTTCATGAACGGATGGCCCCAGCCCTTGGCATAGATCGGGTTGGCCGGGTTGTTGTACCAGCCCAGGCCCCAGTGCCCCGAGTGGTTCCCGGCATCCGACGGAGGGTTGAAGCCGAGGTTGTAGTTCCACACGGCGGTGAACCAGTTCTCCACCTTCGACGGATCATCGTTGTTGACGGTGATCTTCTGGCCGTTCTGATGGACCTCGTTCCACTTGTCGGCGAGGATCTTCAGGGAGGCGGCGACGTTCGTCGCGTAGTCGATCGCGACGAGTTTCTGCAGGGCCGGTGTCAGGCTGGTCTCGCCCGGCTTCTCGTGACCGGCCAGGCGCATGCCGTCGGTCACCTGGCCGACGCCGTAGCCGCAGTCGGACTTGTCCCAGTTGATCTGCCAGTAGGCGGATGGGTTGTTAAGGTCGGCCTTGTGGCCGTAGTAGCCGTCGACAGCGGCCAGGGGGTTGCCCATCTGTCCCGGGATCGACCCGCCTTCGGCCTGCCACAAGTTGGACTCCTGGGCCATGATGCCGAGGAGCACGTTCACCGGGATCCGGCCGCCACCCGTCAGTTTCGGCAAGGGGAACAGAGCCTGTGGGTCGACGGTGCCGAGGCCAGCCTGGTCACGGTAGCCGCCCTGAGTGATGTAGCTGGCGCTCAGGTCGCCGCGCACGGCCATGTCGACTGCCCACTCGACCTGGTTCGAAGTCGGCTGCAGCGCCTGTACCTTGAGGTCATTACGGGAAACCGCGCACCAACGATCGTCGTCGGTCGGAGGACTCACCGTTAGGCCCGCCTTCGAGCCGGTGCCCTTCGGCCGGTGTGCCGCGCCGGCCGTGACGAGGACCGGGGAAGGATTGTTCCCCGAGCCATCGGAGGCGTCGCTGTACACGCTCTGAGTCAGCTCGGCACCCGTGGCGGTGGCGGTGCTGGTGACCGTCACGGCCTTTTCGCCGTCGTCAGCGGGCGTCGCCGTACGCGAGGTGGGTTCCCCGGTCTTTGCGAAGCCCTTGCCCGCACCCTTGATGTGCGTCAGACCGGCGCGCACACCAGGAGTGAGCACCGGCTCGATCGCGAGACGGCCGTGTGAGGATACATCGGTGCCGGCCGGGGCGTTGAGGCGGGTGACGCCAGTTCCCGTGGTGGCGGTGGATTCCTTGGGGTGGCCGGTGAGGAAGACCCTGCCCGCCTCTCCCTGCATGAGGTCGAGGTCGCCGAGCTTGGCCGAGGCGATGCGCTTCGGCTTGGCACTGCCGGTGAACAGCTTGGCCTGCGCCGTTGAGTCGCCCTTGCGGTCGATGAAGGCGATCCTGCCGTCGGCGGAGGGCCGGATGTCGAACGGGGTGCTGTCCGCGTCCGCAAGGTTCGTCACGCTGCCCGAGTGGTCGAGGTGGACCAGGCGGCTGCCGAGCGCGGCGACCGTGCCGTCCCGCACCGGAACGGCGCTCGTTAGCTCACCCTTGGCAGCCACCGTGCCCGTGGTCTTCCCGGACACGTCCACGGTGATCACACGGGTCCGGGTGCGCGCGGCGTCGTTCATGTCCCTGAAGCCGGTGAAGGCGGCTTGGTGCGTGATCGTGTTGCAGGACGGATCGAATGAGGCCAGCGACGCTGTGAAGGACAGCTTCGTCACCTTGCCGGTCGTCAGGTTGACGATGGCGGCGAAGGCGCCGCCCTGCATCAGAACCGGCTTGTTCGTGAAACTGCGCGGCGCGTAGACGACAGCCGCGTGCGTGTGGTCCATCAGGCACTGGTTGCCGATCCAGGAGTCTGCCGGCAGGCCCGGCTCGGCCAGGACAGCGGCGGTCTTCCACGCGTACGCCTTGTCGCTGTCGGCGACGAGGATACGCAAGCCGTCCGCGTCGGCGGCGGCGGTGACCACACGGTCGGAACTGTTCTGCCAGTCCCTGCCGAGCTTTCTGTCCGGATCCGTCACGCGGCCGGGAGGGACCGGCGTGGCCTGTGCGTTGTTGCCGTGGCCGGGGCTGGGCGTCGGTGCGGCAGCAGCGGGTGCTGCCTGCAGCAGGCCGCCGGTCAAGGCCGCGCAGGCTGCCAGGGCAGCTATAGGCAGGTGCGCTCTTTTTCTGCGTCTCAAGAGAGAGCTTCCCCGTTTCTGGTTGAGAGGATCCCCTGCTTGGTCGGGGCAGGGCTCGGCCGCCCACCCCCGGCGAGAGGACCGGAGGGTGGGCGCGAGTGTGAAGAGAGTTGGCCGACGATGAGAGCGGCAACGGCGCGGACGGCGGACCCGGGCTTCTCCAGCCGGGTCCGCTTGGCCCGGGGAGCGTGGCAGCGATGGCCACGTGTGCGTCCATGCCAGAGCCGGTGAATCAGCCGACCTTGGCCGCGGGGAGTCGCCGAATTTTGGCGGGCGACTCCCCCGAGCGGCGCCATTGGTGCCAGCTCAATGGGCGTAGGCGCACATCAGCGTGTGCGTCCCGTATGGCAGCCGGACGGCAGGTCCGGCCCCGGACCGGCTCGCCAAACAGCTCGCGCGAACAGGACGCCAGGATGGTGGCTGAGAGGGGAGCCGAGGGGGGATTCCTCTAGGCCTTATGTTCGTTCCGCTCGATGCTCTCGATGGTGATGTGCGGATGCGCGGGAGGCATGTGACCGGGATCCCTTACCGTCAGCTCAGCCGGCCACGAGGTCCCCGGATACAGGCCGACGACATCCGCCGATTCGCTGGCCGTTGCGTCGAAACCTCCCGGCCCTGTAATCCGAAGGCGGAATCGATAGAAAGCACGCTTGGTACCGCTGTTGACCACCTCGACAGGGACCGTCAGCGCATCTCCGTCCCGCCTAGCCGTGTACACGGTCAGGTCTCCTTGTCGGATGACCGGAGTTCCGAAGTGCTCACTGCCCTTGGCGATACCTGTCACCGGGGATGGCGTGATGGTCACCCCGGGCGGGGCCGCCTGCCTGCGCTCTCTTTCCGCCTTCTGCCTGGCCGCCTCCACCCTGTCAGGGCTTGGCGTGGCAGCGGCCGAAGGCTTGGCGGTAACCGGCGATGAGGGCCGGACGGCTGAGGTGTCCGGGCCATGGCTCGCCGGTTCGTGCCCGCACGCAGCGGTCATCGCTCCAGCAGCGACGAGCAGAACGAGGAGCCGACGGGACACTGGCGTACGTACGGGCATGAAGTGCACCTCCGGGACGGAGAGGGATGGGTGACGGTCAGTCGCAGCCACTGACGTCCTGCTGCCGGTCGATGATCGCAACATCGCCTTCCCACATCAGGGCGTTCACCACGGCGCAGCCGGGATCGAAGTCGCCCTCGATCTTGACCGGACCCGCGTAGTCAAGGAACCAGCCATCATCGGCCTTGCATGTGACCCGGTGGCCGCCGGCGCACACCTTCAGCTTCATGTGCTTCTTGACCCCGAGGTTGTTGTCGAACACGGCGCATGCCCCGTTCCCTGCGCCCGGCCCAAACTTGTCGTACGCGAAGAGGGTTCCGAACCGGCGGTGAGTCCGGAAGGCGCTGTGCCAAAGTCAGCTCGTATCCGCTCCGACACAACGCGCCGCCGGCTTGCACCGCCGCAGGATCGGCCGCCGCGAGAGCACGCGTCTGCGGATCACGCGCCGCGCTCGGTGAAAACTTGACGCTGGTGCCGGGCACCTTCTCGGGAACCGGCTTCGAGTCCTGGGCTAAGGCCTGCGGAGCTGCCAGAACCGAAGAGACGAAAGCTGTGGTCAGGGCAAGAGCAGGCAGCCATTTACGCATGGCGAAGTTCCCCCATGTTGAAGGCACAAGGAGACCAGCCTGTTGGAGCAGTGCGTGTGTGGTCCCCGTTGCGCTGAGTGTGTTGGTCGTCCGCTCCCGTCCCGCCCGAACGTTGCGGGCAGGCAGTTCCCCAACTGACCGGGAGCAGGTCGTCACCCTATGCCCACAGGCAGCAGCAGCCACAAGAGCGTTGGACTCGAAATGGCGAGGAGACGGTCCCTGCCAACAAGCAAGCGGAACCAGGAGGAGACAGTGCTCCGCATACGATCTGCAGCGGAAGCGGAACGTACAGGGTGCGCGCAGAGCATGGCGGAAAGGCGCGCACCGCTTGCCACGCCGGATGAGGGAAAATTGCTGTAACACACCCCACTACCGTGCGGTGCGTACCCTTGCGGGCCATACGACACAACCGCAGTCGTCCTACGGCCCGCTACGCGCGTGGACCTGATGCAACAACACCCCCACGCCGTCTTCACCCACACCTCACGGCTCCAGGCGGACAGCGAGCACAGTGGTGCGGGACGCGAAGGGGGTAAATCCCTGGTCAGGGGCTGGCCGGCGGGTGTAGCCGGCGCGTCTGGTGGTGCGTTGCGCCCTGCATGGACGAACTTCTTGATTCCGCATTCGGTATGGCGGAGTTGTACGAGCCGCGCCTGCCTCTGTTAACACTCGCGGAGGCGCACCAGCTGCTGGACGTCTTGCAGTACTTCGGCACGGTAGACCACGACTGGGGTGCCCAGGCTCGCCACTTCGCCGCTGAACTCGCAGCCCGTGTGCCCTCGCACGACGCCTGACGTTCGGCCCGCCGTGCGCTGCGAGGAGACGAGTTGCAACAGCTCCGGCGGGCATCGTATCCGCTCCGCAGCCCACCGCTGCATCCAAGATTCCAAAACAGCATGTAGCTGCTGAAACCCGTATAGAGCTCCCCGCACTTGCTCGAACTCAAAGGGGGGATCCTTTGCGTACTCGCCTTGCCGTCTCAGCGGTGGCTGTCGCCGTAGCCGGTGTCTTCTTCAGCGCACCGGCCGCGTCCGCGGCGACACTGCCGTCGACCAACACCGCTCACCACTGCATCTCGCATACCACTGGAGTACGTGGCTGGACGCACCACCAAAAGCCCAAGGACAAGTACGAGACCACGAAGTGCGTAGACGCCTCACTGTCTTACTCGCGGCACTCGCAGGGCACCTGCTCCCACCACCACGGCGTCCGCTACTGGTTCAAGTAGACCGCTAACACCGCAGGTCGCCTCCTCCACACCCGGAGAAGGCGACCTCCGCGCTGCCGCCCGGCTATGAGCCTGCGCCACCTGCCGTCGAGTCAGTGCCCGTGCCCGCCACCGTGGTCACGGTCGCTGCCCCAGGAGACGGCGTCGACAAAGCGGCAGTGATCGTTGCGCAGGGTCGCGGTGTCACCGTTGTCGTCCCACACCACAGAATCCGTAGACGGCTGATCCAGCCATGGGCATGATCGCTACTCATGGATGATACACCCGCCCCCCATCAGCAGAGCCCTCACGAAACGTCCCGCGAAGCACAGCGCCGTGGGCCGCTGTCTATCGGATGCGCCACGTCCGTGGCGATCACCATCGGGCTCGGCGCCGTCCTCTCATTACTTTGGCTGACAGGTGTTGTAAGCGAGCACACCGCTACGAAGTTTCTGGGACTTCTTGCGGCTCTCTTGGTCGCCCTATTGCTGACGGCGCTCGCGCTGGCGGCGACGAGTGCCGAGGACCACCGCGTCTCAGAGGGACGAGCGCGGGTGCGAGAAGCGGAGCATGGGCTGGAGCGTGCTCTCAGGCCACCTTCACAGGTAGCGGCTGGCGGAACGCTGATCGCTCACGAGGATCTCGGGATACCGCAGCCGGATGAAAGGTCACCCGGGCAACGGACTGAGCCATTCCCCAGCGGTCAGCCTGCTCTTGACGATGCGATCACCCACGCTGCCCGTGCCCTGCGTGGTAGTGCGAGACTGACCTTGTCCGAGCTGTGGGCCGTGACGCACAGACGACTGGATCTGTACCACGAGATCGCTCTGGGCCAAGCGTCTCGTTCCTTTCGTAACGCTCAGCTAGCCATGGCCCTTGGATTCGTGCTGCTGGTCGGATGCGTGCTCGTTGCCTTGCAAGCCAGCACGACAGCAGGAAGCGTGGTCGCTGGCGGGTTGGGGACTGTGGCTGCGGGTCTGGCCGGCTACGTGAGTCGCACCTTCATCCGTTCACAGGAGGCATCCGCAGCACGCCTGCGTGCCTACTTCGATCAACCTCTTGAATTCTCCCGCTACTTGGCTGCGGAACGCCTCATCGCCGACGCCGGGTTGAGTGACGAACGTCGGACCGAGGTGCTGAGCACGCTTGTTGAAGCCATAGTCACTGGAGGGAGTCAGGGCAAGGGCGACGGAAATGATGCTCCCAACGGCGGTACGCCGACCTGAGCCATCCCTGATAGCGGTTGGTGCGGGTATCGCGGTATGTACACGGCGCCGTGGCCCGGCAATACCGGACCGTGCTCGGCCGCAGGCTGGCTATCTGCCGGCCGGGCGGAAGGTAACGCCGTACTCACGGCCGAACCGGTTGGCCTCCGCGGCCGAACCGCCCACCGAGCGCAGGTAGAAGGCATAGGCCACCGACTCGATCTGCTCCTCGTTCAGGTGCACCACCCACAGGTTGCCGAGCTGGCGCGCCGTACGCACCCGCTCCGCCAGGCCGTCGGCCGGCGGCCGACGCAATCGCGCACCGAGGTGGATGTCGCAGTGCGTCCATCTCCGAACGCCGCAGTTCGACCGGCTGCTCGCCGTCTGCCGGCCCGTCGGGCCGGGAGTCGGGAGCGGGGCTGGCCTCGGTGTAGGTCAGGACGTCCTGGCCAGGCGCGGCGAGCCGGGCCGCCCACACAACGGGGCCGCCCTCTTACACGGACAACTCCGCGCGCATCTCCCGGTCGGCCAGCTCGACCAGGCCCTTCCCGGCCGCCGTCTCCACCGCCTGGTGGTGGTCAGGGCGCAGCATGCCGAGCAGCACCCAGCCGTGCTCAGCCGCCTCCTGGTGGTCGCGCAGGACCCGCAGCGCCTCGACGAGCAAGCCCTTCCCGCCACGCATCTACTCTCCCCGCCCCTCGTGCCGCTGAACGCCGCAGACGACAGTAGGAGCCGCCCACCAGGTCCGTGGCCGAACGCTGGAAACATCACCAGCCCGTGTGGTCCACGCAGAGCGGGCGCGCACCCGGCTGCGCCGGATACTGGGACAGGAGCGGCCAGGCGGGACGTCAGCGGGCCAGGGTGACCGTTATGGGAACGTCTGGGTAACTGTCGTGCACGTCCGCGAGCGCGGCCTGTTCCGCGGCGTCGATGCTCAGGCCCCAGCGGGTCTTGTCCGCCACCCAGTCGGTGACGTACGTGCAGCGGTAGCCCTCGGCCGGCAGCAGCCACGTGGACGGGTCCTGGTCGGCCTTGGACCGGTTCGATGCGGCCGAGACCGCGATCAGCGCCCGGTCGTCACCCAGGTCATTGGCGTAGGCCTCCCGCTCCCTCGCCGTCCACGCATACGCGCCCGAGTCCCAGGCCTCGGCCAGCGGGACCAGGTGGTCGATGTCCAGACCCTTGGGACCGTCGATGTACCGGTCGTCGTAGGGCGAATACCACTCACCCTCGCTCAGCGTGCACTTCGGCCCCTGCACCGGCGCGATCACGGCCTCGGCCTTCAGCACCTCCGCGCGGGTATTGCAGCCGTCCTTGTCCGCATCGATCCAGTGCTGGAACTTCGTGCGCTCATAACCGGTGCGGTCCTCGGCGCGCACCGGGAGCTGAGCCAGGAGATCGCGAACGGGAGCGGTGACGGTATCCCAGGATGCTGCGGCAGCTGGGGCTGCATGCGCGGCGGTCGTTGGGATCAGGAACGCGGCGAAGACAGTGGCGGCTGCAGCAGTCCGGGCGCAGCGCCCGAGACAGGGGTCCTCTCGGAGGTCACCAACACTTCGTGATCTTCGTACCGGCACCTGTCGATGCCCCGCCGCGAAACCCGGAAGGGCTCTACCCGATCAAGGGATAAGTCCGATCACCGGTCCGCCGCGGAGGGGCACCGTTGATGTGATCACTCGGCTGGTACTGGAAATCGCGCTCCCGGCACCCGCCCCCAACGACCTCGTGCACGGTTGGCCATGGCACGTCGAGGAGTGTGGTGTCGTTCGACCTTCTCAGCGGCACGGAGTGATGATTTCCCAGTCCTTTACAGGATCCCCGGTCAGAAGGTACTCGCTCAGATACATGTCTGTGTCCTCGTGTAGGTCGTCCTCGAGGTCCCAGACGGACTCGCACTCGGGGCAGAGGAAGAACCTCTGACCCGTGTCCTTGCGCTCGTAACAGCGAACCCAGTCCTGGCCGCAGTGCGCGCAGGCGACCTTGTTCATCAGTTCCAGCTCCTCGGGAAGGCCGTGATCACTTCGTTGCCGCGTTCGACGGTGATCGAAATATATTCCTCTCCAGGGTTGTAACCCACCTGCCGGGCCATCGGGATGATGTAGGTGGTGCGGTCGCCCTGTTGGTTGACCGACACCGCCATGGCGCGCCGGCTCCATGCCTCGTCGACCGTCTCCAGCACGCCCTGGTTGCCCGTGTCGAAAACTCCGTGAGCGGGCTTCGCAGGGTTCTCACGGGTGTGCTGCATGACGTGAGTGATGCGGTGGCCCTCGGCTGAGCCCGGACCGTAGTCCAGTCCTTCGGGCGAGCGGTACCAGCCGTCCCCGAGGTCCTTCAATTCACAGCCGTACAGGCCCAGTGGGTCGGACCAGGTGCCGGGATGGCGGATGTACGCTGAGGGGTTGGGGGCCGGCTTTAGGCCCAGGGGGTCCTGGCTGAGGTAGCAGGCTATCTCGGGGTCGTAGTAGCGGAAGTAGTTGTAGTGCAGGCCGGTTTCGGCGTCGGCGTATTGGCCCGGGAACCGCAGGGGGCAGTCGGCGGCGGAGTTGTCGGCCGGGCCGGTGAGGGCGGTGCCCCACAGAGTGGTCCGGCTCTGCCACGTCGTCTCGCCCTCGGCGGTGACCAGCTCGGTGGGCGTGCCGACGGCATCTGTCATGATTACTTGGAACACGGCCGCGTTGCCGGGTGTCGACTCCTCTGCCAGCCGGGCGAGGAATGAGGCGTTGCGTCCGGCGGCTGATCGGTGATCGGTCTGGGCAATCGGTCGGTGGGTTCCGGGCTCGTAGTTCCAGGTGGTCACCTTGCCGTCCGGGCCAGTCTGTTCGGCCAGCCTGGTGTCGTCCCAGGAGAAGTCGGTGCGGTCGGCCTTCGTTTGGTTTTCTGTCAGGCGGTACTTACACAAGCGGCGCCCGAGTGGGTCGTACGTGTACTTCCATCGTTCGCCGTCTGGCGTAGTGACCTCGACGAGGCGGTCTTCGGTAGTCCAGACGTACGTCCAGGTCCGGGTCTGTCCGTTGAGCAGCTTGCGGGTTTTGCGGACCAGGCGTCCCTGGGCGTCGTGCTGGTAGGTGTTGCTTCCCGCGCGGTGGACGAGGGTGCCGTCGAAGTCACGCTCGTCGGCGCAGTCGTGGCCGGGTGCCGTTTTTTGCACCAGATTGCCGACTTGATCGTAGGCGTATGTCTCGGTCCAGCCGTGGGCGCGTACGCCCGTGACGCGGCCCGTCGCGTCCAGGTCGAAGCGGCGGGTGCCGGCGGTGAGCTCGCGGATCTCCGTCAGATAGCCGTCGCTGCGGTAGGCGTAGACGCGGTGCTGAAGCAGGTTCTGCGCATCGTCGGAACCTGCGGTGAGGGACTGGAGGGTCAGGCGGCCCGCAGCGTCCCATCTTTGGGTCAGTAGGACGTCGGGGCCGAGACGGCGCTCTGTCTCGTGTCCGGCGGCATCATGGGTGAAGGCGAGGGTTCCCGCATCCGAACGAAGCTCCAAGGGCCGCCCTGCGGCGTCGTACGTCCACTGCGAGACCAGTCCGGAGGGGGTCTCGCGGCGGACGCAGCGGCCCAAGGGATCGTAGGCGTAGGCCATGACGCGGTCGTCGACGGTTTCGCTGAGAGTGCGCCCGAGAGCGTCCCTGGCGAGGATCACCTCGGCGTCTCGGTTGGCCGCCCGGGCAAGCAGTCCGTCCGGTCCGTACTCGAATGTCGTCGTCTCACCGGTGGCGGTGCGCTGCTCCACGACGCGGCCCGCTGCGTCCCGGGCGAAGCTCAACGTCTCCTGGGCTCCATTAGTACGCGAGATCAGTTGGCCTGCCGCGTCGTGCGTATACGTCAGCGTACGACCATTGAAGTCCGTCTCGGCCACGAGACGGCCGGCGTCATCGTAGGTGTACGACCAAGTCCGGCCCTGCGGGTTGGTGACTCCTGTCAGGCGCAATTCCGTGTCATACGAGAAGGCGTAGTGCGCGCCGTCCGGGTCAGTCCGGGTGGCGGGGACGTCGAAATGAGTCGCCGTGTGGTGGGTCGTGTTGCCGGCCGCATCTGTGTAGCTGAGCAGGTTGCCCTCGGCATCCCAGGTCCACGACTCGCGGCCGCCGCTGGGCTGCTCACGCCAGGACGGCTTGCCCTCCGTCGTCCACCCCAGGCGCGTGGTGTGGCCCAGAGGATCGGCTACCTCAATCACCCGCCCGAACGCATTGCGGCGGATTGTTGTCGTGTGACCCAGTTCATCTGTTAGGGAGATTGGCAGACCAGCCGCGTCGTAGACCACCGTACGGGTATGGCCGAGGGCATTGGTGATGGCGGTTGGGCGGCCCGCCTCGTCGTTCGTGTACCGCGTCTCGGCGCCGGTCGGATCCACGGTCCTGACCAGGTTGCCCCGCTCATCGTACATGTGGTGCCAGGTCGCGCCTCCCGGCTCGATAACCTCGGTGGGCAGGCCGAGCGCGTTGTAGGAAGCCTGGGCCAGCGAGCCGTCGGCGAGGGTGAGGCCGGTGAGATTGCCCGAGTCGCCGTAGGTATACCGCGTGGTGTGTCCCAGTGGGTCCGTCACGGCGACCGGTCGGGCTCCGAATTCATCCCACTCGGTGTACGTGACGTGGCCCAGCGGGTCCCTCTCCTCCACCACCAGCCCCTCGGCGTTGTACCGGTGGACTGACACATGACCTTGGGAGTCGGTGTATGTCGTGGTGCGGGCGGTGTCGTCATAGACCAGGGTGCCGGAGAGGATGCCGTCGATGCCCTCGGTGCGGACCACCCGGCCGCTCTCGTCGTAGACGTAGGAAAACCAGGTGCCGTTGCGGTCGGCCCAGCGGGTGACGCGGCCCTCGGAGTCGTAGGTGAAGCGCAGGGGCTCGCCGCTGGAGTTGATGACCTCGGTGAGGTTGCCGGATGCGTCGTAGCCGTAGCGCATGACGACCGTGCCCTCATCGGGCGCGGTGCCCGGGCGGTAGGGGGACGGCGGCTCGTCCAGCAAGCGCAGGGCTGTGATGCGGGGACCCTGGGTGTCGACGGCGACGTAGTAGCCACCCGAGTGGCGGATACCGAAGGGGATGCCCTCATCGTTGCGCTCGACGTCGATGCGGTTGCCGTTGCGGTCGCTCCAGGAATCCACAGACAGGTGGAACACGCCAAAGGAGGGTGAGGGTACGGGGGCGGCGAAGGTCCGGGTCACGCCCGTCGACGGGTCGGTGACCGTCATCGCGCCGTCCGGCTTTCCGTCCCACTCCAGCGGCCAGCGCGCGCCCTTCACCGGCATCGTGGGAACGCCCGGTTCCGGCACCGGGTACACCAGACGCATGCCGTCGGCCGCGGCGAAGACGACACCCTCGCCGTCGATCTGGAGGCACTCGTCCAGGGTGGAGATCCAGGTCGGGCCGAAGCAGACGCCACCCCGATACGAGGAGAGGTGTGTGCGGGTGAATCCGAAGGGGAGCGCAGCCGGCAGGGTGAGGTCTGTCTGCGTCATCAGCATGGCGCCGGTCGCCACGTCGATCGGCTCGCCCACGCACGGGATGTCCTTGGCGTTGCGCGCTGCCGGGCCCAACTCGACCAGGTTGGGGCGCAGTGACGGCGGGCGCAGCAGCAGGGGGGTGGTGTCGGCGAGGCCGCCTTCCATGCTCGCCTTCAGCAGATCGCCGCCCGCGCCCAGGGCTCCACCGAAGATCATGCCGTCCTTGGCGGCCTGGTTGACCTCGTCCAGGTTGAAGCCGTGCTGCAGACCGGTCATCATCTGCAGCGGCTGGGCCACCGCGAGGTCGACGGTGACCGACTCGACCCCGCCGAACGCGACGCCGGCAAAAGCACCTCCGATGGCATCGGCCACCAAGGCGGAGACCCCGACGCCTACTGTGGCGCCGAACTCGATGACCGCTTCCGCCGCTGCTGCGGCCGCGCCGGAGGCGATGCCCGCGGTGAGCACGGCCAGCGTGATGCCGCCCGCGATCACGACCGCGTCGATGCCTATCCGCGTCCAGAGCTTGTCGATCGCGTCATCGATGCCGTCGGCGAACTTGTCGAGCAGGTTGGCCATCTCCCGCGAGGACTTCGCGAGGTCGCTTAGCCAGCCGCCGTCCTGGCCCTTGGCGTAGCGGTCCCAGAACTTGTGGAACGCCTCGATCGACTCGCCCGTATTGTTGTGGATGATCGAGGATGCGCTGCGGTGAACCGGGGAGCGGACGTCGTCCACGGAGTCGGCGAACGCACGCCATGCTTTGGCCGCGTCGCGCAGCTTGTCGGGGTCGGCCTCCGGCCACCACAGGCCCATCTTGAGAAGGATGTGGCGGGCTTTGTCCTCAACGCTCACCGGCACCGTCGCTCTGCTTGTTCGTCTTCACTTTGGTGAACATGCCCGCGACGAGCTCGTCGTGGTCCACATGCCCGTCCGACATATCGACCATGGCCTCGTTAATGCTCGTCAGACCGAGCACCAGGATGCCCGCCGCGCTCTCGATCGACTTCTGGTGCGGCTTGTAGATGCTGCCGAACTGGTTGCCCTGCTCGTCATGCCCCCACGGTTCCCCGAGGCCGTCCAGAGTCGTGATGAGGGTCGTCAGCGCCTTGCTCAGATCCATGGCCCCTTGATGGAAGGTGGGTGCTGCCGCCTTGATGTCGGCAGTCTTGATGTCCAGCACCTTGCCGGGGACCTTGCCGTCACCCATCTATGAACCCCGTTTCAGTCGCGGCTTCCGACCCTAGGATGACCAGGTCAAGCAGGCCCCATGTCGAGGTAATGCAGACGCTATGTTCGCTGGATATGGCCTGAAGCGGTGCCTACACGCCGGTCGGATCGCGCCGAACGGACCACCGTTCTGCCAGGCAACGACTTCTGGCCGATCGACGGCCAGTTGAACCGCTGGAACCACTTCACCGGCGCCAGCGCGTCAACCCTCAGGGACATCAGCGAGGGATCCCGCCGCTGCCGTCCGGTAACCGAAGGCACCCGAGAGCATGACAGACGCGAACAGCGCACTCAGGGACATACGGCAGCTGCTCCCACCGTAACGAGGCATCGTCGTCCAATTCCTCGGGACGGCCGTCGATACTCGCTATTCCTCAGCCAGTTACTCGCCCATCTCCCGGCCCCGTCTTCCTGGACCCGGTCGCGAAGAGCAACGCTCTGGGCGATCCAGCGCACCGCGCCCACCCACCGTTCCACCGAACCAGCGACGTGACCCGGGTCGGGGAGCGCATTCGCGTCCTTTGGCCTTGTGGGCGGTGGAGATGGTGATCTGGGCGTGTGACTCGGGGACGAGCTGGGCGACGGCTGCGAGGATGGCGTCGGTGCCGTGGGCGTCGACGAGGTTTACCAGCGGCTGCAGGTCACGTCCAGCTGGGTCGTGGGCAGCGTAGTCCTGCAGGTCGCCCCAGCAGGGGAAGAGGATCAGCTCGGGATGATGGGTGTATCGGCCCTCTTTGAGGTCACGGGCTGCCTGCGCCAGGGCACGCAGGCCGTCTCCTCCCCCAGCCAGAGCGACGCGAAGTCCGACGTTCATGAACGTCATGACCTGGGCCATGGCCCCGACATTGGTGCGGCACAGCACAGCGTCGGGACTGGTGACGGGGCCGATTTCAGTGGACACGTTGGGGGTGCCTGTGAGTCGGATGGGGGGCGTCGGCCAGGTGGAGCCAGCGGTTGGCTTCCTCAGCGAGGTAGGGGCCGAAGCGGAAGGACTGCGACAGGGTCAGCCTGGCGCCGTGGAAGCCGGTCATGACGTCCTTGGCTCCGCGCCATTGGTAGATGGCCTGGGGCGGAGTCGCCGTCCATGACAAGCTGGGTGTGGTCGCGTTGGGCGAGGAAGACCTGTTCCACGACCGGGTTGGTGTCCTGGGCTTCGTCCAGAAGCAGGTAGTCAGCGCCGAGTTTCGGCCGGGTGAGGGCCCAGATCTTCAGGTAGTGGTCGTGATCGAAGCGGACGCAGCCCTCGACGGGGTTTTGCAGGTCCGCCCAGGCCTTGTGAGCGATGGGGACGATGTGAGTGGCGAGTTCGCGGTGCAGGTCTGTGTCTTCCAGGCCGCGTAGTTTCGGTACGTGGTGGCGGGTGATCACGTCGTCGGCGGTGTGACAGAAGCGACTCACAGTGCGGACGAGTGCGTTGGACAGGGCACGTTGGGAGATATCGCGTTCGCCGATGCGGATGGCTTTGGTCAGGCCGAGGGCAT
The DNA here is from genome assembly GCF_055572255.1 of Streptomyces sp. NPDC030799. Classification (NCBI taxonomy): domain Bacteria; kingdom Bacillati; phylum Actinomycetota; class Actinomycetes; order Kitasatosporales; family Streptomycetaceae; genus Streptomyces; species Streptomyces sp. NPDC030799. The sequence goes on along the minus strand of NZ_JBVIDS010000005.1, from coordinate 510,751 downwards.
GTCCGGTGTGCCAGGCGGGCCGACAGGGGGCGTTCAGGCGGCTCGTGTAGCGGTGACCGACGGCGGCGTAGGCGAGTGCGTGGGCGGTCTTGCACTGGACGGTGGGTGGGAAGCGGGCGGTAGCGTCCTGGGCGATGGCTCGGTTGTAGGCGAGGTAGCGGCCGCGTCGCGGGGTTGAGCGGGCGAGCATTTCCAGCAGGGTGGTGTTGCCGGTCCCAGCTCCGGCTTGCAGGGCAAGGTGGTCGCCCGCACGGAAGGCGTCCACAGCGGCGGTCTGTTCGTCGGTGGGCTTCACGGAAGGGGTTCCTTGGAGAGTTGGGTAAGGGCGTGCCCGACGGCGATGAGCAGATGTGCGGGGCCGGCATGGGCGAGTAGCTGGTGGATGGTGCGGCCGAGGTGGTCGATCTCCTGCTCGGCATAGTCGGCCAGGGCCACGCGCACCGCGTGTTCCATGAAGCGCTCGGGGATCAGGCCTTCGCGCCGGGCTGCGGTCGTGAGGATGGCCTGAGCCGCGGGTGGGAGGACGACGTTGAGGATCACCTTGTGTTGGGCGTCGGGGTAGTGGGTGGTTATCACATCGATGGGCAACCGGTCGCTGAGTCGTCGGCGTAGTCGGCGGGCTGCTTGATCGGGGGTGTCGGCTTTTACGAGTGCCATCAAGCGGGTGGCGTCATGGTTGGTGGCCACCGGCATCCTGCAGCGCGCTGTGTCGATTTCGGCCTGGCCCAGGGCGCGGGTGCGGGTGATCTCTAGGGCGTGGTGTGGCATCGGTCACCGTCGGCGGGTCTGGTGCGGCTTAGACCGTGTCCTACATGGCGGTTGGTCGTTGGGCTGCGTATGGGGCGGGGAACGTGGAGTTGGATTGTTCCGGACGGCTTGTGGGAGATCGCCAAGCCGTTGATTCCGGAGGACCGGGTGCGGCCGCAGGGCGGCGGTAAGCAGAACACACCTGATGAGACGCTGTTCGCAGCGATTATCTACGTGCTGCTCAGCGGCTGCGCATGGCGGGCCTTACCGCCGTGCTTCGGGATATCGAAGTCGACCGCGCACCGCCGGTTCATGACCTGGTCGCGAGCCGGCGTCTGGGGCCGTCTACACGAAGCGGTCCTGCACCAACTCGACGATGCGGGCCTTGTCGACGTCTCCCGTGTGGTCCTCAACTCGGCTCATGTGCGCGCTAAAAAAGGGGCGAACACACAGGTCCGAGCCCCGTGGACCGGGGCAAGCCGGGTTCCAAGATGCACGTCCTGTCGGACGCGAACGGACTACCCCTGGTCGTCGGTGTCTCGGCCGCCAACGTCCACGACAGCGAAGGCCTGACGCCCATGATCGCGGGTATCCAAACGCAACACGACCCGCATCGAGGCCGTCACTTCAAACCCAAGCGGCTTCACGCCGACAAGGCCTACGACATCCCTCACCTGCGGAAATGGCTATGGGGCAAGCACATCGGCGTCCGCATCGCACGCAAGGGAACCGAGTCCAGCGAACGCTTAGGGCGACGCCGGTGGGTGATCGAACGTACCATCTCCTGGCTGTCCGGCTACCGCAGACTCAGCCCCCGCTACGAGCGCCATCCCCGTAACTACCTGGCCTTTCTCGGACTTGCCGCAGCCCTGTGCTGCTACAAGCGACTCATCCGCCTCACCACATAGGACACGGTCTAAACAGGCGCCCGGATCGCCATGCCTGGGCTGGTGCGGGGTGTGCGCGGAGTCCGGGTGGTCGCGGCTCCTACGGCCGGAAGGTGAAACACCCGGGAGGAGGCGTGAGGGTGTCCTTGGAGATCTTGAACGACGAGATGTCGTTATCCATAGTGATGTAGTAGCGGTATCCCTGGTTGACCGCGGGAATCAGGGTGAGACGGTTCAGCGTCCACCCTTTGGGGATGTAGAGGCACGTGCCTCCGTAGTTGACGTCCCTGAAAACGAGCAGGTCCACCGGGGACTGCCCGCCGCCGTCCGTCCTCAGATAACATGACGAAGACGCATCGGCAGCCCTCCAGGCTTCTCGGAATCGCTCCCCGAGTGCGGGCCTTCGAATTTCGCACGCCGTGGACGACTGCAGGAGGGGGCGCTCGGCATCACTGGGAGCTTTCTCCCTGGCGGTACGCGCCCTTCAACGTCTTGCGTGCCTGGCTCCCATGACCGGGGACTCGCTACAGATCTCTCGTAAGCAGTCGTGACCGAGTCAGCATCGGCCGCGTGCCCAGTCAAGTGGTGCTTGGAGCCTGCCCGGCCCTGGTCGACCGGCGACGGGCCCGTGTGGAGCCCCCCTTTTAGGGCCCTGACGTGGGAAGTGTCGACAACGCAGCGGGACCAGTCCAGCCTGGCGGCCGCGTTCAGCTCGGCCAGCAGCACTTCGAGCAGCCGCTGCCAGACGCCAGCCTCGTTCCAGTCCCGCAGCCGGCGCCAGCACGTCATCCTGGAGCCGAAGCCGAGCTCCTTGGGGAGGTGTTCCCACTGGATGCCGGTGTGCAGCACGTACAGGACCCCGCACAGCACCTGGCGGTCCGGGACCGGCAGACGACCTGGGTACCGGAAGCGCCGCTCCTTCTTGGGCAGCAGCGGCTCGATCCGCTCCCACAAGTCATCCGGCATGATCCACGGCGAAGTCCCCACAGCCCGAACACCGCCCAACTCGGCAGTCGGGCACGGCCGCCAGCGGCGATACACCTCATTGTGTTAGCTGTTCTAAATCGACGGGTGAGAAACGACGAAGTCTGCTCGCTCTTCAGACGACCACTTGAACGGAATCTGGCTTAGGGAAAGGCATCATTTCCCAGCCTGAGGGCCAGCCTCGCTCACAGGGGTCTCCAGCTTCAGCCTCAAGTAGTCGAGGGATGCGCCACTTCCACCAATGTCCCTCGTCATCGCCTCGGCCGGGCCACTGGATCGTTGCCGCACGGAACCTCTCGTCGAGCTCATGGAGCCTTGGTTGCCAGACGGACTGGACGCGTGGGGGCAAGAGGGGCCAGATACACGCCAGCGCGCTGCGACACCAGATGTCGTTGGCCAGCTCTGGCGCGCACCACGAATACCCCTCTTCCACCCCTGCCACTTCGCCGGCCCAACGCGCCAGCAGTGAGTGGAACGTGCACGGCTGCCCGCCAGCCCAACGATCGGCGCCAGCAGAGACCAGAGCAGCGTGTACCGCCTTCTGCTCCTCTGTTGTCAGGAACATCCCGTCGACGGGTCCATGCGTTCGATCCATGCCTTGACTATCGCAGCGCAGGCAGCTCTTGCGCTGGCCTATTCAATCGGGGGTTTCTGATGAGGAACGGCAGGCAGTCCCGGGGCGACGGGCCCAGTCCGCTGGAACTGTCGGGCCTGCTCGCGCTTGCTGCGCAGGAAGGTGAGGGTGAGGCCGAGGCCGTCGGTTTCACCTCGCCAGTCCTCGGCGACGGCGCATGCGCGGCAGGCGAGGAGGTCCTCCTGCAAGCGAAGTGAGCCGATGCCGCCGCCTCCGGCGCCAGGCTACAACAACCCAGCGTCGCTGGACGTCCTGTTCGGGAGGACATCGTGACCGCCGTCGTCAAGCACGCGACGCGCCGGCTGCTGGAGGTCCCGAACACTAGCGCTGACCAGCAGAACCCGGTCCTGCAGCGGCAGGCCACCCTGATCCCCACCCGTCGTGGTGCCCTCTATAACTCCTCTCTCAATCGCGCCCAGGTGTGAGTGTCCAGGCTGTCATGGGGGCCGATCCGGGAGAGTTCGGCGCCGTCGCGTCCCAGGGCCACAATCACGGGACGGACTCCGCGGCTGATACGGGGAGACGTCCAAACAGCGATGAGACTGCGCTGCTCGGGAACCTCGATCCGGCGGACACCGAGGAGAACGTGCCTCACATCCCGCCCGAGGCGCACTTTGACGCAACTGATCCATGGGGCCGCGGTGATCGAGTGCGGAGCCTCAAGGCTGCGGGTGAGACTGAGCACGCCTGCTCCGTTGCGAACGTCGAGCACATCGACGTCGACAGGATCGTCTCCGGAGCCACTGCCGCCTCCGACCTCCCGCCACTGCTCGCCGAACCACTCCAGAAGCGCAATGTGCTCACGCATCTGCGACGACTTCGGACGCCACAGGAGCCAGACCGCCCCAACACCGGCAGTGCCGTCGACATCGGCCGACACCACGGCCTCAGCACGCACCGCGGTATCCACCACGGTTGCGGCTCATCTCCCGCCAGCGCCCGTTTCACCATTCCCCGCCGAAAACTCTCCCACCGGGATCCCGCCCACACGGCCTCTCCCCAAGCCTGCATGCGCCTGCGATACCCGGCACGGGAGGGCATCAAGCCCGATGCCGCTGAGGGGACGCCTCACACCCCCGACCAAAAGATCATTACGGGACAGCCCTTAGCCGGCCTGTTCTAGGCCCAGGTCGAAGCACTGTCACCCGGAATCGACTCCCTGCGGCTGCCGCCAAGGCCGGCCCGTGCCTGGAAGGAGACCTGAAGGCCAAGAAACGCACCACCAGCGGCCCCAACAAGACACGCATCGAAGTCTCCAGCCCGCGGCTCAACGCCAAGGACGAGGTCATCCGGGTTCGGGCCTTCTACCTCGACATCGCCCAGTGGGCGGCCGAGGAACCAGCCCGCTGGGGGCCATGGGCCGTCCCCTGCCGAACTCCTACCGACGAAGAACGGGACGCCTTTCTCGCCCACTTCGAGAAACGGAAGGTTTCCATCGGCACTTGCGCACGTGCCTTCGGAACACCGCGCATTCATGAGCACGCTTGGGTCAGGTGCTCACTCCTCCGACATGATCCGGCTCAGCGGGCACAGCTCGTTGACATTCGTGACAACCTCCACGCGCGCATTTGCCGAAGCCGAGCGCGAAGGCTGGCTCGGCGAGGTCGAGGGACTCCAGGTCAGCCTCGCCGGCGCAGAGGAGAAGCTTGTCCAGCTCGACCGGCGTCCGACCGGCAGCAGTGTCGTGGACCTCGGCATTCCCACCATCACCAACCCGATCTCAAGGCCCAGCAACACGGCGCCGACGGGGAAGCCCAAGCTCGGAGCTGAACCCACGCACGAAAAGCGAAAGCGATCTGCGGGTGATGTTGGATAGGTCAGGCTGACTGGCGAATCATGCGCGCCAGCGGTGTGCGAAACCTTCTCGCAGTGGTCCTCCAAGCAGGTCGAGCACCTGCTCGGCCGCGGCCGCCAACAGGGTGGGGTCGGCGTGTTCGGCCACAGCCTGATGGCCGTCCAGCAGGGCCTTGCCTCGTGCTGGGTCCGCGCTCAATAGTCTGCGGGGCAGCCACTTGCCGATGCCTGTCCAGGCGTTGTGGTGGGCGGTGAAAAGGTGTGTTGCCTCACACAGAGTGAAGTCGGCGAGGGAGAGCTGCTCGTAGCGATTGGTCGGCGGGGTGTCGATCAAGTCGTCCATGAAGCAGGTGAGGCCGCTGACGTATCAGCTCACGACGGCTGGTGTCCGAGTCCGGCAGGAGGACGGCCACGTCCAGATCACTCGTCGGAGCGGCACGACCCTGGGCGGCCGAGCCCCCCAGCATGGCACCCAGGGCGTGTGGGAAGAGGGTTGTGACCAAGTGCAGAGCTTGGGCGGCAGGAATTTCTTGATCATTCATGGAGACTCATCGTGCCAGCCCAGGGATGCACTCTCCGGAGGTCGAGGCCCACACCCCGTTCTCCAGTTCAGAGAAGCAGGCGTGTTCGTGCCGGCAGGGTGTCTGGGTCGGCACCTACCACGGACGCCACGACGGCACCCAGGTCGCGGTTACCGCCACCCGCGACGACACGCGTACCGAGCCTTACGCCTGGACGTGCACCTGCGGCGCCGCCCAAAGCTTCCCCACGCTGTACGGCCTGGACCGCAGTGCCTGGCGGCACACGCACCCCACCAGATGGGACCAACTGCGGCAGTCAGTGGGCCGCCCGGCGCCTCCGCATCCGCATCCGCATCCGCAGCAGCTGACCACCTGACCCGACGCCCGCGATGGCGACGCTTCCTGCCAGGTGTGTGAGGCCGCCGCGCTCATCACCGGCAATGCCACCCGGCGCCGGAGTGCAAACCCGGGCTATTGGGAGTTGCGGAATGGTCGGCCTTCCTCGGTCTGGCGCGAGCTGCTTGTGTGCGACTCCTGGGGTGGACGTCGACCCGCTCGGGCTAGTCGGCTTCCCCCAGGTAGCTCAGGGCTTGGCGGAAGTCGTCGAGGGCGGGCCTGAACTCGCAGGCGGCGGTGTGGAAGGTCGATCGGTCGATCAGGATCCTGGCCAGTGTTCGCGTTCCCTCTGCCGGGTTGTGCTGATACAGCCGGCGGGCCAAGCCCACTCCGTCGTCGAACAGGGAGCGCACTCGCTCCGCGAACCGATGGGTGCGGTTCTCCCAGTAGACGGCGGAGCGGATGGTGAGAAGCCGGTGCAGGCGGACCAGTTCGGCCAGATGCTGGTCCGGGTCCTGGGTGGCTCGCGAAGCGAGGGCGTCCACTTCCTCCCGGAGGGCATGGCGGCTGTCGAAGAGCCGCTGCTTGGCATCGGGCGACCACTGCGTGGGCGCCGTCCCCGAAGGCGGACGCGGTCCATCGGCGGCAGGCCGATCGCTTTCGGCGCTGGAGAAGGTCAGCAGCACCGCCCAGAACGACGTTTGATAGCCACTCCAGGACTTCCGCTCACCGGTATCGGCCAACTCCGTCAGCAAGACGAGTGCCTCTTGGCGCACGAGCGCCGCCTGCTCATCTCGGTCGTGAGTTTCGAGCATCTGTGCGTACCCGATGAGCGAGTAGAGATGGCAGGCCATCGGGCCGTGGTCGTTCGCGGCTTCGGCCGCTTCCATGCTGACGAGTGTCTCGAACGCGGCGAGTGCTTCGCTGGACCGGCCGGCGTCGTGGAGAGCGGCGATCCAGTCCAGCAGTGACCAGGCGAGACCCCCACTGCTGGGCCCGTCGGGCAGGATCGCTGCTACCAACTCGGTCATGGCATCGGCAGCCTCGGCATAACGGCCTTCCTCGGAAAGACCGGCAGCCCACTCGCGCAGCCCTTTGACCACGGGCTTTCCCGACAATTGGGCCTGCGCACGGCTGATGGCGAGCATCTCGGCGCGCATGGCGAGTCCTTCGGTGCGTCGGCCCACGGTGTACAGCTCTCTCTGACACGTGTCGAGGGCCCGGTACAGAACATCCGCGCGGGCGGGTTCGGTCGGATCGATGGACCGCGCCACGGCCACCGCTTCCTCGCACAGCGCGAGAGAGAGGGCATGCCTTTTACCGGAATCACTGTCGTAGCTCAGGCGTTGCAGCGCCCTGGCCAAGAGCGGCAGGTACGAGGCAGGGCTGACCTGAGCGAGCACCCGGTAGGCATCGACTTCCTCGCGCGGCGTGCGGCGTCCCGACGCGAGCAGCACATTCCGCGCCCGCACGATGTCGTCCTGATCGACCTTCCCCGAGTGATTCATAACCGAGATTCTCGGTGTCCCGGAGAGGGCCGAACAAGGCTGGTCGCTTGTGCCGTTCCTCCTACGAAAGTACCGCCTGACCTGTCATGATGGAGGTGACATCACTTCCCCGGGGCTACTGGCAACTGCGGCCGTTCGGAATTGCGGAAATCCCGACGTGCGAAGTCCGCTGCTCCAGCCGAGCCTTGTGTTGCCGGCGTCGTGGGACCAGGCCACCGCGCAGGTGACACAGATGCCCAGTACGTCGCTCGACACCGACGCCGGAATCTGAGCTGCAAGATCCAGCAGGGCTGTGTTCCGGCTGGCACGAGCACGGATGCCGAGCCGGTTGAGCCGCACTGTCAGGTGGCTTGCGGTCATGGCCTGTCCAGCGCGCCCCCCGGGAAGAGCCACGGACCTTGCTCGTTCTGTCCCACGACAGCGAAAGCCTGTCGACCGCGGGCGAGTTCGAGGAGCAATGATCCCAGCGGCTCGGGAATCTCCACTGGACGGGGATCACAGCTGGAGCTGAACGCCACCAGTTCCAGCAAGGATCTTGTCTGTCGTGAGCTGGGCGATGCGGGACACCGGCTGGCCGCAGAGCGCGACGAGGCAGCCAGCCAGTGTGTCGGTGAGGGCGAGATCTGCGTCGTGGAGAAGGCGTTTGCTGATCTGCCAGCGCTCGTCCCCTTCAACGAGGCGCTCTGTGCCGCGCGACGTACCCCGCGGGGGAACGTGCACCGCGGGTATGTGGCCTCGTGCAGCGGACCACGTCAGGAAGCTCCTGGCCTGTGTGTGCTTCCGGCCCGTCTGAGCCAGCCATTCGTCGGTCTGGGCCTGATCGCAAGTCGTCCAGACTGCCTCCGCGCTGACGCAGCCAGCGTTGCAGAGCAACCGCCGCGTAGATGTCGTGCCGCACGGTCTGGCACTGCCCGTGCGTGACAGGGCGACGCCGTGCGCGGGACTGAAGACGCCTGGGCTGCAGCGACGTGGCGAGGCGTCTGAAGAGCGCTCGCTCCTGCCGGTCCTCCACCCGTTGGAGAAAGGCGCTCAGCCGGCGCTCCAGCGACGCTAGTTGCTCATCTCGGGCCGGCAACACGTCGGTGGCGACGAGAGCGGCTCGCAAGTACGTCACAGCCCTCGATTCCGGCATCTCGTCCAAGGTGGCGTGTGTGACGGGTCCTGTCCCCTCGGCCAAGGCACGCAGGATCTGCTTGGGCCGCCGGTGGGAGAGCCAGAGCAGCAGCAAGGACGCCTTGTAGTCGGTCAGCGCCGAGGAGACAGGTTCGAGCTCCGGGCGCAGGTCTCCGCTGTGGTTCGTCAAGGCGGTGTGCAGCTGCCGCGGGGCTGCACAGGCGGCGCAGAGTCCGAAGTGGTGCAGGCGTTCGCGTGTTCCACATTGAGCGCAGTGGCGTCTCGACGAGGGATGCTTGCGGGAGCAGACCGTGCACAGGGACCCTGCGTCGATGCGGCCGTAGACCCGCATGGTTCGTCCGCAGTCGACACACGGTTCCCGGCGGCGGGCGCAGGCTTCGCACAGCCCGTCGCCGTTGCCCAGGCGGACGAACACGGCTGCACCCTGAGCAGGGGGCATGTGCGCTGCGGGCCCCGCAGGTCGCACAGCGAGGAGCCTCGGACTTGGAGTAGTGGCACGGCTTCTCTCGTACGCATACCGAGCAGGTCGTGACCGGTGGACGCCAGCAGATCCGCAGATGGCGTGGCCGTCGGCGTCTTTGACAGTCCGAGGCCACAGGCGACCGCAGAGGAAGCAGGTGCTCATATTGATGGGATCGCAAGGCATGCACGGGTAGCACAGTGGCTCGCCTTCGTGGGTGCGGGTGGGGACGTGCTGGGTCTGACCGCAGCGGCTGCATGGCTCGAGGCGGCCGGCCTCGTAGCACGCCGGGCAGCATCGACCGTCCTTGCTGCGGAACTTCAGGGGCTTTGCCAGCCCGCAGACGGCGCACGGAGGGCGGACAACCTGGGCACCGGCATGGAGCAAGCCGTCGATCAGCGAGATCACTGCCGGGGAGCCTTGGGCACCGCCAGCGGTGAGCAAGCCTGGACGGTGGCGGAGTTGCGCGGCGGTCTTCCGTCGCTGGTGGGCGTGGGACAGCGATTCCTTGATGGTGGCTGTGGCGGTCTGTCCATCGAGGCCGGTGTCGAGCTGCTTCAGGACCCTGAGGATGACGTCGGTGCCGTCCTCGGCAGGTGGGTGCTTTTGGCATCTTGGCAGGCCGTCCTGGTCGTGGCAGAAGACCTTGAGGGGCCTTCCGCAGGTCGCACACGGCTGCCGGGGCTCACCTCCTGTCGTCTTGCGCCTGCAGTGGGAACAGAGCCGGCGTGCCGCGTCCCGGTGTTCCAGCGGCGTTGTCCGGCCGCACCCGGCGCATCGAGGTAACACCAGGCGCCGTGTTCCGTAAGGAAGCAATGCGCGGATCAGCAGCTCCACATGGCGTGGGCCTTCACCTCGGCCACTCGTCAATGGATCGGGATCCGTGGCCAAGGCCTGAGCCAGCCGGCGCAGTTGCATACGAGCCGGGTCACTTGAGCGGCGGCCTGATCGGTGATCGCGACAGGGAGATCAGGCTCCGCTCCGCGACAGCGTCGACGACGACCGCTATCGGCTTGAGAACGAATGCGGGGGTGCCGGCCGAGTCGGAGGCACTTCGGATCACGGGTGACGCGGGCACGACCCCGCCGGGTCCGAGATCACCGTCGTCTACACCATCCCCGGCACCAGCAAGTACGGCACCCTCTTCGGCCAGTACGACCCCGCCAGGGGAAACGCCACCTTCAACTACACGATCGACTACCCACCCGCGGACTCGACGCTGAGCATCGGGTTCGAGATCGCCTGGACCGACGGCACCTACTACAGCAACACGCAGCCGTATCGAGATCCAGCAGCCGCGCAACCAGCACCGGCCTGGACACCCACAACGCCTCCGTGACCTCATCCCACTCGTCCGGTTCCCCCACGCCACACCCTTCCGCTCGCGGAGGCCGACACCGGCCATCGTGCCGCCGCGCCGCTACCACAGGATCAAGAAGTGCCGTTCTCAAAACAGTAGAGCGGAGTGGGGTATACGGCCCCATGACAGCCGTGCCCACTGCAGATACCGCTCTACGACAGTGACACTGTCCAACACCAAGGCGCGTCCGCGCAGGTGACAGCGGAGAGCACTTGTCGGTGGATTTGGACGGCTCTGCGGTAGCCTCCCGCAGAGCCTCGCCCGTAAGGCATGATCGCGAACATGAGCGAATCAGAAGTGGACCTGCTCTCACGGATGTGGGAAGAGCAAATGCGCGCGCCATTCCCACCACACATGCGTGGTCGAGAGATCGAAGGCGAAGACATGGTGTTGCTCGACACGGGCATCGCCGGCTGTGTCGTCTCGTCGCTGTCAGGGCCTCTTGACGAGAAGCGTCGCAAGGTCCTGCTCCTCTGCCTTGCGGCCGTTGAGAAGGTCCTGCCGTCGATCGATGATGAGGACGGCGCGTCCGAGTACTACAGGCACCTGCGGGACATGGCTGCGCTGGCTGTCGAACTCGGGAACGCCAACGCTCGGTAGCGTCGAGTGTTGCGGGCAGTGGATCAGCCGGCGGCCTGCTGTTCGGCGCGGGTCGTGGTAGTGGTGAGGCTGTAGACACCTCACTGTGCCAGGCGGTCAAGCCGGTGTCGTGAGAGGCCGGTGTAGCCTTCTGCCTGTTCTATTGCGGGCAGGGGGTGGGGATGCGTTGGACGTGGCGCGGGTCATGGAGTCGTTGGCAGAGCAGGGTGTGACGGTGTTGTTCAAGGTCGACGCCGAGCGCATGCGCGACGGGGCGAAGCCCTGGACCTTGGTCGCGAGCGGAGCTCCGTTTCGGGATGATCTCTTGGTTCGCACGGACGCCGTCTCTCTGGAGGCGTGCCTGGATGTCTGCCTTCCACGACTGCATGAGCTTGGCTTGGTGATTCCCGATTGACGGCGCGGCCCAGAGCGGGCAACGAGCCGTGCTCGAGCTGCCCGAAGGGTCATGGTGGGACTGGGACATCGTCGCCTGGGACCCTGGTCGGTTGCGTCTGGGCGCCGGGCACGACATCTCGTATGCCCACGGCCTGGAGCTGGTGTTCAGCGACCCGGTCCTCGTCACGTGCCCGGCCGCCTTCCAGGACCCGATGTTTCGTGCGCCAACGGCTGACGAGGTCCGACTCGTTGCCCGGCAGGTCGGCGAGACGCCGCCCGTACTGATTGCCTTCGAGGCCGATGCGGGCGGGCCGAGTCTCGCCTCGGGCCTGGTCGCGGCCAGGCAGCTCGACATCGTCCACGGAACCGTCTTCCGGTACTGGCGCGAGCATCTGGCAGTCGGGGAACGGCTGGCTCCCTGGGTGGAACCTCCGGTTTGATCGGCCCTCGGCTTATGCGGCCGCCGCACCAAAGGCTTCACCTGAGGTGGGAAGGCGGCGACTTCGTCGAACAGCCGGCGGTTCTTGAGGCAGTGACAGAGCTGGCCGAGCAGCCGGTTGAAGTGATTGCGCTGGGCGGCGGCGTGCCAGTCGGAGTGCTCGTCGCGGCGGCGCCGGCGGTGGGCTTTGGCTCCGATGGAGGCCGGCAGGGAGGCGAAGGCCCAGAGGTGTCCCGCATGGTTGAGACGGTCGTTCTTCACCCCCGTCGGGTGATGCTCGACTTCTTCCCGGAGGCCCGGGTGATGGGTGAGGCGCCGGCGTAGGCCTTGAGGCCACGGGCGTCGGCGAACCGGGCGCGAGCGTTTCCGATCTCGGCAAGCCCAGGGCGCCGAGCTGGGTGCCGAGGCCAGGAAAGCTGAGGATGATCTCCGCGTCAGGAGGCTGCGGGAAGGTCTCCTCCACCGCCTGTGCGAGTCCGTCCGCGGCGGCGCAGGCGGCCGTGAGCTGGCCCGGGAGAGCGAGCATTTGCCTGACCAGCGCGTCCTCGACCAGAGGCGGCTGGTGGGCCAAGTCCTGGCCGAATGCCGCGCGGAGCCGCTCGGCTTCGGCCTCGACACCGCGCTTACGGCCCGGACGGCAGCCGGCAGCTGGGTGGTGCTGCTCCGGTTCCCTGCTGGTAGCGGGCTGGGCCCGCCGGCGGCGTACGCGGCGCGGTCGGACAGGACCGCGACCGGATGCCGTCCAGTGGCCGCGGCGAGGGCGACCATCTTGCGGTGCATGTTGATGCGGGCCCGGGAGATGAAGGTGGCGCGGATGTTCGGCCGCCACGTCGGCCGGGCGCGAGCAGGTCGGGCCGCCCTACTGGGGGAGATGAGCTCGTAGCTCCCACATTGCGGTTCTTGTGGTGGACGCATCGGCCTGATACCACGGCCGCGCTCGAAGAAGCCCGGCCGCAGCAGCACCTCGAACGCGGCCGCGAGCACCTGGCCGGCGATCCGCGGCCCTGCCGAAGTCACCGAGCGGGAAGCGTATCGCCCAGCTGCTCGTCACCACCGGCGACGTCTACCATCCGGATGCCGACGCCGTCGTCGGGGTCGAGCTCGCCGGCGCCGAAGACAACGTGTGCAGCAACTGCAGGGCGGGCCGCCGATGACGACGTGGCCTTGCGGTCGCCTCGCAGAAGCTGCCGGGCAAGCCGAAGCACATGGTGGTGGCCGCCACAGGCGAGTCCTCCAGCTGTGGCAAAGGTGCGGGCAGCTACTCGCCGAGTCCGAACTCATCAGTGGCGCGGTGAGCACATGCCTCGGATACGCGTGCGCCGCAGAGCGCGGCACAGCTTCAGTTCTCGCCTGGCCGGGGCGCGCCGCTGCCGGGGCCCATGTCGCGGCCCGCCTGGCGTTGACTTGCTTCTCATTGGTCGTGGCGATGAGGGCCCGGCAGCCGGTTGGCCATCTTCTGCGGGAGTGAGGCCGGCTTGAGGTTGCGTTCGATGGACAGCAGATTAGCCGCCGGGGACGAGGCGAGGAGGGTGACGTTGTCGGGCTGCCGCGCGACGCCGGCCAGCGATGGCCAGGCGGCACCTAGTGCAGAGCTTGAGATGTGCCGCGCTGGAGGCGGTCTCGATGCCCACTCCTTTCATGGCCCTCCGCAGGTCTGTCAGCGGACCGGCAAAGCGGCGGTCCTCCTTTGGCCGGATGGACTCGGTCCGGGCCTCCGGCAAGGGTGACGTCGGCAAGTTCAGCCTGGAGATACGAGACCGCTTCGGTACTGCGGTGGCGCAGGTGTCGAACTCCGAGCGACGCCGGTGGCGTAGCTTCACGATCTTCCGGACGGGTACGTCCCTGATATTGGCCGGAAACACAGTCCGGACAGCTAACATGCCGACCGCTGTCCCGCCGCTCGGTCACCTGACTGGTAAAGGAAGCTGAAGTTGTGCTCGACCTGCCGGCACCGGCACCGCGCTCGGGCCTGCCCTACGGGGAGTTCGTCACCGGGCGGGCGTGGAGCACGGAGAACTGCGCGGTGGCCGGCTGCGGACGGCCCCGGATCGACAACGGCAAGCAGCAGGTCGGCCGCGCCCGCTGGTATCAGTGCCAGGCCCGCGGCGTCACCCTGGAGAGACTCCTCGCCGGCCCGTCCGTCGAGTCCTCGGCCAGCCTGGGCGACTGCGGCGTGCTGGCCTGCACCCGGGAGGCGGCCGGCCCGGTGGGCCTGCGGCTGTGTGAGACACACGCACGGCGGCCGGTCCGGCTGCACCGGGACGGCGTGGAAGTCGACAAGCAGGAGTGGCTGCGAACCTGCGATGCCGCCTCGTGGGCTACCGAGGTGAGCTTCCGCGGCGCCTGCCGGACCTGGTCGTCGCCCAGCTGATGTTCGGGGTCTACCAGCGCAGCCGGAGGCGCGCGAAGACGGAGACGGGTTCGGTGCGCGCGCTGATCGTCCGGACCGTGCGGTCCTGCGGCGCGGCTCGGCCGCAGGGACGTGCCGCGCCCGCAGGCCAACGAGACGGCCGTGGTTCTGCTGAACCGGACGGGCGCCTTCGCGTCCAGGGTCTTGAAGACACCGGAGCCCGAGCACGCCAAGGACGTGTGGGACCTGGCGCCGTTCGGTCACCGCGGCTCGCTGGTCTTCACCGAGCCGTCCCAGCGGTGGCTGCGGGAGGCCGCGAAGCGGTGCGCCCGGACTGCCTCAACCGGGTCCGCTCCAAAAGCAGCGCGTCCCACGCCCAGCAGCACCTGCATGGCTCGGCCAGGCTCTCGCAGTGCCTGCGGGCCCGCCGGACAAGGGCGTTGACCGGAGCGTGCCAGCCCGCGCGGACATTCGAGAACTTCCTGAACCGGATCGTTCCTGCAGGCCAACGAACACTTCACGCTGAGCCGCCCGCGCCGCAGATCGGGAGCTCATGGCCCAGCTGAGGAAAAGAGCATCACTGTTTGCGGCGAAGTGAGTTTCGCCATGCCTTCCCTCGATGCAATATCGGAGCCCCCGACCTCTTAGGCGACAGGGACAGCTGTGACCGCAACTCTCGAATCGGTGTTACGACGTGCCCTGCGGGACCGGCCCGGGGAACTGCTCGCCGCCTCCCGTCCGGACCTCCCTCCCGAGCCGAGTGGTGAGGAGGTACCCCACGTCATGGCCGCACTCGCGGCGATCATCGCAGGCGAGCCGCGGCGCGCGTCATCCATCTTGGAAAGGGCCGATCCGGGCACGCGCGCGAGCCCGGAGGGGGCGGCCCTAGGCCACGCAGCGGTCATGCTCGACCTCAACTGGTGGCCCGGCGACACCGGCGCCCAACTGGCCACTGCGATGCCGGAGCTTCGGGAGCCGGCGGCCCCGGACACCGGAAACATCCGGGCGGACCTGCTGCTGACGATCATCAGCAAGGTACAACCGGAGCTGCTCAGTCTGCGCTCGATCATTCGGTCGATGATGCGCCTCCGGCCCGGGCAGAGCCCGGAGATCCTCCAAGACCTGTCCGGTTCCTTGCAGGGTGCGCTTCGGGTTGCGGCTGAGCAGGACGTGGTAGTGGCGGCGACTCTGGCCGCGGAGCTCGCCGATCTCCACCGCCTCGCGGGCTCCTGGAGCGAGGCCGAGCGCAGCTTGGCGTGGGCTCAAGAGGTCTTCGCCCAGTTGGATGATCTCGCCGGGAGGGCGCGGTGCCGGCTTCTTGAGGCGGAGTGGCTGACCGCACCCGTGACGTTCACCGACACACTCGCGTTCGACCTCGCCGACCTCGACACGGAGCGCACGGTTCCCACGGCCGAGTCGGCCGCCGAAGCCCGCCGACTGTACGGGGAGGCACGGCAGTTGTTCCGTCGTGCGCACGCCGATCGCGGTGTCGCCGCGACCTATCTCGGGGAGGGATGCCTGGCCCTTCTGTGCGGCAGTGCTGAGCGGGCCGAGCGCCTCGCACGGCTGGCGGGGCTGTTCTCCCGACGGGCGGGTGACACTGCTGCGATGCACCTGGCCAATGTCCACGCCGCGATGGCAGCGATCGCCGCCGGCCGCCTGAGTGCCGCGACCGCGGATGTCGCCGAGTCCATCGAGCACTGGGCCTGCGGTCCGGGCAGCGCCAGCTTCGGCAGCGGTCTGGCCCGCCTCGTCCACGCCTGCGGTCACGCATGGTGGCGGGCGGACGACACGGAACGGGCCCGCTGTGCCCTGACGCTGGCCGTGGACATGTCGAGCAGGCTCTCGAATGCGTTGGCTCTCCGCATGGTGCTGAGCGACGCGGGTGAGCTGTACGGAGGCCTGAACAGCAACGGACCGGCGATCGCCAGTTATCAGACGGCGCTGGCCGAGCGCCTCCGTCAGGCCGCCGGAAGCTCCGCGGACGAGGTGATGGAGCCGCTGGCCTGGTTGGAGGTCTCGTCCCTGGCGGCCGCCCTGTTCAATGTGCAGCTCAGTGAGCGCGACCCGGACGGGCTGGAACGGGCGCTGGACGTCGTGCGGCTGCTGACCGACCACGCACCGGCTGGTCTCACCGTCTGCGCCACCGACGAGGACCTGCTGCAACGTCTGGGACCTCGGCAGCGAGCACTCACCACGCTCGGTGAACACCGGTTCGTCCCGGTACCGGGCGCCGCCCAGGACCCGGGTTTCGAGCCGGAGGCGGTGGCGCTGACGCTGGACGCGCTGACGGATTTCCTGACCATGGGTGACGTACTGGTACCGCTGTTCCGGGCTCGGCAGCACCAACACGCCGGCGAGGACGCCGAAGCGGACCGTCTGATGGGCGTCGCCCTGGAGCGTGCCCGGGCCCAGGGAGCCGCCGGCCGGTCGCTCCTCGTGGTGGTCCTGCAGGCCGCCGAACGGTACGACGAGGCGCGGGCCGTGGTCAGGGAGCTCTTGGCGGACACCCCGGACGCCGACCCCGCGCACCAGCTGAACCTGTGGACGCAGGCACGGAGCTACGAGGACGCCGCCCCCGTCGTCGCGTCACTGCGTACGACGAGGCCGGCCGCGGGATGGCGGGACCTCACCGACTGGGGAAGGGTTCTCGCCGCCGTCGACGACATCGACGGTGCTGCGGAGGTCCTGGAGCGAGCGCGGGCCGCCTTCGAGGAGCGGGTGGCCCGCTTCACCCGTGACGCGTTCCGTGTCTCGATCACGGACGATGCGCAAGCCCGGGAGCTCTACACGCTGGGTGCCGATGTCGCCCGGCGGGCGGGGCGGACCGAGGACGCCTTCATGCTGACCGACCGGCTGCGGTCACTCGCCCTGGACGCTCTCCTGGAAGACCTCATTGCACGCACGCGGCACACGCCCGAGCAATCGGCGGCCTTGCGGCGCTGGAGCCGCGCCGGCGCTGCCTGGACCGGGGCATACGACCTGCTGGCCGCAGCGGGCCACGAAGGAGTGCCGGGCCGCGTGGAGCCGGCACGCCGGCGGCTCGATCGGGCCCAGTCCGCCCTGGAATCGGCCGAACGCGACCTCGAACAGCTGGTTCCCGGGCATCTGCTGCGGCATCGGCGCCCGAGAGCGCCGCTGCGGCTGGCCGACGTGCAACCGCTGCTGCCCGATGACACCGTGCTCGTCGAGTACCTGGTCGGCTGGGATCGGATCCTGATCTGGGCGGTGACGCGGCGTCATGCCCTCGTGCGCGAACTGCGTGTCGAGACCCCCGACATCAGCGGGGTGGTCCGGCGCTTCCACAGCGGGTGCGCCCGGCTTCGTCCGACCGCCGGCACACAGGACGCCGACCGGCTGAGCGAGCTGCTGCTCGACCCGGTGTCCGCCGTTCTGAAGGACCATGGGCGGATCATCGTCGTCCCGTCAGGGCCGCTGCACCTGGTGCCCTTCCACTGCCTTCCCTTCGGGCCTGACCTGCTCGGCAGCCGCCATGTCGTCTCGACGCTCCCCGCGGCGTCCGTGCTCCGGCATGTCACCGGTCACTCCCGGCCGGACCTCGCACGCGGAGCACTCGTGGTCGGCGACCCGTCCTACGACCCGGACCGCGGTTTGAGGCACCTTCCCGGGACACGGGTCGAGGCGACACGGGTGGCTGCTCGGTACGGGGCCTCGGCCCTGCTTGACAACGACCCGACGGAGGAGCGGGTGAGCCGCGCAGTTGCCGGTGCGGGAGTGATCCACCTGGCCACGCACGGCCAGGTTTCCGCCGAGGCACCGACTCTGTCGTCCGTGGCCCTCGCCGGTGCCGACGAGCTGACCGTGGCCCACCTCATGGGCCTTGAGATCGACGCAGATCTCGTCGTCCTGAGCGCGTGCGATACCGGTCGCGGCGACACAACCCTTGGGGGAGACCTTGTTGGGCTGGTCCGCGGCCTGCTGGCTGCCGGAGCACGGAACGCCGTGGTCTCGCTGTGGCCGGTGGACGACACGTCCACGTGCGTGTTCATGGACCGTTTCGCGGCGCGTATCGCCGCCCACGACACTGTGGCGGAGGCGCTGGCGCTTGCCCAACGCGATCTGCGCGCCATGGACGGCGCCGCACGCAGCGCCGCCTTCGCAGACCTGAGCGTGCCGACGGGCACCCCTGCAGCATGCGGCAGGCGGCGCACGACCCGCGACGTCCCGCCCAACCCTGCTTTGGAGAACATCGCTGATGACCACCCGTACTGGTGGGCTCCCTTTATTCATGTCGGCATTTGAGTCCCACCAGGAGCGCACTCCTGGGCGGCGAGGGGAGCGTGCTGTGCCACCCGCCGACGGCCTCTCAACGTTCATCGTAGGCATTCGTCCGGGCAGGTCGGTCGGCCCGCGACTCACGGTCAGAGGGAAGACTTCGATAACCGTACGAAGGGCAACGGGGATTCGACGGCACGCGGATCGCCGGGGGCGCGCGGGTGTGTACGTCGCGCGCTCATCGTGCGCCCCGAAGCTCCGGTTCCAGGGGCCGAGGGGGCTACGGCCCGTGCCGTCGCCCTCCGCTGGCGGCCTTGTCCGTGGTAGGACGTTCCTCCAGGTAGCAATCCGGTACTCGGGGGTCCCGTCATGAGGCGAGCACTGCTGATCGGAAGTGAGACGGGTGGGTTGAGCGGCGTCCACGCCGATGTCGAGGTGATGGGCGAGGCCCTGGCCGGGCTCGGCTTCACCGTGATGCCCGCCACCGGCAAGGACGCCACCGCACAGGGGATCGCCGCGGGTTACCGGGAGCTGGTGGAGGACAGCGGTCCGGACGACGCGGTGGTCGTCTACTACTCCGGGCACGGCGGCCGCCAGCGCAACCCCTTGGCGGCACAGGACCCGACGCTGCCGACTTGGCTGCAGTACATCGTGCCGACCGACTTCGACAACCGCTCCGACAACCGCAGCCGTTGCCTCCTCGCCGAGGAACTGACACGCCTTCAACTGGAGCTCACCGACCGAACCCGCAACGTCACCGTGATCCTGGACTGCTGTCACGCCGCGCGCATGTCCCGTTCCGGCTCGGCCGTTCCCAAGGCCCTGGAGCACCTCCACCTTCCCGAAGAGGACCTGGTCCAGCGCTGGCGCGAAGCGCGCGCCGGCCGGCCCCTGGGTGCCGACGCCAACCCGCACGCGGTGCGCCTGGTGGCCTGTGCCCCGCATCAGAGCGCCTACGAGCTCCACGACGCACGGCTCGGCCGCAGCCATGGAGTGCTCACCGCGGCGTTGGTGCGGCTGCTCACCGGATCCGACCCGGGTGCGCTCACCTGGCTGGACATTCTTGAGTCAGTGCGCGGCGCCGTTCCGGCCGCCGCTGCCCCGCAGCGGCCGGACGTGGAAGGGCCTGCGGACCGGCTGCTCTTCTCGTTGCGGACACGTGGCGGTCAGGGCGTCCTGCCGGTCCGTATCAAGGATGGAGTGGCAGTCCTGCCCGACGCCGCGGTCTTCGACGTCGCCGTGGGCGACCGATACGAACTTGTGGCTGCGGGTGACGAAACCCGGCTGGCGGGTGCAGTCGTCGCGCGGATCAGCAGGGGTGACGCCGTGCTGGCTCTGGAAGGAGTGTCCGACGCCGCAGGTCTGCCGCCAGGCGTGTCCGCCTGGCCGGTCGGTGCAGTGCTGGGCCAACGTCCAGTACTCGTACTGCCCGCCGGCCACCCGGGCCGTGACCGGATCGCCCGGGAACTCGCGTCCTCCGCACGGGTCCGGATCGTCGAGGAGACCGACGACGCGCTGGCGACCGTAAGTCTGGAGGGTGAGCGCGGTTACGACCAGGCGGTTCACGTGGCAGACGGCATGGGGCAGCCGCTGTCCGGGGAGGCCATGCCACTGGACAAGGCGGTGGAGGCTGTGCGGACGCTGGCGCTCGGGTCATACGTCCGCCGACTGCCGTCCGGCACGGGCAGGTCTGCGTTGCCACCCGACGTTGAGGTGAAATACCTGCGCCTGCTGTCCGGAGGCGGTGAGGAAGAGCTCACCCATGGTGCTCACCTGTTCGTCGGCGACCGGCTGTTGCTGCGGATCACCAACCGAAGCGCTGAGCGCCGCTTCGTCTCCGTGTTCGACGTCGGTCTGGCCGGTGCCCTGACCTGGCTGACCTCGTCGGAGCAGGGCGGCGTGACGCTCGAACCGGGCGAGCAGTACGAGTTGGACTACGGGTGGGATGGCGGGATTCCGCTGCAGTGGCCGGAGAAACTGCCTGCCGGACCGGCCCGGGAAGAGAGTTTCGTGGCCATCGTCACCGACCGGCCGGTGGACCGGCTCGGCCTGCTCGGGCGGGCCGGTAAAACGCGTGGTATTCCTTCAGCTTCCAACAGCCTGGAGTGGCTGGTCGACCGCCTCGACACCGGTCGCCGGGACGTTCCCGCGCCCCCTGGACGGGACGGGGGCGTGCGCTGGGAGGTCAGGCCCTTCGACTTCCTGCTCCACCCGGCGCGCAGGGCCGGCGCGGACGAGCCGACGTTCGAGATCGACGAGCGCCCGGACGAGTCCTTCCGGCTGGTCACTCCCCGCGGCCAGGACATGCCTGGCAGAGTGGCGGTGCGGCTGAAGGAACTCACCGTGCACAGCAACCGCGCCTTTCTGCGCTCGCGGGTACGTATCGATGCCCTGGTCGTTACTGCCGCGCCGGACGAGGCGGGCGGCCCCTACCGGGCCGCTACCCTGCGCTTCGACCGGATCAAGGACGGTGACCGACTGCCCTTCGACGACGTGCTGGTGTACGAGGGGCCGGTGAACCGATTCCTGGACATCGCGGTGTGGGTGGCCAGGGATGACTCACCCGATGTGGATCTCGCCGAGGGAATGGCGGCTGAGACGGGGAGCGAGGAGGTGTCCACTGCGCTGTCCACGCTGACCGCGTTGGCGGCCGCTGAGCCCACCGCCGCCGTCGTCGCCGGTTCCGCCGCGGCCGTGGCGATCCTCATCCGCATGGCGGCCCGCCTGATCGACCAGTCGCGCGGTACGAGCATCGGGGTGTACCGCACGACCCTTCTCCCCCATCAAAAGTTCGGGGTGGGTGACGGGGTGGGGCGGCATCCGGCTCAGGGTCTGCTCAGGGCACAGGACATGTCGCTGGTCTTCGAGGTGGTGGACCTGAGCCACGCCTGATCAGTCGCCGTCTGCGTCGTTGGTCGCACGGAGATAACAGACGAAGGCGCCCCAGTTGAGTACGGGGTCACCTGCGGCATGCCGTTCGCGCTGCGCGGCGCGCAAGGCTTCGGCCGGTCCGTGGCCTTGGTTGAGCAGCCGGTAGAAGCTGATCATGAGATCGCGGGTCGGCCCGTCGGGGACCTTCCACAGGCTGGCGACGACGGCTCGTGCACCGGCCCGCAGGAACGCCGCTCGCAGGCTCACGTGGCCGTCGGGAGCGGTGATTTCGCCGACCCCCGTGTCGCAGGCGGACAGCACCACCAGCTCCGTCGCGGCCAGGTCAATACCGGTGACGTCGGCCACCGTGAGCAGTCCTGTCTCCGCCGCCGGTCCCGGGTCACCGTGCTCCAGCCAGGTGTTGGCGCCAGCCAGCGCGAGGCCGCTGCGCAGATCGGGCTCGCGGCGCAGGTTGTCGTACCGGCCCGCCAAGCTGCTGTCGCTTCCGCGTAGCCGTCGGTTCATGAACTTGGGGTCGCTCGGCGGAGCGCCTGCGAGCGTGTAGCCATGCGTGGCGAGGTGCAGCACGCGGGGTGAACGGAGTTCCCGCAGCCTGGCCTTGGTCGCGTCGCGGCCCGTGAGCACCAACGCTTCCGGCCGTAGCTCGGCGATGCCGCGGGCTTCCTCGGCCGTGCCCTCCAGCGGCTGGAACAGGGAGTCTGGGTTGGCGGACCCCACGCGGCCCAGCTCGTAATCGGGGGCAGCCAGCACGACGTCGGGCCCCGCCTCGGCGTCCGCCCGGTTCGGTCCGGCAAGCTCGTCGAGGGCCGTCACGTAGTCGACGTCGAACGACGAGAGCAACGGCGCGGGGCCGGCGGGGAGCACGCCGAGCGGCACGTGCAGCAACGGCCCGTCCAGCGCCACCTTCAGTCGCCGGCACCCCGCCAGGTGCGGCAGTAGCGGCTCGATCAGCAGCCGCGCCAGTACGTGGGGGGCGTCCCCGTCGTCAGTGCCGATGGGGCGAGGCGCCACGTCCCGGAACGCCGCCGCCCGCCCCGGCCCCTCCAGCGCTGCCCGCGCGCGCCACACAGCCTCGTCGACGACGGCCGTCTGCCCCAGCGCCACGGCGGCTGTCTGCTCCTCGGCGGGTCCCACCACGAGCGCCACATACGCGTCGGCCACTCGGACGATGTTGATGAACCGGTCATCACTGCCGAGAAAACGGCGCGCGGTATCGAGAACCTCGCCGGCCAGCGGCTCCGCCCGTCGGCCGGAGCGAGCCTCGCGGCGCAGCCCCGCCTCCAGCTCCCTGCGGCGGGCGCGCAGCCACCGCAGTTCTGTCCCATGGCGCAGCCATCCCTCCCCGGCCGCTCCGGGTCGGTTGTCGGTGTCCGCTGTCTGATACCGCGCCTGGTGGCGGGTCGCCATCCGGGCCACTACGGTGCTCAGTTCACGCTCGGCAGGATGGGGAGTCGGGCTGAGTCGCCACGGGCGCGACAGCAGGTCAGGCAGCCGCATACGCCATGCGGACACCGCAGCCATCTCATCGCCTCCGCACTTCATGGTGAGCAGGCCGAGCAGATGCCGGTCGGCGTAGGCAGCGAAGGCACGGATGACCTCCTCGCGTCGGCGGTCGTCGAGTGCGGCGGCCGTGCCGGTCTGCAACCATGCGCCGGCCGAGCGCAGAGCCTCCCGGGACGCCTGCAGTGCACGGCTCCCGTCCGTGCTCAAGGAGATCGAGAACCATGTCGCCGCGACGTCCAGGGCGGCGTCCCCGGACAAGGCACGTTGCACCTCCAGCGCCTTCTCGTACCAGGATGCGGCACTGCCCCGGTCCCCCCTCCGCGATGCGACCCGGGCAGCCCCCAGCAGCCGTACAGCAAGATCGGTGCTTGGCTCCTGAGTCAGGGCCTTCGTGATTTCCACGGCCCGGCGGTAGGCCAGATCGGCCGTCTCCCAGTCTCCCGTGGCCTCGGCCAGCTCGGCCCGTCCGGACCAGGCGGCAGCCGTCGACGGGTGCGGCGGCAGCGTCGCGAAGACGTCGAGACAGGCCTGGTACTGCCGTGCCGCCTCCTTGCTCAGCAACAAACTGGCTTGGGCCTGGACCTGGGCCAGGAGGCAGGCGGCTTCTCCGACATCCGCGTCCAACGGCTTGCGCAGGTTCCGCAGGAGGGTGAGCCGCTCCTGCAGTGGTGCGATCGCAGCGAGCGGGTCGCGGGGCCGCAGGCAATCCGCGTACAACGCCAGCGTGATGGCGACGACTTCGCTACGCGGTCCGAACGCGGTGCGTTGGAGTGCCAATGCCTCCTCGAAGAGAAGCACGAAGCGGTACGCGACCCGGCCGCTGACCTCCGCCGTCTCTCCGGTACGAGATGCGGCGACTGCCTGCCGCACCAGCGCCTGAGCCAGTTCGGGATCATCGGGTGAGAGATGTTCCCGGCACCACCGAACGACGTCAGCCGCCGCCTGCGCCGCATCGCCGCTGCCCGTCGCCAAGGCGGCATCGGCCCGCTCCCTCAGCCGCGCGTACTCCTCGTCCGCAACCACCCTCGTTTGTTGGCCAGTCCGCAAGATCATGAAACGTCCCCAGTTGCTCCACCGCTCTATGGCGGCATCGACAACGCCACTGGACACCCGGTCCGCGGACGTCGGCTGCCCCCTCCCGGGCCGCCGGCCAGCCGAAGGGCAGAGGGGCGCCCCCCGCCGGCCGGGGGTTCGCCCGCCGCTACGGCTTCGGCTTCGACCGACCCGTGCAGTGGGAAGGTGAGGCACTGGGTGCGTCAGGAACGCTGGAGGAGGTCTTCACGAGCTGTTCCGCGATCGACACTTCGGGTCGGCTGGGCCAGGCTCAAAAGGCTTGCGAGGTGGCGGCCCGATCCGCTGCTGCCTGGACGGCGGGGATCAGGTCTGCAGCCCGTTCGAGCTGGTCGCGCTGAGAGCGAAGGCCCAGGGCGCCGAGACGTACGACGATGTGCTGTACGCCGGCGGCGACGTACCGTCCAAGGCTCTGGAGCACCTGGTCGGTGGAACCGGTGACAACTGCCTGGATCCTCTCCAGCTCCTGCAGCGGCATGCCGTAGGTGGCCCGTGCGTAGGCGTCCAGTGCCAGACGGCCGCTCTCCGTGTCGTCGTCGATCCGTACCGAGACGAACAGTGCGGGGGTGATGTCCTCGGCGGCACGTCCGGCGTCGGCGGCAGCTTTGCGGACACTGCGGAGTCCGGATGCGTAGTCGGCGGGGTCAGGCGGGTAGGGCAGCCATCCGTCGTACATCCGGCCGGCGCGGGCCAGCGCCGCGGGGGTCGCGCCGCCGAGCCAGATGGGCGGGCCGCCGACTCGGAATGGCCTGGTGGTGGGCGGGATGTCATCGAACCGGAGGATCTCGCCGTGGAAGGCGTCAGCGCCGTCCCACAGGGCCCGCCACATTGCGACAGTCTCGTCCAGGCGCGCGAAGCGCCTTTCCCACGGCAGCTCGGACAGCGCGTAGAGGGGCCGCCCGAAGCGGCCGGGGAAGCCTGCGCCGACGGTCACGGTGAGCCGGCCACCGGACAGCAGGTCGATCGAGGCAAGTGACTGCGCGGTCTGGATCGGCCGACGCAGAAACGGCATCAGTGCAGCTGTGCCCAGCGTGACGGTCTCGGTCACCGGGGCCAGCGCGGCCAGCATGGTGAGCGCCTCGATGCGCGGGCTGATCAGAGAATCGTTGACGAAGAGCGAGGAGAAACCCGAGCGTTCGGCGTGGCGGCCGAAGGCAACCAGCTCGCGAGGGTCGTCGGCCGCGTCCCACTGGGCGGTTCCGGTTGGAAGCAGTACACCAATGTCCATGTCGGCGATGTTCCCGACCGGGCCTGGCGGCGGCAATTCCCTACGGGGAATGGCCTGGGACCCTCCGCCACCATTACAACAGGCTTGTGAACTTCCCCCGTGCGCTTCGCGAATGTCGTACCCGCCGTCATCTCAGCCAGCTCGATCTGGCACTGCGGGCAGGCACCACCCAGCGGTACCTCAGTTTCATCGAATCCGGCAGGTCGGTCCCCGGCCGGAACATGGTCGTGCGCCTGGCCGAGTCGCTGGAACTGCCGCTGCGGGAGCGCAACGAACTGCTGCTGGCTGCCGGGTATGCGCCGGCCTACCCGGAGAGCTCACTCGACGATCCGGTGCTGGCCCCCGTGCGCACGGCAATCGACCACATCCTGCGCGGGCATCTTCCTTATCCGGCGTTGGTTGTGGACCGGTGCGGTGACCTGATCGCTGCGAACACCGCATTCGACCTGATCACCGAGGGTGCGGCCCCCGAGCTGGTGGGCCCGGGCACGAACATCTACCGCCTTGCGCTGCATCCCGACGGCCTGGCTCCCCGCATCCGCAACCTCGCAGAATGGGCGCGACACATCCTGGCACGCCTCGGCCATCTGGAGGAGTTGCGCGCTGAGCTCACCGAATACGTTCCCGAGCTGGAGCCGTCCGCCGGACTACTGGGCTTTGCAGTTCCGCTCTGCCTGCAGTCCTCCTACGGTGAGCTACGCCTGATGACGACCGTGACGACCTTCGCCACCGCCGTGGACGTGACGCTTGCCGAGCTCAAGCTGGAGGCGTTCCTGCCGACAGATCCGGCGACAGCCGAGGCACTCTCGGCCGCCGCCAGACCAATGGCTTGTGCTGCCGTGCGTCAGGCCCCCGGGAACATGTAGTCGGCCTTGATCCGGCCGTCGTCGTCGAGTACGAGAATTTCCAAGCCCCCACCCACAACGTCGCCGGTTTCGGTGGACACCGCCTCCCAGCCGAACTTGACCACGCCCTGGAGGTGTACCGCATCGGCGCGTGCCCGGAAGGTGAATCCCTCTTTCTCGACGAACCGCTCGTAGCTTCGCGCCACTCGGGTCTCGATGGCGTCGTACCCCTGAGCCTCCAGAGTCGTGTGGCCGAAGCCAAGTTCCGCAGCGATCTCCCGAATCTCCGCGGGTGGCTGCAGGATATGGGTGGCGTCCTCGGTCCACAGCCGCTCGATGGCCGCGCGGCGTTGGGCGGCGTCCGGCACTGTCCACTGAGCCATGTAGCGGTCAGCCAGGTGCTGCGGGTCGATCTCGATCATGTGCATCTCCTTGCCAGGCAGGTCGCTTCGGACCAGATCCTGCGGCGCGTGGCCGAGACCGGCAATTCCCCATGGGGAATGGGCTTTCAAGTTCAAAAAACCACTGCGGTCGTGGCAGCCACCTTTTTGATTGCAAGCCTGGCTTTGTCGAGTAGTAGTGGGCTCTGGCACAGGTCTCGGGGGTCCCTTACGGCGAGTGATATTGCCGTTCGATTCGGAGGAGTGGCAGAGCGGCCGGCGGGAGTCAGGGGTGCCCCGGTGTGGGGTGCGACCGGCTCCTGCTGCCGCACGTGGCAGCCGGGCCTGGCGCTCGCCGCCGTGCCCGCGCCCCGGGCCGATCCGGTTCCGCCCAGCCCATCAGGGCGGTGACATAGGCATCCAGCCGCTCCTCGACGGCTCGCGTCGTCAGCTCTGTCCGCCCTGCCTCCCGCCATGACTGCGCCACCTGCCGCACTACTTGTGAGCACGCCGGCCCGTCCCGCACTGCGATCCACTCCCCGTGGCGGTGGCGGTCGCTGTCCGGGGGCCGGATGGCGGCGTTCGTGCTTGGCGATGCTGCGCGACGACCAGCCCCTCCTCGACCTCGCCGGCGGCGACGGCGTGCCCGAGTCGCCCTGACCGACCAGAACGGCAAGCTGATCCGGATCTCCGCCGCCCGGCCCGGACGGCCCCACGACGCCACCGCCCGCCGTGACAAGATCGTCGAACACCTGAAGGCGGCCGGCTTCAGCGCGCTCGCCGACCTCGGCTTCCTCTGCGTCGACAAACCCGAGAACCCCGACGACCAGGTCACCGTCACCCGCTACGAGGCCACCCGGACCCGCACGTTCACTGCGGGCCAGAAGCAGGCCAACCACGTCCCGGCCGCCGGACGCACGCCCGCCGGACACGGCTTCGCCCATCTGAAGAGCCGGCGGTTCCTCACCAAGCTCCGCACCGGCCCCCGCCGCGCCACACAGCTCCCGCACGCCCTGCCCGTCCCGACCAACCTCGAATGCACCCGACAGCTGACGATCAAGACGAAGTACCCTCGTCACAGGCACAGTGGCGAGATTCATCGGGCCGATAGGGTGACTTGATCATTCCGAGTGAAAGGCCACGACGTCACAGTGACCGAGTCCCGCCCCCACGCCCTGTTCTCCTTCGGCACGCTGCTGGACCCGCGAGTTCAGACTGCTCTCTTCGGTCGCATTGTGCCCACGACCGCGGCATCACTGGCCGGTCATACGACCAGACCCCTGGCGATCACCGACGAGTCCGTGATTGCCACCAGCGGCCACGACGTGCACCTCACCCTGGAACGCAAGCTCGGCGGCACGGTCGAGGGCGCCATCCTGCGCCTGACCGACCAGGAGCTGGCCGCAGCCGACGACTACGAGGTGGACGACTACGCCCGGCGGCGGGTGCTCCTCACCTCGGGAGAGACGGCCTGGGCTTACCTGGACGCGAGGCCGCTGCGCTCTGCGGCGCGAATCGTGATCGTCGGCGACAGCATTCCCTACGGACGCTGCGACCCCCAGGGAGGCTGGGCCGCACACTTGGCGGCAACACACATCGCGGCGAACGAGACCGAGCACCGAGTCTTCAACCTTGCCATCCCCGGCAGCACCCTGGCGGATGTCGCCGAGCAGACACCGCCGCTCCTGCCTCCCCGCCACCCCGACACGCTCATCGTGGCCGCCGGGATCAACGACTCCGCCGTGCCGCTTGCCGCGTCGGACACCGCCCGTGACAGCCTGCCACACATCACCGACCACCTCGACTCGCTGGCCGCGACCGCCCACCGACACAACGCCCGCATGGTCATCGTCGGACCGGCCTGGCTCGACCAGACACAGCTCGGCGATTTCGAAGGCTTGCGCTTCACCACAGCACGGGCACTCAAGCTGCGTGCCACACTGCTGACCTGGTGCGAGGACAACCACATCGACTACCTCGACATGTGGGAGCCGCTCCGCGACCAACCCCACCTGCTCGTTGACGGCCTGCACCCCAACCCGGAAGGGCACAAGGAACTCTTCCGGCATCTCAGCGCCCTCAACTGCTGACCACGGAGCCTGGTGAACCGTAACGCGGGGGAACTGGTGAAGTCGCCCCCCGTCAGCGGGATGGCGTCGTACCCCGTGGTGCCGATGGCGTGCTACGGGCCGTGAGCGCCTCGGGCGTGACCATCCAGCGGTCGGCCACACCGCGCTCTGCCTAACAACGGTGCGCTCCCGTACTGGAATAGCGACGCCCGGGCCCTGCCCGAAACCACCCAGCACACCGTCCTCCTGGCCCGGGCCGCCTACGCGGTGTACGACTCGCTCGGCCTCCAGCGCGCCGGGGTCCGCTGCATCGCGCTGCGCGCCGACGCCCTTCGACCAGGCCGCCCGGCAGCTCACCCTCGACGCCGGCGACGACAAACCCCTCACGATCGAAGCCGCCGCCGATCGCGCCCGCGCCCGCTACGGGCGCCAGGTGCTCTACCCCGCCGCCCTCGCCATAGCTCCCGATCCTCGTCAGCCCGCCATGTGGACCCGAGCGATCGCCCAGAGGGCTCCCGTGAACGTCGTGCGACATAAGCGCGACAGCGGCAGGCGAGTGGCCCCTGCCCTGGAACGACGATGGTTTAGGACGGATATCGGGATCTGCTCGTCCCGGACGACAGCGGACGGCCGGCACGAGAGCAAATCGCCGGCTGATCCATGTCTTCCACGCAATCGCGGACGAGCACCGCACTCGCGAGGACTACCTCCAGGTCGCCGACAGCGTGCTCGAGGTCCTCACCCGGCGCAGGCTGCTCAGGCCAGCGGCAGCTGACCGAGCGCTCGACCGCGATCGGCCTGCACCCTTCAGAACAGCGGCCACGTCCGGCCCCCTCGTGAAGACAGGGCCGTCAGGCAGTGGGCGGCGGTGGAAGTGTCCGCGCCGGCGGCGAACTGCCACCAGAACTGTGCGGCCTCATGCCGGTCGGCGAGGTACAGCAGACAGGAAAATGCCAGAGCGCCGCCGAGTTCGATGGTGGCCCGGTCGTCGACCAGCAGGGCCATCGCAGCGATCGCAGCCGGATCGCGGACGACATGCGAGCACGGGGCCTGCAGTTCGTGTGCGGCCCGCTCATGCAGGGCTGCCGGCACCGCACAGCGAATGCCGTCCGAGGCACGGCCGGCCGCGCCGTTGGCCGTACGGATCCATCGGGCACGGTCTTCCAGGTCGTTGGCGCTGCCCCACACCACGCGACGGGCGACCCGCTTCAGCACAGCGCGCTCGTCGAAGTCCGCGTACTCATCCGCCAACACCTCGGCGTCGGCCAGCACCTCATCAATACGCGCGCCTGGTACTCCCCCGGCTCATCCTTCCCCTCTTCCATCTCTTCCGCTGCCCAGTGGATCCCCAGATCGAGGGACAGACGCCGCCGCGCTCCGCGCAGGAGACTTCGGACCGTCCCGTAGAGATGCCCATCAGCTCCGCCACCCGCCGCATCGGGTGACCATGCATGAAACGCAGCAGAGTTGCGTCGCACTGACGCTCCGGCAGCCGGCCGATCGCCGCGTACAGTCCCAACTTGGACTCTGCCCAGTCCGGTTCCCGGCGCCCCAGAAGAACGGGCCAGCTGTCGGCGTGACTGTGATGTCCCAGCCGAGCTCGCGGAGCCGTCTTTCCAGCTCTGCCGGCTCATACGGAACTTTCACGATTCGGTAGGCCGTCCCATCGGGGATGCGCCGCTGGATGGTGGACGATGCCGGGCCCTCGACGAGCTCCTCTGGCGTTCGGTAGTGGTCATCGACGAAGAACACCCGGCCCTGCGGTGCGAGGGCAGTCGTCACCAGAGACCAGAAGGACTCGAACCGGCTGGCCGGCACGTGCGAGAGCCAGCACCCCATGAAGACGACGTCATAACGGCGGTCAGGTTCCCAGGCGAACAGGTCAGCCTCGACGAATCTCACCTGGGCACCGTCAGAGACGCGGTTCGCGGCGATCGCGAGCATTTCCTGGGACGCATCGACGGCAGTGACGTCGCTGGCGTGGCGGAGCAGCTGAGGGGTCCAGGTGCCGGGACCACAGGCCAGTTCCAGCACACTGCCCGCCGGCCGGAACGCGTCGAGCGCCTCGGCCAGCTCACCGCCGCCGGGAAGATCGAGGAGCTGGTCAAGGTAGTCCGGGGCAAGGGCACTGTAGTAGGCACGCTGTTGGGACAGGAGCCGTTCCTGAGCTGATCCGGTGTTCATAGCGCCACTGTGGGACATGCCCCAGAGGCACGGTCAACCTCAGAGGGAGTGGCTAGGTGTACGTGGCGATGACGTTGCCGACGCCGTCGAGGAGTCGAGCCGCTGGTGGGAGATTCCCCGCGGGTCGCGTGCGGTGGCTGCATGCGTCAGGACGGAAGGTGCTTGAGGGTGAACTCGGGCTCAGCGTAGGGGCCGGCCTGGGGTGCGGTCGGGTCGGCTGGTAGGTCCTCGGAGACGTCCACAGCGTGGGCTTCGGCGTTGTCGACGGGGACGTAGGCAAGTTCCGTAACGTCGGGGAGCTTCCAGAAGCGGCGGGTGTTGGCGGAGACGGCGTACGCCGTGGCGAAGCGGGTGCAGGACGGTGCAGCCAGCGCGGCCCGGATGTAGCCGACGGCGTCGCGCGGGCTCAGCCAGGTCGCCAGGTGCCGGGGTTCGGTAGGTGTGGGCTCGAAGCTGCCAATGCGCAGGCAGATCACCGAGAGACCGAACTTGTCGGCGTACAACTGCCCGAGGGCCTCGACGGCCACCTTGCTCACCCCGTAGAGGCCGTCCGGGCGTGCCGGCTCCTGTGGTCCGGTGAGATGTCCGGCGGGGTAGAAGCCTGTGACACGGTTGCTGCTCGCCAGCACTACTCGCTCGATTCCCGTACGCCGCGCTGCCTCCAGAACGTGGTGCGTGCCCAGCACGTTGGCTTCGAGCAGGTCCGGGAGAGGGGCCTCGTCAGGCACGCCGCCCAAGTGGAGCACGCGGTCGGCTCCCGCGAGGGCCGACTCCACGGCGGCGGCGTCCCTCAGGTCCACGATGTGCACGTCTTCGTTCTCGGCCTGCGGGCGGAGCGGTACGCGGTCGAGCAGGATCAGTCGGGTCGCCTCGTGCCTCAGTGCCTCCCTCACCACAGAACCGATGGTGCCGGCCGCCCCTGTTACCGCCACTGCTCCCAGACTCACAGCACTCCCCCTGGTTTCGATGCCCCTCGCATTTTCGCGCACGTTGATCCACTCATCAAGGCGGTGGGGAACTGAGCGAGCGAGGCTGGGGATCTCCTGAGCGAGAAGTGGGGATTTTCCATTCCCAGGAACGTCAACAAGCTCATTCCGCTGCTCAGCGCGCGGTACCGCCGCTAGGCGCTTGCTCCCGGGCGTGTGGCGGAGGCGGCTGCAACGGCCGTAACCAGCGGGTCGCGGGCCGGGCGGCCAAGAAGATCCGTGAGGTCGGGAGCGGTGCCGTCCAGGAAGCCGTGCCGGATGCCCGTGGCGATCGAGGCAAGCATGGGCGGCTGGAACGCCAGGAGGCCCGGCGTTGCGTCGAGGAGCCTGCGCCGGTATTCGCCCAGACCGATGGCGCGGTGCGGGACCCCGAGCCGGTCGGCCACCTGACCCGCCGTGATCGGCGTGCCGACGAGGTCATAGATGTGCCCGCTGCGTCCTGCCGGACTCGCCGCAACGATCGCCGCGGCATCGGCGAGATCCTCCCGCGCGACCGCCGCCAGGGCGCCGTCCCCGAACGCGGACTCGATGCCATCGTCGGCCCACATCAGCAGGCCGCCGAAGAGTTCGGCGTACAGACCGTTGCGCAGGATCGTCCACGGCAAACCGCTCGCCCGCACCAGGTGCTCGGTGGCACGGTGCGCAAGCGCGAAACCGAGATGGTCGCCGGCCGTGGTCAGGCTCGTGTAGACGACATGGCGGACGCCATCGCGGACGGCAGCGTCCAGGACCGCCGCATGCCGCCCAACGACCTGGTCATCCTCGGCATAACCGGCGGAGATCAGCAGCAGGGTCGACACCCCGGCGAGATCGAGGCTCACGTGGTCGTCGAAGTCGAGATGCCGCATCCCCTCGCCCGGCGTGCGGCTGCCGCCCGTCGCAGCGACGCCGCGGGCGCGCAGCGCCGCCAGAGTCGCCGAGCCGAGATTCCCGTTTGCTCCGGTCACCAAGATCATGTCAATCGCAGTCTTCCGTCGTGGTTCTCGTCGATAACTACGCTTGATCCTTGATCGCACGCCCACCAGCCACAAGAAGGCAGTTTGATGTCACTCACGCACACCGGGGTAACCGCCCCCGCCGACCTCGACCCCTGCGGACGAGAGGACCACCCCGACTGCGGCATCCGCGACGTCCTGGACCGCATCGGCGACAAGTGGTCGGTGCTTGTGATCGTTGAACTTGCGAGCGGGCCGCGTCGGTTCCGTGAACTGCAGCGCGCCATCGCCGGCATCTCCCAGCGCATGCTCACCCTCACCGTCCGCAGGCTTGAACGGGACGGTCTCGTGCTGCGCACCGTGTACCCGACCGTCCCGGCCCAGGTCGACTACCGTCTGACCGAGACCGGGGCCGGCCTGACCCACCTCGTCAAGGCACTCGCCGACTGGTCGCTCGCCCACCGTGCCGTAATCGCCGAGGCGCGGCGCACATACGACCAGACTCACCCTGACCATGACATCCGGTGACGAGGACCGCTGTCACCACCGACGACGGCCTCGTCCTCTCGCGAGCACGATCCGCTCCAGATTCCAGCCACATGCCACGCCTGTTGCTTGTCGTGCTTGCCATGTCTGTCCCAGGCAGCCACGATGCCCATGACCCGGGTATTTGGCTGGGGCCCGTATTGGGTGTCGCCGTCGGCGCCTGCTGCGGCAGTTGGAGCAAGACCGCCAGGCTCTGCGCGATCACCTGGTAGAGGTGATCCTGCAAGCGACTCTCGTCAGCTCACTGATCGGAGTCTTGACCAGTGTCGCTCGCCTTGGGGGGCCTTGGGTCGACGGTGTCTCACTGTCGGCCCAAGGCCTTCTACTGGTCCCGTTCGGTCTTCTCGTCCGGTTCGACCAGCTCGCGCTCGCGCATGCGACGCTCGGTGAACTCGCGCATGCTCTCGCCTGCGGATGGTTCACCCGCGCGCGGCTGCTGCCGCCCTGAGGCCCCCGCCTTCATCCTCTCGATCTGCTCACGCAGCCGGGCCGCGCGAGCTCTTCTCTCCTTTTCGTCTGCTTCGCCCATGGCAGACCTCCCGTTCCAGGGATGGCGTACTACCCATTTTCCTCCTCGCCCCCCTCCCACATAGCCTCGACGATCTTGCCTGCCTTCAGGGCCTCGATCTGGTCCCGCCAGCCCTGCGCCCGCGAGGCGGTGGTCTCCTTGATCTGCGCGGTCAGTGTCCGGGCGTCGGCGAACTTGAGGGACTGCGGTCCAGCCTGGGCGATGCGGCGAGCCGTCTCCGTTTTGGCATCGATGGCGGACCGGATACTCCCGCTTCGGTTCGTCATGCGCCCCAGCTTGCGGAATACGGGCTTGGACGTGCCGAACCAGACCTGCTGCCACCAGAGATTGGTCGTGCGGTCGAGCCAGCTGATATACCCGCCCTCGCGGATCGAACGAGGCTCCTTGATATTACCCCCGAAGCTGTACCGGACACCGTCGGCCGTCACCGGATCGTAGAAGTGCGGCGTGATGAAGTCAGAGACGAGGAATCCGTTCACGGTGTACCCGAACTGCGGGTCCTCCGGGGGATCGGCCACCTCGACCAGAAATTCGACCACTCCTTGGTCCGGCTTGGGAGAGTGGCCCGCCATCAGTCTGTTGCCGGCCGGATCGGCCAGCATTTCGAGAATCTCGTGACTCGCCGTGAGCGACCAGCTGTCGCTGTACTGGACCAGGGCGAACGGTTGTCCGTGCTCATCGAGGTGGATCCCGTCGACACCGGCTGGCTCATGGATGTCGTCGGCAACAATGACCGGCCAGTACCCGACGGGGACGTCCTCCAGCCGCTCGAACGCGTCCACGGTCGCGGAGACGTTCCAGAGTGGGCCGAAGTCACGGGTGACCTGCTTCTGCAGCGCGGCCGTCACACGGCTGAGCTGCGCGGCGGTGATCTGGTTGGTTTCGGATACAAGAGCGACCTGGGCCAGCAACATCGAACTCGCCTCTTTCCTTTCCGTACCGATGCGATGGTCCGCTCGCATGGGAGAGCGGTCCGCAAGCGGGCGACCGGCACTTTCTGCTCGCCGAAGGCGCCGAGCAAGTAAGACCGTATGTTTGATGTGTGGCATATGCCCGCTGATTCGCCTTTGTGGGTGATATGTTCAGCACTCAACTTGAGTGATACTGCCGGTCGGGCGTTGGACTCAGCTGAGACGGCGGTTCAGAGAGCGGTCGAAGGACATGGGGGCGAGGCGGTACCGCCTGATGCTCGACGAACTTGGTTCCCGCGGTGAGCGGGGCTGGTCCCGCTGCGCCATCGACTGTGTGAAGGCGCGAGCCCGGGAGAGGGGAACTGGCGAGATCGACTCTCGCAAGGTCAGCCGCCTGGATGCGTAAGGCGTCGCGCTCCTCATTGAACATGCGAGCCCACACGAGCTGTCCGGCCGGATGCTTCAGAAGAACTAGGATTGCCAGGGTGACGGCACGAACCAGTGACATCGGGAAGGCGGCCGGTGTGCTGCGCGCCGGGGGCCTGGTGGCCTTCCCGACCGAGACCGTCTACGGTCTGGGCGCCAACGCCGAGGACTCCGCCGCTGTCTCGCGCATCTTCCAGGTCAAAGGGCGTCCGCCTTCCCACCCGCTGATCGTCCACATCGGCGGCGCGGAGCACCTGGATGACTGGGTCGAGGACGTGTCGGCGACGGCGCGCCTGCTGGCCGAACGCTTCTGGCCGGGGCCGCTCACGCTGGTCCTGCGGCGCGGGCCCCGGGTTCCTCTCGAAGCGACGGGTGGACTGGAGACGGTGGCTGTGCGCGTGCCCGACCACCCCGTCGCCCTTGCGCTGCTCTCGGCCTTCGGGGGTGGTGTCACGGCCCCGTCCGCCAACCGCTTCGGCTCGGTCAGCCCGACGACGGCGGAGCACGTCTGCGCGGAGCTCAGTGATGCCGTCGACTTCGTGCTGGACGGCGGTCCCTGCGAGGTCGGGGTCGAGTCGACGATCGTCGACGCCACGGGCGAGATCCCGAGCATCCTGCGGCCCGGCGGTGTGACGCGCGAGGACCTCGAAGCGGTGCTGGGGCGCCCGCTCGCGGTCCCCTCGACGAGCCGCATTCGGGTGCCGGGCCAGCATCCGTCCCACTACGCGCCGCGGGCACGGGTCGTTCTGGTCGAGCCGGAGAAGGTCGTCGCCGAAGCGAAGCTCGCGCAGGAGCTGGGGCACCGGGTAGGCGTCTTTCTTCCCCCCTCCTTCGCCGAGGCTGCGGTGAAGGCGCACGCCGTGGTGGCAGTCCCGCCTTTGATGGCCGCCTACGCACGCGGGCTGTACGGGTTCCTGCGCGAATTCGACCAGCAGGGGTGCGATCTCATCATCGCGTCCTTGCCGGAGGAGGAAGGCCTGGGACTGGCGATCGCCAACCGGCTCCGCCGCGCCGCAGGACCCCGGATCTCCGGGTGACCGGCACCGACGCCGTTACGTGTCTCGCCCGGCCGCTCACCGGATGCGGCGCCCCGGTGAGCGACCGCCTGCCTGATCCACAGGACCCCTGCCTTTGATCCCTACAGGGCCGAGGCGATGGGCATGTCCAGGCCACGTGCCGCGACGAGGCGCGCGGTCCCGTCGGCCAGGCTGTAGCACAGGCCCACCACAGCGGCCTGCCCGGCGGCGACCCGCTCGGCCAGGAGACGGGAGCGGTCCAGCAGCAGGTCGACGGTGTGCCCTATGTGCTCCGTGAGGATCTCGTCGGCACTCACGCGTCCGGCGGCCCTCGCCGCCAGCACGCTGGGGGTGACGCGCTCGACGACGTCCCGGATGTAGCCGGCCGGTGTCATGCCGTCCTCCAGCGCGGCACACGCCGCGCCGACCGCCCCGCACGAGTCGTGGCCGAGAACCACGACCAGGGGGCAGTCCAGCACGTCGACGCCGAACTCGATACTGCCGATCACTTCCGGGCCCATGACGTGGCCGGCGGTGCGCACCACGAAGAGATCCCCCAGACCGCGATCGAAGATGATCTCGGCGGCCAGGCGGGAGTCGGAGCACCCGAACAGCACCGCGAACGGGCGCTGGGAGGGAGCGACCTCGGTGCGGCGGGTGGCGTCCTGGTTCGGGTGCTCCGGCGCACCAGTGACGAACCGCTGGTTACCTGCCAGCAGCAGCTCGAAGGCTTCACGGGGAGTTGCGGCCTGGATCTCTGTCATGGCCGCAGGGTACGGCCAGCCCACCAGACACGCGCGCCCGGGTCCACGATCGATGGCTTCTGTGCCTCCGTGGCCGACACACCGAGACGCCGGGCGATGTCCCCCTCGGTGCGCCTCCTCAGTGCGCTACGCAACTGTCCGTCACACAACAGCCCGCCCGCACCGACTGGCCATGCGTAAGCCTCTTCCCACGCCCCTGTCACACACCGCCAACGACACCGCTGCAGGGCAGGGGTGTACGCCACAGGAGTGGATCTCCCGAGCGACGGGTGCATACACACGGCGCCGAACCCAGCCGGGCAGGGGCAGGCCACCACACAACCAGGCGGGTCCGATCACGGCGTACGCCCGATGGGCGCACTCCGCGCGCGCCGCCCTTCCGCGCCCGTGCCTGGTGCTCGGCACGGACCTGGTGATCGCTGACGCCAACCCGGCCTTCTGCGAGGTGACCGGACGGAGCCGGGCCGAGCTGCTCGGGCAGTACCTCTTCGGCGCCTTCCCGGACAACCCCGCCGACCCGGAGGCCGACGGGGTGGAGACGCTGAAGGCCTCACTGCACCGTGTCCTGTCCTCCGGCCTGACCGATCACATGGCGTTGCAGAAGTACGACATCCCGGTCCCCGGCAACCCCGAGGTCTTCAAGGAGCGGTGGTGGACCGCGATCAACGTGACCGACGTCGTCCGCTCCCGCCGTACGGCGCACCTGCCGTCGGTCAGTCCCGGGCGGGAAGCGGCCATGGAAGCCGAGCTGCAGTTCCTCGTTCAGATGCTGCAGTTGCCGCGCCCGCCGCCCGTCCTGCTGCACCCGGACGGCTCCTGCGATCTGCTCGGCCAGGCCACCGACCCACCGCTGGGGGCCCGCCCCGAACACGTCCCCCGCCCCAGGCCAACGCGACCTACACGCCCGGCGACACTCTCATCCTCTACACCGACGGCCTGATCGAACGCCGCGATGAGGACATGGACGCCGGCCTCACCCGCCTGACCTCCACGCTCACCACCTGCACCGAGTTCGGCGCGGAGCACCTCGCCGACGCCCTCCTCACCCGCTTCGGCGTCGCCAGCGGCGCAGGCGACGACATCGCCATCGTCGTCGTCCGCCTGGACCGAACGACCCGACCGTACTGATCAGGCCCGGTTCGGCCATGGAGGAAGGCGGCTGGCTTGGTGCGGTCGCATGGCGGCTCTGCCAGTCCGCCCCGTCAACACAGCCGAGAGCGGCAGGGCTTTGTCACGATGCCCGTTATGCAGCAGTTGCCGATCCCTTGCCCCGCTCATCTCATTCCGGACGCCACCGGCACCGATGCTTTCCACGCCGCGTACCGGCAGGCCATGGCGCAGCACGCCGTATTCGTCGTCATCGAATCCGAAAGACGTCAGGTGTGGACGGTCAAAGCGGACACGCTCGCCGTCGGCTCCGGCCACGCCCTC
This sequence comes from Streptomyces sp. NPDC030799, assembly GCF_055572255.1. Taxonomy (NCBI): domain Bacteria; kingdom Bacillati; phylum Actinomycetota; class Actinomycetes; order Kitasatosporales; family Streptomycetaceae; genus Streptomyces; species Streptomyces sp. NPDC030799. The sequence continues at coordinate 472,670 of NZ_JBVIDS010000005.1, read as the reverse complement.
GACGACGCGGTGAACGAGGCGGTCCGGGCCGCGATCACCCGCCTGGTCCAGAACCGTGAGGCCGAATGGGACGCCTTCACGGGCCCGGTGTACTTCATGATGCACGGCGTGCGCAGCGAAGAACGGGCCCGCGAACTCGCCGCCGCCTTGCACGCCGCCCTGTACGGAAACCTTCAGCCGTTGACCCGCACGGTGCCCGGTGCTGACGTGTACGAGTAGCTGATTCGATCCGCCCTCCTGCTCGCTGCGGACTGCTGCCAGTCCGGGAATGAACCCGATCTTTGGTGTCCGAGCTGGTCAGCGAAGCGGTGCGGTATGGCGGTGGCGTGACGGGTTTCGGGATGTGGGCCGGAGCGGGCACGGGGACCGTCACGGTGGAGGATGAGAACGACCGGGACTACGGCATCTGCCGCTCCCGGTGCTGGCGGGAGTGAGCGGCCCGCCCGTCGCCTCGGACGGGCCCCCGAAACCGGGTGGTGGAGTCGGGGGTCGTCAGACACAAGTGCCGCGGGGGACGTGCGCATGCCCCCCGGTACAACGCGCCCGCCGTCGCGGGGTCACGCAGCTGCGCCCACCGGCAACCGCCGGGCCTGGAAGTATGCGACGGGCGTTGCCGGATAGGCTCGACGGCAACTCTTTGAGGTCCCCGGGCGAAACAGTTGGGCGGGCGCTGTGGAAGATCTTCCCTCGGTCGAGACGGCCGTCTCGGTCCACTGCCTGGTGGCGAAGGTGCGCGGGGTCATGGACCACGTCTCGCAGCTTGAACTGCGCGGGCAGCTGACGCAGGTTATAGATCGTGCGGAACGGGCCGTCGTGCTGGACCTGTCGGATGTGTCGTTCTGCGACTCGGCGGGGCTGAACGTGCTGCTGGGAGCTCGTCGTGAGGCGGAGAGAGCTGCGGTGATGCTGGTTCTGGCCTGCGTGCCGATCAAGCTGCGCCGGGTCCTGGAAATGACCGGAGCCGATCAGGTCCTACGGGTCTTTGCCACCATCGATGACGCTGAGGCCGCCCTGAGCAGCTAATGGCTCCGTCGCTCTGGCAGCGCATGATGCCGTCCTGGCTGCCCCACGCGCTCCCGACCGGCGCGCGTCAGTGCGTGATCATCGCCCTGTTCACCCCGGCGGTCCTGATCACACTCACCGCGGCGGTGCCGGCGCTGCTGGTCCTGCCGTTCCTGCCGGACGGGACAGGCCGCACCGTACAACTCCTCACGGCGCACTCGGCAGCGTGCCGCATACGACGTTGTCCAGCAGAGCGGTGGACAACGCCACCTCGTCGCGCCGCTGGGACAGCCGCAAGCCGAACACCTCCCGTGTCTCGCACTGTGGGGGTGTGAACGCCTGGTCCGCTTCCATGACCAGGAAGCGGCCGTTCTTCTTCTTGCTGAGCGTCGCAACGGTGCCGGGAGCGTAACCGGGGGCGATGACGCCGTCGCAGACCACGCGGGACAACAGCTCGGCGAGTTCGGTGTCGACCGGGTGCGACACGGCGGCGAAGTCGCCGTAGGAGGAATTCGGATCGGCGTCGCGGGCACGCAGGTATGCGCTGGTGAGCGCACCGACACTGTCGCGGTCGATGCCGTAGAGCTCGGCGGTGACGTCATCGACGGGGCCGGCCACGGCCGCTCCGGCGGGCGAGACGTGTTTGAAGGAGACAGCGGCCGGCCGGTTCAGGACCCTGCTTGCCTCCAGCACCAGCTGCCAACTGTTGAGTGCGTCCAGCATGTTGATGTAGGACGGGTTGCCCTGCAACAGCCGGACCGGCCATCGGCCGAGCTGCACCGGCGCGGTAGTCGCCGCCGCCTGCTGCGGGTTGATCCCATAGCGCAGATCCACGTCATAGCCTCCTGTGTCAGCGGGACATCACTGACGCAGGCGCCCAGGCGGTCGACGCTCACGCGGGAAAACGGCCGCTCCCCGGTGGTTCTCCACCTTCGCCAGTCGCGACCGGACACGATGCTATCTGCACGAGCGAGTACATAGTTTCGCCGGTCATGCCGTCAGTGCCAGCGGACGCCCGCCCCACCAGATGCCCTTCTCGCTACGGATGCGGACGCGCTCCTTACGTTGGGCGGCAAGGACGTCGGGATGGTGGGCGTTGGCGTTGCGCCAGCGCAGGTATCGGTGCAGTTCACGGGTCTGGACGGTGTGGTTGGGATGGTTCGAGTTGGCCAGGATGCGTTGGTCGGGGTGAAGCACAGCTCCACCTTGTTCTTCCGGGCCCCACTGGCGGATCTTGGCGCCCTTGTGGACACGCGGTCAAGGAAGCGGTCCAGGACGCGCTCGATCCGGTCCAGCTTGGCGTCGCGGTCGGGGTCAGTGGACTCCTTCCAGGTCTTGGTCCGCTGGAAGGTGACGCCGCATCGGGCGAGCAGGCAGCGCAGGGCCTCGCGACCGATGCGGATCACCCGACAGGAGATGCAGCTTCCCGATCACAAAGAAGTCGCCGTCGTCCAGCTCCAGGACGTCCGGGCAGTTGTTCGCTTCGACGGACCCGCGCTCGGCGGGCGTCGATCCGATGCGGCGCATGAGGCTCTTTACGGTGACACAATCGGTGTTATGAACACCAATACGGACTGGGCCTACCGGGTGTTCGAGCCGCACGGGTCCGAGGGCTGGCGCCCCTACGGCAGCGACCCCGAACAGTGGCACGGCGTGATCACCGCCGCCGACACGGACGAGGGCGCCAAGCACGCCATCGGCCGCATCATCGCCGACCTCATGACCGAGTGGGAGAGGACCGGTCTCCACCACGCGATGCACGTGCGCGTCTTCCTCTGGCACGACGAGGCGAGCGAGATGGAGGATGCGGACTTCGTCGTGGAGGTCCGGCCCCGGTCGGACTTCGGCACAGCGTGACGGATCAGGACGCTCGGCGACCGAAATCCGCGTCGGCGGCAACCCGCCCATGGGCACCGAGACCCTGGATCAAGGGAACCGCAGATACGACCTCTCTGTAACGGAGGTCAGGCGCGCAGTCTTCCGGCAGGGGCACCGGGCATGTCCCGCCGTACTGGCCGGCCCAGGCCCGGAACTTGCCGCGGGCCACTTCTTCGCCTCTCCACCAGCCGTGCTGCACCGGCCGCTCGGAGGTAGTGAGCAGCAGGTGGTAGCGGCCCGGGCTGGTCATGCGAGCCGGATCGCTCTCGCCAGGCCCGGCGGTCGGCGGACGTCGGGGCGGTGGCCGCTACGCCGTGGTATGGCGGCGCCTGCGGACGACGTACACACCGAGCGCGGTGAGGATCAGCAGGCCACCGGACGCGCCGAGCCAGCCGGTGCCGGGGCCCGCGATGACGCTGCGCTTGGCGACCGGACGGCCAGTGACGATCAGCTGGCCGGTCCTCTTCACCCGGCCGTGGTGCGCGACCACGGTGACCGGGCACGTGCCGGGCGTGAGACCGGTGCGAACGGTGACCATGGCGTAGTAGCGCGGGTCGTCGCCGTCCGGGGGCTTGGCGTCACGCCGGGTCCGGGTACGTGTCCTTCCACAGCACGCAGACCCTTCCTCCGGCGCGGATCCGGTAGCCGTGCTCGCGGGCGGTGTCGAGGTCGAACGGCGGGGAGAAGACCGGACCGCGGGCCTTGCCCAGGTAGTCACTGTCACCCGGCCGTGCCGCCCGTACCGTGAGGGATTTCTCGGCGACCCGGCGGCCATCCGGTCCGTACAGGTCGAAGGCGTACATACCGTCCTTCACGTCCGGGCGGAGGCAACCGGGTTGACCGCGCGAGCCGAGGTGGCGCCGATCTCCTCGGCGATCTCCGCCAGCACCGGCTGTGGAATGGAGTCGTCCACGGTCAGTGCGACCAGTGCGTCGCCGCCCTCGGTGATACGGGCCACCTGCATGCCGACGATGTTGATCCCCGCGTCACCAAAAATCCGGCCGATGATGCCCACGATGCCGGGGCCTGATCCCGCCCCGCACATCACTCACACCGGGAACAGCGGAGCGGGGCTTCGGCCACCCGCTGGCGCTGCAGAAGGGTGGTCGCGACGCCGTCGCCACCCGCGCGGACGGGTTCGCCTGCGAGCGGGTTGAGGAGCAGGCGTCGCTACGGGCCACTGACGGCGCCAGATCCCGGGCTGAGTGCGGGGGTGGTGCCGTCCCGTCCAAACGGTGCCCTGTCGGCTGGCATGTTCACCGCTGTGCGGGCTCTTGGTCCCGGGCGGCGGAGCGGGCAGGGAGGGTGTCGGAGACGTCCGGCCTGTTCGCGGCCACTCATGGACGGCGACGACATCGGACGATGGCTCCCGCAGCAGAAACAGCCGGCCATCTGGCCGCGGCTCCTTCCGAGCAGCAGGAGCGACTGTCCACGCTGGGCGTCAAGCCGCTGGAGGAACCGTCTCCCGCGGCGGGGACGGGCGCCGCATCGCCCGGTCCGACCGCGTCCCCCGAGCAGCCTTGTGCTGATGCTGCCGATGGCGGTGCGCAGTTCGCCGAAGCGGGCGGGCCGGGTGGCCAGGGTGTGGAGGATGAGGCCGTTCCACCTCTGGCCGAGGATGTCGAACGCGGCGGCGAGCCCCGCGTTCGCCGCGAGCGGTGCGGGTGTGGTGCTGCTGGCGAGTCCCTTCGCGTCCGCCCTTCGCGTCGTACCGGTTGAGCCTGTTGGGGTTTCGGCGTGGGGCCGCAGCCGGCTGAGGTGCGGCGCCGGCTGCGGCCCCGGGAGCCGCCTCACCCGTTCCGGCGACACGAGGCGGCGCTAGTGGGTCAGGGCAGCAGGACGGCCTTGCCCTGGTTGCGGTGGGCTTCCAGGTCGGCGTGGGCCTGAGCGGCCTGCGCGAGGGGGTAGGTGCGCCAGACCGGCACGGTGAGCTTGCCGGCGGCGGCAAGCTGCACCAGCTCCGGCAGCACCTGGCCGCTCTGGTCGGCGCTGCCCGCGCTGAAGCGCACGCCGTGCTGCTGGGCGGACATGTCGGCGATAGTGATCACCTTGCCCGCATCCCCGGTCAGGGCGACGGAGTCGGCGAGGACGCCGGCGCCGGAGGCATCGAAGACGAAGTCCACCCCGCCCGGAGCGGCGGCCTTCACCCGCTCCGCCCAGCCGTCGCCGTAGCGGACCCCGGTGGCGCCGAGCGGGGTGACACGCTCGATGTCCTTCTCGCCGACCGTGCCGATGACGGTGATGCCGCGGGCGACGGCCAGCTGCACCGCGAGGAAGCCCACGCTGCCGGCCGCGCCGTGGACGAGCAGGGTCTGGCCCGCCTCGACCCCCAGCTGGCCGAGGACCCGGTGCGCGGTCAGGCCGACCGTGACCAGCGAGGCGGCGACCTCCCACGACAACCCTTCGGGCTTGGCCACCGGCCGCTCCAGCAGGGCGTACTCGGCGTAGCTGCCGCCGACGGTGGCGCCGAGGACCTCATCGCCCACGGCCGCATCGGCTCCCTCGCCGACGGCGTCGACGACACCGGCCGCGTCCAGGCCCGGGGTCACCGGGAAGCGCACGGGGACGGCCTTGGCCATCAGGCCCGAGCGGATCTTCATATCGAGCGGGTTCACTGAGGCGGCCCGCACCTTGATCCGGACCTGGCCCGGGCCCGGCTCTGGCGGGGCGACCTCGGTCGGTCGCAGCACCTCGGGCGCGCCGTACTCGGAGAAGGTGATCGCAATGGACATCGGGAACTCCCAGGTGGATACGGGTGCGGAAGATATATCGGACGGGCTGACTCTGAACTCACTGTGCGGTCACGGCAGCGGTCACACCGGTGACCACGCCGGTCAGGCGTCGAGAGTGGGGTAGTCGGTGTAGCCGCGGTGGTCGCCGCCGTAGAAGGTGGCCGGATCCGGGGTGTTGAACGGACCGCCGGCGGCCAGGCGGGCCGGCAGGTCGGGGTTGGCCAGGAACAGCGCCCCGTAGGCGACCATGTCCGCAGCTCCGTCCTCGACCAGGGCCAGTGCCTCGGGCCCGGTGACCTCCGGGTAGGTGAACGGGTTGAGGACGAACGTGCCCGGCCAGGCCTTGCGCAGCCGGGCGGTCAGGTCGCGGTCCGGGCCCTCCATCAGGTGCAGGTAGGCCAGGTCCAGGCCGGTGAGCCGCTGCAGCAGCGCCTCGTACGTCTCGTACGTCGTGGCCGGATCGGTCTCGGCGATGTCGCTGTACCGGTTGCCGGGCGAGATCCGCAGCCCCGTCCGGTGACCGCCGATCGCCTCGGCCACCGCGGTGACCACCTCGACGGCGAAGCGGATCCGGCCCTCGACATCGCCGCCCCAGGCGTCGGTGCGCAGGTTGGTGTTCGGCGCGAGGAACTGATGGACCAGGTAGCCGTTGGCGCCGTGGATCTCCACGCCGTCGAACCCGGCCTCGATCGCGTGATGGGCCGCGTTGACGAAGTCCGCGATGGTCTGGCGGATCTCCGCCTCGCTCAGCTCCTTCGGCGTCACGTAGTCCTTCGGCCCGTCGTGGGTGAAGACCTGGCCCTGGGCGGCCACCGCCGACGGCGCCACGGGCACCAGCCCGTCGGGCAGCAGGCTGGGGTGGCCGATGCGGCCGGTGTGCATCAGCTGCGCGAAGATCACGCCGCCCTCCCGGTGTACGGCGTCGGTCACGTTCCGCCAGGCCGCGACCTGCCCGGGCGTGTGCAGGCCCGGGGTGTCCGGGTAGCCCTGGCCGACCGGCGAGGGCTGGATGCCCTCGGTGACGATCAGCCCGGCGCCGGCGCGCTGCGCGTAGTAGGTCGCCATCAGCTCGGTCGGCTCCGCGCCGGGCCCGTAGGCGCGGCTGCGGGTCATCGGCGCCATGGCGATGCGGTTGGCCAAGCGCTTGCCGCCCAGGTTGATCGGATCGAACGCAGTGGTCATGTGCTCAAGCCCTTCGAACGGTGGGTTGAGGCGCGAAGGTGCCCCTGGTCGGGCGGGATCCGCCGGAACCTCAACCGAATTACCTGTTCGAACAGTAAGTGGGGGGTGAGTATTTCAGCAAACAGCCGTGACGCCCGCCACATACCCCGCTGAGACGGCCTCTACGGCCTGGAAGTCACTCGCTCAGGAGCGGTCAAGGGAGCGCGGATCGCGCAGGGCAAGGAGAGGTATCCTGTTCGAGCAACATTCGCGGAGGGCAGGGAGAGTCAAACCATGGCGGAGTCCGCAGCCAGCGCCGAAGGCCGCAGCCCGGCCCCGGTGGACGGGGCCATCCCCCTGCCCTCGGCCGCCAGTGGAGGGCCGATCAGCCACGCGATCTTCCGGGTGGCCCGCATCCACCGCATGATCGCCGGACAGCTACTGCGCCGCGTGGGCCTGCACCCCGGCCAGGAACTGGTGATGATGCAGCTGTGGGAACTCGGCCCGCAGCGACAGGTCGACCTCGTGCGCCTGCTCGACTCCGACGCCGCCACCATGACCCGCACCATCCGGCGCCTGGAGCACGCCGGCTTCGTGCGCCGCTCGCCCTGCCCCGACGACAAACGCGCCTCCCTCATCGAGGCCACCACCGCCAGCCACGCGCTGCGCAAAGAAGTCGAGCAGCTGTGGCGCCGGCTCGAGGACGCCACCGTCGGCAACAGCACCGACGACCAGAAGGCCACCGCCCTGCGCGCCCTGGAGGACATCGAGGAACGACTCACCCGCGCCGCTGCCCAGCTCGGCACCTGACGATGCTCAGCACCGCCGAGATGATCGGCCCGCATACCGCATGCTCCCAGTCGCCCATTGCGCGAACCGTGGACCGGCGAGGGGCTCACACCGTCCAGCAACTGCCGCGGACCGCATGGCGGCCGAGCCGGTGTGCTGGAGAACGGGTTCGTCCGACAGCTGACGCCCGTGGCGTTCAGGCGACCGGTGCGGCCAGGCGCTGCTCGGCCCAGATGGTCTCGCCACGCCAGCCGTAGCGGCTGCCCCAGCAGGAGGTGAGCCGGGCGATGAGGTACAGGCCGCAGGTCGGCCTGCCGTGCTTACCGTGCCTTCGACAGCACCTTCGACGGCCGCCTCTCAGCGGCCCGCCAGTAACCCAACCACCCCTGTTGCACCGCTCGTTTGACAGACCCGATCCGCTCGCCGTTCTGCTCGGGAAGGTCTCGGCGAGCAGACCGGCGCTGTCCTGCGGCTGGTCCAGAGGAGGGCGCCGCCGGGAGCGCTTGCCACGGCGGATGCCGCCTGTTTCACCCAAGCGTCTCCGGCGCGAACTCGGCGTCTGAGAGCGGGCGGTGGACTGCGGCGCCGCTCCTGCTACCGCTGTCCGGGAGACAGCCCAGTTCGGCACAAGCTCGCCGCAGCGGCCCGTACCCTGCCCGGATCAACGGCGAGCCGGCAACGCGCCGCCGATCAGGCCGGTTTCAGGCCGCGGGCACCACCACGGCACACCCCCGCAACATCACCGGCAGAGTCACGGCATGGAGGGCTGGGCCGGCTCCGTCCCGGTCGTCCCGCCCCCGGTCGTTTCCGGGACTCCGGCCTCCGGCATGTCCAGGGCTTTGCGGACCACGTCGTTGTGGAAGCCGCGGACGTGCCGTTCCACCAGATCGCCGGCGCGCTCCACGTCGCCCGCCGCGATGGCCTCGTAGATCGCGTGATGGTCCGCCCGTAGCCGGGCTGCGATCGGCTCCCAGTCGCCGATCTTGTGGAACGCGGTGAGCAGCGTGCCCCGTACGGCGTTGCGCACGGCGACGGTCATGTCCGCCATCAGCCGGTTGCCTCCGGCCTCGGCGATGGCGACATGGAACGCGGTGTCGTAGTCGTTGAACTGCTCGCGGGCCAGGGTCTTGTCATCCATGTGGACGAGCGGTTCCCGGATCCGGGTCAGTTCCTCGTCACTCGCGTGGCCTGCGGCGAGGCGGGCGCTCGCGCGTTCCAGCGTGGCCCGTGCCTCGACCACGTCCTGGAGGGGGAAGTTCGCCAGCGCCAGGTGCAGCCGCAGCAACTGGGTGAGACCGTTGCTGGGCATGGCGGTGATCACGCTGCCCGATCCCGGACCGGTGCCCACGCGGGAGCGCAGTACCCCCTGAGCCTCCAGGACCCGCAGGGCCTCCCGGACGGCGGCCCGGCTCACCCCCAGCAGCTCGACCAGCTCGCGCTCCGGCGGCAGCCGGTCACCCACGCGCAGGTTGCCCGCCAGAATCTGCTCCTCGATCCGGGCCAGCACGAGCTCGAAGGTACGGGAACGCGGAACCGGCTCCCAGGCCGCGCTCGACTCCGCCATGGAAAGCCCTTTCATCCCGGAACGACGCCTCGTCTCCCCTCTGATCATATCTTGAGGCGCCCACTCCTTGGTCAGACCAAAGCAATTTTCTCGCTTCAGCCCTCTTGGAAGCGGCCCCACGGAGGTGTAAACGTGGAGAAGCCAAACCATGGTCTGACCAAGACCTGATGTGAGGGTTGCATGTACCAGCCAGATCTCTCCCCCCTGGCGGACAGCCTGGCGCTCTCCGCTCTCGTCGCCTCCCTGCCCCTGCTCACCTTGTTCGCGCTCCTCGGCGGGCTGCGGCTGAAGGCCCACTGGGCCGGGCTCGCCGCTCTCGCCGTGGCGATCGCCGTCGCCCTGGCGTGCTACGGCATGCCCGCCAAGCTCGCCCTGCTGTCGGCGAGTGAAGGGGCCTCCTTCGGCCTCTTCCCGATCATGTGGATCGTGGTCACCGCGATCTGGCTCTACCAGCTCACCGTCGTGACCGGCCGCTTCGAGGACCTCCGCCGCGCCTTCGGCCTGATCAGCGATGACCCACGGATCCAGGCCGTCATCATCGCGTTCTGCTTCGGCGCCCTGCTGGAGGCCCTGGCCGGTTTCGGCGCCCCCGTCGCGATCACCGGCGTCATGCTCATGGCTCTGGGCTTCGCGCCCGTACGCGCGGCGGTCACCGTGCTGGTCGCCAACACGGCACCTGTCGCCTTCGGTGCCATCGCCATTCCGATCATCACGGCGGGCAATCTCACCAAGATCCCCTACACGGACATCGGCGCCTACGTGGGCCGCCAGACGCCACTGATCGCCCTCTTCGTACCGCTGCTGCTCGTCGTGCTCGTCGACGGTCGCCGCGGAATTCGTCAGACCTGGCCGGTGGCACTGGTCTGCGGTGCGGTGTTCGCACTTGCCCAGTTCGTCAGCTCCAACTTCATCTCGGTGGAGCTCACGGACATCATCGCCTCACTTGCGGCCCTGGTGGCGGTCGTGCTCTTCCTCCGCGTCTGGCAGCCCAGCGGCGGGGAGCAGGCCAGGGCAGACCTGCTGCGAGAGCGCGAGGCGGAGGGCGGCAGTGGCCCCGGCGCCGGCTCGCCCGGCGGCCCGTCGTCGGGCGAGCCGGGGGAGCGCGGCGGCGCGGCCACCGGCACCCGCCGGACATCCGGCGGCACGGCGACCGCCGAGAGGCCGGACAACGGACCCCGGCTGGTCATGGCCTTCCTGCCCTACCTGATCGTGATCGCGGTCTTCTCCCTGGCGAAGCTGTGGACACCCGTCAAGGACTTCCTCGCCGGCACCGATCTCAAGATCGGCTGGCCGGGTCTGGACGGACACGTCCTCACGGCCGCCGGGAAGCCGTCCACTGCCGCTGTCTACACCTTCCCGTGGCTGTCCTCCCCGGGCACTTTGCTGCTGCTGTCCGGTGTGCTGGTCGCGGCCGTCTACCGGATCAGCCCGCTCGCCGCGGTCCGGGAGTTCGGCGCCACCGTGGGCAGACTCCGCTGGGCTCTGCTCACCGTAGCGTCGGTGCTGGCGCTCGCCTATGTGATGAACCTGTCGGGCCAGACCATCACGATCGGCACCTGGATCGCCGGTGCGGGCGCGGCCTTCGCCTTCCTCTCGCCGATCCTGGGCTGGCTGGGCACCGCGGTCACCGGCTCGGACACCTCGGCCAACGCGCTGTTCGCCACCCTCCAGCAGGCCGCCGGGCACAAGGCCGGGCTCAATCCGACCCTGCTCGTCGCGGCCAACACCTCGGGCGGCGTCGTCGGAAAGATGATCAGCCCGCAGAACCTCACGATCGCGGCCACCGCGGTCGGCCTCGTGGGCCGGGAGTCGGTGCTGTTCCGGCATGCGATCAAGTGGAGCCTGCTGCTCCTGCTGGCTCTCTGCGTCCTGGTCCTGCTGCAGTCGACCCTGCTCGCCCGGATGCTCCCATGAGCGGCGACGCGCCCTCATCGACCGGAGGAATCATGCGGATCGCACTGTTCGTCACGTGCCTGACCGACACGCTCTACCCGGAGACCGGCCGGGCGGTCGTGAGGCTGCTGGAGCGCCTGGGCTGTGCCGTGGACTTCCCCGTCGCCCAGACCTGTTGCGGCCAGATGCACTTCAACACCGGCTACCAGCGGGAGTGCGTACCGCTCGTGCGCCGCTTCGCCGAGGCCTTCGCCGGCTACGACGCGGTCGTCACCCCATCGGGCTCCTGCGCCGCCATGGTGCGCGAGTACCACGGGCGAGTGGCCGACGTAGCGGGAGACGCACGGCTTTCGGAGGCGGTGCGGGCCACGCCGAACGTCTACGAGCTGTCGGAATTCGTCGTCGACGTGCTGGGCGTCACCGACGTCGGCGCCTACTTCCCGCACCGGGTCACCTACCACCCGACGTGCCACTCGCAGCGCATGCTCGGCGTGGGCGACAAGCCGCTCAGCCTGCTGCGGGCCGTACGCGGCATCGACCTGGTCGAACTGCCCGCCGCCGACCAGTGCTGCGGCTTCGGCGGCACCTTCGCGCTGAAGAACGCCGACACCTCGGTAGCGATGTGCGCGGACAAGACACGGCATGTGCTGGACACCGGGGCGGAGGTGCTGTGCGCGGTCGACAACTCCTGTCTGATGCACATCGGCGGCGTCCTTTCCCGGCTGCGCACCGGAGTGCGCACACTGCACCTGGCCGAGATCCTCGCCGCCACCGAGGAGGACCGGACACCGGCCGCCCCGTCGCTGCCGCGGCGTCTCCCGCCGCCCAGGAAGCAGCCTGACATCACGGAAAGGACGAGCATCCAATGAGCGGCCCCACCTTCCTGGGCGTTCCCACGTTCCCGGCTGCGGCACGCACCGCCCTCGCCGACACCCGGTTGCGGCACAACCTCGCCCACGCCACCACGACCATCCGTCACAAGCGTGCGGAGGCGGTGGCCGAGGTGGGCGACTGGGAGGCGCTGCGCGAGGCCGGACGGGCCGTCAAGGAGCGCACGCTGCGCCACCTGGACCACTACCTGCGGCAGTTCGAGGAGCGGGTCACCGCAGCGGGCGGCCAGGTGCACTGGGCGCGCGACGGGCAGGAGGCGGCACGGATCGTCGTCGACCTCGTCCGGGCCACGGGCGAGCGCGAGGTGGTCAAGGTCAAGTCGATGGCCACTCAGGAGATCGGCCTGAATGAGGCGCTGGCCGACGCGGGCATCGCCGCGTACGAGACCGACCTGGCCGAACTGGTCGTCCAGCTCGGCGAGGACCAGCCCTCGCACATCCTCGTACCGGCCATCCACCGCAACCGGGCGGAGATCAGGGAGATCTTCCTGCGCAGCATGGGCGACCACGGCAGTCCGGCGCCGGGCGATCTGAGCGACGATCCGCGGCACTTGGCCGAGGCGGCCCGCCGGCATCTGCGAGAGAAGTTCCTACGGGCCAAGGTCGGGATCTCCGGAGCGAACTTCCTGGTGGCGGAGACCGGCACCGCGGTCGTCGCGGAGTCGGAGGGCAACGGGCGGATGTGCCTCACCCTGCCCGAGACCCTCATCTCCGTCGTCGGCATCGAGAAAGTCGTCCCCACCTGGCAGGACCTGGAGATCTTCCTCCAACTGCTGCCCCGCTCCTCCACCGGCGAGCGGATGAACCCCTACACCTCGACCTGGACCGGCACCACCGCCGACGACGGGCCGCACACCTTCCATCTGGTGCTGCTGGACGGCGGCCGTACCGACACGCTCGCCGACCCCGTCGGACGCCAGGCCCTCAACTGCATCCGCTGCTCAGCCTGTCTGAACGTCTGCCCGGTCTACGAGCGCGTCGGCGGACACGCCTACGGCTCGGTCTACCCCGGCCCGATCGGCGCCATCCTCACCCCGCAACTGCGCGGCACGGCAGCCAAGGCCGACCGCTCCCTGCCGTACGCCTCGACGCTGTGCGGAGCCTGCTACGAAGTCTGCCCGGTCAAGATCAACATTCCGGAGGTCCTGGTCCATCTGCGGGCGAGGGTGGTCGACGAGGCCCGCACCCGCCGGGTGCCGAGCCCCGAGCGGCTGGCCATGGCGGCGGCACGCTCGGTGCTCTCCAGTCCGTCCCGGCTGGCCGCGGCGCAGCGCGCGGCGGCCGCGGCCGGGCGGCTGGCCGCCCGCGGCGGCCGCATCAGCCGGCTGCCCGGCCCGCCCTCGGCATGGACCGAGGCACGTGACGTACCGGCGCCCGCCCGGGAGAGCTTCCGGGCCTGGTGGAGGAGGACACATCAGTGAACGCGCGGACAGAGGTGCTCAGCCGCATCCGGCGGGCGCTCGCGGACGTCCCCGAAGACGAGCGCCCCGAGGACGTGCCGGTCACCCGGAACTACTCGCCGGACGGTATGCCGGCTGCCGGTTCCCCGGAGGCGGTGGAACTGCTCGCCAGGAGGCTTGCCGACTACGGTGCCTCGGTACGGCTGGTGGCCGACGGGACGGTGCCCACGGCCGTCACGCGGATCCTGGCCGCCCGCGATGCCGCCTGCGTCGTGGTGCCGCGGGGTTTCCCGCCTGCCTGGCAGGCGGAACTGGACCCGGTCCGGGTGCTCGACGACCATCCGCAGCTGCCCGTTCGCGACCTGGACCGGGTCGACAGCGTCCTCACCACCGTCGCGGTCGCGATCGCCGAGACCGGCACCCTCGTCCTGGACGGCGGTCCGGGACAGGGACGACGCGCTCTGACCCTGGTGCCCGACCACCATGTGTGCGTGCTCCGGGCAGAACAGGTCGTGGCCTGTGTCCCCGACGCACTGGCACGCCTGGAGCCCGCCCGGCCTCTGACGTTCGTCTCCGGGCCCTCGGCGACCAGCGACATCGAACTCGACCGGGTGGAAGGCGTGCACGGCCCGCGCACGCTCCATGTCCTCATCGTCGTATGACCTTACGTCTCTCATGACAGGAGTCGCCATGCCTGCCCCAGACCGAGACATGTGCCGCCCCGGGGCAGCGGTGTCCGACGACCCGGAGCCGCGCCCCCAGAACCCCAGCGCCCTCGCGGTCTGCGCACTGCCGGCCGAAGAGCGGGCGGTGCCGCAGGCCAGAGCCTTCGCCCGGGCACAGCTGACGGCATGGCGGATCGGCGAGGAGGTGGCCGACGCGGTGCGCGTCGTGGTCTCCGAATTCGTCACCAACACGGTCCGGCACAGCGGCTCCGCCGACGTGAGCCTCCGGCTCACGCGTTCCCCGACGGACGTGTGGATCGAGGTCTTCGACAGCGGCATGCGGCACGGGCCCGTCGCCTCCACCCCGCACGGCGACCTCGCGGAGGGCGGCCGGGGGCTTCTGCTGGTGGAGGCGCTGAGCCGGCAGTGCGGTGTGCACCGTACGCCGTACGGCACATGCGCCTGGGCGACCTTGCAGGAGGGTTCACCCGGCGCGCGTCCTGCGGAGACCGCCCGGGTGGATCGCAACGCCCCGACACCGCGCCAGCTACGGCCCTCGGCGCCAAGAAGGTCGACGGCCTCCTCGGGGTCGTCCCGCCGAACGACGGCACGACCAGAGACTGCTCACCGAATACGGCCCTCCGAACAAGACCCCGCCCGCGAGCAGACAGCGGGACGGGCGGATGCGGGAGTTGGTGTTGACCGCCTATGAATACCGGTGCGTCTTCTGCGGTTACGCCGGCGTCGGCGCGGTGCCGGTTGGGCTGGAGGCCGCCCCGTACGCTGGTGGGCCATCGGCGGCCCCGACGACATCGAGAACGGACTGTGCTCGACCCCCAGTCCGGCGCGCGTCCTGTTGCGGCCGCTCACCGCGGCTGGCACACCCGTCAGGTCTTCCACGGCGGCCACGCCCTGCCACGGCGGCCTGACACCGTCCCGACCCCGTCGGCATCGCTGCGCAGGCGAATCCCCGGTGCTCGGCGTCGCGGTCACGCGTCAGTTCGTCGTGACAGTGGTGTGGTGCGGTCGGTTGTGCACCAGCAGGGCCGAGGCGAGGGCCGCGCACAGGAATACGGCGGCGATGACGGTCATGCCGGCGTGGACGCCGGAGGTGAAGGCGTCGCCGATCGCGGCGGTCACGTTCGGCGGGGCCGCTCGGTGGCTACCGCTCCCGGTGGAGACGGCGTGCTCGACAGCGGGCCAGGCCGCTCGGGGAACGTGGTGGACGTCGAGCCGGGTCGGCAGTCGGGACTGGAGCCGGCCGGCGAGGAGTGCACCGAGGAGGGAGGAGCCGGTGACGGATCCGATCTGGCGGAAGGCGTTGACGGCTCCGGAGGCCATGCCGGCGCGTTCGTGGGAGACGCTGACCAGGGCCGCCGCGGTGCTCGGCGCGGCCACCATCCCGCTTGCGGCCCCGAAGAGCGCGAACAGCCACCACACCCGGGCGTAAGGGGTGGTCGGATCCAGCGTGGTGAGTCCGGCCGTGGCGGCGGCTCCGATGAGGAAGCCCACGGTCAGCGGGAGCTTGAAGCCGGTACGGCGGATCACGCGTCCGGTCGCGTAGCTGACGATGACGTAGACGCCGAAGAAGGCCAGCAGCCGCCATCCCACGTCCAGGGCGGACAGATGCTGGACGCGCTCGTAGAAGAGCACCGACAGGATGGCCAGGCCGGTGAAGCCGAACAGGGAGACGGCCGCGACGAACATGACGGCGCTGAAGGATGCCGACCGGAACAGGGTGATGTCCAGCATGGGTGTGCGGCCGGCACGCTCGACGAGGACGAACCCGGTCAGGGCCGCGGCCGCGATGATCCAGGCGATGAGGATGCGGGGACTGGTGTAGCCGTCGTGTCCGCCTTCGATGAGGGCGTAGACGAGGGCGGCGACGCCCAGGACGGCCAGGACCTGCCCGGGGATGTCCAGCTTGCCCTTGGGGCCACGCGATTCGGCGACGAATACCGCGGCGGCCATGGTGACCACGGCGAGGACGGCGGTCGACAGGAAGACCGTATTCCAGTGGAAGTGGTCCAGCACTGCGCCCGCGATCAGGGGGCCGACGGCGAGCCCGATGCCGGAGGAGGCCGCCCAGATGGTGACGACTTCTGTGCGCCGGTGCGGGTCGGGGAACGTGGCTCCCAGGACGGCCAGACTGTTGGGGAGGATGAGAGCACCGCCGAGGCCGGAAACGAGCTGGCCGGCGATGACACCGTCCACCGAACCCGCCGCGTAGACGATGAGGGAGCCGATGATCATGATCGCGGCGCCGGTGACGAAGGCGCGTTTACGGCCGTAGAGGTTGCCCATGGTGCCCGCGGACATCACCAGACTGGCCACGAGCAGGGTGTACGCGGAGGGGATCCAGACCAGGCCGGTCGGGGAGACGTGCAGGTCGTCCTGGATGGCCGACAGCGCCGACACCGATGCGGTGATCAGCAGAAAGGTCGTCATGGCGCCCAGGCACATCGCGATGAGCGTGACGGCGGCGGCGAGCCGGGAGGGCTGGTTCGGGGAGGGCAGGAGACCGGTTTGCCGGTCGGTCGGCCTGAGCCGGCCCGGGGCGGGGGAAGGAAGGGAAGTCACGGGGTCCTCGTCTCAGCCGAGCTGCGGGTACAGGGCGCCGACGCCACCGGAGAGGTCGGCCTGGACCTGGCGGCTGCGGTCGTCGACGACGATCTCGGCAGCCCCGGAGGCGATGCCGTCGACGGCCGCACGGGCGACGTCCGCCGGGTCGGTCTTGGGCCCGTTGACATGGCGGGCCATGTCGGTGTCCATGTAGCCGACGTGGAGTCCGGACACGGTGATTCCCCGGGGTGCGAGCTGCTGGCGCACCGCGTTGGTCATGCTCCACTCCGCGGACTTGGCGGCGGCGTAGGCGCCGACGGCGGGAAAGCTGATCCACGACAGCGCGGACAGGATGTTCAGGACGGCGCCTCCGCCCTGGGACTCGATCACGGGAGCGAAGGCCCGGATCATGCCGAGGGTGCCCAAATAGTGGGTCTCCATCTCCAGGCGGACGGCGTCCCAGCTGCCGGTCAGCAGATCGGCGCCCGTGGAACTGCCCGCGTTGTTGATCAGCACCGTGATGTCACGGGCCTCCTCGGCAGCCGCGGCGACCGAGGCGGGGTCGGTCACGTCGAGCCGTATCGCCTTCACGCCGGGCAGATCGATCTGGTCCGGTCGGCGGGCCGCCGCGTACACAGTGGCGCCACGCGCAACCAGTTCCTGGGCGAGGGCCCTGCCGAGCCCGCGGTTGGCCCCGGTGACCAGGACGGTTGCAGTGTTGATGTCCATGATTCCTCCCTCGGGGCGCACTCACCCGAGCTGACTTACGATTACAGAAGCCAGCTACGACGGTATAGGCTGGCTTTGCATGAGGCAAGCCAGGTGGAGGGTTGAGAGATGAAGGATCTGCTGGAGGAACGGGACGCCTGGTCCATGGCCAACTGCTCCATCGCCAGGACTCTGGAGATCGTCGGCAACAGGACGGCGCTGCTGATCATGCGCGAGGCGTTCTTCGGCACACGCCGGTTCGACGACTTCGCCAAACGTGTGGGCATCGGTGAACCCGCCGCTGCAGCGCGCCTGAAAGAACTGACCGCCGCCGGTCTCCTGGAGCGCGTCCCTTACCAGGAGCCCGGCCAGCGGACCCGGTACGCCTATCAACTGACGCAGAAAGGGCGGGACTTCCGGGCCGTCATCGTGGCGCTGCGGCAGTGGGGCGACACCTGGGCCGCCGACGAACAAGGGCCCCCCGTGGTCGTACGCCACGAGAACTGCGGCGCCCCGGTGCACGCGGTGCTCCGCTGCGACGACGGCCACGACGTGCCGATCGGGGACTCATTCGTCGACGCCGGCCCGGGTCTCATTCGCGTCCGCCCGAGCAGTCCCTGAACCCCGCCGCGGCTGACACACCCGGCGGGACGATTCCACCGCAGAAGTGACCCGCCCCGCCATCGCCGACCGGCACGCTCCCCCGGTCGCGATCGTGGCAGCCCCACCACCGGCCTGTCCGAGCAACTCGGCGGGGCCGGAACTGGGACTACCGCTACGCATGGAAACGGGATTCCGCGTTCGCTGTCCATGCGCTGCTCAGGCTCGGCTTCGCCGAGGAAGCCGAGGCGTTCATCGACTCCCTCACCCACCACATCGACCAGCGCCCGGACCCTTCCGGCCGGCTGCAGATGATGTACGGCATCGACGGCCGAGCCGAGCTGCCCGAGCGTGAGCTCTCCCACCTGGAGGGCTACCGCGGCTCGGCCCCTGTGCGGATCGGCAACGACGCCGCCACTCAGCTGCAGCTCGACTTCTGCGGCGTCCTGCTCTGCTCCGCTTACCTGTACGACATGTGGTGCCAGCCCCTGACCAGCGGCCAGTGGTGCGCGGCGTGCGAGCTGGTGGACTGGGTCTGAGCACTGGGACGAGCCGGACGAGGGCGTGTGGAAGACCCGCGGCGGACGCAAGAAGTTCCTCTTCTCCCGTCTCATGTGCTGGGTGGCCGTCGACCGCGCCATGCACATAGCAGGTCATGACAGTTCCCGTGCACCTATGTGTGGGGCCCCCAGGAGATGATGGCCGCGAACAGCGTGTCATCCGGAGTGATGCGCGCTGATTCACCTCGCGACCGGCGGTGCCGGGGGCCTCGGGGAGAGTGTCGCCGGCGCGATGAAACGCGTCGCCCACGACGTGCGGAGCGTAGTCCCGGCACCGGCCACTGGGTGGCCGAGGAAGCACCGCAGGAAAATGCTCACGGCGCCGGCCACCTTTCCGGCCCAGTACCGCGATCACGCCCGGAGCACACAACCGCGGGCCACCGCGATGCCCGGCAAATGACCGCCACCGACGCGTGGGTCAGCCGACGAGCTGCTGGCCCCCGTCGACGTCGTACGTCGCACCTGTGAGTGCGCTGTTGGTCATCATGTGCACGGCGAGCGCCGCCACGTCCTCGGGTACGACCACACGCCCGATCGGCAGCGTGGTGCGCAGCTCCTCGCGACGGGCGTCGAGCGTGTCGCCGAGCAGCCGGGCCGACAATGGGGTGTCCACGAAGCCCGGGGCGATCAGGTTCACCCGGACCGGCGCGAGCTCGAGTGCCAGACTGGCCGTGAACGCGGGCATCGCGGCGGTGACCGTGGGGGCGACACCGAGAGCGGCCCGGACCCGGCGGGCTCCCGTGCCGCCCAGAAGCAGCAGCGTGCCGCCGGGCCGTACGGTGCCGGCGCAGTGGCGCGCGACCTCGAGTGCGAGCACCATGTGGTCGCTGATCGCCCGGCGTGCCTGCTCGGCGTCCATGTCCAGAAGGCGGCCGTAGGACGGGCCGCCCGCGGTGACCAGCACGTGGTCGATCGGCCCCGGCAGTTGCTGGAAGAACCGCTCCAGCTGCACGGGGTCGTGCGCGTCGAAAGCCGCGGTGCTGAGTGCGTCGGCTTCCTTGGCCGCGGTGCGCAGCCGTTCCGGGTCCCTGCCGGTGAGGACCACCGACGCGCCCTGGTTGCGGGCGAGCCGTGCGGTCGCCAGCCCGATACCCGCGCTCCCGCCGAGGACGACGAGGGTCTGTCCGTGCAGGGCCTGGTCGCGGGAGCCGTATCCCGCAGGCGGCTCAACGTTCATGAATCCTCCTGCGCTGCGATCTTGCCGAGCTCGTGCCGAGGACCGGGGCGCAGGCACGCGACACGGCCCAGGTGCCGAAGTGGTTGATCTCCACCGCCTGGCGCGCGCCGTCGAAGGATCCCGTCAGCAGCTTGGTGGTGAAGCCTCCGACGCCGACGTTGTTGATCACAATGGTGGCGTCGCCGGCTGCGGCGGCGACCTCCTCCGGCACGGTGACGTCCAGACGCAGCGGAGTCAGGTCCTCGCCGCTCACGCTCGCCGGATCGCGGACACCGGCGTAGACCGTGGCCGCTCCCCGCGCGATCAGTGCGCGGGCGAACACGTAGCCGATGCCACGGTTGGCTCCCGTGACCAGGGCAGTCGATTCTTTGATCTCCATCGCGCTTCCTTCCCGCTTCCGCACCTGATTTCGTACCGTGCCGGGACGGCCGGGTCGTCACGCACGCAGGTTGTCCACGCAAGAGGCCCTCTCCCCCACCAGCGTGCATCGAACGCCGCAGCGACGCATGTGAGACGGCGCCCGGCTGCAGGGCCCTGATGTCCACCGCCTGGCCGTCTTAGAAGACGAACAGTGGCTTGGTGCCGTGTGCGGGTGCTTCGGCGAGCGCGACGGCTTCTGTGAAGCGTTCGAGCGGGAACGGCTGGCCTTGGGGGATGCTCAGCACCTCGTCGGTGACGAGGCTGCGCACCTGGGACAGCGCGTGCAGCGCGTCCTCGGGTGAGGCGGTGCCGAACCATCGGTTCAGCCAGAAGCCACGGACTGCTTTGGTCTCGTAGATGACCGAGCGTGCCTGCAGCGGGATCGTCAGCGCGGCGGGGTCGGTCTGCCGGTGGGTGGAGAGTGCGCCGTAGACCACCAGCTGTCCTCCCGGAGCGAGTGCCTGGGACACCTGGGCGCCCACGGGGCCTGCCACGCAGTCGACGGCCTTGCGCACGCCGGCCGGCCCCGCTGTCTCGGCGACACGCTGCAGTAGGTCCTCGTCCTCGGTGCAGATGACCTCATCCCCGCCGAGTGCCTTGATCTCCTCCACGGCGGTGCGTCGCCGCACGACGTTGATCGTGCGGATACCCAGGTGCCGGGACAGCTGGATGACGAGCCGGCCGACGGTGGAGCCCGCGGCCGTCTGCAGAAGCCATTCACCCGGCTGTACGTCGAGTTCGCGCGTTACGAGGAGCAGCGCGGTCAACGGATTGACGGCGAGTTGGCAGGCGCTGGAGTCGCTCAGATGGTCGGGCACCGGCAGAAGCCTGTGTGTATCGGCCACGAGGTATTCCTGCCAGGTGCCGGCCACAGGGGGTCCGGGTACCGCGGGGACCGCAGCGGCCACCACGCGCTCACCGACCTGCAGCCCCTCGGTGTCCGGGCCCAGAGCCTCGATACGACCCACGCACTCCATGTTGCCCCCGACAGCGGGAAACGTCGGGGAGAAGCCGTAGCGGCCGCGCAGCACGTGCAGATCACTCGCGTGAACCGGGGTCGCCTTCACACGGATCAACGCCTGACCGGCTTTCGGCACGGGAATGGGCCGGGATTCCAGCCGCAGCACATCAGTGGGCTCGCCGGCCTCCACAGCTACGAGCGCGCGCATGGATCGAGGCATGAGTGGTCTTCCATCTCTCATCTGGGCCCGAGGCCCGCCCAGGGCCTTTCGCCGCAGCACGAGTTCAGCTGGGTGTCCGTCACTTCACGCTACCCCCGGCCTCAGGAAGGTTCTCGGCGGCGGACCCGCTCCGTTCCGCGAGGAGGACATGGGACGTGGCGCATTCGTCGATGAGGGTGGCGACGCAGTCGAGCAGCGTCGCATTCAGCACTTGGTCGCAGGGAAGCCCGTCTGGTCCGGACGGCAACAGCAGGAGGGTGCACAGGGGCTCTTCACGGCGGCCGGTTGATCCCGGCAGTGGAGCGGGGGCGAGAGGCTTCAGCGGAGCGGCGGCAAGGTGCCGCCGGGCCACGCTGCGCGAACTGGCCCTCGACTCACGGGAACTGTCGCACCGGCATCCAAACTGATGGCACCTGTTCACGCGGCTGCTGTACGGCGCAGTGACCGGAGCACTGCAACGGTGGAGCGCCCTCTCTTCAGCGTCGGCAGACCCTGACGGACGCTGCGATCGGCGGCGTGGAAAGCCACGTCGCACGGTCGGAGCCGCCCGCCCGGTGTCTCCCGATCGCTGATCACGGCCTCATCGGCGATCTGCGCACGGCTGCCTTGGTGGGCACCGACGGGACCCACGATCTACTGGCGGATCCTGGACCATGGCTGGTCGTCGATCCGGCATGCCTTCGTCCAGTACCAGGGCGGCGACGTGCTGGACGCTGTACTTCTGACGA
This sequence comes from Streptomyces sp. NPDC030799, assembly GCF_055572255.1. Classification (NCBI taxonomy): domain Bacteria; kingdom Bacillati; phylum Actinomycetota; class Actinomycetes; order Kitasatosporales; family Streptomycetaceae; genus Streptomyces; species Streptomyces sp. NPDC030799. Next base: position 450,760 of record NZ_JBVIDS010000005.1, on the reverse strand, counting down.
TGCCGCTGACCAGGTTCTCACCTACGCCAACCATGTCGGCCTGTACGCCGAGGAGATCAGCCACACCGGCGAGCAACTGGGCAACTTCCCTCAGGCGTTTACGCACCTTGTCCTGATCAGTGCTGCATTCAACCTCCACTGCGCCCTGAGCTGACGGCGGACGGGGGGCACCCCTCGGCAGTCACCGTGCGAGCCCCCTCATCTCCACCCATGCTGGAGATGAGGGGGGTGAGACAGCGGAGGAAGTGGTGACGATGCGGACCGTTGTCGATCTCACTCGCTGCCAGGGCTACGCCCAGTGCGTGTTCCTCGCCCCGGACGTGTTCGAGCTGCACGGCGAGGAAGGCCTGCTGTATGCCACGGCCGTGCCCGACGATCAGGTAGAACGCGTGCGCCAGGCCGCCGCGGCATGTCCCGTCCAGGCCATCCTCCTCGGTGAAGAGGTGAGTACCGGTGCCCGATGACCTCAAGGACGGCCGTATCGTCATCGTCGGCGCGTCGCTGGCCGGGCTGCGGGCCGCGGAGGCCCTGCGTGAGGAAGGCTTCACCGGCTCACTGACCGTAGTCGGCGACGAGCCCCATGCGCCCTACGACCGGCCGCCACTGTCCAAGCAGGTGCTGCTCGGGCAGGCGACGGCGGACACCACCGAGCTGCCGCAGCGCCGCGACCCCGAGGCCGAGTGGCGGCTCGGCGTCCGCGCCACCGGTGTGGACCTGCTGCCCAAACGGGTGCTGTTGGAAGACGGCGAGTCGCTGCCGTACGACCGGCTCCTGATCGCAACCGGCACCCGGGCGCGGCCCTGGCCCAACCCTGGGGAAGCCGCCCTGGACGGGGTGTTCACCCTCCGCACGCGCGAGGACGGGAAGGGGCTGGCTGAGCGGCTGGCCGCCGGGCCGGAGCGGGTACTGGTGATCGGCGCCGGCTTCACCGGCTCGGAGATCGCTTCCGCCTGCCGTGAACTGGAGCTGCAGGTCACAGTCGCCGAACGCGGCCCCGCACCCCTGGTGGGCGCGCTCGGCGGCACGCTGTCGAAGCTCGCGGCCGTCATGCAGCGCAACCACGGCGTGGACCTGCGCACCGGGGTGACGGTCACCGCCCTGAACGGGAACGGCGCCTTCACCGGTGCGCAGCTGTCCGACGGCAGCCGTGTCGAGGCGGACGTGTGCGTCGTGGCGCTCGGGGCGGTCCGCAATGTGGAGTGGCTGGCGGACTCCGGACTGGCGGCGGGCCCGCGCGGGATCGCCTGCGACGCAGGCTGCCGCGCCTTCAACATGTACGGGATCGTCACCGACGACGTCTTCGTGGCCGGCGACGTCTCCCGCTTTCCCCATCCGCTGTTCGGCTACCAGATGCTGTCCCTGGAGCACTGGGGGAACGCGGTGGAGCAGGCCGAGGTGGCGGCGCACAACATGGTCAACCCTGGACCGCTGCAGCGCCCGCACCTGTCCATCCCCGTGTTCTGGTCGACGCAGTTCGGGCTCAACATCAAGTCGGTGGGCGTGCCCACCTACTCCGATCACGTCGTCATCGCGCAGGGTTCCCTGGAGGCGCGCCGGCTCGCCATGGTCTACGGCTACAGGGGCCGGGTCACCGCCGCCGTCACCGTCGACATGGCCAAGTCGCTCAACTACTACCGGCACCTGATCGAAACGGCCGCCCCCTTCCCGCCCCCGCCCGGCGCGGCCGACCGGGCGATCGCGGCCGACGTTCCGATTCCGTCCGACGTACCGGATCCGTCGGTGCTGTCCCACGGCCCGACCGTCGCGCTCACCGGTCACCTTCCCGACCGCCGGCTGACCGTGGTGTAGCCCACGTACCGCTCAACTACGAGGAGCCCTGATGGCCTCCGAGACCTTGCTGGAACGCATCACCGACTATGCCAGCCGCCCCAACCCCTACCCGCTGTACGCGGAACTCCGCGAGGCAGGTCCCGTGGTTCAGCAGGTTGACGGCACCTATCTGACCGGCACCTACCACGAGATCGCCGCCCTGCTCCACGACCCTCGGATGAGTGTCGATCCCCGTACCGGCGGCCGGGAAGCACAGCAACTGCCGTTCCTGCGGCTCGACGACCCTGAACACCACAGACTGCGCACCCTGGCCATGCGGCCCTTCGGCCCGCCACACAGCCCCCGGCGCGTCGACGGCATGCGTGGCGAGATCGACCGGATCACCAAGGAACTGCTGGCGTCCTTCCAGGCGGGCGAGCAGATCGATCTCGTCGACGACTTCGCCTACCCGCTTCCCGTCACGGTCATCTGCCGCCTGCTCGGCGTGCCGCGCGAGGACGAGCCGCTGTTCCGGGCCTGGTCCGACGCCCTCGTCGCCGCCGCTGACGTCCGGCCCGGCGCGGACACCACAGAGACGGACAAGGCCGGCGACCAGGCCCGCATGGAGATGGGCGGGTACCTGCTGAACCTGGCCGAACAGCGCTGCGGCAAGCCGACCGACGACATGCTCTCGGCGTTCGTCAACGAGCCGGATCCTGCGCTGCGGCTCACCCAGCAGGAACTCGCCGAGACGGCCGTGCTCCTGCTCATCGCGGGTCATGAGACCACGGTCAACCTGATCACCAATGGGGTGCTCACCTTCCTGCGCCAGCCCGAACAGCTGGACCACCTGCGCCGTGAACCCGAGCTGCTGCCACGAGCCGTGGAGGAGCTGCTGCGCTATGAACCCCCGGTCCACATGCGCGAACGCATCCCGCGCGCCGACATGGACATCGCCGGCACCCCCGTCCCCCGAGGGGCGTCCGTCATCCTGGCGCTGGCGTCAGGCAACCGCGACCCCAAGCGGTTCCACGATCCCGACCGGTTCGACCCCACCCGGGCCGACAACCAGCACCTCGGCTTCGGCAGCGGCATCCACATCTGCTACGGCGGACCCCTCGCCCGTCTGGAAGCGCAGGCCGCACTCGGCGCACTGCTCCCCCACCTCGGCACGGCACGCCTCGTGGAGGACCCGCCCCCGTATCGGCAGAACGCCATGCTCCGCGGCCCCCGCCACCTCCCGATCCACCTGTGAGGTCCGGCCAGCAACAAGGGCACCAGAGACTGCGGCACCTGGCACTGCGTTCGCGCGGCCATGTGCCGAGTGCCTTGGCCCTGCGGCCAGCTGAAATGTCGACATGGCACCTGCCCCGAGTGGTCGACGACTCTCTGCCCACGTAATCTCAAGGAAGGGCACCCTATGAAGATCGCAGTCATCGGCGGTACCGGGCTGATCGGATCGCAGGTCGTCACTGATCTGATCGCCGCCGGCCACGAGGCAGTACCCCACTCGAAGTCCACCGGGGTCGACGTCATCAGCGGCCAGGGACTGGATCAGGCGGTGGCGGGAGCCGACGTCGTCGTCAATCTGACGAACTCCCCGACCTTCGACGAAGCCTCCCCGGCCTTCTTCCGGGCCTCGATGGACAACCTCCTGGCCGCGGCCCACAAGAGCGGCGTCGGTCACTTCGTCATCCTCTCGATCGTCGGGGCGGACCAGGTGCCGGAGCTGGACTACTACAAGGCGAAGGTGCTCCAGGAGCAGATCCTCGCGGCCGGGCCAGTCCCCTACTCGATCGTCCGGGCGACACAGTTCATGGAGTTCATGGACGCCGTCATGTCCTGGACCGCCGACGGCGAGACTGTCCGGTTGCCCGCCACGCCAATCCAGCCGATCGCCGCCAAGGACGTGGCCAACGCGGTGGCGCAGGTCGCCGCAGGCGCCCCGCTGAACGGCATTCGCAACATCGCCGGCCCCGAGATCTTCCCCCTGGACGAGCTGGGCCGCATCACCCTGTCCCACAAGGGCGACAACCGCGCGGTCGTCACCGACCCCACCGCCGGCATGTTCGCCGCCGTCAAGGGCGACGTCCTCACCGACGAGCACGCCCACCTCGCCCCCACCCGCTACACCGACTGGCTCTCCTGACCCGCTCGCCCCCTCCTGAGGTGCGCAGACCGCAAAGAGCCACCCTGTCGCCCACCTAGCCAACTGCCCGCCTCCCGCGCGCACAGCGTTGGACGCACCGGCGGTCACGAGCCGGCGAGCGGTTCGGGGATTCACCAGCCGGCAAGTACCGAGGGCAGTGCTGGAGCGCGTGCTCTCCGCCGCGGCCTGGGCGCCGTCCGGGTCAAACCTCCAGCCGTGGCGTACTTATGTGCGGCCATGAGCGCTACAGCGCACTCGGCATTGCGCGTGAGGACTGGGAGGCGCGCCAGCGGGCCGCTTCCGCGAACTGGGACTGTTTCGGCGCGCCCGCCGCCCTGTTCTGCTACATCGACCGCGACATGGGCCGACCCCAATGGTCCGACGTGGGAATGTATCTGCAGACCGTCATGCTGCTACTCCGCTCCGAAGGTCTGCACAGCTGCCCGCAGATGGCGTGGTCGGTGTATCGCAAGACCGTCGCGGAGATCCTGTCACCCCCGGACGAGCTCATTTTCTTCTGTGGCATGTCGATCGGGTTCAAGGACGTCACGGTGGAGTACAGGCGTACGGGCCGGGCACCGCTCGACGAGACCGTCACATTCGTCGAAGGTGAGGATCAGTACGCTCCGTCCCTCGTCCCGCTGCACTCCCCTTGGCGCCGACGGCAACAGCCGGGTCTGATCGGGCTGCGTTGCGGCAAGGACGAGTCAGCGAGGCCGAGCCGTGTCAGGACCACACGGTGAGGCCGAGCGACCTCTTGGCCGAGGACGAGGTACAGCCGTTGCGACGATCTCTCCTCGATTGGGGCGGCCCTGCACGGTACAGCGACCAACTCGCAGTCGGTGTGGAGTTCGCGAGCGCTCAGCATCGTCTCGGTCAGAGCCGTTTCCTTCGTCAGCGACCTCGCTGGTTCATCGGAGCCGTAGCGCGTGGCCCAGCAGGTGGCGTCCGCAGACGTTGCCTTGTGGGCGCCGGCAGGTGCCGCGGCAGCGGCCGGCGACATGGGTGCCGCAACAACGCCGGCAAAGGCCGCCGCCGCGGCGAACGCACCGGCAAGTAGGCGCCGTGCACGCAGAGATCGGGTGTTCGCAGGATCCTTCCGAGCATGTGGGAGACGTCGGTGAGCGAGGGCGCTGCTTCACCATGGAGGCGGTCGCAGAGCCGAGCCGGGGGTGGCGGCCGGAAACCCCTGTTCCTGGCAGGTCGTGGTTCCGGCCGTCCGCTGCCGGGCTAGCAGGTGAGATTGGCGCCGGGGTCGACGCCGAGGAGCTGGGAGCAGCGCCGGTAGAGGTTGACGCAGTTTGGCATCTGGGCGGGGTTTGGCCGTCGCACTCACGCCTGCCGTTGATGCTGCGGATGGTCTGGCCGAAGCCGGCCCTGCTGACCATGGCGTTGTGAGGGACGCTCGTGCCTGCTCCGGTCTGGGTGTTCCAACCGCCACGGCGATCGCCATACCGCGGCGCTTCACGACGGTGGAGCTGGAGTGGTTCAGAAGTGTCACCTTTCTGCGAGGGATCTGTACCCCGGCGAACCCTTGATCCGCCGATGCACCCACCATGGCCTGCCGATGCTGAGTCCTCGCTGAAGCGGCTGAACGCCCGCTGAAAGCCACAGGAAGACAACCGGAGAGCCACCCGACTGCCGCCGGGCGTCAGGGCCATCGCATCGACGACGAGCCCCACGGCGGCGGCCGTGGCCTTGGCGGGAAGGTTCGCCGGGTTGGCGGTGGGAACGGTCACATCGCCGTGTCCTGGCATGCCCTGGAAAAAGTGGGGGCTGCTGTCGATCCGGAGACATCCCGTTCGACGTCATGGTGTGCGGCGCCCAGCCACACGATGCCGGGACCTGAGGAGGAAACACATGGATCAACTGCTGAGAGTCATGAACTTCAACGTCTCGAGTGACGGAATCGGTGCCGGTGAGCACCAGAGTCTCGAGCGACCGTTCGGCCACGACCATCCCGAGAGGTTGTTCGCCTGGGCCGGAGCCACGGCGAGCTGGCCCATGCGCACGGATCCTGGGGGGAACCGGGGCCTCGACGACTACTTCACGCGAGACTTCGCCCGCAACATCGGTGCCGAGATCATGGGCCGCAACAAGTTCGGGCCTCAGCGCGGGCCCTGGCAGGACCACGAGTGGCGCGGCTGGTGGGGGGAAGAGCCTCCGTTCCGCACGCCGGTGTTCGTCATGACCCACCACAAGCGCCCGTCGTTCACGCTCTCCGACACCACGTTCCACTTCGTCGACGGCGACCCGGCCACGGTCCTCGAACAGGCGCGGGAAGCGGCACGGGGCAAGGACGTCCGGCTCGGCGGCGGGGTCACCACCATCCGGCAGTTCCTTGCTGCTGACCTCGTCGACACCATGCATGTGGCGGTCTCGCCGGTGGAGCTCGGGTCCGGACTACCGCTGTGGGACTCCCCCGACGAGCTGCTCGACCGGTTCTGCCTGGAGGTCGTGCCCAGCCGGAGCGGCGTGATGCACCACCTGTTCTGGCGAAGGTGACGCGGGGGCCCACTCGGGTTCAGGCTGCGACTGCAAGGTGGCGTCCGCCCCGGCGGATGCCCTTCTCGATGATGTAGGTCGGTGCGCCGTCGGGTTCGTGCGGCCGGGATTGAGTTCAGCGCGGCCAGGGTGTTGGCGGTGCCCTTGTGGCGGTGGTCGACGCCCACAGCCGGTCGTCACCGACGGGGTATCCGCCGTGGACGTAAGTGACGCCGTGGGTGCGGTGGTAGGTCGCGGGCAGGCGGTCGGGCTTGCCCTGCTTCGCCCAGCAGGATCTGGCGGTGGCCGGATCCCCAGCGGCCCGTACTTGTCGAACACTTGCTCGCGGTACTGCCATGGCGCACGATCTGCTGCAACTTCTGCCCCTCCTGATCGGTCAGTCTGGGCGCAGGGACAGGCTCAGCCGACAGAGCCGCCGCGGTCACCCCTGCGGCGAAGGTGGTGCGTATGCGGCGCTGTCGAGGCGGCGACTCAGCCCACAACGTCGTAGCTTCAGATGAGCGAATGGGGTCGCCCATTCAGGTTGTCCCGGTGGATATGTGGTTCGGCAGACGGGTGCCCCCTGCGGTCAGCTGCTTCCGCAGGACCGCTCAGTACCGCCCGCCGCAGGTTCCTCACCGCTCGCGCCCGCGAACGTTCTCCTCGTGCGCGCCCGTCCTGGCCGCCGGATACTCGATGCGGGCTTGATGCCCCCCAACCGCAGTCCGGGCGCTGAAGAACAACGACCTTCCTTCCCGGCCCCGATCGATGAGGAGATTGCGTCATGCGCTCCCAGAGGAATCCGCCGACTCCCCTCACGGCGGTGGCGGCCGGCCTGCTGGCCGGGGTGGCGGGGACGGTGTGCCTGGATGCCGTCCATTACCTGAAGTACCGTCGCGCAGGGGGGACGGACAGCCCGCTCGCCTGGGAATTCGCGCCGGTCGAGAGCTGGGAGAAGGCCCCCGCTCCGGGGCAGGTGGCGAAGCGGGTGATCGAGGGCTTCACCCAGCGCCGGCTTCCTGATGGCTCTGCCTGGCTCACCAGCACCGCCGCGCACTGGGCCTACGGATCAGCGGCCGGCGCGGCCTACGGCCTCCTGGCCGGATCACTGCCCAGGCCCTCCCCCGTGTATGGCGTGGCTTTCGGTGCCGCAGTGTTCGCCGGTGACTACGTCACCTTGCCGATCGCAGGGCTCTACAAGCCGATCTGGCAGTACGACGCCAAGATCGTGGCCTGGGATCTGGGCGCGCACGTCGCCTACGGCACCGGTACCGCAATCACCTTCTGGCTGCTCAGCCGACTCGGCATCGGCACCGTCGGCCAGAGACCGTAAGCCGCCTGCCGGCGACGGCCGATGCCCCTGCGCGCCACGGCTCCCTGCTGATGGGTGTGTGGTTTGCTTCCGGACCGCCGCCCGAGCATCGTGAGCCCAGGATCACGCCTGTCGGTGCGGAGCCCCGAAGGTGTTCGGCCAGGCCAGCCCGCCGAGCGCCTGCGCCCGAATCCCCGCCCGGGCCATCCTGGCCGTCGCCTCCCTCCGACAACTGGCCCCGGCGTGGACCGGGCCACCGTCTGCCGGATTCCCGGGCGCGGCCCGCGTCCGGCCGTGCGAGTCTCGTCATAGCGGCATCTTGTTACGAGCGCAGGAAGTGTCGGTCATGGACATGAAACTCGAAGTCGTGGTGGTGCCGGTGTCCGACGTCGACCGGGCCAGGAGCTTTTACACGCGATTGGGCTGGAGGCTGGACGCGGACATCGCCCCTGACGAGAACTTCCGGGTGGTGCAGGTGACGCCGCCGGGCTCGTCGGCGTCGGTCATCTTCGGCACCTCGGTCACGTCCCAGACGCCGGGCTCGGCTCAGGGCATGCACCTGATCGTGGACGACATCAACGCCGCATACGATGAGTTGAAACGGGTCGGCGCCGAGCCGAGCGAGGTGTTCCACGACGCCGGCGGCGTCTTCCACCACGCCGGGACAGAGGCCCGGCTGCCGGGGCCGGATCCGCAGCGCACGAGCTACAGCTCGTTCCTGTCCTTCAGCGACCCGGACGGCAACGGCTGGCTTCTCCAGGAGGTCACGACCCGGCTCCCGGGACGCCTCGATCCCGCGACCACGACGTTCGCCTCGGCCGAGGACTTGGCGAGCGCGCTGCGCCGCGCCGCGGCCGCGCACGGGGAGCATGAGGCAAGCATCGGTGCGGAGGACCCGAACTGGCCGGACTGGTACGCCCAGTACATGGTGAGTGAGCAGGCCGGGACCGAACTGCCGTCGTGACCGCATCGCCCTTGGGCAGTGAATTACCGCGGTGCTCCTGCCGATGGGGGACTCGACCTGGGGCTGATGCGCGTCACCTGCTTCGGTACGGGCTCCCAGCGATGCCCGGCGGCCACAAGCTGCACATTGGCCCTCGTCTGTTAAGGGCGCCTCAGGGAGATTGCAGGGAGCGCGGACTCCGTACTTGAGGGAGTTGCGTGCAGGTAGCAATGGTCACCTTCAACGAACTCGACAGCTGCATAGCTTCCGCGCTGATCAATCGGTGCCGCGGGGACGGCTGGGAGGCTCTTGTCACGACGCCGACGCCGGTCGTCATGTCGATGAACGGCGTCGAGGTGACAGGGCAGCGCCGGCTGATCGGCGCCCAGTGCTCCGGCGCGCTGGTGCTCGCCCGCCCAGGCCGTCGCACTCTCCTGACGGCCACGTCATCAGCCTCGTCGCGGCGCCTTGAAGGGGGCCGGCGTGAGCCAGCCAGGTTCCGCATACTGGCGAGCTCCGCGATGACGCGAACCGCGAGGTCTTACACAGTGAGGGCGTCAGCCTGGAGCGTCCGGAGCGCTCGCCCTGCTCGTCCGTGCGAGGCGCGCTGACGGAGCCCGGTCGTAGCGTGATGCGAGTTCGTCGAAGTCCTGTCGGAGGTCACTGGCCGCGGTCGTATAGGCATGGGCTCGGTCCTGGGACGGGGTACCACGGATCGTTCGTCGGCCTTGGGGTCGGCCCGGGCCCAGGTGACGGGCCGTCCGGCCGGAGTGCACACCAGGTGCAGTTTCAGGCCCCGGTAGAAGCGGGAGTGGTAGCGGCAGTAGCCGTAGTTCGCCCAGCCGGCCAGGTCGGAGCCAGCGGCTGCCGTGCTCCCCCTGTCAAGCATCGGCGGTCGCAGTCGTAAGTCCGCCGCTCGGGTGAGGAGGACACGACCACAGACCGACGTATGACGGCGCACTCGCGCGGCAGTGTGGATCACATGCTGAGAGTGAATTCGCTGCCGAACATACCGCGTTGGGCGCAACGTGCCGCTGTGGGCGCAGCATTGAGCAATGTGCCCTCGGGGTTGTGGCGCCTGGCCATCGCAGTGGGCCTTCCGGTCGGGCTGGCCCAGTCCGAGTACGACCGGTTGCATGCCCCCGGCTGGGGATCGTTCTACCTTGTCGTGCTCAGCCTGGTCTCCGAGCTCTTGGCCCTCCTGACCCTCGGGCTCGTGCAGAGCTGGGGCGAGACCTGGCCGCGCTGGATCCCGTATCTGCGCGGGCGACGAGTCCCGGTCGTGCCGGCCACCATCCTGGCGGGTCTCGGCGCGCTGGCGACGTCGGTCTACGGTGTGCTGTTCGTCTACACCTCGCTCAATGCGGACATGGACGCATCCACCTGGGGCACCTGGCTGCTCAACATCGTCTACGCCCCACTGCTGCTATGGGGTCCGCTGCTGGGCGCCGTCACGGTGCACTACTACCGTCGCCGGACCGCATTCTCGCCCGTACCGGAGTGAGTGCCCGGTGCCAACGTGACGACCGATTTGGATTCGCGCGCACTGGTCCGATCCGCGGATGCGGCTGCCAAAGGAGATCAACAACGAGCACGGCGGACGAGGGGTGTACTTCAAAGACCCTGCTGGTCAGTTGATTGAGCTGATCATCCGCCCGTACCGGTAACCGAGGCAGCGCCTGGCCGGGCACCCCGAACGCGGCGCCCGACCAGGCAGCCGGCTGGCGAGATCTCCTGTTGTCCCAGGACGCCGCGGTCATAGTCCGTGCCGCTCCCATCTCCCGCGCCACCGAAGTGAGGTTGCACGTCGAATATCCGGGACTGGAGTAGGGGGCCAGTCAAGGAGCGTCTGGTGCCGATCTACGGCCGTGCCAGCCAGGTCACGGTCTCGTCCACCACTGCTGGCTTGACGTGTCCCGCTCGTGTGTATTCCGCCGGAGTAGTGGGGCCGCTGCCGGAGAAGAAGAGGTGGTTGGCGTCCTGGTGGCGCGGATCACCGTTTCGGAACGGTCTGCCAGTGCGGCCTGCCAGCGCGTCAGGTCGTCGGCGACGGTGACCTGGTAGTCCGGCCCGCCGTGCAGGAGCAGTATCGGGCAGGCAAGTCCGACTGCCGTGACCACCGGGTCGCAGGCGCGCAGATCGAGCCAGCAGGCGGCGGAGAGCCCGAGCGGCCGCACCGTTCCGCATCGACTGCCCTTGCCGTTTCGTCCGGCACGCCGAGGCCTCGCAGCCGAGGAGACGCAGCACCTCGAGGACCGGTTGGAACCCCCAAATGACCCAACGCTCCGAACGCCGGACCATCCAGCGGCGACGGCAGGGAATCACCGGGATGGGCCGTGCGGGCCTAGCCGCCCCACGGGTGGCATTCGGTTCGCCGTGGAGGCCGTGGCCGCGACGGTGGACGCGATCGGCGCGGCCAGGAGGGGCATCCGCCTCTCCCAGGGGGCGGCTTCTGGGGCGTCGAGGAGACCGACGCGCTCGCCCTCAACACCGCGCTGAGCGGAAGCCGACCGCCGGCTGGGCCTCGGTGCCGACCTGGTCAGTTTCGGCTGCTGCTTCCTGGCCAACCCCGACCTCGTCGAACGCCTCCGCACCGGGCTGCCGATCGTCCCCGTCGACGAGACCACGTACTACCAGGGCGGCGACACCGGCTACCTCACCTGTCCGGCCTACCAGCACACGGCATGACGCCCGCACGTGCGGGTCTATAGAGACGGCCCGGCCAGCCATGCGCCCCCCACTGCGGACGGCGGAACAAGTCAGCGCCGCGCCCACGCCCTAACCACCCCCGGGACCGCGGCCCTGGGCTCAACGGGGCCGGCGCAAGCCGGATGGAGTACGCAGCAGCGCCGAGTACCGGCCGCGTTCGGCGAGCCGAGCGGGCCCGGGTGAAGATCGTCTCTTCCTACGGGGCTTTCGGGACTGCGCGTCTGCCCGGGGCTCGGCGGCGCACCAGTTCGACGGTCTCCCACGACGCGGTGGCGACGGCCACCAGCGACAACAGCAGGTAGAAGACGAAGAGCTTGTGCAGGTCGTCGAGGAAGTACCAGATCGATGCGGTGGCACTGAACCAGGAGGCGACCAGTGTGCCGGCGCCGTGCTTCTTGCTGCGTGCCCCGCTGACGAGGCAGCAGGCGGCGGCCAGTGCGAGCAGAACAGCAATGGCTACGTACGAGTGGGTCCACCCTACGTAGGCGCGCCGCAGTTCGGAGTTGACCGCCACGGCCTCGGCCACCGGCCCCCAGCTCACCGCGCACGACAGGCGTGTCGACCATGGCAGCGTCATCAGACCCAGCACACCGGCTGCCATGGCGATCCAGCCGAAGTGAGCGGTGTCCACCAGCCGGCCACGTCCGCACAGCAGCGCAAGCAGGCATCCGAGCAGAGCCAGAGCGCTGTCGGCGGACGGACGCAGTGAGATGCGGAATTTGTCCCGGTGAGCGGTTCGGCCGCCGGGCCGCGTCGCGGGGGGCCCGGGCGTGCCGGCCTGTACCGTCGGCATGGAGGTCTGTGTCAGGGCGTCGGCGAGGGCTGCACGCATCTCCCCGGCATCGACGAACCGTTCTTTCGGGTCTTTGCCGAGGGCGCGAAGGATCACCGCCTCCACCGCCGGTGGTATCTGCGGTCTCAGCCGGGAGACCGGCTCGGGTGCGGCGAACAGGTGCTGATGCATGACGGCGAAGGGCGATTCGCCACGGAACGGGGGCTGCCCGGTCAGCAGTTCGTGCAGCAGACACCCCATCGCGTACAGATCGGCCCGATGGTCGATCTCCGACCCGTTGATCTGCTCAGGGGAAAGGTAGGCGGGAGTGCCGATCGCCGCACCGCTCCCGGTGATGCGGGTGGCGGTTTCGGTGAAAGCCTTGGCGATGCCGAAGTCGAGGACCTTCACGGTGTCGGGCCCGGTGAGCATGATGTTCGAGGGCTTGATGTCCCTGTGCACGATCCCGCACTCGTGGCTGTGCCGCAGCGCGTCCAGCACCGCGCATGCCGCGTTGACGGCGTCGGCGACAGGCAGTGGACCGTCTCGCAGGACCTCGGCGAGGGTGGCGCCTTGCACGTACTCCATGACCAGGTAGGGCCGTGGGCCATCCGGGTGCGGCTCCTCGCCGACGTCATGGATGGTGGCCACCGCTGGATGGTTCAGCGCGGCGACCGCGTGCGCCTCGCGCCGGAAACGGGCTCGCGACTGCGGATCATGGGCCAGCGCCGAGGAGAGCAGCTTCACCGCGACAGTGCGGCGCAGCCGCTGGTCCACCCCGCGATGGACCGTTCCCATGCCACCTTGACCGAGCTTCTCGACCAGCTCGTACCGGCCGCCGAGGATCATGTCCCGCCCCACCCACGCCTCCCGTGAATCAAAAACCCGACGCAGCTTACGGCGCGACCTCGACGGGCCCAACGCCACCGCTGTAGCCCCGCGGGTCGCAGAGCAGGAGCGCGAGCGCACTGGCGAACTCACGTGAGCAGTCGGCCAGGGCCGAGAACCAGCCCGTTGCGAGCCATGGTGAGGCGGACGAGCAGGGCTGCGGTATCCCTGCTGTCCGGCAGGATGGGATTCCTCGGCGCCGACGTAACGAGGGGCCCGGCCTCTTCGGGGGCTTCCTTCAGTGATCGACAGACACAGCCTGTCTTCGGCGAGAGCGTAGTCGTAGGTGTTACCGCCGATGTTGTCGGGCCGGGACCAGACTCTTCCCATCTCTGCCCGCAGCCACGTGTGTGCCGTACGAACCCGCGACACCCGCTTCAGCAGCCAGGACGGCGAGTGCCGCTGTGACCTGTGGACTGCCCGACCGAGACACAGCCGCCCGTGTGTGCATTCCGTCCGTGCTCTGCACCGACGCACCTGCTCGGAGCGGTTGGATGCAAGGCCTTGAGGAGCGATGGGGGCCGAGGCGCAATGCGCCTGGGACTTGAGCCGGTTCAGTTCTGGGCCGTCGGCCGGACGACGATCTCGTTCACGTCGACGGTCGCCGGCTGCCCGATGGCAAACGCAATGGCTTGGGCGATCGCCTCAGGCGGGATCGCGATCCGCTCCCGCACCTTCGTGATCTCCGCTCCAACCTGCGGATTCGTTGATGCTTCGGCGAAGTCGGTCCCAATGACGCCGGGCGAGACGGTGGTCACCCGCAAGGAGTCACCGGCTTCCTGGCGCAGGCCTACGCAGATGGCGCGGACCGCGAAGTTCGTACCGGCGTAGACGGCCATGGTCGGCCGATGCGAAATGCGGCCGTGGAGGTGATGGTGATGAACTGGTCCGTGCCCTGGGCCCGGAAGACCGGCAGCGCGGAGCCGATCCCGTGCAACACGCCCTTGATGTTGACATCGACCATCTGGTCGCACTTGTCGACCCGCAGATCGTCGAGAAGCGAGATGGTGCCGGCCCCGGCGTTGCTGACCAGCACGTCGAGCCGCCGAAGCGCTCGCAGGCCAGTGCGACCAGGGTGTGCAGGTCGTCCCGTCGGGTCACGTCCGTGCGGGTCTGCACGGCCGCACCGCCCGACTTCTCGATCCGCGCCACCAGCTCCGTGAGGCGCTCGGACCGGCGCGCACCCAACACGAGCCGCGCGCCTCGCTCGGCGAGCAGCAGTGCGGTCGCCTCGCCGATGCCGCTGCTGGCTGAGAGCGCTTCGTCTGCCGCAGGGCACATCAGCGCGAAACGGCAGGTAGGCGCCGTGAGCACGGCAAAAGACCAGGCCCCGGCACCCCGGGCACAAGGCCGTGAGCCACTGGCAGTCCCGGCCACGAGGCATTCGAAGGCGTCGATGCCGTCGCCCGCGCCGAATGTGCGTGGCGACGGGATGCGTGCAGGCCTTCGCGCGTGCATGGTGGATTCGTCCGCTGATGGGACCGTGCCTGTGGCCCGGCAGCGGCGCAAGGTTGCGTGCCTCGACGACGACATACTCCGCGAGGGTGCCGTTGCGCGTCCAGTCCGTGAGGCCGAACACCCGCTGTCGGGGCGTACCCAGGCTGAGCCCGTGACGGAGGCAGATCCGGTGGAGGGGGCCGCCTGGCAAAAGGTGGCCGAAGACTCGCATCCGATGATCTGCCCGAGATCGCGACCGAGGCGCCTGACCGCCCGCAGCCAGCCCTCCACCTGCTTCGGCCCCGGCTCGGGCAGCAACAGCGCAGTGGCGGTACGGGCCGTGGTGTGCGACTGCACGGATGCGATCATGCCTCGGAGGGACGAGGCTTTTGCTTGTGGCAATGCTGCGCTGCCTGCCCAGTGGCGAGGCGCATTGACGCTCCGCGGTCAGGACGTGCAGGAGTCCTCAGCATCTCTCAGCCCCAGACCTCACGGAGCTCGTCATGACCGCTCCCTCCGGCTCCATCGTTCTGGAGCCCGCAGCCCAGCAGTTCGCAGATGCCACGTCCCAACCGCCGTTCTTGTACGAACTGGGGCCCGAGAAGGCCCGCAGGGTGCTGGACGACCTTCAAGCCGAACCGATCGAGAAACTCGATGTCGACTCGGAGTGGATCACCGTGCCTGCCGATGTCGGCGATGTACGTGCCCGCATCGTCCGGCCGCGCGGCGCCGCACCACCCCTCCCCGTGGTTCTCTATATGCACGGCGGTGGCTGGATTCTGGGCAACGCCGACACCCATGATCGACTGGTGCGCGAGCTCGCGGACGGGGCGCAGGCCGCGGTCGTGTTCATCGAGTACACCCGCTCTCCCGAGGCGCACTACCCGGTGGCGATCGAGCAGGGCTACGCCACCGCTCAGTGGATCGTCCGAGAAGGCGCTGCCCATGGCCTCGATCCGGACCGCATGGCGGTGGCAGGCGACTCGGTCGGCGGAAACATGACGGCTGCTCTCGCCCTGATGGCCAAGGAGCGCGGCGACGTCCGCTTCGTGCATCAGTCCATGTACTACCCGGTCACCGACGCCGAAATGAACACCCAGTCCTACGCCGATCTCGCCACCGGCTACTTCCTCACCGCCCAGGCCATGGAATGGTTTTGGAACGCCTACATTCCCGACCGCGCGCAGCGCAGCGAGAGTACCGCCTCCCCCCTGAAGGCCACCCTCGATCAGCTCGCCGGTCTCCCACCAGCCTTCCTCCTCGTCGACGAGGCAGACGTCCTACGCGACGAGGGCGAGGCATACGCGGCCAAGCTCCGCGCCGCGGGCGTCGACATCACCACCGTCCGTTACGACGGCATCACCCACGACTTCATGATGCTCAACCCTCTCAGCGACACCCATGCCACCCGTGCGGCCGTTGCCCAGGCCGTCTCAGTGCTGCGCGACGCGCTGAGAAGTGGTGTCGCTCCGCCTTGATCTGTCACGTTCCGTGACTCGGTCGGTCTACACAGGCCGACGGTCGTTCTCCAGGGGCCAACTGCCCACTTTGGGAGGCTCGGCATGGCATCCGATTCCACCTGGCGATCCGCAGCGCGACAGTTGCCGCTCAGGTTCCCCGTCGGCACGTTCTTCCTCAACTCCGCGCTGTCGAAACGCGGCGCGGACCAGGCCACCGCTGAGGGACTGCAGCAGTTCGCCACCACCGCCTACCCCTTCTTGGGCAAGCTCGATGCCCAGCAGTTCGTCAGATTGCTCTCTGCCGGGGAGGCCGCCGTTGCCGCCGCGCTGCTCCTGCCGTTGGTCCCTGCCGCTGTTGCCGGAGCCGCGCTGACCGCGTTCTCTGCCGGCACGCTCGGGCTGTACCTGCGCGCGCCGGGCATGCGCAAGGAGGGCAGCCTGCGACCCACTGAGCCCGGAACCGCTCTGGCCAAGGATGTCTGGCTGCTGGGCATCGGCATCTCCCTCATGGTCGAGGGCGTCAGCGATCACCGTTGGTGATAAGGCGGCTACGGTGTCGGCCAGGGCTCTGACCGCATAAGTCCGCCAGGTTGTTCACGATCGGGTTCGCCCACGAGGCGTAGGTCGGGGTGAAGCGCAGCCCGACCTTGTGCTTATTCGCCCAGCGGCGGAGGGCGGCGCCCTTGTGGGCGGACAGGTTGGCATGCGTGGAGGCGAAGGGGGTAAATCCCTGGTCAGGGGCTGACCAGCGGGCGTAACCGGCGGAGGGTGGTGTGCGTTGCTCCCTACTTGGACGAACTCCTTGATCCCACCTTCGGTATGCCGGAGTTGTACGAGCCGCGCCTGCCGCTGTTCACACTCACCGAGGCGCACCAGCTGCTGGACGTCCTGCAGCACTTCGGCACGACCGATCACGACTGGGGCGCCCAGGCCCGCCACTTCGCCGCCGAACTCACAGCCCGTGTCCCCTTGGGCGACGTCTAGTTGATCGGCCCCAGGGGTTGCTGATCTCTGGTCGTGACATTTCAACTGAGTAGGCTCAGAATCGGCTCGTGAAGTGGATGGACAACGCACGCAAGAGGCGGCAGGAGGCCGGAGAGCTTCGTGAAAGGGCACTGGCAACCGTTAGAGCTAGCACACTCTGCCATGACTCGCGCCCGTTCACACAGGTCAAAGTCATTTGGGGCACCGCGCGCTCCTCGATGGACGCCGCCTACGAAGCCCTCCTGATCGAGGCGTACAACCTTGGCTATGACGCTGTACTGGGCGTTGGCTTCACCTCCCCCGCTCATCCACCGGGCGGTGGTGGTGGGTACAGCAGCGTGAACTTCATCGCCTACGGGACTGGTGTCACGTGGACGAGCGACAGTTCGGCTTGATGAAGCTACGTCAGGGACCTCGTCACCGCCCAGCCGGCCAGACTCTGATCTACGGCAAGAACTACTACGGCTGCGACTTGGAAAGCCGAATCGGTCCCGCCTCTTCGCTCAGCAGGCCTTCTGTTCGCCAGGATTCCGCTCCGCGACGGCAGCCCTGCCCGCGCTTCCACAGCGCAACAATGGCCAACTCCCGGCACTGCCCCATCAAACACACCGAGGCAAGGCAATACGAACCGGCCAGGACTTCGAAGTGCACCGGGAGCCGGTCGGCAAGCGCACGGTCGCGTCGGTGATGCTGGCCGACGACCCCGGCGGAGTCGTAGCGGGCCGCCACCGCTGAGGCCGTCTGCGGCCTCGGCTGACCAACGGAACCGTGGTTGGCGCTGAGATTGACCATGACCGTCGCCGGTCCCTTGTGCTCCTAGGATGGCGAGGGTGATGGCAAGGACTAGTGATATCGAGAAGGCAGCCGAGGTGCTGCGCGCCGGCGGCCTGGTCGCCCTCCCGACCGAGACCGTCTACGGTCTGGGCGCCAACGCCGAGGATCCCGCCGCCGTCGCGCGCATCTTCCAGGTCAAGGGACGTCCGCCCTCCCACCCGCTGATCGTCCACATCGGCGGCGCGGAGCACCTGGACGACTGGGTGAAGGACGTGCCCCAGGCGGCGCGCCTGCTGGCCGAGCACTTTTGGCCGGGGCCGCTCACGCTGGTCCTGCGGCGCGGTCGCCGGGTACCCCTGGAAGTGACCGGTGGCTTGGAGACGGTGGCGGTGCGCGTGCCCGGTCACCCCGTCGCACTGGCGCTGCTGGCGGCCTTCGGTGGCGGTGTCACGGCCCCCTCCGCCAACCGCTTCGGCCGGGTCAGCCCGACCACGGCGGACCACGTCCGTGCCGAGCTCGGTGACGCGGTCGACTTCGTGCTGGACGGCGGCCCCTGCGAGGTTGGTGTCGAGTCGACCATCATCGACGTCACCGGCGAGATCCCGAGCATCCTGCGGCCCGGCGGTGTGACGCGCGAGGACCTCGAAGCGGCGCTCGGGCGCCCGCTCACGGTCCCCGCCACCAGCCGCGTCCGTGTGCCGGGCCAGCATCCGTCGCACTACGCGCCGCGTGCACGGGTCGTCCTCGTCGAGCCCGAGAAGGTCGTCGCCGAGGCGGAGCTGGCGCAGGAGCTGGGCCACCGGGTGGGCGTCTTTCTGCCTGCCTCCTTCGCCGGCACCGCGGTGAAGGCGCACGCCGTGGTGATGGTCCCGTCTTCGATGGGCGCCTACGCGCGCGGGCTGTACGGGTTCCTGCGCGAGCTGGACCAGCGGGGGTGCGACCTCATCGTGGCCTCATTGCCGGTGGAGGAGGGCCTGGGACTGGCGATCGCCAACCGGCTGCGCCGCGCCGCCGGGCCCCGGCCCACCGTGTGACCGGCACCGACGCCGTGCCTTTCCTGCT
The DNA here is from genome assembly GCF_055572255.1 of Streptomyces sp. NPDC030799. Taxonomy (NCBI): domain Bacteria; kingdom Bacillati; phylum Actinomycetota; class Actinomycetes; order Kitasatosporales; family Streptomycetaceae; genus Streptomyces; species Streptomyces sp. NPDC030799. The sequence continues at coordinate 432,016 of NZ_JBVIDS010000005.1, read as the reverse complement.
CCCGGAGACGGGAGCAGGGCGGATGCGTGACGGGTTCGGCCGGGCGCTCACCGCTCTGGCAGTCCGGGCACAGCTCGTGCCGCCCCTCGTCGGTGACGACCGTTCCCCATCCCCGGCACACCTCGCAGCCCGCGGCCCGCGCCAGGTCGGCGCGGGGGACGGTGCTGGGCGCGTATTCGGCTCCGCGAGCCATCGGGGTGCCCTCCCGTGAATGATCAAGCGGTGAACCCGATGGATTCCTCATCCACGTATACAGGCGTGTCCTGCGGCCGCGGCAAATCACGCTGAGCAGCCACGGCCGGGGCGGTCAGGACGCTGCGGGGACTGTGGCGTCGAGGCCGCGGGCGGCGACGAGTTGTGCGCTGCCGTCGGCCAGGCGGTAGCGCAGGCCCACCACGGCGGCCTGCCCGGCGGCGACCTTGTCGGCCAGGACCCGGGAGCGGTCCAGGAGCAGGTCGGCGGTGTGCCTTATGTGCTCTGCGAGGATCTGATCGGGCTCGACCTGTCCGGCGGCCCGCGCGGCAAGCACGCTGGGGGTCACCCGTTCCACGACGTCCCGGACGTACCCGGCCGGTGTCATGCCGTTCTCCAGGGCGGCGCAGGCGGCACCGACCGCGCCGCACGAGTCGTGGCCGAGGACCACGACCAGCGGGCAGCCCAGCACGTCCACGCCGAACTCGATGCTGCCCAGCACCTCCGGGCCCATGACGTGGCCCGCGGTGCGCACCACGAACAGGTCACCCAGGCCGCGGTCGAAGATGATCTCGGCGGCCAGCCGGGAGTCGGAGCACCCGAACAGCACGGCGAAGGGCTGCTGGGACGGGGCGGTCTCGGTGCGGCGGACGGCGTCCTGATTGGGGTGCTCAGGGGTACCGGCGACGAAGCGCCGGTTGCCGGCCAGCAGCAGCTCGAAGGCGTCGAAGGGCGTGGGAGTGTGGATGTCGGTCATGGCCGCAGCCTACGAGCCGGACCGTTCGTTGGCAGTGCGTGGATGCTCACAACGGCGATGCGCAGCGCTTTACGGCCTCGCTGAGGGTGTACTGGCTCCCGCCCTGGTCGGACAGTCACACCTACGCCGGCGTGCATGAACGCGCGACGAGGCGGCCGGCGTCGTGGCACGGACGGGCGGTGGTGGTCGCCATCGCGGTGACCACCGTGATCCTCGCGGTGGTGTCCGTCGTGGTGCGTGACCTGCCCAGGTGAGCGTCTATGAGCTGTTCGGGGAACCGATGGTGCGCAGTTGGCGTGCCGCGGTCGGCCGGCCACCGGATGAGCCACAGGATGACCACCCGGACGGGCGGTGCGGCGGGCCCGAATTCCCGGCGGCACCTGCGCATCCCGCCGGCGGAGGCCGAGCGGCGGCTGCGGGCCGCGCACGACCCGGAGATCGACGCCGCGATGGAGGCGGCGATGGCCGCGGACCCCACCCTCGAGTGGGCTGTCGGACAGGGCATGTTCGTGCTCGGTGCGGACAGCCCGCGGGCGTTCGCCGCCGCCTACCTCGACCATCACCTGCGCGACGGCGTCGCTGAGCGGATCGCCTGCCCGGTGCTGGTCTGCGCCGGGGAGGCGGACGGCTTGTTCCGCGGTCAGCCGGAGAAGCTGCAACGACCACCTGCGGTGCGAGAAGGCACTCCTCACCTTCACCGACGAGGAGGGGGCCGGCGCGCCCTGCCAGTCCGGGGCACAGCGACTTGCCCTGGCACGGATCCACGACTGGCTGGAGGAGGTGCTGGTACGGCGGCCCGCGACGGTGCGGCGGATCGGCTCGGCCCTCGCCATGACCGGAGCGCTGGTGGAGGCGCTCGGCGACGGCACCTGGTCCGCCCGCACCCCCTGCCCCGAGTGGGACGTCCGCGCGACGCTCAATCACCTGGTTGGCGGTATGCGGATCTTCGTCGCGGAACTGACCGGCACCGACCCGGCGGCGAGCACCACGACGACTGGCTCGGCGCGGACCCGGCCGCGGCGTACCGGGCCGCCGCCGAGGCCGACGGCGCCGCCCGGCACGCGGCGGCGCCCACGGACGCCGCGCTCGCCGGGCGGACGGTCCGCCTCGGGTTCGGAGCGCTTCCCGAACCGATGGCCGCGCTGGTGCACCTCACCGAGGTACTGGTGCACGGCGTGGACCTGGCGATCGCGGTCGGCCGGACCGATCTGGTCGACCAGCGGCTGTGCGAGGACGTGCTCGCGCAGATGCGGCGCCTGGGCATCGAGGCGTTCCGGCGGCCGGACATGTTCGGGCCGGAACGGGCGGCCCCGGAGGGCACTGCGGCCCATCTGCGCCTGGCGGCCCTCCTCGGCCGAGCGGTCCAGGGTGTGGGGGCCGCCGCCTGACGTGCGGTCAGTCCTGTGGCGGCACGTCGGGCGACAGCAGGTGACGGGCCAGGACGTCGAGTGCCGCGGTGAGTTCTGCGAGGTGTGCGGGGTCGGGCTCACCACCGAGCGCGGCGACGAGCGCGTCGTGTACGTCGGTGGAGCGGACCTCCGCCACCCGGGCCGAGGGCCGGCCGGCCGGGCGGATCAGGGTGCGCCGCCGGTCGGCCGGGTCCAAGGCGGTGGTCACCGCGCCCGCCTCTTTCAGCCGTGCCACCGCCGTGGAGATCTGACTCTGCGGCAGGCCGGTGCGCGCGGCGATCTCGCCCACGGTGGTGCCTGGATGGAAGGCGATGTCGCCGGCGGCGATCAACACGTTCCGGGCGCTGCCGGGGTAGCGGCCGCTGCCGCCGGGCGGCTCGGGCAGGGCGTCCTCGCCGATCTTCATCAGGGTGCGGCCCAGCAGGAACAGTTCGACTCCGTTCACGGAACCGATGTTACATCGAATTGGATACATCCATATTGATGCATCTAATTCGATGGATTATGGTGGTGTGGATCAGCGGCGGACCGACCGCCGCGGAGGGGGAATTCCGATGTCGACCACCGGCACGCTCGCCGTTCCCGGCGCCGTCCTGCACCACCACATCGAGGGCACCGGCCCGCTGCTGCTGATCTCGCAGAGCGGAGAGGGCGACGCCGACCGCACCGTCGACCTCGTCCCGCTCCTCACCGACACCTACACGGTGCTCACCTACGACCGGCGCGGCCTGTCCCGCAGCCGCCTCGACCACCCCGAGCGCGGGGCCACCCTCGCCGAGCACGCCGACGACGTCCGCCGGCTGCTGGAGGCCTTCGCCGACGGCCCGGCGCTGATGCTCGGTTGCAGCTTCGGTGCCGTGATCGGCCTGCACGTCGCCGCCCAGCACCCCGGACTGCTGCGCACCCTGATCGCCCACGAGCCGGTCGCGCCCGGACTGCTGGAGCCCGCCGAGGCCACCCGTCACCGGCGCGAACTAGTGGAGTTCCAGGAGCTGTACGAGCGGGACGGCCTCAGCGTGGCGCTGCCCGAGATCGCCCGGGTGCTGGGCATCGACCCGAGCGGCGCGGGCGCCGAACCCGACCTCACCCCGCAGCCGATCGACGCCCGCCGGGCCGCGAACTTCGACCGCTTCATCCGGCACGACTTCACCGCCGTGGTCGAGGACGCCCTCGACCACGACGCCGTCCGCGCCGCCACCACCCGGATCGTGCCCGCCGCCGGCCGCACCACCCCGCCCGACGTCTTCGACCGCCGCTGCGCGCAGGCCCTCGGCGACCTGCGCGGAACCCCCGTCGAGGAACTGCCCGGGGGCCACAACGGCAACACGAGTCACCCGCGGGCGTGGGCCGCTCGGCTGAAGGAGATTTTCGGCCCAGTGCAGTGACAGACAGTCAGACCTCCTCTGGACTGCATGGTGGCCTGATTGTGGCTGACGGTTTCCGAACCGATCCATCCGGCTGCACGGCCGATCTGAGTTCCCACCGCTGATCTCGTTGGCTACGTCTGGTCGGTGACTGGCTGGTGACTCGGATGCTGGGCCGGCGTCAGCCGCCGTAGCGGGTGGGCAGATCGACCAGCAGGAGGTCGTCACGGCGGTCGGTCAGGTCTACCAGATCGGGGAAGAAGCCGTGCAGAAAGTACAGGGCCAGAGTGGTGCCGGTGGTACTCCCGACAGAAGCGGGGGCGGACGGACGGGACCCGCCCGCGCGGGCCGGCGGCCCGGACCACCACGCCGGGCACACGCCGGGCTCCCCTGGGCTGACGCCACCGGACGTCAGGGGAGCGCGAGCACCGCGGCGATGGCGGCGCGCAGCTCCTGGTCGTCGAGGACGGCCCGGTAGTCCCGGTGGTTGGACAGCCGCGGGTCGCGGGCCTCGACGAGGCGCAGTGCTCGCCGTGCGGCCGGCGTGACCGTGCCGATGCGCAGGAACCCGCGGAGCGCCTCGGCCAGGTCGCCGTAGCGGTCGTCGTCCCCAGCGAAGCGCACGACGACCTGCTCCAGCACCGACAGGGTGGGCCCCGGGTCGCCGGTGATCCTCCACAGGGCGACCGCCGCCGTCGCCTTCCCGTACTCGGCGTTCTCCATGACCTCACGCACCCGTCCGGCGTGCGCCGCGGCGGCGGGACCGAAGTCGGACAGGAGGAGGACCGGTCCGTACGGCGACGCCTGCGCGTCGTGCACCGCCTCGCCCAGGAGCCGCAGCGCGGTACCGTCGTCACCCCCCGCGATGCGCCACGCGGCCCAGGCGATCCTGTCGTGATTGCCCGGATGGTCGAGGACGACCGCGTCACGCACGGCGGGCGCCGTCGAAGCCGCACCGGGCCCCATCGCCAGCAGCACGTCGACCACCCGGAACGAGTACCGAGTGTCCTTCAGGAGCGGCAGGATGACCGGGAGCACGGAGAGCGCGTCCGGCCCCCACTCCTCGGCAACGTGCAGCAAGGCGCCCATGATCTCGCCGTGATCGCCGTGCCGCTCGTGGTCCTGCCGCACCTCCTCCAGCAGCGCGGGCAGCAGGACGTCCGCGTGCTCGCGCAGCGGCGCCAGGACTTCGTGTATCTCCGGCCGACGCGGATCGCCCGCCACCCAGCTGCGCCCGAACTGCTCCCGGTACGGCGCCCAGAGCGACTCGACCAGACCGGGGAGGCCACGGGGGTCGCCCAGCCGGACCAGGGCCCAGCGTGCGAAGTCGCCGACGGTCCCCTCGATCCAGGAGATTTCGTCGGTCCCGGGATCGTCGAGGAGTGCCGCCAGGCGGTCGGCGCAGGGACCGGAGTCGGGGGCGAGCATTGCGAGGAGGTGCGCGGCCTTGAGCCGCACGCAGTCGTCGGCACACTCCAGCAGGCGTGCCGCGAGGGGCAGCACCGTCGGTGCCGCGGAACGCCGCAGCACCAGGTGCCGCCACGCCTCGTCCAGGACGACGCGGCGCAGCCCGTCGTCCGCGGTGCGTTCCGCCGCCTCAGCCAGCCGGGACACGAACGACAGGGCGTCCTGGGGGACGTGGTCGAGGAGACCGGACACCCATGCGGCGACGTCGTCCCGGGTGAAGGGGATCTCGACATCCGGTAGCCACCAGATCCGCTCGAACCGGGGCCGTACGGCCGGATCGGCGAGGACGTCCAGCAGCAGGTCGGCATGCCGGAGTGGGGCGTCGCGGTCGAGGGACGCCCGGGCGATCACGGCCGCCACCTTCATCACCGGCTCGTCGTCGCGCAGCACCCGGCTCAGCACCGCCTCCACCGCGCCGGCGAACCGGTGCCGGCCGCCGGGAGACCTGGGTCTCGGGTGCGTCGGCGGTCGTCGCGGCGCGGGTGCCCAGCGCCAGCAGGAGGGGCAGGCGTACGGCCGGGTCCGTCTCGGCGTGCCACCGTTCCAGCAGCGCGTCGTCGTCCGCGATGAGGAGGGCGGCCCGCCGGACGCTCGGCGCGGGGTCCGCGATGAGCGCCGTGATCCTCTCGCCCTGACGCCGCCACTCCTCCCGCCACGCTCCGTGCGTGCCCTGTTCACCGGCCTCGCGCGCCGCACCGTTGAGGGCGCCGAGCAGTTCGACGAGAGTGACTCGTGCGCCGTTGGCGGGGTCGGATGCGAGCGCCGTGAGAAACGGCAGGGCCGCGGCCGCGGCCGACGGCAGCCCGCCTCCCGGGACGAACAGGCAGGCGTACAGCGGGTGGCAGTCCTCCTCCGTCGCCGCCGGGCCTCGCCTGACCAGGCGGCGCAGCGCCCGCGGGACCTCCTTGACCGGATGGTGCTCCGGCACGCCCGTCCGGAACCGGCCCCAGTCCACCGCGTCCACCGCATCGACCGAAGTCCCCGCCACTGCCACCCCGTAAGTCCGTTGTACGTCGACCGACTGACATCCTGGCATCGACCCGACGGAATGACGGCAGGCCCGACGGGCGCAATCGGCGTTCGGCGGCGGCCCGACCGCGGTCGTCGGCCGGATTCGACCCCGAGCCAATCCACGGGCCCGGTTCCTTCGGTCCGCGGGTCCGAGGTTCGGCGGCCCCGGTGTACAGCCCTGGCCTCTACTGCCTCGGGCCCACCTGCGCGTCCGGGCCGGCAGCGTATCCCGTAGCTCCAACCCCATTCAGCTTCTGCAGCGCCCCCGCAGCCGCCGCGCCGCCCTGCACCCGGACACCCGGCCTCGCGGCCCCCCGAACATCATCGACTCAGGGGTGCTGCGGTGGAGGAGTCCAGGAGAAGGATCGGCCGAGGTGGAGCAGGATGCGGGACAGAGGGTCCCGGACGACGGGCTGGCGGAGGGGCGTGGCAAACGCGGCTCCCGGTCGTAGGCGGTGAGCGCCGTCCGGGACGGCGAGCGCGATGGGGAGGGCAGCGTCCAGGAGGTCGGGGGCCGGGGTGAAGGGGACACCGAGAGCACGGGCCGCATCCCAGGCGTGCACCACGTAGTCAAGGAAATGGAAGCCGATGGCCCGGACCGCGGGGAAGACGCATCCAGTGCCGAATTCCGGCAGGGTGAAGTCCTGGTCCCCGGAACGCACTTCGGCAAAGGCCTCGATGACCGCTTCCGCAGCGGTCGTGTACCGCCTGATGGTCCCCGGCCCCGGATGCTCGGCCTTCCACTGCGCGAGGTCGGCGCCTTCCCCTCGTGCCGCTGCCGCGAAACCACGGTGCTGGACCGTCATGTGCTCGACCAGTTCGCCCAGGTTCCACGCCGCGCAAGGGGTGGGGCGCGTGAGGTCGTCCACGGTCGCGTGACGGACCACGACGACACTGTCGCGTACCGCGCGGGCGTCCAGGGCTCTGACAGAGGTTAAATTAGTAAGCATTCGCTTACGATAAGCAGCTGTTTATGATGTGTCAACGAGTATGGTCTCCTCATGGCTGGGAACACCGGATCGGAAAGACGCCCCGACCTCGCGGCCATGGTCGTTCCGCTGGGTCGCGCGCTGGTGGCCGCGGAACTGCCGGTACTGCGCGAGCACGGGCTGGCGATGTGGGCTTACGGGGTGCTGCTGCGGCTCGACGACGAACCCGTACGCACCCAGGCCGCGTTGGCCCGGGACATCGGTGCCGACAAGACACGGATCATCGGCGTCCTCGACGACCTGGAGGAGCGCGGGCTCATCCATCGACAGCCCGATCCCAGCGACCGGCGCGCTCGTCTGCTCTCGCTCACCGCGGACGGCCGCCGGATGCGCGACGCGGTGCAGTCGGCGATCCAGGAGCGGGAAGAGCGGCTGCTGGCGCGGCTTCCGGAGGAGGACCGACGCGGCTTTCTGCGCGCTCTGCAGGCACTGGCCGCCATGCCCCCCGCCGAGATCACCGGAAAGTCCACCTCGCCTTGAGGGCCGGGCATCGGCGTCCGGCGGGCTGACGCCGCGGCACCAGGCCGCCCGTGCCTCCTGTCACCAGTGGCGCCGGAAGCCGCTGCTCCAGCGGCTCGTTCTGCACGGCCCAGGGGATCATGCAGAGCCAAGGCTCTGAGCCACCCCAGCAGCCTCGTACAACGCATGCGCCGTCCACAGCACCAGTCGCGATGGCGGGCGGCGATGAGCTGCATGCCTACGGACAACCCGGCCTCGTCCGTGCCCACCGGGACCGTCGCCGCGGGCTGTCGGGTCAGGTTGAACGGGTACGTGAACGGCGTCCAGCCCGTCCAGCGCCGGTGAGGAGAGCCGAACGGCACTCCCCAACCCACCTCGAACGCCGTCTGGGGCAGTGCCGGTGTCGCCAGCAGGTCGTAGCGTTCGTGGAAGCCGCCCATGCGGCGGCCGAGGTCCATGCGGACGTCCACCGCGGCCAGATGGTCGAGGGCGCTGTAGCGGGCGGTCCTGGGCGCAGATCTCGCGCAGGCCGGGGTCCGGGAGCCGGCGGCGGCGCGGGGAGAAGCACGGGGCTGATGGTCGGGGTGTCCTCGCTGCACGGCGATTCGGGGATGGGCTGCAGACGGGCGCCGGGGGGTGCGGAGCTCCCGACGAGCAGGGACCGGGCAGCGGCGGTCTGGTAGCTGTCTGCCGCAACCGGCAGGGAGCGATGCACCAGGTGGGCGACGACGCTGCCGCGGCGCTTGCCGGCCCGGGTGGAGGTGTTGATGCCGGCCGATTCAGGTCGGCATAGACGTTCTTGGCAGCGGCGCTACTGCGGCTGAGGCCCATACCGCCATGAGGGCCGGGTACTCCAGCTTCATGCCGGCGGGGCGCTCGGACGGCATGTTCATGTACTTGACATTCCGGACCCGTGGACGACGACCTGGTCGCCTCCCGTGACCGCCTTCCCTCTGGTTGTGGCTGGTCACGGCAATTCACCTGGACGGCGAAAGACCCCGGCCCGGCCATACGGCCGGGCCGGGGTTGAGAGCGGAACTGTCCCGCCCAAACGATCTTCAGCGCGCAGAGGGGTAGTTGACGAATCAGACAATGGTGAGCGGCCGAAGCACGTTGGCCGAGCCTGTTGTCTGTTCGCACTCCGGTTGCCCGCCAACTCGAGTGAGCCGGCCTCCGACACGCGCCTGTTCCTGCTGACGGCAGTGGGCGACCTGGTTGTTCGCGGCTGCGATCCGTTTCGGGGACTGGATCACCGTTCGTCTGTCGGCCCGTTGTCGGACCGTGGCACTCGTCGCGGTAGTCGACGGTGCCCCATCGCATCGACGATCAACCTGAAGCCCGGCCTCAATGTGCCTTGGCGAGCCTTGTGCCGGTGTGACGCACGAGCGGTCGTCAGTCGGCGTAGACCATACCCTTCCAGAGGCTGCCCGACTTGACGCACTTGTAGTCGTAGACGTTGGACGCCGCCAGATAGTAGTCCGCGTCGGCCTTGCATCGGGACCAGGTGGAGTAGTACTGCCCCGTGGGCTGCCAGGTAGCGGTAGCAGTCGCCTGAGCGCTGGTAGAAACGGTGACGGCTGTTGCGGCACCCAGCACGATCGACGCTGCGGCCAGGCCGAGCCTGCGCTTCATAGGTCATACCTCCAGTGGTTGATTCTGTTGCCAGTGGAGCCCCAGACCGCCCAGCACTCCACACCGAGCGGCTGCCAACGGCTCACATGACCGAGTTCAGCGGCGGTCGCATTGTTCGGCAGGGGGGATCTGGCAGCCAAACAATGGCCGGGCGGACCCACCGGCACTGCGACCGCCTCCTGACCGCCGACGTCCGCAGGCCGGGACCCTGGTCCGCCCCGACACCACCCGCTGACAGGCGGGAGTTGAGGCCCACATACGCGACCACCGCTTCGCCGCCGCGCCCGGTCCGGGCGGATGCGGAGCGGTCACCCGGCACGCGGCGAGGCGGCACAGCGCGCGGAGCGTGCCGCACCGCCGACCGGCACGCGTCCGGGTGGGGCCGGCCCACCCGCGAAGAGGAAAGGCAGGTGCTGCGCCCTGCCGCGCCCGTCCGCCGGTCCAGGCGCGTCAAGGGTTCCGTGGCGGGACCCGGCCGGACAGCGCCCGGACTCCCAGTCGGCGCCCCAGTGTTGGGGCTTCGGCTGCCTCGGCACCGTAGACGGCATAGGAAGCGTTGACGAACGGCAACAGGCCCTGGCGCTGGCCGCGTTGGCCCGCGACGTGGCATGGGCTGCGGACGGCACGCCCCGGCAGCGGGTCCTACGTGCGATCAGCGGCGGCGGATGGGGCCGGCAGCCCACCGGCTGGACCGTGGTCAGGCTGGATGCACCCTGGCAGGACACCCCCCTCCGCGGAGCGACCCGGCTGGAGGGAACGCGCCACGGACCTCGTCGGCGACGTCGCCTTCGCCGTCGACTACACCGTCTGCACCCACTGCCGGCTCGGGTGGGTAGAGCAGCCCTACACCATGGAGAAGTATCAGCGGTGCGGGCCGGCCACCGCGGGCCTGGACGCGCTGCGCCACGAGCACCCCGGCCTGTCCTGGCACACCCTGGGCGACCACTTCCAGGACTGCCGGGCCGTCCGGGCGGCTCTGTGGGCTCCGGTGTGCCGGGCAGCTATCAGCAGCGCGACACCTGCCCACACGCACCCGAGGGATGAGCCCGGCCAAGCTGCGCACGCCGCGGCGCCTGCACCTTGGCATCCCGCCGATCCGGTCCCCCTTTTGACCCTCGGCGTAGCCGCCCGGCCCAGCTGCACTTCCTCTGCATCGCCTGCATGCTCATCTGCTACCTCCGATGCAGTACAGGCGCCCTGAAGGTGGTTGGCTAAGCTCCGGATCATGTGGAGACAGGCAGCGACAGCGGTCTTTCCCGGCGTGGGCTTCCGGGAACCGGCCCAGGCATCCGATCTCGTCGCGGCGGAGACGCGACTCAGGCGAACGCTGCCGGCAGAGCTTCGGCAATTGCTCCTCGAAAGCAACGGGGTAATCGGACACACTCACGTGGACACTGTCTGGCCCATCGATCAGATCGTCGAGAGGAACCTGCTTTTCTGGTCCGACCAGACGTTCGCGCAGCTCTACATGACGTTCGACGCCCTTCTCTTCTTCGGGGACAATGGAGGCGGCGACCAGTTCGCCTTCGTACAGAAGCCTGAGCGTCCCGACATCTTCGTCTGGGAGCACGAGAGCGACAGTCGTCGATGGGTCGCCAACAACCTCCAGGACTACCTGGGCCGTTCGCTCCAAGCCGACGGGGACGACTGGTATCAGCTGTAACACGGCAGGCCTCCGACCATGAGCCGACAGCAGGCAAAGCATCAGCCACTCACGCGCTGACAACCCCTGGGCGGGGTCGGCGCCGAGCTGATTGGTGAAGAAGGCCCGCAGATCGTTGACGTGTACCCAGTGCCGGGGTGGTGTGTTGTCGGGAAAGGGAAACCGGACCTGGTAGCCGTGAAACTGCGTCGGCAGCTGCCGGTCCAGATCCGCCTCCAGTTGCTGCGCGAGGGCCTGGAAGTCTTCGTCGGCGAGGAAGATCTGTACGCGCGGTCCCCAGGCGTGGTCGGTGGAGCGGACGGTGTCAAAACCCTGAACCTCCGAGCCGTAGCCAATCAGCGCCGCCGAGTACGGCACGTCCCGCAGCGCGGTGTCCAGGATCGTCTGCGCTCGCGCGGCGAATGAAGCAACTACCTCCGGCTGGCCGGCGGAGCAGCACAGCGGTTGCCGAGGACCGGTACGCCGCACCTCGCGCTGCCGGCATCGACGCGCGGCTAGGTAGCCGGCTGCTCCTTGGCGCAGCAGGCCGGGCAGACGAGCTGGGCGTTGTTGCCGTACCGAACCGTGAGTCCCTGGCACCGTGTGCATGGGCCGAACTGCTCGGGCCTGGAGCCGAGTTGATCGCTGTCGATGCAGGGTCAGTCGAAGGATCGATGCGTCTGACCGAGTCGTTCATACATCCGAACCCACTTCGGGCGATCCAGAGAGCCCCGTCACCGCGGCCGTCGGCCGGTGGCGGAGCACTCGGTGGGCAAGCCGCCCCCTGAGCCTGGGCAAGCTCTGCAGCTCGGGGGTGGGCAGGCCTGTCCCGGTGGCCTCGGCCGAGGCCACCGACCAGGTCGGTCAGTGGCGGGTGACGGTGAAGCCGATGCTGCTCAGTGAGTCTTCGCCATCTTCGAACATGCAGGTCGTAGGCTCTGGCATGGCGCTCGTTCGGGACACTCATCCTGATTTCGGGCGGGAGTCTGCGGGCTTGATCATCCGTCATGTCATCGGTCGGGGCCGTCACATTTGGATCATTGAACCCAACCCAGCCAGCCGGGTTGTTAATGTCAGACAGCCGCTCGCGGCGGCGCGGCCCGAAGGGCACATCAGCCCCCAGCGTCATCTCCCGGTGCGGTACGCTCTCGCGGCCCACGGCCGGCGACGGCGTCCGCGAGGGGCGCAGCCAGGTCCCCGGTGTATGTACTGTGCGGAAATGACAAGAAGCGAGCGGCTCGCGGAGCAGCTGGACTGGTACTGGCACAAAAACCTGCGGCCGCGGCTGGACGGTCTTACCGATGAGGAGTACTTCTGGGAGCCGGTGCGCGGCTGCTGGAGCATCCGCCCACGTGGCACGTCGGCCGCACCGATGTCGGCAGGTTCGGGGGAATGGACGATGGACTCCGCGTCCCCTGACCCGGTGCCGGCACCGGTGACCACGATTGCCTGGCGGCTGGCACACATCATCGTCTCCTGCCTGGGCTATCGGGTCGGATGGTACTTCGGCGGCCAGGACGTCGACTCCCGGACATTCGCCTACGCGGGGACCGCTGACGAGGCGCTGAAACAGCTTGATGAGATGTACGGGAAATGGAACGCGGGGGTCCGGGAACTCTCGGACGCTGACCTGGACGACCCTCCCACGGTGGGTCCCGAGCGGTTTCCCATGGAGAACAGGGTCCTGCACGTCAACAGGGAGCTGATCCATCACGGCGCCGAGATTTCCCTGCTACGCGACCTCTACCGCTGGCAGGACGGAGCCGTACCGCGCCGAATATGACTTTCCGGTAATCGGCGATCGAGCTTCGGAAGGAAGTACCGAGGAAGGCGGAGAAGACGGGGAACACAGTTCGGCGCGCGCCCACCGGTGCCCGCTCGACCCGGCCGGGGGACGGTCCGCGGCCGCCGGGTCCGCCGCTACGCGGAGGGCGCAGCCTTCCGTGAGCGGCGGCGCCGCACCGCGAACGCGCCGCCGGAGGCGAGGGCCAGCCCCGTGGCCGCGACGCCACCGGTGACCGCCCAGGACGGGTCGCCTCCGTCCGCGACGGGCTGACCGGCGATCGTGACGTGCTGCTTCGTGGTCTGCTGCCCGTGGTGGCTGACCGCGGTCACGGTGTAGCGGCCGTTGGGTACGTCGCCCCGCAATTCTCCGTGGCCCGCGTAGACCGTGCCGCCGTCGTCGCATTTGCAGCCGGGATTGTCCGGGCTGTCCGTCTTGATGGTCAACGGGCCCTGGAAGATGGGCGACGTGGCGGTGAGGGAGTCCTCTCCTGGTGCGGCCCGCAGGTCGGTGAGGACCACCCGGACGTCACTGCCCGGGTGGAGGGAGGCGGGTGTGTCGCTGCCGGGGGACGCGTTCCTGGGACCGATGACGAAGCGGTAGATCTGCGCAGTGTTCTCGGCTAGGACCTTGAGTTGTGCGGTGGCGACGGTACGGCCGTGGCTCGTCGCGGTGACCGGATAGGTGCCCGCGCGCAGGCCCGAGCGGACGCGGTGGTCTGTGCCTGGCGCGTCCACCTGGACCGACTGCGTCGACCCCTTCTTCAGGGGAGTCAGGGTGATCGGCTCCTGCAGGGCCGGCGAGGTGATCTCGACCTTGTCCCATCCTGGTGGCATTCCCTCGAGGCTGAACGCGATGTCGTCACCCGCCTCCAGTGCGAGGTTCTGAGCCACGTAGTACTCCAGGCGGACCGCCGGAGACGGGCTGCCGCCCGGAGCCGGGCTCGCGCCCTCGGCAGCCGACACCCCCGCCGCCCCTCCCAGCAAGGGCATCACGGCAAGACCGGCGACGCCCACGGCCCGAACTGCGTTGCGCAACAATGATTCCCCTTCGATACAGGACGGTTGAGCCGGGAAGGCCGCATCGATCCGCCCTTCAGGAAGAGGGCAAAGACGCGCATCAGGTTGGGCAGGACCCCCTTCACGATGTACGGCCCCCGCCGAGGACGAACAGGCCCTATGCGCCGCACGCAGTCCGACAGGTACGCGCTGAACTAGGCCGCCGCCGAGCGTGGTCGCCGGAGTCACCAGCTGGTCACGGCGTCCGTCAGCAGCTGACGGACCATCACGCAAGATCGAGGTTAGCTCCCAGGTGGTTGGGTCACGAAGATCTGCCAGATCACCGAATTGTCGGCTGAGAACTTCCACGCGAGCTCGTGGATATTGGCGTGCGGGATCTTGGCGCCAAATACGCCGGTCCCGTCACCGCACTGAGATCCGGCAAGGGTATGTCCGGGGGCGGTGATGTTGAACTTGGAGGGGCCAGCACATGTCCACATCACCGTGATGGATGGGCTTTCCCCGCTGACGCGGGAAGCGTGAAACCGCGCGCACCGTGCCCCGATCCCGTGTACAGCGTTTTCGACCCGACAGGAAGCGGAGCCTGGACTGGATTGGGAAGGCGGTCCGGTTTCATCGGGGTCTGCACCGGAGAGGGCATCGAGCCAGTTCCAGTCGTCGCTTTCGCCGGAGGCGGCGTCGTCCCGGGGTGGCGGTCGCCCGGGGGTGAGCCCCACCGGAACAGGCGGACACAAGCACCAAGGCGGACAGGCCGACGGCTAGCAGGGAAGGCTTCATCAGATCGTCCTCAACTCACGAGTGGGCGATGTAGGGCGAGAGCACCGGGGGCTTGGAGCTCCCATGGTTGGAGACGATCCACTTGCAGCCACCGTTCGTGGAACCTCGTTCCCAGTTGAAGGGGTATCCCTTCGAACCGAGTGCGAGCCATCCCTGCCTCTGGTTCTTCGGGACCACCCATGACCCGCCAAGGGTGACCGTGGTGGTCTTGGCATAGGAGATCGACCCGCTGATGCTCTCCCCGGCGGCAGCGACCAGGACTGACTCGCTCGGCTTGGCCGAATACGTAAAGGTGCCGGTCCAGGTGTGGCCCTCGGCTACCGAGACCGACAACGAGGTGCCGGGGTCTCGGTGGCGAGCGTGCAGCGGACGCGGTAGCCCTTCATCGCGGCCTCGGTGCCCAGGGCAGCGTGCGCTGTATGGGGCCAGTCCTGAAAAGGGTGTGAGATGCATGGGCCTCGGCGGAGGCTGGGGTGGGCTGTGTCGGCAAGCGCGGTGGTGCGAGCCGGCCGACGCCGGCCTCGGTCGTGCAGGTCAGGACTTCCGCGGGTTTCCGCCCGACGATCCGGGCCCGTAGCTGAGCAGGTCTCCTGGCTGACACGGCAAAATTTCGCAGATCCGGGTGAGGGGACACCGGGTTGCCTTGGCCGGTCCGATCTTGAGCACGGACAGATGGGCGTTGGTCACGCCCACGCAGTTGGCCAGTTCGGTGAGGGTCATGCCGCGCTCGATAGGGAGCCTTCGCCCCCGCTACCAGTTCGCGCTGGCACCGAAGGCGATCGTCCGAGGGCGCAGCGGACGGTGCCTCTCAGCCGTGTCCGCCACAGCTCCGGCTGGGACCGGGTCCCAGCTCCGAGTTGGCGATCTTGGCCTTGATGCGCGGATCGTGTGCGATCTCCGGCGGTAGGACCGTCCGGGAGTCCAACCTCGCGTCGATCAGCTGAGCAACCGTCACCTGGGTGGTCTTTCGGAAAGTCCAGCCGGTCATCCGCGTCAGGGCCTGGACGAACGGCGCGTGCTGATGAAGTCGCCTGACGGGTTGTCCCTCCGTCTCCGCGCAGAGCTCACGGAAGACGACCTGGTGCAGTACCTGCGCCGACACGGCTACTACCCCGTAGAGAACAAGCCCCGTTCTCCGCCTTTTTCCCCAAGGCCGTGTACGACGCCCTGCCTCTCCTCTATACCTTCAGTCCGAACTGACCCGCGCAGGGCCGCCCCGGCGGCAGTACACCCCCGGCGAACTCGCGTAACCACGAGTCTTCCGGGGCTGACCCGGCGGGACGCGACCCGTGCCTCAGAGATCAGCGCAGGGTGGTGGGGCCAGGCGGATCACCACCTGGCGATCACCCGGAAGGCCGTCACCGCCCTCGCCGACCGGACCCCCGCCCAGGCCACCTCGCCCAACCTGCCCGAGCACCCGGACTACCCCTGCATGGTCACCCTTTTCCACGAAGCCACCGGCCCACTGCGGGCCCGCGACATCTGCGAAGCCCTCGACCACAAACCGCTGCCGAAGAACATCGAAGGCACCCGCGCCAAGCCGAAGGGCTTGGTCAAACTCGGCATCCTCACCAAGGCCGGTGCCGGCGGCTTCACCAGAAGGCAGTAACCGACCGAAGCCCCTCGGCCAGCAGCCTTACCCCAGCGTCGCCGGGAAAAGGCTGCTCCCACCGTCTGAATTGTCAGGCGGTCTTGAGGGTGCCGCCGTCGATGACATGGTCCGCGCCGTGGATGTTGGCGGCGCGCTCGGACAGCAGGAAGGCGACCAGATCTGCTACCTCGTCAGGGTGGGTGAGGCGTCCGGAGGCGATGCCGAACTGCCCGGGGATGTTCGCGAGAAGATCATCGTGGCTGACGCCGAAGACGTCGGCCACCTTGCCGCCGAAACCATTCGGGTCGGTCCACAACGGGCTCGCAACGACGCCCGGAGAGACGGTGTTGACGCGGACGCCGCGCGGTGCGAGCTCCTCGCTGAGCCGCTTGCTGAGCTGGGTCAGCGCCGCCTTGGCCTCGGCATAGCCGACGGGGGATCCTGTGGACATACGGGCGGTGATCGACGAGATGTTGACGATCGCCCCCTTGCGCTCGAGGATGCTCGGCAGTGCTGCCCTGGTCGTCCAGACCGCGCTGAACAGGTTGAGGTCGAAGACGGCTTGCCATTGCGCGTCGTCGGTGTCGAGGAAGCTGCCCAGGGACAACTTGTCCGGGTCGCCTGCGCCGACGTTGTTGACCAGGAAGTCGATTCCGCCGACCGCGGCGATCGCCTGTTCGACCGCCGTCGTCGCCCCGTCACGGGTACTCAGATCGGCGGACACGGTTGCGGCGGCGGTCTTCTCCAACTCGGGGGTGAGGGTGCGGGAAACGCCTACCACCCTGACGCCTTCTGCGGCCAGTGCCTGGGTGATGGCCAGGCCGATGCCGCGGCTCGCGCCGGTGACGAGGGCGGTCTTTCCGTTGATGCCGAGGTCCATGATTCCCTTTCTTGAACTATGGGTCAAAAATTTGGGCACAAAAAGGCCCCGTCGAGGCGTCCTGGGTTACAGGCCCGCCAGCGCCGTGTCGATGATCTGGTACAGGGTCGGCCCGTCGAACGTCTTGGCCATGACACGCAGGCCCACGATGGTGTTCATGAGGAAGTGCGCCTGCACCTTGGCGTCGACCTCGGGGGCGACATCCCCGTCGCGCTGACCTTGTTCGATGCGGGCGGCGAACAACTGGATGGTGCGCTCTTCGATGCGGCGCACCGCTCGGGTGGCCTCCTCGTCCCGTCCGCCGAGCTCCAGTGCGGTGTTCGCG
The DNA here is from genome assembly GCF_055572255.1 of Streptomyces sp. NPDC030799. Taxonomy (NCBI): domain Bacteria; kingdom Bacillati; phylum Actinomycetota; class Actinomycetes; order Kitasatosporales; family Streptomycetaceae; genus Streptomyces; species Streptomyces sp. NPDC030799. Next base: position 414,719 of record NZ_JBVIDS010000005.1, on the reverse strand, counting down.
GCGAGACAGCCGCGCCTGACCGGTCCGTTCAGGTCCATGTCCACGAGGAGCACCAGGTAGGCGCGGATGCGTTCCTTGGCGGTGCCCGGCCGCGACAGGAACTCCTCGGTCATCTCTGAGCCGGCGCGGTCATAGAGCTCAAGCGCCTTGCCGAACAGCTCGCGCTTCGAGCCGAAGGCGTGGTACAGGCTGCCCTTGGCCACTCCGGTGGCCTCGGCGAGGTCGGCGGGGGAGGTGCCCGCGTAGCCGTTGGTCCAGAACGCCTCCATCGCCTGCGCGATCACTGCACCCGGTTCGAAGCTCTTCGGCCTGCCCACAGCGCCACCGTATCGATTACTTGACTTGCAAGTCAAGAATTGCTGTGTGCCGCCGGAGCCGGCTCGGGCTCACCTCGCCGAGCAGACGGCACGGTGACCGGGAGGCCTGGCCATCGCGCTGGGTATATCGGCAGTCAACACCCACGACAGCCGAGCCCTGCAGGCTCTACGACTACCCCTACCTGCGGTGATGGTTACGCACGCGCGGCATCATCCCTCGCATTGCTCGCCGTGGCATCGAGAGTTCCGCACACCTGGGCCGACACCGCTGGGTCGTCGAACGCATCATCGCCTGGCTCACCGGCTGCCGACGCCTGCACCGTCGCTACGAACGCAAGCCCGACCACTTCCTGGCGTTCAATGCGCTGGCAGCTGTCCTCATCTGGCACCGGGTGCGCACCGGGTGCAGTGGCGGGATCGCTCGCCCGGCTGGTGGACGTGGTGCAGAAGGTGAGGGACTAGGCCGCTCGCGGGGCGGGTTCACCGGCAAACCCCGCCTGGGCGCCGACGGCCCTTGTCGCCCGCTGTCCTTGGTCATCACGCCGGGGCAGCGGGCGGAGTGCACCCAGTTTCCAGACACTCCCGAGCGGTGGCCACGCGGTACGACAAGCGCGGTTGCGTCTTCCTCGGCACCGTCACCGCAGCGTCACTTGCAATATGGCTCCGGTCCTGACAAATGCGAGGCAGGTCAGAACCCTCTCGGGCCGGTCTGGGAGTGCCGTCTTATGGTTCCGGGATGAGTAACTCTGCTGCGGCTGCCGTCCTCACGACCACCGACCTGTCTGAGGCGATACGTGCGGTGCGTACCTTGCTGGGCATGGCAGACATCGATCAGGGAGAGGTCGACTTCGAAGCCGTGATCAGATCGCCGGATGTCCTGGCGCAAGTACGTTACGTACTGCCCGACCTCCAATGGTGGGCATTGGCCGGCGAGGAGCACGGTTCGTCGAAGGCCGGCGACAACCCTGCAGACTGCCTGCCGATCCGAGTATTCGACTGGAGTCGTCCGCTGGATCGCGCCGAGCCCTTCATCGCCGCTCTGGGGACAGATCCCGCGGCTGTTCGGTGGGATCTGGACTCATGGCCTGCGGTTCCCGAAGCGGGACTGGAGGCGATCTCGCAGAAGTACGCGTACCTCACGCTGACAGTGAATGCCCGGGATCTCTACCAGGACGAGCCGTCGCAAGACCACACCGTCCACGTGCACGTGCGGAACCGGAACGGCGACCAGATCGACCGAATCCATTGGCTCGCCGATCAAGTGGGTGGCCGATTCACAGGCAGGGTGGAGCTGGCGCCTTTGTAACCCCTCGGACGCGAGCCGGTCGTTGCCGCCGCGGATCTGGCGCTCAATCGCTTGAAGACGCTCCGCGACGTCGTCGGCCCCGGGGTCAGCCCCGACTCCCCGGAACTGGCCGAGGTACAGACAGGTGAGTGACCGTCCGCGCCCGCCCAAGGAGTGGTCCGTCACGACGAAGTCGAGAACCGGCCGCTACCTTGTCGTTTCCCTCGGGGCACACCGCGGCCGCGGTGGCCTTTACGGCTGCGGTTGCCCCCTCGCGGCCGCTTGCCGGGGCAGTCTGCCCGGTGCCAGCCGCCCTGGTGGCCGTGGAGCGGGTGCAGTCAGGCTCCCACTACGCCCGTGACGTCACCGCGGGTGCCGCCATCGGGCTCGTCAGTGCCTGGCTGGTCAGGTGTTTTCCGCAGCCGATGCTGTGCGTTTGGCGGTGACAGGCGTGGGGAGGGAGGCCGTGCGGGCGTGGCAGGGTGGCCGTGGCAGGGTGGCTGCTGCTGCGCGTCAGCCGGTCGTCGTTGCAGTCCATGCCGTACAGCAGTACGGCCACGACTGGCAGCAGCAGGCAACAGGCAACGATGACCGCACTGTCGGGCTCCGTCACGGCAGACAGCCATTGACGGGTGCCCGTGCCGCACCTGGCCGAACGCCCCATGGTTACAGGGACTGGCATCCGCGATCGCCCCGCCTGAGTCGTTCAGCAGGGAGATGCGGGCGGTGATGCGTTTGCCGACCGGCTCCCGCTGCGCTACCAAGCCGGACGGCCATGACCGTCTCGGCTCGGCGCCTGACCGCGCCGCCGGACGTGGGCTTCGGGTCGCCTTTCGGTCAGGTGACCATGGTGGCCAGTCCGGCGATGCCGATGAGGTAGATGGCGACCGCTGCGATGAAAGTCCACGCGTGCTGCCGACACGAGGGGCTCGCCCACCCGGTGACGCTCTATCCGCATTGCCCTGCGCTCTGATCGGATCTCTGCGACAGCCCAGGAACGGGATCTGACAGGCTGGCGGCTGCCGTGCGCAGGGCAATAGTCAGGCCCGGTCGAGAGAGTCCCGATGGTGCAGGCGGACAATGATGATGTGGAGCTCGACGGCTTCGGCCTGGTCAAGCTGGACGTCCTCGGGGTACGCCTGCAGTCGGCTGACGCCCACCCGGCACATCGAAGCTTCAGCACGCAAGGCGGCGAAGCCGCGCTCCGTGCCGAGGCACCGGGCCCATCGGATCGGCCACCGCGCGGACCTTTCCGCTCCTGAGGCTGAGCAGTCCGCTTGCGCTTGTCTGCCGCCGCCTTGCGGAAGCCGGCCCGCAGCCGGCATGCGGCTGCCCGGGGGCTGACCGCGCGTACCGATCGCGCCCCGCGCGCCTTTGCCAATCCTTTGCAACCTGTGCTGATCCTGTCTCGTCTCTCCGCTCGATCCATCACGCAGCCCGCTCGGCCACCAGCCGGGTCGGCCGACGAAAGAGAGCGATTCATGCGCCGTACAGTCCTCAGCGCCACGGCAGCCGCGTGCGTCGCCGTGCTGGCAAGCGCGGTACCCGCGTTCGCCCACGGAGCGAGCTCGTCCCCTACCTCCCGTCCCTCCGCCACCTCAGAACCGTCGGCCCGGCCGAGCGCGCCGGCCAGCGCGGAGCCGAGCGCGGTCCCCACCCGGGAGCCGAGTCGGGCGGCCACCCCCGTGCCGACCGTCGCGCCGAGCGAGGGACGCGGCCAGGTCGGCGTCGTACCGAGTGGCGCTCCCAACACCGGCGTGACCACTGGCTCAAACGACTCCAGCTCGGACGGCATGCTTATCGGCGGTGGTGCCGCCGGCGCCCTCGCGGTGGGCGGCGCGGCGGTCTTCCTCGTACGCCGCCGACGGGCGACCGGGGCATGACTCACCTCTCCAGGCGCGTATTCGTCACCGCGGCGCTGGCCTCGCTGCTCGTGAGCTGCGCGGGCCGCGGCGGTGACGGGGCATCTGCCACGCGCTCCCGTGGCACGCACGTGACCGCCCGGTCCTCTGCGGACCCGGCGAAAGCGACGGACACGCCGGGCCGTTCGGTTCCGTCGCGGCTGCGGATTCCTGAGATCGGTGTCGACACCCCGGTCATGCGACTCGGGCTGGCGCAGGACGGCAGCGTGCAGGTACCCCCTATCACGGCGCACGACCGGGCGGGCTGGTACCAGAACTCCCCGGCGCCGGGCCAGACGGGCCCTTCGGTGATCCTCGGCCATGTCACGGTCGGCGCCTACGGGGACGGCGTCTTCCGCCACCTCGACCGGCTGCGCCGGGGCGACGGGATCACTGTGCGCCTGGAGAACGGCAGATCGGCCGAGTTCACCGTCACCTCCGTACGGACCGTCGCAAAGGCCGACTTTCCGACGAAGGCGGTCTACGGCGACGTCGCCCGGCCAGAGTTGCGGCTCATCACGTGCGGCGGGCCCCGTACCGGCGACGGCTACCTCGACAACGTGATCGTCTTCGCCGCGTTGAGCACCGCGAGCCCCTGACCGGTTGCTGCCCGCCCCGATCCCGGGCCGATGGAACCTATGCCGTCGGCCCGGGGTCTTTCCCGCGGGTGCCCCCGCGCCCCCGGGCGCGAAAAGTGTCCCCATCCTCCCATGGAGAGCGTTGAAACGGTCCCGTGAGAAGGCGGCAGCAGAGCTGTTCGCCGCTCTCTACCCCCGCCTGGCCGGCTGGTGCCGCCGTCTGGTCGACGACGACGAGACCGCGCACGAGATCGCCTCGGAGGCGTTCACCCGACTCTGGGCTCGCTGGACGTCCGTGTCAGAGCCCCGGGGTTTCCTCTACGTCACGGCCGCCAACATCGTCCGGGACCATTGGCGCCGCCTGGAGCGCGAGCGCAACGCCATGCGTCGCGCCACTGTGGAGGCGTGTGTCCGCCCGCCCACCGAGCAGACCGACCCCTCGGTCCGCCTGCTCGTCCAGGCGCTCCCCGAACGACTGCGCATACCGACCCTCCTGCACTACTACGCTGACTTGCCGATCCGGGAGGTGGCCGAGCTGACCGGGCGCAAGGAAGGAACCGTCAAGGCCGATCTGCACGCGGCCCGCGAACTGCTCCGCGCCCACCTGAGGAGAAGCCTTGATCACATACGATGACGACGGTCCCGACTTCGAACCCGACGACCCCCTGGCCGTCATCATGCGGCCGTCCTCCGAGCACCTTGCCCCTCCCCCAGGCCGGTACGAAGAGATCCGCCGTGGCGCGGCCCGCCGCCGCATTCTGCGCGCTGCTGTCGCAGCCGGCGCGACCTGCACGGTCGCTGCCCTCCTCGCCATACCATTGCTGCGCACTGCCCACCAGGAGCCCACCCCCACGACGGTCCCCCTCGCTCCGCCCCCCGCGAGCAGCCCCACGGCGCCACCGACCCCGGCCGAGTCGGCTCCCGTGAGTGTCACCCCCCGCCCCAGCTCCCGCCCGTCGACACATACAACACCCATTCCCACCCGCCCCCCGGCCGCCACCGCCTCACCCTCCGCCGTCCCCCCGGCCACCACCGCCTCATCCTCCGCGGTCCCCTCAGCCACTCCGACACAACGCCGTCCCTCGGCCTCCACCCCGCACTCGCGCATGGCGGTGCCGACGACGGCCCCAGCGCGCACCGAGGCTGCCGCAGACTCTGGAGCGAAGTGACAAGCCCCGCCAGCGCAGAACTGCGCACCCACAACGAGGCATCCCAACGCACTGGGGTCCACAGCTGCGCCGTGAGGGGGCAGATACCGTCCGACGCGGCCGGCCTTGGAGCCTGCCGCTGGAGGACCAGGTCCTACTGGTCGCAGCGTACTGGCGTACCAACCTCACGTTGCGCCGGCTCGGGCCGCTGTTCGGGATCTCGAAGTCCGCGGCCGACCGCATCATCGTCCGCCTTGGGCCCCTCCTCGCGATCCGGCCGCGCCGGCGGTTCCGCCCGGACACCGTCGCCCGACTCATCGTCGTGGTCGGCCGCCCCTTCCCGGCAACCGGAACGACTGCAAGGCATGGGAACTCTCGGACGCAAAAGCCACCGTCGGCCATACAGCTGTCCTTGCCGACGACGGCTACCGCGGCACCGGCCTGGTCATCCCACACCGCCGAGAACGCAGCCAGACCGAACGTCCTGCCTGGGAGGGGGAACACAACATCTCCCACCGCAAGGTTCGCCCGCCTCCACACCCTCACCCTTGCCGGATAGATCGAGGAGGCCACGCCAGAGCCGTCTGACTCAGCCATTCGATCATTACGGGACAAGCCTCAGATAATTCCCGGCGCTCGCGGGTCGGCGGCCCGTACGCCGCGCCGCCCACGGCCGCGGCGGAGGCCCCCCATCTGTTCGCCCGGTGCGCGGAGGGCATCGCCCTGCTCGCAGACTGCCCCTCCAACCCGGCGCAACGGGCCCGGGTAGTGCTGGCGTGTTCACGCATGGGCTGGGCATACCGGCGCCGCGAGTCGCGGAGCACCGGACTCGGCCGGTCGCGGCTCCCACTCCCCCGCAGTTCTTCAACGCAGCCCGTGCCACGGCCAACAGCGGGACGTCCCGCACCAGCTGAGATGTGCCGATCGTCATCAAGGTGAGCCTCAACCGGCGAGTATCAGTGCCAAAACAACAGTCAGAGCGGCGAGGGCGGTCCAAAAAGCGTGCGAGGTGGGTGAAGTGGTGCGCATGAGGCCGTGTTCTCCTGGCGGCGCGCTGGCCGGACATGCCCCGGTAGCTGTAGCGCGCAGCGCATTTTAACCAGGTGCCGCCCCAAGCCTTGGTTGTGTCCACATGAGTCCGGTCAATCGAAGACCACAACCAGCGGCGGCGGTCGGTCTGCTCCGACCTCCCCAGCGGTTTTGTGAGCGCCTCATGCGCCGGGACGCCCCTCGCCAACAGTTCCCGCCGCTCACATCGGTGCCGTAGGAGGGACCGAGGTTCGCGATCATGGGGGCGCCACCGCCCAGATGGTCCGGCAGCCCCGGACCTCCATGGAGCAGAACCACAGCCGACTGCCGAGTCGTGTCCCCCAGCGCCGTCCAGCGCACCTGCGCCTCGTCGGTCATCGTCACGAGACCGTGCGTCTCGATCAAAGTCACCGCGCAGAACGTACCGGCGTCACCGAGGCTCTGCCAAAGGTTGAAGAACGGCGCGCTGGGCGACGGCCGCGCCGGGCAGACGCCCAGCGGCGCACGGAACGGGCTCGCGTGTACCCACCGTCACTTGATCACCGGCGTTCCCGTCGGGGTCACGCCTACCGGCTCACCGGCGGTCCGCCATGGCCTCGGACCGGCCGTGCTCCGCGGCCATATCGTCGAGGACCACATCGATCGGGGTGGGGGCGATGTCAAGGACCGCCGCGGTGAACGACGCATCGAGGATGTTGGGACGGTCGTACAGGTACAGCATCTCCGGGAACTCCGCCATCACCGAATTGGTGCGTCCGATCTCCTCGAGTTCGGCCGTCGTCATCCGGCTCAGCCTTGGGGCAGGTGCAGCGGCCGCTGAAGCCAGGCGCGCGGCCAGTTCGCGGACCGGGGCCTGAGAGGTGGAGGGCACGTGCCAGGCCCGACCCCAGGACTCCTCGTGCCGCGCTGCGGCGATCAGCGTGCGCGCCGCGTCGGTGGTGTACGTCCAGCTGTGCGGGGCGTCGAGGTCGCCCGGGTAGGAGACGGGCGAGCCAGCCAGCACCTGTGCCCCCACCATGAGCGTGAACGGCGAGTACGCGCCCGCGCCAAGGTAGTCGTTGGCCCGGACCTCGGTCACCCGCACCCGGCCGGCCTCGTGGGCGGCGCGTGCGTCGTGCCACATCCGGGCGCGGACACGGCCCTTGACGCTGGTGGGTGCCAGAGGAAGGTCTTCGGTGACGCGCCCGTCGACGGGGCCGTAGCCGTAGGTGTTGCCGAGCATGACGTAGTCCGCGCCGGTGCGCTCCGCCGCGGACAGCAACGCGGCGGCCAGAGGCGGGAACTCGGACGGCCAGCGGTCGTATGGCGGCATGGCGCAGTTGAACAAAGTCACTGCCCCGGTGGTCAACTCTATGAGCCCGACTGCGTCGGTGGCGTCGGCGGCGATCCGCTCGATCCGCTCGTGCGCAGGCCCGCTGCCTCGGCGGGTGACTAGCCGAACCTGCTCACCGGCGTCGGCCAGCAGACGCGCGGTGGCCGATCCAGTGGCTCCGGCTCCAACGATGACGCGCAAGGACACGTGTGCACTCCCTGATCGAGAAAGTGGGATCAGCCGCCCCGACGGCCGGGGCGACAGCTCTACCCTCTGTCCCTGGTGATCCGTAAGGTAGTGGCCCGAATGCCAAACATCCGGAGGTTCGGGCCATGCATCGGGTCGCCGTCATCGCCGTCCCCCCTGTCACCACCTTCGACCTGTCCATCCCGGAGCTGGTGCTCGGAGAGACCACCATCGACGGACGACCCGGCTACCAGGTGCGCATCTGCACCGCCCGTCCCGGGCCAGTCGCGAGCAGCAGTCTGGAAATCACCGTCCCCCATGGGCTGGAGGCCATCGACGACGCCGACACCGTCATCGTCACCGGAACCGGCGCCCGCGAAGACATCGACCCGCGCGTCCTTTCAGCACTCCGCCGCGCATCAGCCGCAGGCAGACGTGTCGCCTCGATCTGCACAGGTGCCTTCGTCCTGGCCCAGGCCGGACTGCTCGACGGACGCAGCGCCACCACCTACTGGGCCAAGTCCGAGGAGTTCTCGCGCCGCTTCCCCTCCGTCAAGCTGCGCCCCGACGTGCTGTACGTCGAGGATGGCAACCTCCTGACCTCCGCCGGACTGTCCGCCGGCATCGACCTGTGCCTGCACCTGGTACGGACCGACTACGGCGCCGTGACGGCCAACGCCGTCGCCCGTCTGGTGGTAGCGGCACCCGTGCGACCCGGCGGGCAGGCCCAGTTCATCGAGACGCCACTGCCGCCCGAGACCGGAACCTCGCTCGCCGCAACCCGCGCCTGGGCGCTCGACCACCTGCACGAACCGCTCACCCGTGCCGACCTCGCTGCCCACGCGCGGACCAGCGTCCGCACCCTGACCCGCAGGTTCCAGGCAGAGACTGGCCTCAGCCCTCTCCAGTGGCTCCTCCACCAGCGCGTGATCCGGGCGCAGGAACTTCTGGAGGCAACCGACCTGCCGATGGACCACGTGGCCCGGCTCAGCGGTCTCGCCACCACCGACTCCCTACGCCAGCACCTGTCGAGACGGACCGGGCTCACTCCCAGCGCCTACCGCGCCGCGTTCACCCAGCACCCGGGCCCAGTGAATGGAGACACCACAACGGGTCGACCGCCGCGGTTGACGTAACTTGGCGCCCTGAGCCGTTCTCGCCGGACGCAGCCGCGGTGGTGAGGGCAGCAGGCCTGGGCCGTCACCGCAGGGCCCGGCTCGCACAGCCCGGCCCGGCCCGCACGACCCGGCCCGCACAGCCCCCGCCTCCGCCGCACGCGTCCCATGGTGGGACGGATGGCGGTCAGGCGTTCTGCAGGGCTGCGAGGACCTTCTGCGCCGCCTCGCTCACGCTGCATCCTCCGGGTGAGGAAGCGCGTCGGGTCGAAATTCGCGGAGCACTGTCATCCTGCTCGGCAGGGGTCAGAGCAAGTCGTACCCGCCCCAGCGGGTGCCTTTCTCGACTCAGTTCGAATTTCACTCGTAACGCAGGCGCAGTGACTCCCGTTCGGCCTCCTCGATCTGGTCGACGGTCATGCCCGGCAGATTCAGCTGGGCCAGTGTCACCTCGGCGCTGGTCGGCTGGGCGTCAGCAGGCACCCACCGCTCCGGTTGCCAGGCGTTGGCGCGCATCAGCGACTTCGGGCAGTGGGGATAGACCTGCTCGACATGCACCACAATCGCCGTGACCGGCGGTTTTCCAACGGGAGTGAGTTGGGCGAGCAGCTCCGGGCGCGCGGAGACGCAGGCGCGGCCATTGACGCGCAGCGTGGTCGGGCGGCCGGGGATGAGGAAGAGCAGTCCGACGCGTCCGGTCTCCAGCACATTGTGCATGGTGTCGAGCCGCTTGTTGCCGGTCGCGTCGGGGATCACCAAGGTGCGCTCGTCCAGCACCGAGACGAACCCGGCCGGGCCGCCACGCGGCGTCACGTCCGCCCGGCCCTCGACGTCCGCACTGCCGATGAACACCAGCGAGGAACAGCCGATCAGCGCCCGGGTCTCCTCGGTCAGGCGGTCGATCTCCTTGCGGAGCGAGTTCGGGTTCGGCTGCGGGTAGAGCTCGCGCAGCTGCTCCGGGCTGGTGAGTGCGTCCGCCCGGAGGGATTCGAAGAGCAAGCCGGCGACCCCAGTGTCGATCATCATACGGACGACCCTAGAAGACGACCGAGGCAGTGCGCAGGTCAGCGCTGGATATCCTGCACCGTTGCGCGCACATAACCGGCCAGCGCCGCCGGGTCTTCGTTGCGGCGGGATCCCACGTGTTGAGTGCCTGCTGGCGCTGGCCGACGGAGTGGCTTCCACCGCCCAAGTCCGCAAGCTTCTGCGCCGAGCTCGGAGCGCTGTGGCTGTCGTTCGAACTTGAGCAGCCGACAAGCGAGACGCTGATGGCGAACAGGACGGCGGCGGCGATGCGGCGGCGCATGTGTGTCCCCCTGATGTGGAATGCCGGCCGCATGATGGGCCCACCGCTCGCGAGCGGGAGTCCACTCTCGCCGGACTGTGATCCGAGGAAATCCATGGTGCTGGCCCACTGCCGGAGGGGTCGCAGCGTCATGGATCCGTCACACACTTCACTTCTACTCCATGAGTGCCCTGGCATGCTCCGCCTGCATTGGCACCACCAGGGCGTGTGCATGGATGCACAGTGGGCGGTGCTGGAGCCGTTTTTGCCGAAGGGGAGGAAGGCAGGGCGGCCGCCCATCTGGTCTTTGGCGGCAGCTCATCAACGGCGTACGGTCCGGAACCGCCGAGAAGCCGGAACCGGTCGACCAGCTCGCCCGCATCATCCGGCGCCTGGACAAGCTGCGTTCCTCGGCGAAATGGAGCGCCGCCTACGAGGCCGGCAGCGCCCATGTCACGGACGACGACGAAGCTTGGGATGAAGACCGCCGCAGACCACGGCGGGCCCCGAGGCCGTGATCAGGGGCCGCCCACCACGCCGAGCTCACGCCCGGTGCGCTGACCGTCATGGCGGGATGCGCCCGGCTGGACTGCACCAAGTCCGAACTCGGTGCCCTCCAGCACTCCCTGACGCCAACGCTGTTCGGCGTTGGTGTCTGATCCACCACGGCGAGCAGCCGACGCCTAATTCAGGCCCCATTTCGGCGGGAACCAGGCCCGCAGCGGTGCGCCGTCCTGCCGGTATGACTGCTTGATGCGGCTGCGACCACTGATGCCTGCAATATCCGGGTGGGCCACCCTGGCGTACTTGTCGACCTCGCAGAACAGGTTCTGGCAGTCGATCAACTGCAGGGGCCGTCGTCCCTTCAACCCGGCGAAGGGCAGCTGCAGGCGGGTGAAATGCTCCTGCTGGGAGTCGGCCATGTAGCGGATGACGTCCGCCTCGATGCCGTCGGCTGCAGGACCGAAGCACTTACGGATGCCATCACGCGCACCAGGGCCTGGCACAACGAAGTCCATCTCAGAAAACCCAAGATGAGGCGCATAGTTGAGATCAATGACGAACTGATAGGCGAGGAACGGGCCGAGCGCCGGGTAGCCGAGGAGCACCTCGTATGCCTCACGCATCGTGGCCGCCCCAACGACGCGCTCGGGCGCTCTGGAGGTCATCATCATCTCCAGCAGCCGCAGGTGGTTGCGGTGCTTGCGCCCCTCCCCCAGCTGTGGAGGGGGACGGTCTCCAGGCCATCGGGCAGCAGGTCCTTCTCTCGGTACCAGTCGCGCAGGTGGTCTTCGGTGACGTGCTCGAGGTATTCGGCATCGGGTTTCGTCGCGTGCCGGAGCACCGTCTCCGTGTAGGGCACGTCGAGGTAGTAGCAGCGTGAGACACCTCGGTGGGCGCGCACCAGGTCCTGGAGCATCGTGCCGTAGCGGTCGGCGTACAGGATGCCCTCCACGACGACATGGAAGCCGTTGTCCAGGGCATAGCGGCTGGTCAGGTCGATCAGGCCGATGTTGGCGCCGCCGGGCCGGTCGCGTTCGCGCAGCACGATGCGGCGCAGGTTGTCCTGGCCGACGATCGCGAGGTTGCGGCCGAACTTCTCGCGCAGGCCCGCCGCGACGGACGACTTCCCCGAGGCACTGTTGCCCCGGACCACGATCAGGCGCGTGTCTTCCGTTCCCACCGTGCCCGGCACGCTCTGCGTCACGCGTCGTCACCCTTGATAGTCGGCTGTACTCGGTTCTCGCGGAAGTGATCCCCGTTCATGACCGGGCGGAAGCGCTGGTGCGCCTCCAGGCGTTCCGCGTCGGCCGGCTCCGGGCCACGCTGCACTTGGGCGTCCCCCGACTCCACCAGCTCGGCGAGGGCGATGCGGACGTCGTCGGCATCCTGGCGGGTGGCGGCCGCCAGTCGGTCCAGGGAAGTGAGGATCTCCTGCGGTTCGCCCGGATCGTCGACCAAGTGGTTGATGAGCCCGTCGACGAGCGGGCCGGTGCGAGCTCGGCGGCATCCTGGCCTGGTACTCCACCCACCACACGCCCCCGCGGTGGCTGCCGGCGGTGTTTGCCGAGGTCCACCGCACGCTCGCGCCCGGCGGCTATCTGCTCTGGGGAGACTATGTCGGCAATGAGCGGCTGCAGCCGACCCAGGGCTATGGCCATCCGGTGTCCTACGAGTCGGATCTCCTGCCTCTGAACCGCATGATCGGCCTGCTGGAGCAGGCCGGACTCGTCGTCACCGCGAGGCTGGAGCAGGAGCCTGGCGGACTGGCGAGCAGACCGCACGCCTGCCTGCTGGCCCGCAACGCCCTGGGGGGCCTCGTTCCTGCGGCGAGGCCGCTGGTGTCAGATCGCCGACGGTCACGGCGCGGCGGTCAGGCCGCGGGATTGAGAGGGCGGCCGCCCCAGCGGATGCCTATCTCGCTGCGGATACGGGCGCGTTCGCGCCGCTGGGCGGCCAGGAAGTCGGGGTGGCGGGCGTGCGGCCTGAGACACACCAGTGACATCGTCGCGCCAGTGTCACCGGTCCCGGAGTGAAGCAGCGGTAGTACGACACCGTGCACGTGTAATGGTGCCGACGGGCCGGCAGTACCGAGGTCCATTAGTAGCGCCGTCCTGGCCGTTGGCGGTGTCGGCGGCGGTGATCTCGATCAGCGCCCAGTCGTAGTCGCGGACGCCCTTCTGGGCCCGTGCCGGTCCGCATCCGCGTTGAGGCTTGGTCGCAAAGCTCAGCTCGTCGGGCGAGGACTTCGCGTCCCCCGTCTCGTCCGCGATCAGGACCCCGTCCTCGTCGTCGAGCAGGTTCCACGGCCCAGGCCGCCGTCCGTCCCAGCACCGCTTCTTCATCCCACACCGCACGGGACAGCAGGTGGTGCAGGCGATGCGGGCCCCGCTCACCCATCGCTTCGGCCAGGTCCCGCAGTTACGTCCTCAAGTTCCATCAGCATGCCCCGGCTCATCCGCGCGAACGTCTCCCGGGTCTCGGAACGGGCGAAGCGACCGGACAACGAGACCAACAGGCCCCCGAACGCGAAGTCGTGGCCTTCGGGTCTACCGTTGCCACAGCGGCCGTCTCTACCTGATGTCGAGTCACATAACGTCATGATCGAGGCGGCCGAAGCTGCAGCAGCTCGTCGTGACCGTCGCTGACACCGCCACCGCCACCGCCACCGAGTAGCGCTCCGGCCGCTGCGCCTGCGTCCCGTACCGCATTCCTCGTGGTACGGGACGCCTTCATGTCCGAGGCAGGCGACCGCCCTTGATGCAGCTCTGCACAAGAATCGCGCGCGAAACGAACGCGAATCGTCGACGAATCGGACCCGGATCGATCGCGATTCTCAGACGCCATTGCAGGTCAACGCGATCTGCCCCCAGGGGACGACTGATGGGCATCCTCACGGAGGGCGAGGAGAACCCGTACGCGACGGGAATTCCGGATCCGGGAGACCGAGACTGATATCGACGGCGGGGTTGCCCGCTCCCCTGTCCCTGGTCCGGAAGCGGGTCCCTGGTTCCTACTGGACGTCGACGAAGTCGCTGGCCGACGTCGCGGCGCCGGTGGCCGTGGTGCCCGCGTAGGAGAAGCGGTAGTACCCGTCGCTCGTCGCGGTCGTAGTGGCCGTCACCGCTCCGCCCGAGCCGCTGGTGACGGTCTTGAGGGTCGTGTACGTGCTGGTGCCCGACTTGCGGTACTGGAGCTTCACCGACACGTTGCTCAGGCCCGCGTACGCGTGCGTCTCCCAGTTGGCGCGGGTGAGCGTGCCCTTGACCGTGATGGTCCGGCCATGCACCACCGGCTCGGGCGAGGCATTCGCGGTCAGCGTGGTGTTGCGCTTGATGTGCACGGAGCCGGCGTATCCGTCGCTGACGGAACCGCTCGGGAGGCCGTACGCGATGGCGTACGCGTGCCAGGTGCCCGCATAGGAGTTCGTGGTCATGTCAACCTTCGGGTCCACGGTGAAGTGGACCGTGCACGTCGACGTGCGGACATCGGCCGCCGCGCACGAGCCCGATCCCTCCTCGGCGGGGAACAGAGCACCGTCCCTGCCCTGGTCATCAAAGGAGGTGCCGTGCCACAGGGCGACCCAGCCGCCGGTGATGCCGTCCGGGTCGGTCGCGGTCACCGTGGCGGTGAACGTCTTCTTGGCGGAGGTGCCGAGGACGATGTCCTTGCCGCCGTTGACGACGACCTTCGTGATCGTCGTGTCGTCACTGGTCATGGGCCCCGCGTGCGCCTGCGCGGCGGCGGGAAACACCAGAGCCGAAGAGAGAACCAGGGCGCCGGACAGAGCGGCGACCGAAGCGCGTCTGCGCATATGCATCCCCACGGTGAGAAGAAGGGCCCTCGCGGGACGTGTCCCGACAAGAGCCCATGGGCGCACGCATCGTACAGATTCTTTCGAGCTACGACGAGATGCGGGGATCCCTCGATGCCTTCCCGGAGATTCGCGCGCGTTCCCCTCCCCAACACTGCGCGCGCCTCCGCCACCGCCGTTGGCAAGCCTACGCCGACACATCACAACATGATCAGAAAGCGCAGAAGCAGCCATCTGCAGCTGCCGTAGGAGAGCAACTGCGCGTCGGAGGGCTACGAATCCGGAACGGGAGCGAAACAGGCAGCGGCGACCTCAAGGGCCGTGCTCAGCGAGGACACCTCACGCCAGAACTCACCCGGACACATGGTGACTCGATAGCGGCCTTCCCCCAGAGGCCAGATCTTCACAAGGCCCGATTCCAAGTCGAATGGCGTCCGGCACAGCGTCAGACTCCTGTGGCTGATGTCGGGCCAGAACCTCCGCAGTTGAGGGTGTGCGTGGGCCGCCTTCAGGAACGGTCGATCAGGCAAATGCCACTCACTGAAAAGCAGCTCACGCCACTTCGCGGGAGCAGGGTCACCATCCTCGAACGCTTGCGCCAGCTCGCTCCAGCTCATGAAGGGAAAGCGGTCGCGCAGCTCCCGCAGACTGTCGCCCTGGTGCCACAGATTCGCGACCTCCACCGCAGCGACAAGGTCGTTCGTCCACCCCTCCGAGGACGTGAAGCCACGGTGGCGGAGGATCCGTATACAGAAGGAATCCTCCTCGCACGGGGAAACAACGACTATTCCTCGATCGGTGCTCACCTCGGCGCCGGCGGCCCATCCCGAGCGGGTCCGCACCTCGCCGAAGTCGAAACCTTGAGCCAGTGCGATCTGCTCGATGCGCCGCACCAGATCCGCAGGCGACGCTGGATCGGGATCGACCGCGCCCCGCATCTCCGCCTCCTGGCCGCCTGTTGTCATGTCCGCCCCCGTGGTTGAGATGCCTTGCCTGGACACGATATGCCGCTCGGCATCGGCATCGCCGGGTCCCCTGCCGGGCGTACTCATCACGGAAGGCCGGCCAGAACCCCTAGGTGGCCCGTTGGGCCAACGCCGACGCTCAGCAGCGCAGGGTGACGACCTACGGTGCCGACAGGGCTGTGTGCTCGGCCTTCTCCAGCCAGTCGGTGTACCAGCGGGCGAACCTCACCGGCATACCGTCGTCGTCGAGGAGCGGGGCGAGGTCGACGTCGTCTACCCGGCAGTCCAACCAGATCGTTCCGCGGTGGCTGCCGCTGATGATCAGCCACTCTCTTTGGGCGCAGCCCAGGTGGGAGATCACGATCGCGCCAGCGGTGCGCTCCGGGGCGAACATGACGGCTTCCCACCGCTCGTCCCACGCCTCGATGGCGTCGTCGAAGTCCTCGATGTCGTCGAAGTCCTCTTCCTCGGGACGCTGGGTAAGAACATCGTTGACCAGCTCCGGGTCCGGACCTTGGTCAGGAAACGGCTCGGCAAGCCTCGACAGGTCAGCCAGGTCCGCGCCGTCACCCTCCCAACGCCAACGGCCCTGCACGCGCCGAACCGGGAATAGGCCGTACGCGGGGCCGGCGCCGCCGGCGCCCACGTCGAGCAGGAAGGCCCGGTACTCCTCCGGCAGCCGCACGCCTATCTGGGCCTCGAGTTCGGCAACCTCGGCCTGGGTGAGCGGGTCCTCCAGGACCCACTTGTGTCCCAATGCCCCGAAAACCCTGCTGCTCGCAGGCCCTGCACCAGCCGCCTCAACCCGCTGACGTACGTCCACCCACCACTGATCAGTCATGCGCAGACCCTACGTGCCGCCACCGACGCCACTCGCTGGTGGCCCTCGGCGACATCCTGACCCCCGTCCCGGATGGCTGCACCTCACCGCCGCGAAGGCCCGGCTCGCCGCCGTGCCGGCCTTCGACCGCCAGTGTTGGCGATTCGCACCGAAATCAAGGAAATCGGGCAACGCAACCGAACGAAAAAACTGCGGAAGTAGAAAAGCTACTTACAGCGCCTAACACAATGAAGATGAACGGGCGCAGCACCCGCCAAGCGAACTGGTCGGTCTCCTGACTGGTGGGTCCGGCGGTTGGTTGCGAGGGGTCCCTGTCTCTGCGCTGTACCGTCTTCGGAGACGATCACCGGGAGGGGCGGGATGACCAATGATCTTCAGTTCAGTTGGGAACTGAGTGGCAGCGGCTGGGCGACGTGCCTCATCAAGGATGGTTCTTCGGAGCGGAAGGACGTCGTCAGCTACTGCACGGATGCTCTTGCCGACTTGCTTCACGGTGTGGCGGGTCTGTATGGCCCCATACCTGTCCAGCGTTTCTCCTTCGACCTTGAACCGGCTGAAGTGAGGTGGGTCCTGCGAGGCAGGGGTTCGGAGGTTGATGTGGCGATCTACCGCTTCCCTGACATGTCCACGAGCTTCGATGCGCCCGACCAGAAGGGCACACTCGTCTGGGCCTCTACGCAGCCGCGAGACCTGCTGGGGCACGTCATCCTGGAAGCCGCTCAGTCAGTACTGCAGGTTCATGGCGAGGACGGCTATCGGGCGAAGTGGGTTCAGCACTCCTTTCCCGTCGCTGCACTGCAGGACCTCTACCGGCTGCACCTCCAGCACGACAGGTGTGAACTGCAGCATGATGTCGCCATCTCATAGGCCGCTGGATGCTTCCCCGAATAGATCTGCATCGCCGCAGCGCCCAGCCGCGTGATGACTTCTACTGACGGCAGCGCAAAACGCCGAGCTGCCGGTGAGTGATCAGGCAGCAGGCGAGTTTGAGGAAGGCTTCGTGGATGTCCGCCCTGCGTTCCCATCGGATGCGCAGACGTCGGAAGCCGTGCAGGCAGGCAAAACTTCTCTCCACGACCCAGCGGTAGGTGCCCAGCCCCGTGCCGTGCAGGGTGCCGCGGCGGGCGATCGCGGGCACGATGCCGCGGGCGCGGACCTGGTCGCGGTAGATGTCGTGGTCGTGGCCGCGGTCAGCGAAGAGACAGTCCGGTTTGCGGTGAGGGCGCCCGACCCGGCCGCGGACCGGCGGGATCGCGTCGAGCAGCGGCAGCAGTTGGGTGACGTCGTTGCGGTTGCCGCCGGTCAGCAGGACTGCGAGCGGGGTGCCATGTCCGTCGGTGATGAGGTGGTGTTTCGAGCCGGCCCGGCCCCGGTCGACTGGCGACGGGCCCGTCTGGCTCCCCCTTTTAGCGCCCTGACGTGGGAGGAGTCGACCACGCGGCGGGACCAGTCCAGGCGTGAGGCCGCGTTGGGTTCGGCGAGCAGGACCTCGTGGAGCCGCTGCCAGACGCCGGCGTCGTTGCAGTCGCGCAGTCGGCGCCAGCAGGTCGTACCCGAGCCGAACCGAGGTCCTGCGGCAGGTACTCCCACTGGATCCCGGTGTGCAGCACGTACAAGATCCCGCACAGCACATCTCGGTCCGGCAACGGCCTGCGGCCCGGATAGCGGAAGCGCCGCTCCCGCTGCGGCAGCAGCGGCCGCGGCCGGGTCATGACGGTGCCCGCGCGCGTATGTGTGGGCCCCGAGCGGTGTTGCTCGGGGCCGTGTCGTGTTGCGTGGGTGGCCGGTCAGGGTCCGTCGGTCGGCTGCTCAGCGAGCCAGGCTTGTTCCAGCGGGAATTGCGGGGCGCACCCGTTGGGGCAGGTGCCGTCCTCGGGGTCGTCGTCGGTCACGCCGAAGACGTGCAGGCAGTCCCAGCACATGCTGACATGGACGTCGTTGCAGCCGTTGAAGCAGGCCGGCTCCTGGCAGGTCGCATGGCCGGGGCAGTCGTCGGGGATGCGGGGTGTGGCCGCCCAAGCCCGGTACTCGGGGGTCTCGTGGACGTTGTCCCGGTGGGGGCAGTCGTCCGGACAGTCCCAGGGACTCAGATGGACCGCGCACAGCGGCGGCGTAGAGCAGGCACAGATGAAGTCGATGGCGCGAGCCGCTTTGCGGTAGGGCTCGCCCGTCCTGGCCATCCGCTGGCGGATGGCGGTCTTGCGGGCATGGTCGACAGGCATGGAGGGCTCCGAGGCATGAGAACGGACTCAAGCGCGCGGCGCGCAGCACCTGGTGAACCGGCGGAGCCGTTGTCACTGAGCCAGCGCGATAGCTCGGGCGAGAGCCTAGCAGCAGTGGTGGGGGCCACGAAGGTGGTTGGGTCGCTGCCCGGTCGAGTGGCAGCACCTCAGCTGGTGGGGTGGGGGCTGACTACGCGCCCTCCTTGCGGCGGACGATGCGGCATCGTGTCCGGGACCCCCATCCGGTGGTGAACTGGACGCCCTCCAGGGGTGCCTCGGCGCGCCCGCGGTGAGCTGTGCAGCAAGGTGGCGGGGCCGCCTCGGGGTGCAGCGGGGCGCTGCATGCGACATCCCGCAAGGCACCGTCCTGGTCGTACCGCCCGCGCAGGAGGGTCTGCGGGCGACGCAGGCTACCGGTGATCGCGTTGGGTCGGCACTTCATGCGAACGCTGATGGACGCTGAGCCCTCCGGTTGGCGAACAGTTGCCAACCGGAGGGCTCAGTCACGCAAAAGTAAGTAGGCCGATTTGAGCGCTTCGGTCGCGGCCTCCGCGGTCATGCAGGAGGCCTTCAGCTCCCCGCAGATGGGGCCAGCTGACGTCACCCCCAAACTCCTGGGCGATAGCGCTGGGTCTGCGCTCCTCCGGCGCGCCTTCGGATCCTGTGCCTCGAACGCTGTCAGCTGCGAGTGCGATGATCCGGCGCATGAATCGTGATCCGCACTGCCTCGAACCGGTCGACGGATGGCTCGACTCCACCGACACCGCCCGGTACGCGCTGGTCCCGGAGGGCGCTCTGGCCGGGTGGGACGGGTGGGAGCAGGCTCTGCACCACACCTCGGAATACGCGGACGCCCTCCCGCTGCCGGGCCATGGGGACGTGCTGACGCTCGGCGGCGAGCCGCAGGCCGTCACCTGGCTGCCCGACCACCTGGTCTTCGCGCGATGGTGCTATGCGGACGACGACACGGCTCTCGCCGCCGCCGTCGCGCAGGCGGTCGTCGGTGACGAGAGCTGGGAGGACGAGGTCACTGTCGAGCTGACCGGCGGGCGGTACCTGCTGACCGACGCCTCGTACGAGGGCCAGGAGGTCGTCTCCAGCGGCGAGTACCTCCCCGTGGACCTGGCACCCGGACGCTACCGGGCCCAGTCCATGACCGTGCGGCCGGACAAGAATGCCGCCTTCCTGCTGGTGCGGCTGCTCCCCGCCTAGGAGCTCCCGGCCAAGAGGGTGAGCAGCTCGTCGAGCTCGGCGCGGGTGACGCCTCTGGCCTGCGCCTCGGCGTCCAGCGCGGCGTCGACGAGCTTGCGCGTAGGTCTGTCCACTGCACCGGCCGACCGGACCAGCCGGCGAAGCGCCTCGGCATCGCCCGACTGCGCCAGCGCGTACACGGCCGCGTTGGACACCCTTGTCGGCGCGTCGGTGACCAGGCCGGTCAGCACGTCCGCGCGCCGCGAAGCGTCCCCCGGTGCGGGCGGTACCAGCGCCAGCAGCCAGCACAGGCCGCGCAACGCGTTCTCGTTGAACCGGTCGTACCCGTCGACCTGGGTGTCCTCGCACATCAGTGGGAGGGTGCGCCGCCTGCCGACCCGGGCAAGCCAGCCCACCACGGCCTCCGCTGCCTCCTGCTCGCCGATCGCGGTCAGCAGCGTGCGGGCCTTGCGCTCCCAGGCGCGGCTCGGCTTGGCGGAGCGCGCGCGGGCGGCGTGGGCCAGCAGCTCCCACCAGGGCGCGCCACCCTTTTCGGCCTGGGCCAGAGCACGGTCGGCCCAGGCCTCGCCGGGGTTCACCGGAGGGTCGGTCAGCCGGGCGGCCAGCTCGGCGTACTCGGCCCCGGTGAACGTCTCCTCCGCCGTTCTCCGGACCGCCGCGACCAGGGTCGCGGGGACCGGCCGCCCGGCGGCCAGCTCGTACTCGATGACGAGCCGGACCTCGGGCATCTGCGAGAGTTCGACCTGGTGCTGGGCCACCGCGATCCACTGCTCGCGGTAGTACACCCGGTCGGCCGGGTCCAAGGAATCACCACCGTCTGCGAGGTCGGCTATCGCCCGCAGGGCGGCGGTGAACCGCGCCTGGTCCCCGGAGAGCCAGGGACCGAACGAGAGCATCCGTACCAGCTCGTCCAGCACTGGCCGACGCTGCTCCTCGTCCATCCCGGCAACCAGCCGGAAGGCGTTGCGTTTGGTGACGTCCCACGTACGCCGATCGCGGTCGGCAGCCGCGATCAGCGCCTCGGCGAGCCCCCGGTGGTAGTTCTGGGCGGCCAGGGCGTCCAGTGCACGCGGGTCGTCGAACCATTCGTAGACCGTCACCATCGGTGTCCGCCCCGCGGTCGCATGCCTGAAACCGTCCCGTCGACGATCATCGCTTTCACCATGCCCGAGAACCTATCCCCCGGCACTGACATCGAGGCAGCGGCCATTTTCTCGCCGCCACGGTTCTGGGCAGTCTGCGGGAGCATACGACGGGTTCCAATACGCCCGAGTACCACCTAGGCGGACCGGCCTTGAGCTCGTCGACGTGCCCGGATCGGCGACGGGGATGTGTGACCCACACATGTCGCAGGGTGGTGCCGGGCGCCTGGCGGACCGCCCCTTGATGAGATCCAACACCCGTGTCATCAGCGCCCGACATGACCAGTGTCGCGTACGAATGTCCTTACGGGCGCTGTGCCTCGTTCACCGTCGGCGTTGATGCGGGCCACCTCGCCCGTCCTACACGCCCCCCGCCAAGGCAGTGCCGTTGACGTCGGCCACACCCACACGCTGCGCCTGGAGCAGGGAAACCCCGTGGCCGGGTGAGACCCTACGATCAGCGGCTGAAGCACAGCATTCGCTCTGGTCCCTGATCGACACCATGAGGGAGTCCATGCGCAGTGATCTCGGCGTAACCGACGGCCCACACTCGGTCATCCCGAATCGCGAGCAGCTTGAGGCTATGCGTCGTGATTTTGGCGTGCCTGAGGAGCCACGAAGGTGATCTCGCTTCGTCCTGTTCAGGCTTGAGTGAGTGCGAGGTTGTGCATGTGGACCACACCGCTCGTGGCCCGAAGACCCCGTCGTCCTTCAGCCGGGAGTTCGGCCCGACCGCGCTCACGGCGGTGGGGGATGACGAGGCCGGTGCCCCGGCATCCACCGTCCGCCATGACCGTGGCGTTGCCGACGGCGTCTTTCGCGCCGGACGGCTCCCATGCCTTGCAGTCGTTGCGGTTGCCGGGCACAGGCCGGCCGACGGCCACGACGCGCCGGACGTCGGCGTCGATGACGACCTGGTGGTTGGCGGCGAACCGGTAATTCTTCGACTGCTCGGCGACGGTGTGGTCGCGGGTGGGGACCAAGGTACCGTCCACGATCAGCACGGTGTCCTTGCGGAAAAAGCAGGGCGGGTTGCCGCAGTGTCAGGTTCGTCCGCCAGTACGCGGCCACCAGCAGGAGCCCTCCTCCAGCGGCAGGCTCCACGGTCGTCCTCTGCGTGAACGGGGCTATCCAGGACGCTTGAGCGCCGTGATCACACCTGCCACTTCAAGATCGCCTCAAAGATTGACGCTATGGAACGATGATCGTCATGACAGGTCAGGTCTGGGTGTCACTCATATCGTTGGGCGGCGTTGTCCTCGGCGGCGTGTTGTCCTACCTCGTCCAGCACAGGACTCAGCAATCAGCGGAACGTGCCGAACAGCAACGGCAGCGGATCGCGTTGACGGAGACCCGGCGTGCGGAACGGCTTGCGCTGCTGGAGCGGTTCATCGAGGTGTCGGCCGAGGCCGAACGCTGCGCCTACACCCGGCCGTCCGAGTGGGACGACACCGATGCGTGGTACCTCACAACCCGGGACGTCATGTACAGGCTATGGGTCGCGGATCGGCTCCTCCGCATCCAGTTCCCCCTGCCTGTGCATGACGCCGCACACGCGCACTTCCTCGACCTCAACAAGACCGTGTGGCACGGCTTGCCCGACGGTGAGAGCGTGCGGGACTACCTTGAGGACAACCGGTCGGCGTTTCTCGACGCGGCCCGCGAAGTCATGGGGTAGCCCACCGCCGAGCTGCCGGTGATCTTTTGCGGGACAGCCCTTAGGTCGGGAGAACCTTCTGCCCGGGGTCACCCTTCGTAGCGGGCGGCCAGGGCTCGGGCCGTCTCGGCGATGCGGTTGCGTAGTTCGGCCGGTGCCACGACCTCGACATCGGCGCCCAGCCGCAGGAATTCTCGGTGGGCGTGGTCGATCGACTCGATGGGCACGCGGGCCTCCGTCCATCCGTCGCCCGTGGCTGTCACGCCGAGGCGGCGGGCGCCCTCCGGGGTGAGCCGCACCAGGGCCTCCCCGGTGTGCAGTCGCGCTCGGAAGTCGGCCAGATAGCCGTTCCAGTATCCGGCCAGGTCGAACCCGTCCGGAATGACGAACCCTTCTTCCGTCGGCCGGACTTCGAGGACCTGGTCGACTCGGTAGGTGCGGATCCCGGACGTCCCGCCGGCGACCAGGTACCAGCGGCCGGCCTTGAGGACGAGCCCATACGGCTCCACCCGTCGCTCGATCTCCTCCGGCGCCCGCCAGCGCCGGTACCGCAGTACCACCGCCCGCCGCGCCCACACTGCGGCGGCGACCGCGGCCAGGTGAGGCACCCGGTCGACGTCGCCGTACCAGCCGGGGGCGTCGAGCAGGAAGCGTTCCTGGATCCGCTCGGCGTGCTTGCGCAGCTCCGTCGGAAGGGCGGCCCGCAGCTTGAGCTGGGCGGTGGCGAGCGCCTCGCCGAGGCCGAGTTCGGCGGCGACGCCGGGGAGTGCGGTGAGGAACGCGGCCTGCGCCTCGTCCGCGGTCAGTCCGGTGAGCCGGGTCCGGTAGCCGTCGACCAGCCGGTAGCCGCCGGCGTGGCCGGCGGCACCGTACAGCGGGATACCGGCGGCACCGAGCGCCTCGACGTCCCGGTAGACCGTCCGGACGGAGACCTCCAGTTCGTCGGCCAGCTGCCGGGCCGTCATCCGGCCCCGGTTCTGGACCAGCAGAAGCAGGGTGACCAGCCGGCTCGCACGCATGCTGCTCAGTATCCACTGACAGTAGATGTCAGCAGACCGGCCCTAACCTGCGGCGCATGGACGACAACTGGACCATGGACCTCACGCGCACCGGGCAGGCCACCGCATGAGCATCGTCGAACTCCGGCAGTACACCCTGCATCCCGGCGCCCGGGAAACGCTGATCGAGCTGTTCGAGCGCGAGTTCGTGACCGGTCAGCAGGCGGTCGGAATCACCGTCGGCGGCCGGTTCCGCGACCTGGACGACCCGGACCGCTTCGTCTGGCTGCGCGCGTTCCCCGACATGGCGCACCGCCGGCACGCGCTGGAGGCGTTCTACACCGGCCCGGTCTGGCGGGAGCACCGCGACGCGGCCAACGCCACCATGGTCGACAGCGACGACGTCCTGCTGCTGCGCGGCCCGGGCTTCACACCGGAGCCTGGCACGAGTGGGGTGCTCGCGACCGTGTGCCACCCCACCGACGCGGCCGACTTCGACGCGTACGCCGCCCGGCACCTGGGTCCGGGCAACGCGCTGCACCGCACCGAGCACGCCGAGAACGACTTTCCCCGCTTGCCCGTCCGCACCGGAGAGGATGTCCGGGTCTGGTTCGGCCCGGCCAAGCCGGCACCCTGGCCGACCCGGCTGCTGCGGCTGGAGCCCGTGGAGCCATGGAACACCTGACGTCGGGCTTTCATGAGCGGCTTATCCGACAGGTGATCAGATAAGCGAAAAGCAGACAGCCTGTCGGACAGGGCCGGCGGACGCGCTGTCGTCGGCGCTCGCGCCGTGGCGCAAGCCTCGGGCGGTGCACGATCCGGGCAGGATCCTGCTGGATGTCGCGCTCGCCCTGGCCCTGCGCGGGGACTGCCTGGCCGATGTCGCGATGCTGCGGGCCGAGCCCGCCGTGTTCGGCCGGTGGCGTCCGATCCGACCGTCTCCCGCCTGGTTGACACCCTGGCAGCCGCCGGTCCCCGTGCCCTTGCGGCGATCCGCCAGGCGCGGGCCGAAGTCCGCGAGCGGGTCCGGAAATTGGCCGGTACGGCGGCCCCGGACGCCCACGGCGGGATGGTCGTCGATATCGACGGGGTGCTGGTCCTGTCGCACTCCGAGAAGGAGCACGCCGCCAGGACCTGGAAGAAGACCTTCGGCCACCACCCGCTGTTCGCGTTCGTCGACCACGGCCGCGAAGGGTCCGGAGAGCCGGTCGCCGGCCTGCTGCGGCCGGGCAACGCGGGCAGCAACACCGTAACTCCGGCGGGGGCACCCGCACGTTCCTCAACTGGCTCACCGCACGTGGCCGATGGCTGTCCTACTCGGTCGGGATGACCATCACCGACGCCATCCACCAAGCCGTGCTTCTGGTCCCGGCCTCGGTCTGGACCCCGGCCATTGAACCGGACGGCAAGGTCAGCGACGGCGCCTGGGTCGCCGAGCTCGCCGGCGACGTCCTCAAGAGCCGGCCGAAGGGAATGCGGCTGATCGTCCGCAACGTCCCCCTCCACGGCGCCTACCAGAACCAGGTCTGGCTGGAGATCGTCCAGCTCGCACTCGACCTGCTCGCCTGGATGCCCATGCTCGCCCTGACCGGCCAAGACCGCCGCTGGGAGCCCAAACGCCTGCCCGGCTGACCAGCAGCGATTCCCTCTCCCAACGAGCAGGCTTCAAGCCCGGAGCCATGGAACCCGGCGCCCACCCGGCGCGACAGCCGGGCCACCAGCGTGCCTACACCACCTGACTAGCCGAAAAGGTCCGCTGGATGAATCGATGGACCGTCGTGAAAGATCGAGGTTAGGGCCCGCGCAGACCGGTGGGCGGGTGGTGAGACCACCGCACGGTAGGTTCAAGAAGAACGCCCCAGCCTGGTACGAGGAAATGCACGAACGACAGCACAAGCCGCATTCCCAGCCGTCGCTGGCCTGCTGTGTCATCAGGAGATCACCGGCCTGGCATCGGCACGGCACATACGAACACCGAGTCCCACCGAAGTCTCCGACGTCTCACCGCCTACTGTGCACGAACTCGTCAGCGCTCTGTTTGCACGATCCCTGACCTTGCCATATGGTGGCAATAAGTGATCTTTCACGCCTCACAAATCAGGGGAAGCTCGCAGCGGGATTTCATTGCTAACCCGCAGGCACAGTTATCATATTTCGACAATATCTCCTCCCGAATCGGGAATTACGGTCAATTCCCGGTTCTGGATCCGACACCGTGATGCGCCATGTGGGCATGGCTTCTGATCAACAAGTTGGAGGGGCGTCGGAAAATGAGAATGAGCCTGACCGAGCTGCGCGCCCTCGCCACACGGGCAGGGTTCGCCGGCGATGACATCAAAATCGCGGCGGCCGTCGCCATGGCGGAATCCAAAGGCGACCCAGGCATCATCGGAGACCAGGGTCTGGTCGACGACAAGTGGGGGCCGTCCATTGGCCTCTTCCAGATACGCTCCCTCAAGCATCCAAAGCAGTCCTCCCCACCGGACACACTCAGGGTTGAGGGCAAGCTCAGGGACCCGCTCTACAACGCCAAGACGGCAAAGGCCATCAAGGACGCACACGACTGGAACCAATGGTCCACGTTCGTGAGCGGGGCCTACAAGCAGTACATGATTGACGGGCCCGCCGGCCCCACCAAATTCGAGCCGTTCCCTGGTGCGTCGTTCTTCCATACCGGACGGAAATCTCCGGTCATCACCGCAATGCACCATCGGCTCGTCGCCGAAGGCTGCAACCAGTACCAGTCGAGCGCCAACGCCGATGTATGGGGCCCGGGCGATGTGAAGTCCTACGCCGCCTGGCAGCGGAAGCTCGGCTTGAAAGGTGACGATGCCAACGGTATCCCCGGCAAGACCAGTTGGGACGCACTGAAGGTGCCCAACGTCTGAAGGCCGAGGCCCTAGCGCCGCAGAAGCGAGTGGAGGAGCTGTACACCTCCGCGCTCAACGCTATGCGGGCAGAACTGAAAGGACGGCGTCATGCCCGAGAAGAACTTCGACGACGAGGACGTGAAGGCGGCCCTAGAAAGGACCGACACCGGCGACGGACCCGGCACCGACAACCTCGATGACCTTCCGGAGAGCGACTTCGTCGCCTTCGCCGAGGACGGCGTCGAGAACGACGCGGAGGACTCCAAGTGACCGCCACCATCGCTTACGACCGTACCGTCTCGAACCTCATCGACGAGCTCAGCGCGACGGGCCACGTCACCCACAAGCCCTACAGGAAGACGTCGGTCACGCTGCACCACAACGGCGGCCGGCTTTCGCACCAGGGTGTGCTCAACGTCTGGAGGACACGTCCGGCTTCGGCTCACTTCGACGTGGACGCCGCCGGTGCCGTCGCTCAGTACGTCAAGGTGAACGAGTACGCCTGGGCCGTCGGCGACATGGCCGGCAACCAGAGCTCGATCAGCATCGAAATGGCGAACGAAACGCTCGCGCCCGGCTGGACGGTCGCCGAGGCCACCTGGAAGAGCGCCGCACGTCTCGCCGGCTGGCACTTCGCCAAGGTGATCGGCGAACGCCCCAGCAAGAGCAACCTCTTCTACCACCACCACTGGTCCTCGACCGCCTGCGCCGGCCCGTACATGGACACGATCTACGACAAGGTCCTCGCGGCGGCTCAGGAGGCGTACGACCACTTCAAGGATTCACACCCCGCACCCGGGCCTGCTACCGAGCCGTTCCCTGGTGCATCGTTCTTCCACACCGGACGTAGATCGCCGATCATCACCGCAATGCACCATCGGCTCGTCGCCGAAGGCTGCAACCAGTACCAGTCGAGCGCCAACGCCGATGTATGGGGCCCGGGCGATGTGAAGTCCTACGCCGCCTGGCAGCGGAAGCTCGGTTTCGCAGGTGACGATGCCAACGGCACCCCCGGCAAGGCCAGTTGGGACGCACTGAAGGTCCCCAACGTCTGACCGTCCCCGCTGATGGCTTTAGGGAGTAGGGGTTTGGAGGCATCGGGTCTCTTGCCGGATGGTCGAGCGTTCGGCCAGGAGCCGGTCGACGAACACCAGCCGGTGTTTCGCACCGGCGCCCACGCTCCCGCCCCAGCTTCGTCAGCCGGCCAGGATCACTGAGGCGACCGTTCGCCATCCCGCGTCCGTCCGGGCGGCGAGGTAGCGTACGCGGACCTGCCTGAACTCCCGCCCCTGGCCGTCCTGGCGCGCCCAGGTCACCTCGATCTCCGTGGCCCGCTCGTTGAGCGCGCGCACCTCCGGGTCGAGAGCCTTGCTGCCTCCGAAGTCGGCGTCGCGCAGTGCCCGCAGTTCGTGTGCGGGTCCCTGGGAGAGTGCCTCGGTGGAGGTGAGCACGGTGTGGGCCGTCCCGGTGGTCATGCTGATCGGCACGTGTCGTTTCCCGCCGTGTCACCGGCTCGCGAACGCATTGGTGCCGGTCAGCTGTGCGGACAGGGTCCACAGGCGTGCGGCTTGTTCGGGGTCGACCGCGTAGGGCCGTACTCCGGGTGCGTCGTCCAGGGAGAGCGGGGCGATGTCGCAGTCGCTCAGGTAGACGCCGCCCTGGTGGGCCAGCTGCGGGGAGGTGGCCGCCCAGACCTGGGTGGCGGCGCCCTGTTCGGAGCCGATGGGCTGCTGTGCTGTCAGGATTGCCATTCCTTGCCTCCGGAGTGGTGCGGCGGCGTCGGCGGAGCGAGCCACTGGGGCACCGCACGGTGGGGGGCGTCCGGGCGGCCTTTCCCGGCATGCCCTGCGCTCAGCCGTTGAGGTTCTGCATCAGCTCGGGGGCGTACCGGTCGCCGGAGACGATGCCGCGCGGGGCGACGGCTTCGATGGCGGCCACGTCCTCCTCGGTGATCGTCACGGTGGTGGCGGCGACGTTCTCCTCCAGGTAGCGGCGGCGCTTGGTGCCGGGGATGGCGACCGCGCCCTGGTGCAGCACCCAGGCGAGAGCCAGCTGGGAGGGCGAGACCTGCTTGGCGGCGGCGATGCGGCGGACCTCGTCGACCACGGCCAGGTTGCGGGCGAAGTTCTCGCCCTGGAAGCGCGGGTCGGTGCGGCGGAAGTCGTCGGCGGCGAAGTCGTCCGGGCTGGTGATCGCACCGGACAGGAAGCCGCGTCCGAGCGGTGAGTAGGCGACCAGGCCGATCCCGAGCTCGTTCAGGGTGGCCGTGACCCCGTCGTCCTCGATGCCCCGCTCGAAGAGCGAGTACTCGGTCTGGACCGCCGTGACCGGGTGGACGGCGTGGGCGCGGCGGATGGTCTGCGGGGCGACCTCGGACAGGCCGATGTAGCGGACCTTGCCGGCGGCCACCAGCTCGCCCATGGCGCCGACGGTCTCCTCGATCGGCACCTGCGGGTCGACCCGGTGCAGGTAGTACAGGTCGACGTGGTCGGTGCCCAGGTGGCGCAGGGAGCGGTCCAGGGAGCGACGGATGTATTCGGGGCGCCCGTTGTGGCCGACGAGCGTGCCGTCGTCGGTGAACTCGATGCCGGTCTTGGTGGCGACGACGGCCTGCTCGCGGCGGCCGGCGAGGGCCTTGCCCAGGAGCTGCTCGTTGATGAACGGGCCGTAGCTCTCGGCGGTGTCCAGCAGGGTCACGCCCAGTTCCAGGGCGCGGTCGATGGTGGCGAGGGACTCGGCCTCGTCGGTGCTGCCGTAGAAGGCGCTCATGCCCATGCAGCCGAGTCCTTCGGCGGAGACGGTCAGGCCCTGGCTGCCGAGGGTGCGGAGTTCCATGGTGATCTTCCTTGCTGTTGCGGGTCGTCCCGCGCTGTGTGGCTGGTTGGTTGTGGGTCCGGTGTGCTGCGGCCCTCGCCCCGGACCGGGTGCGGCGGGGGCGGTCAGCGCACCCAGGTACCGGTGAGAGTCTGGACGGCGGAGCCGTCGAGGTCGGCGAGGGTGGTGGCGACGAAGTCGCGGGCCCACTGCGAGGTCTGGATACGGAAGGGCGGGCGGGCGACGGTCAGGGCGTCGACGATCGGGGCGGCTGCCTCGGCGGGGGTCTGGGCGTTCCCGAACGCCTGCCGGGTCCGGGTGATGTAGGCCTCGAGCGCGGGGCCGTAGGGCCCGGCGGAGGCGAGCAGCGTCGGGACGTCCAGGCCGAGATTGGCGACGAACTCGCTTGCCACCGCGCCCGGCTCGACCACGGTGACATCGACGCCGACGGTGGCGGCGACCGGCGCGAGAGACTGCATGAAGCCCTCGACGGCGAACTTGGCCGCGCAGTACGCCTCGTTGAAGGGCTGGCCGACGACGCCGCCGACGCTGGTGACGGTGATCACCCGGCCCTTCGACGCCCGCAGGTGCGGCAGGGCGGCCCGGGTCACCGCCACCACGCCGAAGAAGTTGACCTCCATGGCCGCGCGGACGTCGTCGACGCTGCTCTGCTCGATGGTGCCGACCTGGGCGGCGCCGGCGTTGTTGACCAGCGCGTCCAGGCGGCCGTGCTCGGCGACGACCTCGTCCAGGCAGGCGGTGATGCCGGCGGAGTCGGTCACGTCCAGGCGCTTGACCTGGATCCGGTCCGCGATGCCCGCCTCCGCGGCGGCCTGGAGCAGGGCCCCGGCCTTGCCGGTGTCGCGCATGGTGGCGATGGTCGTCCAGCCCGCCCGGGCGGTGCCGATGGCGGCGGCCAGGCCGATGCCGGAGGACGTACCGGTGATCAGAACGGTCTTCGGGGAGGTCATGAGGGTCTTCCTTGCCTGGGGGCACAACGGGCCGATACCCGTAACCGGGGAGTTCCCCGGTTATCTGCAACGGTAAGCGGGGAACTCCCCGGTTGTCCAGTTAGACTGGTCCTCCGATGAAGGGAGCAGCCTTGACCACCAAGCCGAGCGTGTTGCGCGCCGATGCCCGCCGTAACCGGGAGCGCATCCTCGAAGCGGCCGTGCGCGCCTTTTCCGAGAAGGGCCCGGACGTCGCGATCGACACGATCGCCAAGGCCGCGGGCGTCGGCTCGGCCACGCTCTACCGCCACTTCCCCACGCGCGAGGCGCTCGTCGAGGCGGCCTACCGCAACGAGCTGGCCCGTGTCTGCGACAGCGCCGCGAAGCTGCTCGCCGACAACCCGCCCGACCGGGCGATCCGCCTGTGGATGGACGACTTCATCGACTACCTGGCTGCCAAGCAGGGCATGGCGGACGCACTGCGGGCCGCGGTCGCATCCGGTGCGGACCCCTTCGCCGAGACCCTCGACAAGCTCGGCACCGCGCTCGGGACCCTGCTGCACGCCGGCGCCGACGCCGGTCTCCTGCGCCCGGACATCGACCCCTTCGATGTCGGCTTCAGCCTGGCCGGCGTCGCGCTGATCACCAGCGCTCCCGACCAACGCGAACGGGCCGGACGCCTCCTCGACCTGCTCCTCGACGGCCTCCGCTACGGAGCGGAGGGGCCGGCGTCCAGCTCGTGACCCGGCTCCGGCCGCGTTGCGCAGCATCTGATGGAGGCTTCTCCGAAGCAGAGTCCCTGCCGTCCGCGGACCTGGCCGACGCGGTGCGGGGCCCCAGTGCCGCCCTCGCCTGAAAGAGCCAGTAGGGGCTTACGGTGCGGACCAGCTCCTAGAAGGGTTCAGCGGCCTGCAGGAGACTCTGCGGAAGGTAGGGGGATTCGACGCGGATGGCCCAGCCGCGGCGGCGAGCGTGGCAAGCGAGGGCGAGGATGTCGAGGTTGACGGATGCATCCGGATCGTTGGCGCGGTCGGCGACCTGGTAGTAGTCGCGGTGGGCTTCGAGCGCGTCGGCCAGGGCCAGGTTGAAGCTCTCCTCGTCGCCCTCCACGAGCTGCGACAGCAGCACGGCCGGCGGCATGGCGAAGCCCCCGTCCTTGGCCTTCTCGGCCTGCTGCAACGCCCGCTGCGCGGCCGGCTCGGGGTCGGTGCCCTTGAGGTAGGCGTGGAGGGCTTCGCGGTACGCGCTGAAGGCGGAGCCGTCCGGGCGGGCGAAGGCGGGGCCGGTGAGGACCAGCGGGGCGAGGTCCTCGCGTGCGCCGGTGATGAGGGCGAGGGCAGTGGCCGTCTGCCAGTTCCCGGCGCCGGCTTCCTCGCCCCGCTCGGCCGGGTAGCGCAGCGTGCGGCCGTCGATGGTCACCTCGGCCTCGGTGCCCGGTTCAGCTAGGGCGATACGGAACAGGGCCGCCCCCGCCTGGGAGGCCAGCCGAAGGTTCGCGAGCTGCGCATCCGTGACGCCGCCGGCGCTCCCCGCACGCCACTTGAACAGGCGCTCCTGATCGCCCATGACACTGCCCAGCAGCCGGACGTCCAGGGGTTCTTCACCGACGGGCGTGAACGCCTCCCGGATGTGTTCGTCGTACATGGCCTCGATCCGCGGGTTCACCGTCCGCTCGCAGGCCGGCCGCTCGACCACCAGCGGGCCCGCGGCGAGCGCGGCCACTGCGTCCGGCCGCCGGTCCCGGCCGAACCCCGCGACCCGAGGGCCTCGGGTCTCGAAGCCGGTGACCAGCGCGTGCGGGAGGTAGTCGGTACGGACTGCAGGCGCCCAGCCCAGGGTCCGGTACGCGAGCGCGGCGAGGGCGATGGGGACAAGCGGGAGAAGGCTGCTCGGGGAGGCCGCCGGGCCGTGCAGGGTGGTGTGCCTGGTCAGGAGGTCGGCCAGCGCGGCATCGAAGGCCTCCCTGTCCTCGGCGGCCAGGGCTCGCAGCGTGTACAGCGCCGCGCTGCCCGGCCTGTCAAGGAGGGGCTCGCCGGTCTCCTGGGCGCGGGTGCGGACGCGGTCCAGGGCCGCGTCGACGGCGGCGAGCTTGGCCTGTGCGCTCGGCGGGTACTCCTCGTCGTCGCCGGTGTCGTCCAGGACCACGGCCATCAGTCCGGTGGCGAGCTCACCGACGGGCGTTCCCTGCGCCTGCTCGGCGAACTTCTGCCGTGCGAAATGGAAGGCCTCCCCATGCCACTTGGCCTTGTCCCTGAGGATCGTCAGGCAGAGCGCGTCAATCCACTCCCCGGGCGTGACGCTCTCCTCCGGGGCATCCTCACCGGGGTCGTAGCTCATGCCGAAGTTCACGTACTCCAGGAAGACCTGGAAGCTGCAGTGCGGGTGGTAGGCGGCGTAGGCGACGGCGCCGACCGCGGCTTCGGAGGCGTCCTTGAGGGCGGCCTTGGCCTCCGGGGTGTCGAGGCCGGGTGTCTCGACGGAGAGGGCGCCCAGGTAGTCGAGGAACTCGTCTGCGATCGACTGCCATTCGTAGGTGGCCATCCGGCCACCCCGCGACATGGACCGCACCTGGCCCCCGATGCGGTTTGTGAAGTCCTCGCGTGCTGCCGACACGACGGCCTCGCCCACCTGGTGACGCTCTATTCGCACTGCCCCGCTCCTTGATCGAACTCTGCGACAGCATAGGCACGGGATCTGACAGGCCGGCAGCTGCCGTGCACGGGGCACGAGCCAGGCCCGGTCGAGAGTGGTGGCGGGTGCGGAAGCGGCGGTGCAGTAGTGCGGCCTGCCCGAGTGCCATGGAGGGCGGTGGGTCTGCCTTGCCGAGCCGGGCTGGGGCCGGCGAGCCCAGGGCGACAGCGACCCGAGCGCCCACCCCGGCCGAGGCGGGGAGCCTCGAACACCTCCTTGCGGGAGTGCGGCGCTGCTGGTCCTCTTGCGCGGCGCCGCGGGCAGGCCCACCGATATGGTGCCCTTCGCCGTGGAGGATGCGACGAGCGTCGACGGCCTCGCGGTGCCCATCCAGGTCTGCGCCGGCCGATGGGGTGGTGACCCGACACTGTGGGCCTTCGTGAAGGCGTCCTGCTGAAGTGGTGCACCGTCGACATGCTCGACCGGCTCCGCCTGAGGCCCGGACTCGGGGACTGACCCGCCGCCGCGCGGCCGAGCACCCCGCAGCGACGGGATCGCCGTACGGTGGCCGTTCGCTGCACAGCGAGGCCCCGGCGGGGACTGGGCTGCACATCGTCGGGGTCCCTCTCCACATCCAGGACGAGCACGGCCGGATCCTCCTCGGCCCGCGTCACCCCGACTGCGCCTTCGCGCCGAACACCTGGCACTTCCTGGCCGGCCACTGCGAGCGGGAAGCCGCGATCGCCTGCCTGGTGCGGGAAGCGCCGGGCTGCGATGACGGGGCGGGGGCGGTCCCAGGGCTCAGGGCATCGACCGGGACCGCCCCCGCCGGCTCACTTCGTCAGCGGGCCGAACTCCTTGCGGGTGTCCACCGGCTTGCCGAACAGCTGCCACCGCTCGCCCTTGAACCGCATCAGCTGCATCGTCTCGATCGGGAAGGCATCGCCGGGGCCCGTGGACAGGGTGACACCGGGCAGCAGCAGGCCCACCTTCACGTCCTTCAGGTGGCGCACCGCGTCCCGCAGCCCTTCTCTGGTCGGGCACTTCATCGCGTCCAGGGCCTTGTGCAGGCTGGAGGCGACGGCCCAGCCGTAGGCGTTGAACTGGTTGGCCGGGTCGGTGTCGGGGGCGTACTTGTGCAGGGCATTCATGTACGTCTTCATGTCGGGGTCGTTCGCCCACTGCGGGTCGGCGGGATCCTTGAAGTAGGTCGCCGAGACCACGCCCTGCACGTTCTTGAACCCGACGGGCCGGAGCACGGCTGCGGACGCGGACACGTTGTTCACGATGTGCAGCGGGTTCCACTTGGTGTTCTTGGCGTCGGCGGCGAGGGCCTGGCTGCCGAACTTGGGGGTGGTGACATCCAGCAGCACATCGGCCTTGGAGCGGGCGAGGCTCGCCATCTGGGCCGACACGGACGGGTCGGTGACCTCGTAGCTCTCCTCGGCGACCACCTTGATGCCGCTGCCGGCGACCGCCTTCTTGAACCCGCCGAGCAGGTCCTTGCCGAAGTCGTCGTTCTGGTAGAGGACCGCCACCTCGGCGTGCGGCTTCGTGTCCTTGAGGTACTTGGCGTACACCCGGGCCTCGGCGACATAGTTGGGCTGCCACCCGATGGTCCAGGGGTGCTTGTCGTCCGTGCCCCAGACGGAGGCACCCGTGGCGACGAAGGGCTGCGGCACCTTCTGCTTGTCGAGGTAGTCCCACACGGCCGCCGTGGAGGGAGTGCCCAGGGTCTGGAACACGGCGAAGACCTTCTCCTGCTCGACGAGTCTGCGGGCCTCCTCGACCGCCTTGGGCGGCTGGTAGCCGTCGTCGCGGACGATGAACTCGACCTTGCGGCCGTCTATGCCGCCGTTGTCGTTGACGTACTTGAAGTAGGCGGCCACGCCCTTGCTGATCGTGCCGTACGCGGAGGCGGGTCCCGACAGCGGATAGATCCCGCCCAGCTTGATGGTGCTGTCGGTGATGCCGGTGGTCTGCTGGCCCTT
The DNA here is from genome assembly GCF_055572255.1 of Streptomyces sp. NPDC030799. Taxonomy (NCBI): domain Bacteria; kingdom Bacillati; phylum Actinomycetota; class Actinomycetes; order Kitasatosporales; family Streptomycetaceae; genus Streptomyces; species Streptomyces sp. NPDC030799. The sequence continues at coordinate 379,955 of NZ_JBVIDS010000005.1, read as the reverse complement.
GCACGCACCGCTCGCGGCGGTGTCCTGGGCGGTGTCCTGCCCTCGCCGGCTGTTGCAGGCGGTTGCGGTGAGCAGGACGGCGGCAGCTGCTGCGGCCGCCCGCAGAGCGGTGGTCTTGCGCATGTGCTTCATTCCTTTTCCGTACGGGGCGGTGCGCCCACGGGTTCGGCGTCGACAACTGCGGGGTCCGCAGGGGTGGGTGGCGGGGCGGTTCCGGATCCGGCCCGGGACTCGGGTTCCCCATCGGACGCGGCCCCGGGCGGCCGGTCGGGGGTGGCGGTGGTGCGGGGCGGGCGAGCGGCGACAGCGGCCAGGACCCGGCCGGGCAGACCGGCCAGCCCCGTGGGAGCCACGAACATCACCGTGATGATCAGCAAGCCGAACACCACGCCCGGTGCCGCCTCACTCAGGTCCTGGGACACACTCGGCACGTACATCACGAACGCCGCGCCCAGCAGGGGTCCGTACAGCGACCCGAGCCCCCCGACGACCAGGCCGGCCAGCAGGGTGATGGACAGGACGAAGCTGAAGGAGTCGGGCGAGACGAAGCCGATCACCCAGGTGTACAGGCACCCGGCGACGCCCGCGAACATCGCGCTCCACGCGAAGGCGAGCGTCTTGTGCAGCGCCAGCCGCACGCCCATCACCTCGGCGGCGCTCTCGTTGTCGCGCACGGCGCGCAGGGCACGGCCGACCCTGGACCGCAGCAGATTGCGGGCGAGCAGCAGCGCCACCGCGGTGACGGCGAGGACGACGAAGTACATCCACTGGTCCTCGGCCAGCCCGCTCCACGCGGGCGGCTGCAGCTTGTCCACGGTCAGGCCCATGGAGCCGCCCGTCACCGGTTCCAGCCGCTTGAGCAAGGGCGGCAGGAAGACCGCGAACGAGAGGGTGACCAGGGCCAGGTACAGCCCGCGCAGCCGCAGCGCGGGCACCCCGAACCCGAGGCCCAGCAGGAAGCATCCGGCGGCCGCGACCGGCAGCGTGGCCAGGTGGCCGGTGTCGTACCGGTCGAGCATGACCGCCGCCGTGTAGGCCCCCGCCGCGAAGAACGCCCCGTGCCCCAGCGAGATCTGCCCGCCGAAGCCGACCAGCAGGTTCAGACCGGCCAGCGCCACGGCGTACAGGAGCACCATGGTCAGCTGGAAGACCTGGAAGGGGGCGAAGTAGAACGGTGCGTAGACGACGACCGCCGCCATGACCGGTACGGTGAGCGCGGCGCGCAGCCGCCGGGCCCGGGAGGTGCCGAGTGCCGCTGTGAGGGTGTTCATGCGCGCTCCACCGCCGCCCGTCCGAACAGGCCCTGGGGCCGCACCAGCAGCACCGCCAGGATGATCACCAGCGGTACGCCCACCTTCAGGTCCTCACCGATCACGTCCACGTACGCGCCGGTCAGCGTCTCGGCGACGCCCACGAACAGGCCGCCGAGGACCGCGCCGACCGGGCTGTCGAAGCCGCCGAGGGTGGCCGCGGCGAACGCGTAGATCAGCACCCCGCCCATCATGTTGGGCTCCAGGAACAGCACCGGGGCGACGAGCACGCCCGACACCGCGCCGACCGTCGCCGCCAGCCCCCAGCCGAGCATCAGCACCCGCCCCACCCGGATGCCCGACAGCCGCGCGGAGGCCGGATTGCAGGCGACCGCCCGCATCACCAGGCCGATGGAGGTGTGCTGGAACAGCAGGTAGAGCAGGCCCATCACGACGGCCACCACGCCGAGGATTCCGAGCGTCGACCAGTCCACGCGCACTCCGGCCAGGTCGAGCCCGCCGTCGGGGAACGGTTGCGGGAAGTCCTTCACGGTGAACGACCAGATCAGGCCGGCCAGCGCGTTGACGAAGATGAACAGGCCGACCGTGACGATGACCACCGTCAGCTCGGGGGCGCCCTGCACGGGGCGGATGACGATCCGCTCGACCAGCATGCCGCCGGCGAAGGACACCCCGAGGGTGACCGGCAGTGCCAGCCAGAACGGCATCCCGGACGCCACCAGCTGCCAGGCGACGTACGTGGAGAGCATGGCCAGCTCGCCCTGCGCGAAGTTGACGATCCCCGTGAACCGGTGGATGAGCACCAGGGCCAGCGCCAGGCTGGCGTACACCGCGCCGGAGCCCAGTCCTTCCACCACTTGCTGGAGAAGATCGGTCACGGCGCTCACCCGGCCTTGCCCGAGCGGACGGAGACACCGAGGTACACCTCGGCGACCTGCCCGTCCTCACGGATCTGCGCGGCCGGTCCGGACAGCACCAGGCGGCCGGCCTCCAGTACGTGCGCCCGGTGCGCGATGTCCAGCGCGAGCTGGGCGTTCTGCTCGACGACGACCACGGTGGTGCGTTCCTCCTCGTTGACGGCACGGACGATCTCGAACAGCTCACGGGTGACCAGCGGGGCGAGCCCCAGGGACGGCTCGTCCAGCAGTAGCAGGGAGGGCCGCAGCATCAGCGCCCTGCCGATGGCGAGCATCTGCTGCTCCCCGCCGCTGAGGCTGCCGGCGGCCTGCCGTGACCGCTCACGCAGTTTGGGGAAGTATTCGTAGATCCGTTCCAGGTCGGCTGCCACGGCCGCGCGCCCGGCGCTGCCTCGGCGCCGGGTGTGGGCGCCGATGCGCAGGTTCTCCTCGACGGTCAGGTCGTTGAAGGTGCCCCGGCCCTCGGGGACGTGCGCCACGCCGAGCCGGGCGGCCTGCTCGGGCGAACGCCCCAGCAGCCCGGTGCCGTTCAGGGTGACCGAGCCGCGGCCGCGAACCATGCCGCACAGCGCCCGCAGCGTCGTGGTCTTGCCCGCGCCGTTCGGTCCGAGGATCGCGCACACCTCGCCACGGGCGACGGAGAAGTCGAGACCCTGCAGCACGCGGGCCTGGCCGTATCCGGCGTGCAGGCCGGAGACCTTCAGGAAGTCCGGCTCCGCACTCGCCTCGGCCTGGGTGCGGTCGGTGGTGGGCGCGCTCATGCGGCCGCTCCCAGGTACGCCTCGACGACCGCCGGGTCGTGCTGGATCTCCTCCGGCGCACCTTCGGCGATCTTACGGCCGAAGTCCAGGCAGACCACCTTGTCGCACAGGCCCATCACGAACCCCATGTGGTGTTCGACCACCACGAGCGTGAGGTCGAACTCCTCGCGCACCGACCGGACCAGATCCGCGAATTCGCCGACCTCTCCGTGGCTGAGCCCGTTGACGGGTTCGTCGAGCAACAGCAGCCGGGGCCGGACCGCGAGCGCCCGCGCGAGTTCGACGCGTTTGAGCGTGCCGAACGGCAGCCCTGAGGCGGGGTGGTCGGCGACGCCCGCCAGGCCGAGCCGTCGTAGCAAGTCGTCCGCCTGGTCACGCAGCTCTCTCTCCTCCCGCCGGACGCGGGGCAGCCGGAGCGCCGCGGCGAGGTGTCCGGTGCGCCCCCGGCTGTGGGCGCCGACCATGACGTTCTCCCGGACCGTGAGGCGCGGGAACAGGCCGAGGTTCTGGAAGGTGCGGGCGATACCGCGCCCGGCCACGGCGTGCGGAGGGAGGGCCAGCAGGTCCTCGTCCTCGAACCGCACGCCTCCCCCGTCCGGGGTGCAGCGCCTGGTGAGGCAGTTGAACAAGGTGGTCTTGCCGGCTCCGTTCGGCCCGATGAGCCCCACGGCGGTGCCCGGCTCGACGGTGAACGCGACACCGTCGAGTGCCGTGATCCCGCCGAAGCGCACGGTGATACCGTCGACCGCGAGCATGAATGACGCCCCTTCCGACGTGCTGGGGGGTGGGCGAGCAGCACAGTAGGTGGGGGCGTTCCCGGCGCACATTGGGTGTGAGCACCCAACTTGCCGGTCACGGAACTGTGCGCGGCGCACAGGTGGCGGCAGATGTCTCACGCCGAGCCTGTTGACGGAGCACGAGACGGACGGCGACGATCGGCGCCATGCCTCGCGGTCCCGCCTTGGGCACTCCCGATCTCTCCGAACCGCTCCGCCGGGAGCGGCGGCGGATCCTGCATGCCGTCCACGACCGGGTCGAGGAGGTGGCGGAGACCGCCGTCGAGGTGATGCGTGCGGAGATCCCGTCGTACGCGCTGCAGGACGACCGGTTCTTCGACGAGGTGCGGGAGCAGGTGCTCGAGCACTACCGGATGCAGCTGGCGGCGCTCGCCGGCGACCGCGACATCGCTGCCGAGGACCTGGTCTTCAGCCGGGCGGCAGCCATGCGCCGAGCCCGCGCCGGGTTCGCCCTGGAGGACTGGATCAGTGCCTTCCGGGTCGGCCGGCAGGTGATGTGGGACGCGATGCTGGACTGCGCGGGCACGTCCGCCGAGGCCCAGCAGGCTGCGCTGTCCCTCGTGACCCCGCTGATGCGGTACGTCGACTACGCCAGCACCCATGCCGCGCAGGCCTACGTCGAGTACCAGCAGCACGTGGTGGCGGACGCGGACCGGGAGCGCCGGGATCTCCTGGACCAGCTCCTGGCCGGCATGGCACCGACACGCGGTCCGCTGTTCGCCGCGGCACAGGCGTACGGCATCGGACCCCGCTCGCCGATGATGGCGGTCGTGGCCGTCTGCGTCGGTGACACGCACTCGGGCGACCACACCTCGGCCGAGAACGGGTATGCCACCAGCGCGTCGATCAGCGTCGCCGGGCCCTGGGCCGGCAGGACCCTGGTCGTCGTGCGCCACGGCGAGGTGGTGGCCGTGCCCGTGCTCAGGGCCGGCATGGACGCGGACGACATATGCGCCCACTTCGAGGCCGTGCAGGAGCGGCTCGCGCGGAAGGGCACCCGGCTCTGCATGGGCATCAGCACGGTCGCCCGGGGGGCTTCCGAACTGCCGCGCGCCTACGAGGAGGCGCGGGCCGCCCTCGACCTGGTGCCGAGCGGGGGCGGAGTGGCGGCGCTGCCGCGGCTGTCCCCGTTCGACTACCTGGCGCTGCGCGCCGACGACCTCGCCCGCCAGCTGGTCGATCCCCGGGTGCGGGTGCTGCTGGAGGAGGACCGCAGACGTGGCGACACGCTGGCCGCCACCATCCGGGCCTTCGCGGAGGCGGACCTCAATCTGCGGCTGGCCGCCGACCGGCTGCGGGTGCACCACAACACGGCGCACTACCGGTTGCGCCGGATCGAGGAACGCACCGGCCGCAATCCGCGCCGGATCGCCGACCTCCTGGAACTACTGGTCGCCCTCGCCATCCGCGACGGCTCCAGGGAAGGTGAGGACTGCCAGTGAGCGGCATCGTGGAGTCCGCCGGAACCGAGGCGGCATGCCGGCTGCCGGGCGGCAAGGGGGAGTCGGGCCTGCCGGAGGAGCTCGCCGGGCAGCGCGGAACGGTCCGGCGTGCGCTGCTGGACGCCGCGTTGGAGGTGTTCACCGAGCGCGGGTACACCGACGCCGGCCTCACCGAGATCGCGGCGCGCTCCGGCATCCCGGTGGGCAGCCTCTTCCAGCACTACGGCGGAAAGCGAGGGCTGTACCTCGCCCTGTGGGAGGAGTTCCGGGAGGAGCAGGAGCGCCGGACCGCGGCCACGCTGGCTTCCGAACGCGGCCGTGGTGTGCACGACCCCATCGCCCTCTTCGTGGCGGGAGCCAGGGCATATCTGGAGGGTGCCTGGGACAACCGGAGGTTCGGCAGACTCCTCGTGGAGGACGACGGTCCTTCCGGGTTCGACGCGCTGCGCCGCCAGTGGGACCGCGCATGGGTACGGCGCAACGCCCGGCTGCTGGAGGTGGACGAGCGGCGACGTGCCGGCCGGGTCCGGGTGAGCGTGCTGACGACCGTCATCGGAGGGGCGGCGCGCGAGCTGGGCGACTGCGGGGACGAGACGGAGGCCCGGGAGATCGTGGACGAGGTGTGCGGCATCCTGATCCACCTGTCGGCACCGCCCGGCTGAGGCGTCCCGGCCACGACGGCGCAGAAATCCCAGAATGCGGTCGCAGCTGTCCTCCAGTTCGTGGCCACGGGACGTGGTGAGAGCGTCGAGGGGGGTGTCCGGGCGAGCGCCGATGGGTTCGCTCCGGGTTTCGGCCGGGCCGTCGGTGTGGAGGGCCGGCGTGGTTCGTTCACCAGTGAGCCGAGGTGACCATGGGGACAGCGGCGGAGCCTGCGGGGTACGTGCCAGCCGGAGCTTCCCCGGCCGGTTGAGGTGCCGGTCCTTCGGCCCGTCCGGAGGTGAGAGCCGTGGGATCGGTGGGCAGTGTGCCGTGCTGCCCCGGAGGAGGTCGCGGCCATCCGGGATCTGGTGACGCGCCTGCGCGGCCAGGAGCTTTCCGCCGCGCAACTTGAGCTCCTGGAACGGCGGACGGAGAAGATCCTCGCCTGCCCCGTCCGGCGCGCCCGCTTCAGTCGGGAGAAGACGTCAAGAGCCTCGCCAGCCACGGACAGTCACCGATCAAGGGTTCTGGCACAGGCACTCACCTCGTCTTTTAACCTCTGAGGCTGTCGCGCTCGATGATGCTCTCGGGTCGTCTGGTCGTTTTCCCGACGTCGTAGTGGGTCGTGGGGCGGCGGTTCTTCGAACCAAGTGGCCTTCCTGGTCCGGGTGTGGAGGGTTTCGGTGCACGGGCCGGACAGTGCGGGTGCGGGCGGAGGTTCCGAAACCCTCGGCGGACCCGGGCGGGAGTGAGCCGTGCGGGCTCGGCCGGCCTCTCCCAGGGGCGGCGGAGGTCCGCGGCAGCTTCGCGGGTGAGCCGGAGCTGGGTGTGGGCGGCGATGATCAGCCACGTCCAGCGGTCTCCGGCCTCGGGGGTGCGGAGTTTCGGGCGGGTACAGCCGAGGGTCTGCTTCATCAGCCGGAAGGTGTGCTCGATGTCGAACCTGCGCAGGAACGACTGCCAGCGGACGTCGACGTCCTCGCCACTCGGACCGGTGGCGGAGGACCACAGCCAGAGGGGCAGTGGGTCGCCGCCGCCGGGCAGGCGGTCGACCTGGAGGCGGATCAGAGTGCCCTCGATGATGGGGAGTTCGCCGGTGTGGTCGATCCACGCGGAGCGGGTGGTCAGGCGGGGGTGGATGCGGTCCCAGGCCATCGCCCTGGCGGTGCCGTACCTGTCGGTGACCTGCACTGTCGCCGCGTCCGGCTCGCTCCAGGTCTCCGGCTTGGCGAAGCGGAACTCCTTGCCGTGCTTGGGCGGGTGGCCGCCGCAGGGGTTGGCCAGGTAGAACTCCTTGCGGGAGGGCGCAGGACGGCGCATGACCCGGTCCGTGCGCATCCGGCCGAGGACCTCGACCGGCAGTCCGCGCAGGAGGTGGGCCATGCGCGGGGCGTCGTAGCCAGCGTCGAAGACGACCAGGATGTCGCGGTCGCCGACGTGCCAGCGGCCCATCTCGATCAGATCCACGACCACCCGGCGGACCTGGGCGGCGGTGACCTCGGCGACGTCGTCGTCCGGCCCGAGACGGACGGCGTCCAGGAGCTGCACCCAGGACGTCCGGCCCGATTCCAGGGCGGCGACGAACGAGTACGGCCAGCCGGGTATGAACTGGTCCGAGGACCGTCCGCTACGGCCGTGACGTGGCAGAACAGACGCTCTGCGCTGGTCGGGGCGTCGGGGCGGAGCCAGTTGCTGATGTCAACGGCGAGGACCAGACGCCCGTCGGCGGCCTGCGGCACGGGCAGGCCGGCCAGTACCCGCCGCAGCCGGGGAACGTCCACGTTCCCGCTGTTCAGGGCGTCGTACATGGCACCGTGCCCGCGTCGGTGCTCGGCAACCAGCGTCAGGTCCACCGGCGCCCTCACCGGCCCGTCCGCACACAGCAACGCGTCCACCAACTCGAACAGTTCGTCCCCGCGTGCGGTCAGGCAGTCGAATAAGTCGTCCCGGAAGCGTGACGCTTTCGCGAACGCGTCCCCGGGACCGGTGTCAGGCAGCAGACTCACCCTCACGGCCTTCGTCTTGATCGGTGCACCTTGGTCGGAGCACATGATCGGACGAAGGCCGTGTTCACGTCCCGGGAATCCCCATACGGGCGAGCACGTTCGGGACCTTGTTCGAGGCCAGAGCCCACCTCAGCCGACGCAACGTCACGCCTTCAAGGCTACGAGCCGGTACAGCGGATCAGGTCGGGCCGTGTCCTGTTTTGGAAGCTCAGCGAGCCGTCTGCATACGTCGTTCACCTGGCCCGCGGTCGCGCGCGAGCACCAGGGGATGCGGCCCGCCTCGATCACCTCCCGCCACCTGCGCGGGCTGCGGCCCTGCCCCGTTCCGGGGAACACGGTCTGCCCGGCAAGGCCCAGCCCCCGCTCTCCCGCCCAACCAAGCACCCGGGCGAAACCGTCGGGCACTCGGGGCGCATACTGACGCCGCAACTCCGCCGTGACTTGGGCGATGTCACTGTCCTCGACGAAGTACGCGTCATCCTTGTCGACGGTCGTGATCAGAACCCCGCCCGGCCGCAATACCCTGGCCGCCTCCGCCAGCACCGATCCGGGGTCCGGCAGCAGATGCAGCAACCACACGATCACGACGACGTCCACCCCGTCCGACGCGAAGGGCAGCCGCATGGCGTCGCCGCGCACGACACCTCCCGGCACCCGCCGCCCGGCAAGGCCCAGCATGCCGGGCGAACGGTCGACACCCACCACCACCCGCTCCGAACGCAGCAGTCTTCTGGTCACGATGCCCGTGCCGCACGCGATGTCCAGGATCGAGCAAGGCCCTTGCGGCAGCAGCAGTTCCACCGCGTCTGCCGCGGCCAGGGCTCTCGGCTCACCGCCACGGGACGCGTCGTAGTCTCGGGCCTCGTCGTCGTAGTCAATCACCCGTCCATCCTGTCCGAACGTCTTCCGCGTGGCGCACCTTCTACAGGCATCGTCAGAGCATCGTTCGAGGCCAGACCTTAAAGAACAAGCTCACCGAGAGCCCGAGTATTGACTCGGAAGGCGGCACTGGCGATCCTCATGGCGCACGGTTTGCATAGGCATGACAAACCGGTATGCGCGAGGTCGTCGGGCCCTGACCTCCTTGTCGGTCGACCGCGCATCCCGCCGACCGAGGGACGTGTGCCGTGGCCATGACCAGACGCCCGTACCGCCGACGCAAAGACGTCACCGTGGTGTCGCTGCTCCTCCTCGTACTGGCCGCCGTGCTCGGGCCCGCCCCGAGTTCGGCGGCCGGCAACGAGTGGTGGGTGCCGAGCGCACGGCCGACGCCGGACTCCCAGATCAACGTCACCGGGGAGCCGTTCACGGGTACCGACGCCAAGGGCGAGGTGCGCGGCTTCGTCGACGCCCACGACCATCTGTTCGCGAACGAGGCCTTCGGCGGCCGGCTCATCTGCGGGAAGGTCTTCTCCGAGGCCGGGATCGCCGACGCGCTCAAGGACTGTCCCGAGCACTACCCCGACGGCTCGCTGGCCGTCTTCGACTTCATCACCAAGGGCGGTGACGGCAGACACGACCCGGTCGGCTGGCCCACGTTCAAGGACTGGCCCGCCCACGACTCGCTGACCCACCAGCAGAACTACTACGCGTGGGTGGAACGGGCCTGGCGCGGCGGCCAGCGAGTGCTCGTGAACGACCTCGTCACCAACGGTGTGATCTGCTCGGTGTACTTCTTCAAGGACCGCAGCTGCGACGAGATGACGTCCATCCGGCTGCAGGCGAAGCTGACGTACGACCTTCAGGCCTATGTCGACAAGATGTACGGCGGCCCGGGCAAGGGCTGGTTCCGGATCGTCACCGACAGCGCACAGGCCCGCGACGTCATCAAGCAGGGCAAACTCGCGGTCGTCCTCGGAGTGGAGACCTCCGAGCCGTTCGGCTGCAAGCAGATCCTGGACATCCCGCAGTGCGACAGGAAGGACATCGATGCCGGCCTGGACGAGCTGTACGCGCTGGGCGTGCGCAGCATGTTCCTGTGCCACAAGTTCGACAACGCGCTGTGCGGCGTCCGCTTCGACTCGGGCTCACTGGGAACGGCCATCAACGTCGGACAGTTCCTGTCCACCGGCACCTTCTGGAAGACGGAGAAGTGCGCGGGTCCACAGCACGACAACCCCATCGGCTCGGCCGCGGCGGCCGGGGCCGAGGCGAAACTCCCGGCGGGTGTGCAGGTCCCCTCGTACGACTCGGACGCGCAGTGCAACGCCCGGGGGCTGACCGACCTCGGCGAGTATGCCGTGCGCGGCATGATGAAACGCAAGATGATGCTGGAGATCGACCACATGAGCGTCAAGGCCGTCGGCCGCGCGCTGGACATCCTCGAGGCAGACTCCTACCCCGGGGTGATCTCCTCGCACAGCTGGATGGACCTGAACTGGACCGAACGGGTCTACGGCCTCGGCGGTTTCATCGCCCAGTACATGCACGGCTCCGAGGGTTTCGTGGCCGAGGCGAACCGCACCAAGGCGCTGCGGGACAAGTACGGCGTCGGCTACGGGTACGGCACGGACATGAACGGTGTCGGCGGCTGGCCGGGACCCCGCGGCGCTGATGCCCCGCACAAGGTCACGTACCCCTTCCGCAGTGTCGACGGCGGCTCGGTCATCGACCGGCAGACCACCGGTGAGCGCACCTGGGACCTGAACACCGACGGCGCCGCGCACTACGGCCTCGTTCCCGACTGGATCGAGGACATCCGCCTCGTCGGTGGCCAGGACGTGGTGCAGGACCTCTTCCGGGGTGCCGAGTCCTACCTCGACACGTGGGGAGCGACGGAGCAGCACCAGGCGGGAGTCGACCTCGCCAAGGGGGCCTCGGCCACGGCCGGTTCGACCGAGTGGAACCCGTTCGTGAGCTACGCTCCGAGCCGCGCCGTCGACGGCACCCGGGACACCCGCTGGGCCAGCGGCTGGAGCGACGACCAGTGGCTGCAGATCGACCTGGGGTCCACCCACCGGGTCGGGCGGGTCACGCTCGACTGGGAGCGCGCGTACGGGAAGTCCTACGGCATCCAGCTCTCGACGGACGGCGCGAACTGGCAGACGGTCTGGTCCACCACCACGGGAGACGGCGGCCTCGACACCGCCCGTTTCACCGGCACACCGGCGCGCTACGTCCGCATCACGGGCACGGAGCGTGGCACCAGGTGGGGATATTCGCTGTACGAGGTCGGCGTCCACAGCAGCTGACGACGGAGCCCGGCGGTCCCCCCGTACATCCGGGGGGACCGCCGGGCCACAGGGTCCTCGTGAACCTACTCGGTCACCTTCAGCAGCTTGTTGGGCGTTCCGCTGCTCGGGTTGGTGATCTTGTCACCGGTTGCCGCGCCGGTGAGCGCGGTGGCGACCTGAGCGGGAGTGGCGTCCGGGTGTGCGGCCAGGTAGACGGCGGCGGCTCCGGTGACGTGGGGGGTGGCCATGGAGGTGCCGGAGATCGTCTTGGTTCCCTGGTCGCTGTCGTTCCAGTCGGAGGTGATGTCCGAGCCCGGCGCGTACAGGTCCACGACCTTGCCGAAGTTGGAGAAGTCCGACTGGGCGTCGTCCTTCGTGCTGGACGCGACCGTGATGGCCTCGGGGACCCGGGCCGGCGAACCCTGCCCCGCGTCCGCCGACTCGTTGCCGGCGGCGACCGCGAAGGTGACTCCCGAGGCGATGGCCTTCTTGACCGCCTCGTCGAGAGCGGGATCGGCGCCTCCGCCGAGGCTCATGTTGGCCACCGAGGGCCCCTTGTGGTTCTTGGTCACCCAGTCGATGCCGGCGACGACCTGCTCCGTGGTGCCGGAACCGTTGTTGTCGAGGACTCTGACCGCGACGATCTTGGCCTTCTTGGCCACACCGTGGGCGGTACCGGCGATGGTTCCCGCCACGTGGGTTCCGTGGCCGTTGCCGTCGTCGGCCTTGTCGTCGTTGTCGACCGCGTCGAACCCGTAGCCGGCGCGGCCCTCGAAGTCCTTGTGGCTGATGCGTACGCCGGTGTCGATGACGTACGCGGTCACCCCCTCCCCCGCCTTGTCGGGGTAGGTGTACTTGCCGTCGCCGGCCGTGTCCTTCTGGTCGATACGGTCCAGGCCCCAGGACGGCGGGTTGTCCTGGGTGGCGTCGATGTGGAACTTCTTGTTCTGGACGACCGTGGCCACCGCGGGGTCGGCCGCGAGACGCTTGGCCTCCGTCTCGGTGAGGTTGTCGGCGGAGAAGCCGTTGACCGCCGAGCCGAAGGTCCGGCTGACCTTGCCGCCGTACTCGGTGGCCAGGTCCTGCTTCTCGGCCGCGGATGCCTTCTGGTCCATGAGGACGATGTAGCTGCCGGCCACGGCTCCTTCGGCGTGCAGACCGTAGACCGTGCCCTCCGCGGGCTGTCCCGCCTGCGCGACGGGGGACACGTAGAAGGCGGTACCGACGACGGTTGCGGCGGCCGCGACCGCGGTGACGGTCTTGGCCTTGCCCATGCGTTTGTGATGCGCCGTCAAGAGGGATCTCCTCGTGAAGTGGGGGGATGTGCGTTCGAACGGCAGCGCTGCGCGTGCTCAGGAGAGTGCCTACTTGTCACGAGCAGGTCAATCTCTTGATGCGCCCCCGACGCCGGGGGAATGATCGATCTCCACAAGATTCACGCACATCTGAGGCAACCGACATGCAAACGTGCAGCCCTGCACGCTGGTTGAATCACCAAGGAGTGATCCGGGATTACCCGTGCCGATTTCTTCACCGTCTGCTCACACGGGTCAGGATGGAGCGGCACCTCCATCGGGCCGGGGGAGCCGCTCGGGGCACCTTGTGGCACAACCGTGCACGAGCGGCAGCCGCAGGCTTCCCGCGGGCAGGGGGAGGAGGACATGGACCGCAACGTCGAGGTCCTGGCGTCCCTGGCGTCCTACCGGGAGGCAGCCCTGCTGCTCACGACCGCCGTGCTCCGCGACGGCAGAGCGGAGGCGAGCGAGCGGCCGGCCCAGGCGTACGGCCACCAGGCGGCGTTGGTCCGCAATCACAAGGATCCTCTGCGCGCCCTGGCACCGGCACGGCGGGCGATCGCGATCCGGGACCGTCTGGTGCTGCTGGAGGTCCTCGCCGGATGGGGCACGTTGCCGGTCGAGGGCTGCGCAAGCTGGCGGAGACGTTCCGGGAGACCGACCGGCTGGTCGAAGCCCAGGAGACCCTCGGCTGCTCGGTAACGCGGAATGGGCGGCGGAGTCGGCGCGCGTCGCGGTGGACGCGTACGGCCGGCTCGCCGCGGCCGGCCGGGCGGATGTCACGGGCCTCACCGTCAGGATGTGGCGCGTGCTGGGCCGGCCCTGCTCGGCGCCGGCGACGGCGCGGGCGCGGGCGCGCTCGCGGCGTTGGAGGAGGTGCTCGGCACGGCCGGGGCGGGAAACGATCCTGACGCCGAGTCGGCGCGGATCGCCGATGTCGCCGCGGAGCTGCGGGCGACGCTGGGCGCCCGGCCGGAGGAGGTCCCGCAACGACTGGCCGCGGCCAAGAGGGCACTGAAAGACGCTGTGGAGGTGCTCCAGCCCGGCGATTCCTTCGAGGCGTTGGAAATGCTCGAGTGCACCGCAGCGACACTCGGCCTGCTGGCGGACGCCCATCCGCACCGGGAGGTCGCCGAGGTCAGTGCCTCGGCCAGTGCGCTGCTGGCCTTCGCGGCGAGGGCGTTCCGCCGCCTCGTCCTGGTGGAGCGGGCCCTACGGCAGTCCGGGGCGGCTCACGGCCCGCTCGTCCACGGTCACTCCAGCCACGAGGCGTTCGAGGGCTGGCTCCGCAGCAGCCTGCTGCGGGCCTCGATCCTTCGCGTGTGGGGCCAGGAGCAGGCCGCGCGCGACCTGCTCGACCAGATGGTGGAGAACGCAGGGCGGGTGGGCGGTGAGCGGGCCGCCCGGCAGTGGCGCGCGGAAGCCGACCGGTTGCTGCGAGAGAGGCCGGATACACAGGGGGTTCCCAGGAACACCGGCGACGGGCCGAGATGATCGATGAGGCGATCCGCAGCGGACTTCGAGACGCCGGGCTTCGGTGCGATCTGCCGCAGCGTCGTGCTGCGCGACCTGTACCGCGCCCGAACAAGCTGCTTGGTCAGCGGTGGCCGGGGAACCTCAGGGCGTTCGCCCAGAGCCGGGTGACCGTGGACACGAGGTCGTCGAAATCCACTCGTGGGCCGTCCTCCTGCCGTTCGCCGAGCACGAAGGCGTGGTAGGCCATGACGCTGACCATGCCCGACAGCGCGCGGGAGGCCGTCATCGGGTCGACTTCACGGTCGGCGACCCCCCGCGCCTGCAGGTCGGCGATGCCGCGGGCGTTGCGGCGGATGAAGGCGTCGGCGCGCCGGCTGCGGAACTCCCGGAATTCGGGCTCCACTTGTGCGACCTGCTCAAGCAGCGCCATCAGTTTCGCATTCCGTTTGTACGCCTCGAGATACGCGCGATTGCTCGCCTCAAGCACCGCATAGGGGTCGTCGGTGCCCTGTACCCGGCCCATGCCGGGGTGCAGCATGTCCTCCTGCGCCTCCAGGAGGACGGCGGCAAGGACCTCTTCCTTGTTGGCGAAGTAGGTGTAAAAGGATCCCGCCGCGCACTGAGCCTCTTTGGTGATGTCGGTCAGGCGGGTGTCGAGGTAGCCATCCCGTTCGAACACCTGGCGAGCGGCCTTCACCAGAGCGGCCCGGGTACGCGCTCCGCGCTGCGTCGTGGGCGGCTCGCGAAGGTGCGAGAGGGGCGCCATCGGCGGTGCCTTCTCGTCGTCGATCTCCTCGGGAGACGTGCTGTCCATCCTGGGAACTGTACTTCTATCCGACGCCATGGTCAGACATCCGCAAGGCAGGTCAGGGAGTGATCCCGAAGCGTTCGGCAAGTTGTCGGCGGGTGTCGGCGGCACTGGTGTGCAATACGCCCCCGATGCCGATCCGGGCCGCTCCGTCGAGGTTCTGCTGCAGATCGTCGATCATGACCGCCTCCCCGGGATCGACACCGAGGCGTTCGCAGGCGAGCGCGTAGATCCGCCGGGACGGCTTGCGGATCCCGACCTCGGCGGAGATGACGACCACATCGGCGACAGCGGCGAGGTCCACGCCGTCGTAGGTTCCGGTGCCGAATGAATTGGACACCAGAGCAACCGGATGGCCGGCGGCCCGGAGCTCACCGAGCAGGGCGAGCATGTCCTGGTCGATCGACAGTCCCGCCTGCATCCGGGCCGTGAGACCCTCGGCCGGTACGTCGGCGCCGTGGACGCGGAGACGTTCGGCGAATCCTCGCTCGAAGGCTTCCGTGTCGATACGGCCGCACTCGTGGTCGGCCAGTAGCGTGCGTGAGGGCTGGTCCCGGCCGAGGAGGTCCAACGGCAGGCGCGGGTCGCCCCCGAGGGAGGCGCCGAAGTCGGTGAAGGCCCGCAACACGCTGGAGGTGATGACCCCGCCGAAGTCCACCAGGACCGCGGTTCGGGTCTTTTCCACCAGGTTCGACACGATGTCCACGCCTCTCTTGTAGTTGGCTTGCGTCCGGCAGGGCTGCACGCGTTCAGACGACCTCGAACAGTCCGGCGGCGCCCATTCCGCCGCCGATGCACATCGAGATCACCACGTACCGGACACCTCGGCGCTTGCCCTCGATCAGGGCATGCCCCACCAGCCGGGCTCCGGTCATTCCGTACGGATGACCGACCGAGATCGCGCCGCCGTCGACGTTGAACCGCTCCGGGTCGATGTGCAGTTCGTCGCGGCAGTACAGCGCCTGGGAGGCGAACGCCTCGTTGAGTTCCCACAGGCCGATGTCGTCGATGGTCAGGTTGTGCTGCTTGAGCAGTTTCGGGATGGCGAACACCGGACCGATGCCCATCTCGTCCGGGCCGCAACCGGCAACAGCCATACCCCGGTAGACGCCCAGCGGTTCCACTCCGCGGCGTTCGGCCTCCCTCGACTCCATCAACACCGACGCCGAAGCCCCGTCCGAGAGCTGCGAGGAGTTGCCCGCCGTCACGCTGGACTGCGCGCTCACCTGACCGTCGGGCAGCACCGGCGCCAAGGCGGCCAGGCCTTCGAGCGTCGTCGACGCGCGGCTGCCCTCGTCCCGGGTCAGGGTGACCTCCTCGTCGCGCACCTCCCCGGAGTGCTTGTCGAGGACCTTCTTGACGCTGCTGAGTGCGACGATCTCCCGGTCGAACCGGCCGGCCTCCTGCGCTGCGGCGGTGCGCTGCTGCGACAGCAGCGCGAACTCGTCCTGGCGTTCCCGGCTCACGCCGTAGCGCTCGGCGACGATCTCCGCCGTCTGCAGCATCGGCATGTAGATGGCCGGCTTGTGCTCGACCAGCCAGGGGTCCGCCATGCGGTGGGTGTTCATGTGGTCGTTCTGCACCAGGGAGATCGACTCGACACCGCCGCCGACGGCGATCTGCATGCCGTCCGTGACGATCTGCTTGGCGGCCGTCGCCAGGGCCATCAGGCCCGACGAGCACTGCCGGTCGATCGTCATTCCCGGCACGGTGTCCGGAAGTCCGGCACGGAGAGCGGCCTGACGGGCGACATTGAAGCCCGCAGAGCCCTGCTGCGCGGCGCAGCCGAAGATCACGTCCTCGACCTCGCCTCCTTCGAGCCCGGCGCGCTGCACCGCGTGAGAAAGGGCATGGGCGGCGAGTGCCTGTGCCTGGGTGTCGTTGAACGCACCGCGGTAGGCCTTTCCGATCGGCGTCCGTGCGGTCGAAACGATGACTGCTTCCCTCATGTCGCCTCGCTGTTTCCTGTCGGTCCGGTTCGCCCGGGAGTGTCGGGCGGGGATTCGCGTGCTCCGCGCGCCGGGAATCGATGCCGGCGGGCGGTGTCGAGCGCCAACTGCGGCGCGACGAGGGCTCGTCGGCCGTCTCCTGTGGTGGCCTTTGACATGAGCCGTGACCGCGGGATGACGGGAGTCGACCTCCGGACCGGTTATAGTTGAATCCGACGTCAAGTTCAATTAGATCCATGCCACGCGCTCGTGCCCTTGACAGGCCGTCCCGCCCCCTGAAGGCTACCGACCAGTCGGTATGAGGAGGCGAGGGTGGCCGCGCTGAGCATCTCCACCATCACGGGCGTGTTTGACGCGATCGTGGCGGGTCCGCCCGAGGGCCGCCCCGTGCTGCTGCTGCACGGCTTCCCTCAGACGGGGCTGGTGTGGCAACGGCAGATCGCGGCGCTGGCCGCGCACGGCTACCGGGTGGTGGCGCCCGACCAGCGTGGATACTCCCCGGGAGCCCGCCCTCAGCGGCCCGAGGACTATCGCATCGACCTCCTCGTGGACGACGTCGTCGCGATCTCCGAGGAACTGGGCTGGACGGCGTTCGACTTGGTCGGCCATGACTGGGGAGGCGCGGTGGCCTGGTGGACCGCTCACACCCACCCCGGCCGGGTGCGCACCCTGACCGCGGTCTCGACCCCTCACCCCGGCGCTCTGGCCACCGCCCTGCGCACCGACCGGGATCAGCGCGAACGCTCCCACTACATGATCGACTGGCGCGCGACACCCGCGACCGAAGAGCGCATGCTCGCCCACGACGCCCGGGAGCTTCGCGCGTTCTACGCCGGGAAGGTCCCCCAAGACAGTGCCGAGGCCTACGTACGGCACCTGTCCCGGCCCGGTGCTCTCACCGCGGCGCTGAACTGGTACCGGGCCGGCCGCCCCGACGCTGCGATCGGCGTCGTCGACGTGCCCACGCTGTACGTCTGGAGCACCGAGGACAGCGCGTTCGGCCCGGCGGCCGCGCAGCAGACCGGGCAGTGGGTCAGCGGTCCCTACCGGTTCGAGACCCTTCAGGGCGTCAGCCACTGGGTCCCCGAGGAGGCGCCCGAGACGCTGAGCCGCCTGCTCCTCGAACACCTGCGCACGCAGGGCGAGTACGGGACCGCGACGCACACCCCGCTCGTCGACTCTCCGAAGAGGTGACCCATGAACACGGCACATGCGGCCTGGCGCCGGCTGGAGCCGGTACACGGCATGATCTACTTCGTCCCCGAGGCAAGACGCCGGTACGCGGACCTGGGACTGGGCGGACGCGCCGGGTACTTCACCTCCCGGAGCGCCGCGTTCGGCCGGGCATCCGCCGAGCTGGTCATCTCGACCTTCTACAACTTCCATCCCGATCTGGTGCGCCAGGCGGTCGACGGGGCCTGGGACACCACGACGCCGCAGCAGGTGCTGGACGCACGGTACGCCGCGGCGGGGGAAGCCCTGCGACGGGCGGGAATCCACGAGCTGCCGCACGTGGAGGAGGTCCGGACGCTGACCCGCCGGGCGGCCGAGGCGGCCTGCGAACACGCGCAAGGCCGCCCGCTGTTCGCCGCACATGCCGCGCTGCCTTGGCCGACGGAGCCGGTCCTGCAGCTGTGGCACGCCCAGACGTTGCTCCGGGAGTTCCGAGGCGACGGCCATGTCGCGTGCCTGCTGAGCGAGGGCATCGGGGGTTTGGAGGCCCTGGTTCTGCACGCCGCCACCGGTGAGATTCCCGTCGACTTCCTCAAGGCGAGCCGCGGTTGGCCCGAGGACGAGTGGGCCGCCACAACGGAGCGCCTGCGCGAGCGAGGTCTTCTCGACGGCGACTCGCTCAGCCCGGAAGGCGTACTCCTGCGCCGGCACATCGAGGACCGCACCGACCGCCTGGCCCTTCCGGCCTACGCCGCCCTGGGCGACGCCGACTGTGAGCGTCTCGCCGAGCTCGCGAGCCCCTTCGGCCGCGCCGTGATCGAAGCCGGCCTCCTCAAACTCGGCTGACCCCGGGCAGCTTGGATCATCTCAATCGGGGTTCATCGATGCAGGTGAGCCAGGATCCCTTCATCCACGGCAGGGCCGCTCCTCGGGCAGGAGCGGCCCTGCGGTGTCCAGGTCTCCGCCCTCCGTTCGGGATCCCATTGCACCCGCCTGGTGCGAAGCCGCTGACCCTGTACAGCGGTTGAGGGTGGCGGGCCATGCCGACGAAGGCGAAGAAGTGCGCGGCTTTGCGCGAGGGGCCAAGCGGGCCTCACCGGTGGCTTTCTGTGAACTGCCTCACCCATCGCTGCCCGCTCGGTGCGTGAAGTGCCTGACCAGCGCGGTTCCTCCCCGTCCTGCGCCACATGCTGGCCGGATGCGTCAGTAATCTGTCATTGCAGCCAGTGCGACATCCGATACAGGCTGTGACCGTGTTGGAGCGACGTGTTGTTGTGGTGGTGTACGCGGGCGCGATGGCCCTGGACATCACCGGACCGATTGAAGTGTTCGATACGGCGAACCGGCTCCTGGGTCCCTCGGGCACCCCCTACCGGACCGAGTTCGTCTCCGCCGACGCACCACTGGTGCGCATGAGTTCGGGGGTGGTGGTGGAGGCCTCGCCACTGGAGGCGGGGCAGGGCCCGATCGACACGCTCCTCGTGCCGGGCGGATGGAGTCTCAACAGCGCGCTCGGCAACCAGGCGCTCGTGTCCTGGATCGGCAGCGCAGCGACCCGGTCGCGCAGAGTCGCCTCGGTCTGCGGCGGATCCTTTCTGCTGGCCGAGGCGGGCCTCCTCGACGGCAGACGCGCCACCACGCACTGGGCGTACAGCGAGGCGATGGCATGCCGCTACCCGGATGTGACGGTGGACGCCGAGCCGATCTTCGTCTGGGACGGCCCCTTCGTGACCTCCGCAGGTGTGTCGACGGGCATCGACATGGCGCTGGCTCTGGTGGAGGCAGATCATGGATCGGCGCTCGCGCTGGAGACGGCACGGTTCCTGGTGCTGTTCCTCAAGCGGCACGGAGGGCAGTCCCAGTACAGCGCCGTCCTCGACGCCCAGTTGGCCGACCATCCGCCGATCCGGGCCGCGCAGGAGTGGATCCTGGAGAACCTGGAGAACCCGCTGCCCGTGGCCGAGATCGCGCGGCAGGCCAACATGAGTCAGCGCAACTTCGCCCGGGTCTTCCGGCGCGAGGTGGGCACGACACCGGGCCAGTACGTCGAACGGACGCGTATCGCCCGCGCACGCGAACTGCTGGAGACCACCGACCTGACGATCAGCCAGATAGCGGGCCGCTGCGGCTTTGCCGCCACCGAGACGTTCTTCCGCTCCTTCGGACGAACCCTGGGACTCACACCCAAGGAATACCGGCACCGCTTTCAGGTCATCTCGCCATCCGGCCTCATCGACCGGCACCACGAGAGGGAGGGGAGCCTCGCATGACCACCAGGGTCGCGGAATTACGCCAGGCGGAAACGGCACGCCTGGTCGACCATCTGACCGGGGAACTCGCCCGGGCCGGCGTCACCCACATGTTCGGCGTGGGCGGCGCGAACATCGAGGACCTCTACGACGCGGTGCACCGCGGCGGTGCCATCCGCGGCGTCGTCGCCAAACACGAGTTCTCCGCCGTCACCATGGCCGACGGATACGCCCGCACCACCGGGCGCCTCGGCGTCGTCGCCGCCACCTCGGGCGGTGGGGCGATGAATCTCGTACCGGGTCTGGCGGAGGCGTACGCCTCCCGGGTGCCCGTGCTGGCCCTGGTGGGCCAGCCGCCGACCGGCCAGGAAGGACACGGGGCGTTCCAGGACTCCAGCGGCAAGGCGGGCTCCTTCGACGCACGGGACGTCTTCGCACCCGTCTCCCGGTTCTGCGCCCGGGTCGATGACCCGGACTCGCTCACCGAGTTGCTGCCCCGGGCGGTCGCGGCCGCACAGGCCGATCCCCGCGGGCCGGCCGTACTGTTGCTGCCCAAGGACGTGCAGCAGGCGCGGATCCGGGTGCCCGCCCACTACGCGGCTCCGACACGCGACCCGGCCCCGCCCCCGACACCGGGTGGCCGTGCGACGGCATCCTCGCCGCGGCTCGACACAGCTGCCGTCGGCGCCGTGTCGGACGCTCTTCGCGGAGCCGGTCGGGTCCTGGTCATCGCCGGTGAGGATGTCGCCGCCGCCGACGCGCGTGCGGAGCTGGCCGAACTGGCCCAGCGCCTCGGGGCATGGGTGGCGGTCACGCCGGACGCCAAGGACGTCTTCGACAACCGTGATCCCCGATTCGCAGGCGTGGCCGGGGTGATGGGCCACGCCAACGTCGAAGACTGCCTGCGGCGGGCCGACCTGTGCGTGCTGGTCGGCACCCGGCTGCCGCTCCTTGCACGCGGCGGCCTCGACCGGGCCCTGGCCGCCACCGACGTCGTCTGCCTCGGCCCCGAACCGCCGTTCGTGGCAGCCACCGCACTGGGTGGGAACCTGCGGGACGCGCTGCGCGCGGTGACCGCCCCACTGCCGTCGCACCCCCGTCCCTGCCCGCCGCACTCCGGCCCCCTGCCCACACCCATGCCGGCTCCGCGCGTCCAAAGCCCGGCGCGGACCGTCCCCCATGGCCAGGCGGTCGCCGCGGTGGAGGCGGCACTCCCCCAGGACGCCCACGTCTTCGTGGACGCCGGCAACACGGGGGCCAGCGCGGTCCATCTCCTCCCGGCACCGCGCCACGGCCGCTTCGTGGTGGCGGTCGGCATGGGCGGCATGGGGTACACCTTCGGCGCCGGCATCGGCGCCGCGCTCGCCACCGGCCGACGTACCTACGTCCTCGCCGGCGACGGGGCCTTCTTCATGCACGGGATGGAAGTGCACACCGCCGTGGAATACGCGGCACCCGTGACGTTCGTGATCTTCAACAACAACGCCCACGCCATGTGCGCACTGCGGGAGGAGTTCCTCCAGGGCGGCGTCCGCAGCGACGACCTGTTCGCCCGGACCGACATCGCCGCCGGAGTGGCCGCCGCCTTCCCCTCCCTGGCGGCAACGGGAGCCACCGACGCGGCGCATCTGCGCACGGCACTGCTGCGCAGCAACGCGGGCGGCGGCCCGGCGTTCGTCTCGGTGGACTGCGACCCGTGGGAAATCCCGCCGTTCCTTCCCTTCCAGTCCTTCACCGAAATCACCGATGGCACCGAACACAAGGAGAGTTCAGATGAGCGAGCCGTCGTCCACGTTGGCTGACATTCCCGGTCTGATGCGGATCGAGAACGCCGGCAAGGAGGAACTGACCGCCCACTGCATGGAGCTCACCCACGCGGTCTACCCCCACCACCAGGTCTACGGGCAGTACTGCACCATCCACGAGTACGTCGACTGCCCCCCGGAGCAGGCCTACGACTATCTGCGCCAGGGGCACCACCTGGAGGAGTGGACCTGCAGCCTGCGGGACTTCGCACCCACCGGCACACCGGGGCTCTGGGTCGGCCACGACCGGCTGGAGGACGACACCAGGATCTACTGCAGGGTGCTCGCGAACCCCGAGGCCATGACCGTGGACTACCACTGCTCCTGGGACCAGGGCGATAAGCTGTGGATGATCTATCTGATGCGGGTCGTCCCGGCCCGACTGGTACTCGACAAGCCGGGTTCGGTGATCACCTGGACCAACTGCCGGCACCCGTACTACGACGACAATCCGCACCCCGACCTGGCGCCCCGCCCGGACCGGCCCTGGGTGGGCGACTACTGGGACCTCTTCTACGCGGGACACACCGTGGAGATGCAGAACCTCAAGGCCATCCTGGAACACCGCCACCGGGGCGGCCTGCCGGTCAGTTCCGCTCCGGCGAGGGCGGTGGCCCGGTGACCACGGTCAGCCTCACCGACGTCGCGAGCTACCTGCCCGGCGATCCGGTCCCCGCCGAGTTCTACACGGACTTCCCCGGCGCCGAGGACAAACTCCGCAACCACCCCATGTTCAAGGTCCCGCCGTTACGGCACCACGTGGCCAGGGACGAGACCAACGCGGACATGGTCGAGCGCGCGGTACAGCCCCTGATGGAACGGCACGGCGCGGCGGAGATCCGAGGTGTCGACGTGTTGTTGGTGCACAGCCAGTTGCCGGACCTGCCGTTCGTGGGCGCCGGAACCGAGGTGGCGCGTCGGCTGGGTCTGAATCCGGAGTGGCTCGTCGACGTGGCCAACGCGGGCTGCGCGTCCTTCGTGTACATGCTCAAGATGGCCCGGCAGATCCTCACCTCCACCGACGCGAGGACCGCGCTGATATGCAACGCGCAGAGCGCCGCGGGGCAGTGGTTCACTCAGTCAGAGGTGCGCAAACTCGCCCAGGCGGCGATTCCGGGCGACGGGTGCGGTGTGGGGTACGTGACGACGTCGGCACAGTCGCCGGTGCTCGATGTGGAGACCCGGCACATCGGCGAGTACGCCGGTGACATGACCGTGGCGGTCGACGACGGGCGCAAGTACTGGGAGCCGGGCGAGTCCCAGTTGCGGATCGGGTTCACCGACGCAAGCGTCGCCAAGGTCCTGGCACGCGGGAACCGCCTCGTCCCCGAGGTGGTCACGGACCTGTGCCGACGGCTCGGCATGACGACCTCCGAGATCGACGTCCTCATCACCAACCAGCCCAACCGCACCTTCCTGCGGAACTGGCGGGAGGCGCTGCAACTGCCCGCGGAACGGCACCTGAACACCTTCGACGACTACGGGAATCTCTTCGGAGCGGCGATTCCGATCACCTTGGACCGCGCGATCAGCTCGGGGCAGGTGGCGGACGGCGATCTGATGGTGCTCGGGGGATTCGCCCACGCCGGCGACTTCGCCGGTGCCGTCGCCGTTCGCTGGCAGAGCGGACGGGACTGAGCATGGACATCCCTGTGCTGCACCGGCTTGCCCTGAACGAGAGCCCCTATCCCCCGCTGCCCTCGGTGCGCGAGGCGATGCAACGGGCCGTCGCGCAGGCCCACCGCTACCCGCAGTTCCACCCCGACGACCTCACCGAGCGGATCGCCGAGTGGTGCCAGGTGACCTCCGACCGCGTCGCGGTGGGCAGCGGATCGGTCGGCGTGGCCCTGCAATTGTTCCGGGCAGTGGTCCGCCCCGGGGACACGGTGGCCTACGCCTGGCGCACGTTCGACGCCTACCCCCTCCTGGCCGCCATGGTGGGCGCTCGGCCCGTCCCCGTACCCCTGTCGCCGGACGGCCACCAGGATCTGGGCGCCCTGCTCGCGGCGCTCGACCACCGCACCCGCGTGGTGGTGCTGTGCAATCCACACAACCCCACCGGCAGCCTCGTCACCGCCGACGCCCTGTCGCCGTTCCTGCGTCACGTCCCCCCGCACGTCATCGTGCTCCTCGACGAGGCGTACGTGGAGTTCGCCCGCGACACCGGCCTGCCGGACACGCCCGCACTCCTGGACGCACACCCCAACCTGTTGGTCCTGCGCACCTTCTCCAAGGCCTACGGCCTCGCCGCCCTGCGGGTCGGCTACGGACTCGGCGCCCCCGACCTGGTGGAACGGATCCGTCGGCAACAGTTGCCCTTCGGGATCAACGCGGTGGCAACAGCGGCGGTGAAGGCCACGCTGCGGGCCGAAGGCGAGCTGCGCCTGCGCGTGGACACCGTCGTCGCCGAACGCGAACGCCTCCGGCGTGAACTCGTGTCCCTCGGCTGGCGTGTGCGCCCGGGTCACACCAATTCCGTCTGGCTCGCCGCACCCGATCCCATCGACGCGGGCGCCACGGCACTCACCGACGCCGGTGTCGAGGCGCGTCACTACCCCGGCGAAGGACTCCGGCTCACCGTCGGTGACCGGAAGGCCAACGACACGGTGCTGACCGCGCTCGCGCGGCTGCGCCCGCGGAGGTGAGTTCCCCGCCCTACGCCACTTCGCTCTCGACGGCAAGGACCAGACGAGCCAGGCCACACCGGCGCCGGCACACTGCCACATGGGCCATGCCAGCCACGCCGGCCGCAAGAGCACAGCAGCTTGGTCCGCCGCATTTCAACCGGCGGACCAAGCGCCCTGGGGACGACCGCTTGCGAAAGTTCGTCACCCGGGCCGACGTCGCCTGCTGCGCCTAGGTGGCAGAGGTGCGGCGGCCGCCTCGGCGGTCGGAACTGCGGCCGCCCGCTCCGACGGCACCGCTCTTGGGGCCGCCGGAACCCGCTCGGCGGGCAGAACCGCGAGTTCTCAGTGGTGGGCGTCCGCTCGCCGGTGGTGCGCGCGGCGACCCCTTGGCCGTCACCGCGCGCACCGCCCGCGAGCAGGCTTAGGCCTTGATGGACGCGAACGGCGACGGCGGCGTGACCTTCGACGAGTACAACGCCTGGGCCGGCGCCGCCGCCTTCGACAAAGCACCAGGGGTGATTACAGCGCATCAGTCCGCGCCCACATCACCGGGGAATCCTCCCCGGCAATGCCGACGAAGACGACAGGTTTCCGAACCCCCTGCGGACTCGTGCGGGGTCGCTTCCCCGTACCGTGAGAAGTACGGCCGATGGCCTACCAATCCATGTGTAGCTGCGTCGAAGGTTCACTGAAGCGCGCTCATCTGGCCTCGTCGGCGCTGTCGGAGATCACAATGGCGTCATGGACCCGACCCGTCAGATCATCGTCGCACTGGACTACGACAACCTTCCAGCCGCTCAAGCCGTCGTCGATCAACTCGGTGACGAGTGCCGCTTCTACAAGGTCGGCCTGGAGCTTCTCACCGCGGTCGGGCCCCAGTTCGTGGAACACCTCGTTTCCCAGGGCAATGAGGTGTTCCTGGACCTCAAACTCTTCGAGATCCCGAACTCCGTCGCCGGTGCAGTCCGCGCGGCAGCCGCACTCGGCGTCTCCATGGTGACTGTGCACAGTATGGGCGGTACCGGGATCCTGGCCGCCGCAGTCGATGCGGCCCGGGACTATCCCGACCTTCGCGTTCTTGCCCTCACCGTCGTCACCAGCATGACCGACGCCGACCTCGCCGACATCGGCGTTGCCGACCCCGCCGAGGGCCAAGTGCTGCGGTTGGCCGGCCTGGCCAAGCGGGCCGGATGCCACGGCGTGATCGCCTCACCGCGGGAAGTCTCAGCCCTGCGCAGGGCGTTGGGGAGCAATGCCCTGATCGTCACCCCTGGAGTTGCCATGCCCGGCGAGTCTGCTGCCGAGCATGCTCGTCCCGGCACACCGCGGGCCGCCGTCGCGGACGGAGCCTCACATGTGGTCGTGGGCCGCACGGTCACGCGCGCGCCGGATCCGCTGGTCGCATTTCGCCGTGTCTGCGCCAACCTGTCGTCTTCGTAGCAGAGCTCACAGGTCAGTAGTCAGGCCGCCGCGGCGAGTGGGCGTCCGCCCCAGCAGAGGACCTTCTCGCTGCGGATCCGTGCCCGTTCGCGGCGTTGGGCGGCCAGCACGTCGGGGTGGCGGCTGTTCTCGCTGACGCCGGCGCAGATAGGAGTGCGGGGCCCGGGTCTGTGCGGTGCGATTGCCGTGGTTGGAGGTGGCGACGGTGCACTGCCGCAGCGTCCGAAGTCGCCGCGATCGGGTTGGCCCCAGACACGTAGGTGGAGGGATGGTGTCGCCCTTGTGGGCGGAGAGGTTGTCCAGGATGACGTAGATCGGAGCGCCGTCCGGACGGGCCGCGCGGATCGGCTTCGGTGCGGTCAGGGTGTTCGCGGCGCCCTTCTTGCGGCGGTTGACGCCTCGCAGCTTGTCGTCGCCGATCGGGAGTAGCAGCCGTGGAAGTAGCGCACTCCGTGGGTGGGTGCGGTGGTACGTCGTGAGATGGCGCTCGGGGTGACCGGCGGGAGCCCAGCCGTGACGCCGCGACGCATGAGCAGGCACCGGACCGCCTCGCGCCCGATCCGGCTCACCCGGCCGCGAACTTTCCGCAGGTGGGCGCGAGTTTGCGGATGGACCAGCGGGTGAAGGGCTGGCCGAGTTGGGCCGGGCGGGTGGTGGCCGTCTGGGCGGCGAGATCCTCGTCGTCAGGACTGAGCAGGCGGGGACGGCCTCCCGCCCATCGAGGGTCCAGACAGACGAGACCGATCTCGTTGAACCGGTGGATCACGTCCCGGGCGGTGTCCTCATCGGCCTGTACCAGCTTCGCGATCACCGGCACCCGGTTCCCACCGGCCGAGGCCGGCAGCATCATCGCGCGCCGGGGCGCCAAAGGGGTCGGCGGCGTCAGTCCCGCTCTGCCGCGAGAACCGACGCCGCGATCCGGCGCGCCCGCAGCGCCGGCTCCACCGTGCCCTCGCGCACCGCTGTCACGATCGCGCCGTCGATCAGCAGTACCAGCTGGTCGGCCAGCGCGGCGTGCTCGGCGTACCCGGCGTCGGCCAGGAGTTGGTCCAAGTAGTCGACCACCTTGCGCTTGTGCGCCGCGGCCACTTGGTGCGCGGCGCTGTCGCGGTCGGCGGCCTCGACCATCGTGTTGATGAAGGCACAGCCCCGGAAGTCCTGGCGGGCGAACCGCTCCGCCAACGCGTCGAAGACCGCAAGCGGCCGCTGCTCGGGCGGCAGCTCACGGGCCTCCACCGATTCCCGCAGCCACTGGCGCCAGCGCATGTCCCGGCCCTGGATCACGGCCACCACCAGCTCGTCCTTGCTCGCGAAGTGCCGGTAGAAGGAGGCGCGGCCGACGCCGGAGACACTCAGGATGCGGTCGACGCCGACGGCGCGGATGCCCTCGGCGTAGAAGAGGTCCTCGGCGGCATCGAGGAGGCGGGCTCGAGCTTGGGTTGCCATAGATCGATGGTACCGATCGTTTCCGAATCCGCGGAATCCCCTTGACGCCAGATGGTACCGATCGTTACCGTCTCGGCAACGAGAACGAGAACGATCGGTACCGTTTTAACGGTGCGACCGACACAACGGAGACAGACGCCATGCCGCGCATCCCGCAACTCACCCCGGACACCGCCGAAGCCGACCAGCGTGACCTGCTGGAAGCGACCCACAGACAGCTCGGCAGAGTGCCCAACCTCTACGCCTCGCTCGCCCACGGCCCAGCCGCCCTGCGCGGCTATCTCGCGCTGCGCGACTCGCTGACCCAGGGCGTACTCACTGACCGGCTACGCGAGCAGCTCGCCCTGCTGGTGGCCCAGGAGAACGGCTGCCTCTACTGCGTCTCCGCGCACACTGTGCGCGGCGGCCGACTCCTGAAGATGACCGACCAGGAGTTGCGAGCCACCCGCCGGGCCGAGGACGCGGATCCGCATGCCCAGGCGGTGCTGCAGGTCGCCGCCGCGGTGGTGCGCAGCCATGGCCGGGTGGACGACGAGCTGCTGGCTCAGGCCCGAAAGGAGGGCGTCACGAACGCGGAGTTCGCCGAGATCGTGGCGCACGTCGCGCTCAACACGCTTTCGAACTACTTCAACCACTTGGCCGAGCCCGAACTGGACTTCCCGCCGGTCGCCTCGATGGACGTCCCGTCCACGGATGTGGAGGCGGCGCGATGAACGGGCGGCTCACCTGGCACGAGGATGCGACCGTCGAACTCACCCCGGGTTACACCCTCCTCGATGCCGACGGCGCCCCGGCTGCGCGCCTGACAGCCGTTCGGATCGCGCTGGAAGGCGGCTTCGTCCATGTGGCCGTGCCCGGCGTGAACGATGTACAGGTGCTCTCCGCGCCGGGCATCCGTCGCCTCAGCTACCCCCACCCCGGCCATGAGCTGAGCTGACAAGCATCACGCCGAGCGGCCCCGCTCCCGGCCCGCTGCCCCGCTGCGACCTCCTGGGCCACGATGCGACCTGCCTCATTGAGCTCCCTGACCGGGGGGCGCACGGCGGTACTCGTCGCGACACTGGCGACGGACACCGCGAGGGGCTCCGGGCCGGCTGCCAACTCCTCCGAAAGCGAGTCCTGCTGTCGTGACTCAGGCGGTGCAATCGGACAAGGCTCCAGGAATGTGTGCGAAATCGGGCGAGCCCCGCGTCTGTCCGTGTGCTATCCGAGCCGCGCCCTCCGCCACTCCACTTCATCGGCAGCCATAGGGGCCTGGATGCCGTACACATCGCCGACCCGTAGATTGTCCGGTGTGCTGTACTCGCCGTAGGTGCCTATGACGGAGACGGCCACCTGAGAAGCGGGCTGCCAGAAGGTACGGTAATACGGGGCGTTCGCCGGGATTTCCGGGATCTCCAACAGCGCGACGCCACGCCGCACCAGCAGACGCTGCAGCTTCTCGAACCGAAGCCTGGGAGTGAACCGCCCGTAACGGGCACGAAGCGCGTCGTTGACGAGGCTACGGTCCCGCAACGCGAGCCGGTGCACGTGCAGCGTGAAGTGGTGGCCCGACCAGGGATGGTCGGCGCAGGCGCGGTCCCAGTGGAACTCGGCGAGCCCGTAGTCACGGCACATGCTGCGCTCGCCGAAGGTGTTCTCAGCGAAGTCCGACCCAAGGACCTTGGTGACCTGGTCGGGAGAATCCGCGGGGCCAACGCCGAGCACGGTGCCGGTGGTGACGACGTCCACGTAGAACGCCAGGGAATGCGGAGTCAAAGGCTGGTCCTCGATGGGGCGTGTTCCAAGGTGATGTGAGAGACGTCCCCACGCAGAGTGCACACCTTCCGTGTCCACCTGCAGGGACACTCGGGCCCGGCCGACCCGGCGAAGACCTTACTCCACCCCGGCCACTTCACCACCCCCAGACTCCAACGCCCCACGTCGTGCGCTTCTCCTGAGCACGCATCACGTCGAGCAGTCCCGTCCGCCGCCCAAACCGATGGACAAAGCGGAAGGGGCCCGTCACATCGGGAGGGAGAACAGACGTACCGGCCCTGAAGGCCAGCGCACGTCGTCGCGCAGGGGCGTCACCATGGTCCGCAGCGGCATGGTCACCAGGCGGTTTTCGGGTTGTTCGACAAGCACCTCCTTGTCGAGGGGGTGCCATCCGAGGCGCTGGTACAGCGGCACGAGGGCAGGTCGGCAGAACAGGAGCGCGTGCTGGGACCCCATCGTGCGAGCGTGGTCAAGTGCCGCAGTGACCACGCGCCGGGCCAAGCCCTGGCCCCGCATGTCGGGGGCGACGGCCACTCCGCCGACGCCAACCACCTCTGTCTCGACATCACCGATCGCAACAGGCAGCCGTAGGAGGCCGGCGTGTGCCACAAGCCGGTCGCCGTGTCTGATACCGAAGTGCTCCTTTTTGGGCAGCCAGGTCAAACCGGCCGCGGCAACACCGAAGGGATCAACGCCGTGACCGAGGATCTCGTCCTGGTCTGCCTTCGTGTACCAAGGAAGCCGCACTACAGCCGGTCCTACAGAGGATTGGTTGTCGGACATCCCCACATGATGATCTCTCTTTCGAGGACTGGCCAAATGATCGATCTGCCGATCGCCGGGAGAGGGACTGGTGTGAGGTCAGCTGCCTCGAAGATCCGCTTGACGGTGTGCCGTTGCTCGCGCGGCTCCGGCCAGACGGACTCCATGATTGTAGGCGTCGCGGAGCTGTCGGCCGGGAGCCGGCCCGTACTCGGGGGCGCCCCGGAGCGGGTGTCGCGGGTGTTCGTATGTGCGTTCGGCTCCGTTGCCGGACGTGGCCGCCGGGACCAAAGCGCGCCGCCGGGCCCGCGCCCCAGGCCGCTCTGGTTCAGCCGAGCGTGTCCATCAGGGCGGTGACATAGGCATCCAGCCGCTCCTCGACGGCTCGCGTCGTCAGCCCTGTCCTCCCTGCCTCCCGCCATGCCCGCACCACCGACTGCACTTCTTCCGAGCACGCCAGTCCGTCGCGCACCTGCCAGTACAGCCGCTCGCTCGGGGCCGCGTCGAGCACCCCGCCGGCCTCCTCGTACGCCTCAGGGAACCGCAGACCCCAAGCTGGGCCGTGCAGCAGCGCGAGATTGGTCGAGCAGTGCGCCACATCGAGATCGGCCGGGCCCCAGGAGGTCGCTGCCCAGTCGACGACGCCGGTGATCCGGGCACCTGCCAGCCCTGAGGGCGGCATGCCGAACAGCACGTTGCCGGGTTGGAGGTCCCGGTGCAGGAATCGCCCTTCATAGGGCGGCGCGGGCTTGCGGATCACATCGATTGCCGCGGCCCATGCTGCCGCGTCGGCGCCCTTGGGGACCACGACCGTGTCGGCGGTCGTCAACGCCGCATACTCCCGGGGCCGTACAGCGGGTCGCAGCGCGTGGATCTCCACAAGTTGCCGAGCCAGCAGAGGAAGGCGCGTCTCCAATCCCTCATCGTCGAGGACCGGCCGGCCCGCCAAATGTGTCATCAGCAACGACGGATACTCGCAATGCGCGGCGGTCGGATCAACCGCGACCAGTCCAGGAGCCGGCACGCCGCTCCCCGCCAGCAGGGTCAGGGCGCCGGCCTCCCTGCTCAGCCAGTCCTCGGCGCGCTCCCCGTAGAACGGGTCGACGAAAGACCGCAGCACCAGGTCACGGGTTCCTCCGTCCCGCGTGCCGATGGTCAGCCTCCGCATTTCGGCAGTGCTTCCGCCGTACAGCACCTCAGTTCTGACGATACGTTCACCGACCTCCAGGTGCCGGCTCACCCAAGCCAGCGTCAATGGGGGGACGGCCACCGCCTCGTCCTGGTTGGTCACCGTGGCACCTCATCATCCGGGCGGCGGCACGCGCAAAAACTTTCCTTGGAGGCGATGGCGCACTTCGCATCCGGAGCGTCCGCAGAGCTGCCGTTTGATCCTCTTGATGCAGTTCACGGCGCCTTCCGTAGCGCCGGAGCTCCAGCGCAGGACGAGGCCGGCGGTCACCGCATCGACGTCTCGCAGCAGGTGCGGTGCGAAGTTGGTGAGGCTGGGCAGTGGGCCGGCGTCGACGGCGTCGATCCATGCGGGGAGCGTGGGGCCGAGTCGGTGGGTGAAGATCTCACCGAAATCGCGGACGTGTCCGGCAGCGGCCTCCAGTGCGGGACAGCGGGCCAGGACGTCCTTCGGCACGGCGCGCTCGTCCTCGGTCAGCGTCGCAGGGTGGCGGGTGAGCCGGCCGGTTGCCCGCCGTACGGTCGGCGAAGGAGGCGCCTGCGGCGGCACGGCACGCCTGCGTTGAACCGCTGGGCCCACCGGCCGTCAAGGTCCGGTCCGGCCTGTCCCGGGTCGGCATGCAACGCCTGCTGATGAGGGTTGGCGCTTACAGGCACTCGCGGTGGGCGGCGACGCAGATCTCCAGAGCCCAGCCGATACCCTGCCACAGGTCGAACCGGTCGGCGACCGGGACCGCAGCGGGCGCGCCGAGCCACTCGGCGAACGTACAGCACGGCAGTGCTCACCTTCGGCTGAGGCTCAACGGCCGCAAACGCTGTGACCAAGAAACCATCTGCCGATGCGGACCGATGTCCGGTCCTCCGTTCATCCATCAGACCGACCAGGCCGCAGTCCGGTGCTGACTCCCGAACATGGCCCGCCACTCCAGGGTGGCGGTGCCGATGCCCTGCTCGATGACGCACCTCGACGCCGCGCTCGCACAGGGCTGGCAACGTCGATGTGAATGTTGTCGCAGCAGTCGACGCTTCGCCGAGGAGCTCGACGATCTGATCGTTCGCCAACGCTCAAGGCAGACTGCCGATCAGATCAAGTCAGGCTGCCAGATGACATGATCGGGATAGACGTGCGCGGTAGGGGCCAGCTTGTACGAGCCTGCGTTGGCGTCCTCGGCAATCACCCAGCCCACTCCTTGGTAGGCGATGTAGGTTCCCTCCCGGGGAACCGTGCACTGCGCCGATTCCGTGATGACGGTCCTCCCTGCCGCGATGTCGAGGAGATGAGTACTCGGCGCCTTCGGACATTGGTGGAACTTACTGGCCTGTGCGTACTCCAGGCGGATCTTGACCGTCGTTGCCGTGCTCCCACGGTTGGTGATCTTGAGGGCGAAGGAAACACGTTCTGCTTCGACGCGTGCGCATACTCTCCACGTCACCGCGCCCGGCCCCGCGAACGGGACGCTGCACCGGCTGTCCTCCCCCAGGGTTCCCTTCTCCAGACCCGGTGACTCGGAGGGGACTCTCCCCGGTCCCCCCTGTGCGGAAGAATCCGCGCCGGCCGAAGCCGACGCCTGGGCGCCGGCCCCCTCAGACCTGCCGCCGGTCTTCTTGTCGTCATCGGCTCCCACCACTGCCGTAGCGACGACGACCACCGCGACAGCCGCAGCCACTGCTGTCACGCCCACCAGAGCCTTGATCCAGCCAGGTCGGTCACGCCATGGCCGTTGCCTCCGGCCACGACGAGGGGTACCGGGCGATTCGCCACCTGTGACCAGCGGCGGCCGGGCTGAGGCCTTCTCGCCCACCGCAGCAACGGGCGCGGTGGCCGTCGTGTGGGCAAGCGGCGCCTCGGAAACGGCAGGGGTGTCCTGGCGTTGGCTGACCGCCGACTCGGAAGACCGGGGTGCCTCGCCCGCAGAGGGGTTGGCTTCAGTTTCGGCCGAAGGGCTCGGATTGAGCGCTGCCACAGGCGAATTACGGAAGTGTGCTTGTGCGGCAACTCTCCAACCACTTGGGTACCTGCGCTCCAGCTGGGCCTGCAGGAGATCGATCCTTTCGCCGAGTTGCATCACTCGCCGGGCCTGTACCCCCTGTAACCCCAGGGCTCGAACGATGTCCTGGGACAGGCCCTTGCCTGGCAGAGCCGCACCACCACTGGTGACGATCTTCCGGCCGCTCAGCCACTTGGAGACTCGGCTCGGGTCGACACTCCCCCTCTTGCTCAGCTCGGTGAGCCTGCTTGCGAGCTGTTGCTGCTGCACAGCCGACGCACGGCAGACGTGCTTGACCTCCTTGGCCCACTCATCCAACGCATCACCGAACTCGTCGATCAGTTCTTCGTTCGTGCTACCCAACCCGGTAGATCCTTCCCTCTTGCACGTCGACACCAGATTCCGCAGGTCACAGCGGTGAAAGTTGCACTGCAACATGCACCTCCCTGCCGCGCGTGGCCTCGCTCGATTCCCCTGGGCACCCTCGATTCTGACGGTGCGTCCACCGCGCCGCCGAACTCCGCAACCATCCGTAGAACGAGAGAGGAACAAACCTTGATTCGAACGAAAGTCCGTGTGCGCGGCGCGTCGATGGCCGCTCTGGCCACCGTCGTACTGGGGGTCGCGACAGCGACCATCCCGCCTGCCGAGGCCGAGGCCGCCCCGCTCGGCCGGGCCTGCCTCTTCCTGGACAAGGAGGGTGCGCCTTTCGGCGGCAGGACCTACGGGCACGTGGCCTGGGCGATCCGCGACCCGAAAAACACCAGCCACTGGATCTGGGGCGCCACCGAGAACGCCGAAGGAGACAGCTACACCGCGCCGGGTAAGAACAACGGCAGTTGGATCCAGGGCGGAACCTGGGGGGAAATGCGCGGCGAGACCAAGGGGAAGCGCACGATCGAGCTCGCCCGCTACGACGCCTACCGGTGCATCAACACCGCCGGCGGCGACCTCACGGCCGCGCAGCGCACCTTCACGCAGATGAAGTGGAACGGCTATGCCGTGTTCACCAACAACTGTCTCACCAAGGCGATCGCGATCTTCCGCAAGTACAGCCGGGGCCTGGACAGCGACCACTTGCCCGACGGCTACTCCACGGAGCCCAAGTACTACTTCTACGCGTCGCTGAACGGCGCGCGTGGGTGGGAGAGGGCCCGCGCGTACTGAGCACCACATCTACTACCTCAACCGAACAGAAGGGACTGATCGACATGTGCCAGCGATGCAAGGGCAACGGCAAGTGCACCACCTGCGGCGGCTCCGGATCCCGGGGGCTGTTCACATGCTCCAGTTGCAAGGGCAGCGGCGACTGCAAGGCGTGTGACGGCCGAGGCTGAGAACCGCCGGACTGGGGAGGGCAGGAGCACCCGGCCCCTGCCCTCCCCTCCTGCTCGGCCGCCCACCCCGCGGCGCACGGGCGGTGGCGTGATCACCGACAAGTGATCGACGCGATTGTGTTCAAGTACCGAACCGGGACGCCGTGGATGGACCTGCCCGAACGCTTCGGCTCGTGGAAGGGCGTCCACAACCAGCTGCGGAAGTGGGCGGCCGACGATCGGTGCCTAACGCAGGCCAGCACCGGCGGCATGGCGATCCCAAGGAGAACAGACCGGTTGATGCGGCCCTAATCCCCGAAATCTCGACCACTGACAGGTGTGACTCCGACACCGTGGTGTTCGGCTAGAGAGCCTCCGCAAAACCCGTTGGCGGAACCACGGCAGCCACTGCTACGTTTCCCGAGGCCGTGCAAGACAGCGAGGAGGTGGTACCCGTGAACGTATCGACATGGGTGCTCCCCTCCGGGGTCACGGTCGGGCGATAGGTCGTCCGGGAGCGCCGTTCCATGGCACTCCTGAAAGGCACGACCATGCAATTCACTTCTGAACAGCGCCTCGACGACGCTGTCCTCGAGCGCGAATTCACCCTCGGCGAGATCCCCGGCATCCTGTGGACGCCCCAATCCGCATCCGCACCGGCGCCGCTGATCCTGCTCAGCCCCCCTCCTATCGGGCTGCGCAAGACGTACCCCCGACTGGTGGCCCGGGCCCGGCACTCCGCGGCGGACGGCTTCGCCACGGCCGTCATCGAGCTCCCCGGAAGCGGTGACCGGCCCCGTTGGCCCGCCGCCGAGCAGGCCCTCGCCGACCTGCGCCGGGCTATGGAGGCCGGCGAGCCGGTCAGCGACGAGATCATCGACGCCCTCATCCTCCCCCTGGTCGACAAGGCGGTCCCGGAATGGCAGGCCGCCCTGGACGCCCTCCTGTCGCTGCCCGAGATCGGCGGCCCGGTCGGGTACTCGGGGGGAGTGATCTCCATCGGCGTCCGGCTGGCGGTGGTCGAGCCGCGCATCTCGGCCGCTGTTCTGTTCGCCGGGAGTTTCGTCCCTCGCACCATGTTCGAGGAGGCCCGCCAGGTCACCATTCCTCTGCACGTACTGCTGCAATGGGACGACGAAGGGAACGACCGGCAGGCGGCGCTGGACCTGTTCGACGCCTTCGGCTCCAAGGAGAAGACGCTGCACGCCAATATGGGCGGGCACACCGGCGTCCCGCAGTTCGCGGGGGACGCCGCGGCCCAGTTCTTCACCCGACACCTGAAGTGACGCCGGGCCGTCAGGCCGGCAGCAGACGCTAGCCGTGTCGGCCAGCATGCTGCTCATCCAGGGACAGGTCCCGGCCCTCCTCGGCTCTCTACACCACGGGCCCCTGCCAGACTCTTGGCAGGGGCCCGTGCTGCGCGAAGCGATGAATTGCTCGACGTCTGCAGAGCTTCGAGTGCTGCCCGAACTCACGCGCTGGGCGGCACGGGCTGGGTCCCGGGAGGGCACGACCCAGTGAACCGGTCCGGTCAGCAGCCGATAGTGACCCACTTGTGGACGGGGTAGGTGCGGCTCGTGTCCTCCCTGACGCTCGACAGGATGTCGAGTTCGGCGCCGCTGGGCGGGGCGACCAGCCGGAACGTCACCCAGGCGTCACCGACGGAGTCGGTGACGCCCGACGCTCCTGAGGTGTAGCCCTTCTTGCCGGGAATCCAGTAGTCCACCCACACCGGTTGCCGCGCGAACCAGGATGAGTGGGAGAGGTCGTGCGAGATGTGCACGGTCACGTCCACCGCACGGATGGAGTACGGCCAAGTGCCGACGGTGGTGCACTGCTGGAAGGCGGTGGTGTAGGCGTCGTCGAACCACCACTCCTTGTCGACCCCGGTCGTGTTGTCCCGCGTGCAGTGGAGAAGAGTGCGGGTCAGCGTGGTGCTGTAGTAGGTGCCGTCGGCCCAGGCGACCTCGTAGCTGAGGCTCAGCGTCGCGTCGGCGGGCGGGTTGTCCACCGTGTAGGTGAAGGTGACGTTGCCCCTCGTCGGGTCGAACTGGCCGAAGAGCGTGCCGTATCTGCTGGTGCCGGGGATGGTGTAAACGGCGGTGATCTTGGAGTCGGCGGGGCCGTGTGAGACGGCTTCCAGGTTCAGGGTGACCCGGTCCACGGGTACGGCCGTGGTCGTCTTGCCGCTCCCGGTGGTGTCCATTGCGCAGTGCTGGTCCACATAGGCCGCCACCGGCCCGTCCAGACCGGCGTAGGCGGGCGATGCTCCGGCGGCGGTCAGGCCGATGAGCAGGGCCAGACTCGCGAACAGTGCGCTCAGCACTCTTCGTGTTCTCAGGGCGCTCAATGGCCTTGGCGGTCTTGGTGCTCTCCTGGTCATGTGGTGTCTCCCCCAGGGTCGATGATGTTGTTCGATGTCGGAGCCGGGTCAGCAGGCGATGGTGACCCAGCCGTGCGCGGGTACTGTGGCCAGGTCGAACCTGCCGCTCGCCAGGACGTCGAGTTCGGCACCGGCGAGCGGGGCGAGGAGCCGGAAAGTCAGCGCGGCGCGCACCCTCAGCAGGCGATGGTGGCCCAGGAGTGGCCGGGGAAGGTGCGCGAGCCCGCTTGGCCGCTGGCCAGCACGTCGAGTTCGGCGCCCGTGGTCGGAGCGATGATCACGAACGACAGCGTGGCCTTCCCGTCGGAGTCGAAGACGCCGGAGGCTCCCGACGTGTAGGTCTTCTGGCCGACGATCCAGTAGTCGGCCCAGACCGACCGGCCCGCGTACCACGAGGGCCAGTAGGACGAACCGTGCGCGACGTTCACCGTCACGATGTCCTCGCGGACATAGGCGTGCCTGCCGCCGACGCCGATGTCGACGGTCTCGCACCGCTGGGAGACGCCGGTCACGGTCACGTAGTCGTTCCACGTCGAGGCGTCGGCGTAGGTGGTGTTGTCCAGGGTGCACGGAGCCAGCGGAGCGCTCACGAAGTTGCTGTAGTAGACGCCGAAGTCGTGCCACCACACCTGGTAGGTGACGGTCAGTGTCGCGCCCGGTGGCGGGTTGGACACCGAGAAGTTGAACGTGGCGTTCTTCCTCGCGGTGTCGAACGCGCCGGTGGCGGTTCCGGTCTTGGTGCTGCCGCTGATGGTGTAGAAGGCGGTGATGGTGGAGTTGGCGGGCGCGTAACCGACGGACTCGACGTTGAGCGTGATCCGGTCGACGGGTATCGCGATCGTCATGGGACCGCTGCCGCTGTTCTGCACGGCGCAGTGCTGGTCCAGGTTGGGCGCGACCGGTCCGCCCGGGTCGGCGGAGGCGGGTGACGCCCCAATGGCGGTCAGGCCGATCAGGATGACGAGAGCGGTGGTCACCGCTCTCCAGGATCTCCAGGTCTTCCAGGTTCTTCGGGTCTTCCCGGTTCTTCGGGTCTTTCGGGCCATCGCGGATGCCCCCAGGTCGTTGGTGCCGGACGGTCCTCTCCACTTGCGGCGGCAGAGACGCCTGTACGGCAGCTGCGGTTCCTGGCCCTGTGCAAGGCCGCTCAGTTCCAGCGGAAGGACCAAGTGCGCGCGTGCAGACGAGCCGCTTGGCGTAGGAGACCATCGAGACGGCACACGCCGACTTCGCCGCCCCTCAGCAGCGCGACCGCAACGCCAGGCAATTACTCAGCGCTACACGCCGTCTGGCGGCTCTTCAGCCTGAGCTCACGGGGCCCCACCGGTCTGCTTCAGGTCGCTGCATCCGTGGGTTCGGTAGGAAAACGAGGATGCTGTGCAAGCCGAAGAGCTTCGGCGGTGACATCGGCGTCGACCTGTGCCGGTGTTCTCTCGCCGTATTCGAGGACGTCGTACTCGTCGTCCAGTTCTGCGAGCCGCTCGGCCAGTGGCAGCTCGTGCCCGAAGCGCTGGTGGATCCGGAAGGCCAGCTCGCGTGGCGTCAACTCGCCGGCCAGCATCCGGGCGGCAAGTGCTCGTGCGGCGGCTTCTTGTCCGGCAACACTGCCCACTGAGTAATAGGTGAGGCCCAGTTCGGCGAGTGCCGGGGGAAGGAGGTCGGGGACGTCGTAATCCGCCTCATCGCGTGTGCACGCCGCCAAGATCCGCAGGGCAGGACTGTCCAGTCCGGCGACGAGTGCATCACAGGCAGCAGCGACGACGTCGGTTGCGTGGATCTCGCCCATGCTCCAGAGAACGGCACGGTCCTGAAGCTCGTTCGACGGCGGTTGTGGGTGATCAGCTGGTGCTGGTTCGCGCGGTGCTGCCGGATCTCGGCGGTGCGTCCGACGGTGGTGGGAACGCCGGGATCGCTGAGGAGTGCTGCAAGAACGTCGAGGTGGAGCGGTCGCCCGGCTCGGTGGCCCGGGCACAGCCCACCCGCAGGCGCGGTCCGTCGCGGTGTTCATGTTGTCCTGGCTGTCGATCCAGCGGAGCAGGAGTTCCGCGGGCGGTTCGGGAACGGGGGACGGCGGCTCGCCGAGCGGAGAAGGGCCTGTCACACACGCTCATGAGCTGGATCACACGGGCTCAACTACAGGCAACCATGCGGCACTTGCACGCCATCACCACGGGTGATCTGTTCTCGAAGAAGGGTGTGTTCGTGTTCCGCTCCTCCCTTGATCCCCGGTTCGCCGTCCGTACAGGCGCACTCGCCCTCACCCTCGCCGCCGCCAGTGCTACGCAGGCAGGGACCGCCACGGCGGCTTCGGCGGGGTGCCCGCAGTACGCCTCCACCTTCAAGTCGGCCGCGTCGGCCAACGGAGTCTCCTGGCAACTCCTCTCCGCCATGGCGCGGGTGGAATCCGGCTGCAACCCGTCGGCCCGAGCTGCGGACGGCCGCGTTGGACTGTTCCAGCAGCGCCCAACCGCCGGTGTCGACCTGCGCAGCGCGGCGGGGCAGGCGAAGGCAGCCGCCAAGTTCCTGGCCGGAGCCAAGCGACAGGTGGGCTCCCGGCCCGATCTCCTGGCGGCGTCGTGGAACGCAGGTGTGGCGGCGGTGAAGAGGTACGGCGGAATCCCCCCGTACCGGGAGACCCGCGATTACGTGGCCCGCGTGATGACCGACTACCGAGCCCTCACCCACTAGCCTCGTGCTTTCACCCGGCAGACGTCTGGTGAGTGATCAGCAACGCGAAGAGGGGGCTGGCCGGCCGGCAAGCCGGCCAGGAGCCGGGCAGGCTCCGCGGCCTGTTCCCCGAGGAGCCGGCCGGCACGCGCCGGGCGCCGCCCCTCCTGACGGATGCGACGGAGAGGCGGCACCACCCGCCGGGTGACCGGGTCAGGCCGGGGGTGGGCTGCACAGCGGCGGTCGCCGGCCCATCCCTCCACCGTCGCGCAGTTGCACCCATCGACCTCCGGGTGTTGGGCGGTGATCGCGTCGACCGACGCCGTAGTGGACAGGGGGACGTCGATGGCCCCGGCCCGGGAGGTGTCGAAGCGGATCTCGATCGGCTGCGGGGAGCGGATCCATGTCACCCCTGGCCCCCGTTGCAGCGATCGTCATTGGCTCCGCGGCATCCTCCAAGAGCCATCAGAAACGGCCTAGCTGGTGGCCTTCTTCCAGACTGTGAGCAGGCCCGTGTACCCCGGTGGGTCGAAGGATGTCTCACCTGAGTCGACGATGCTGGTGAGCCGGAGCATGGCGAGGTTCCCCTCGGAGGTGACCGTGCACAGCACATCGCCCTTCTTGAGGGCTTTGCCCTGGTCCAGGGCACTGTTGGGAAGCTCCGAAGGCAGCGGCGCACTGTCGACGGCCTGCCGGCAGGCCTCCGGAGTGGTTCCGGGGCTCTTGGCGGTGGCGGTGCGGAAGGTCAGGTACTGGTAGATGTACTGGATCTCCGCAGCGTCGTCGCCGATCTCACCGGACGGATCCACCTTGGGTTTGTCCAGGTCGACGGTGATCGCCTCACCGGTTCCCGGCGGGCCGATCGTCAACGCACGGTCCTTGAAGAGCGGTTCGTACACCTTCGCCGCCGGGGTCTTCGTGGTGGTCGGGGAGGAAGCCTGGCTCTTGGGCCTGCCCTGCTTGCTCGGGCTGGTGATCGGCGCCCCGTGGCCCCCGGCCTTCGCCTTGCCCTGGTCGGTGTCCCCGTAGAACGACCACGCCGCGCCGACCGCGGCAGCGACCACTGCGGCGCCGACCGTGAGATACACACGGCGCCGCTTGCCGACGCCGGCCCCGGACGTGGCGGATGCGTGCTCCGAGAGCGCGGCCGCGGGCGGCGGGGTGCTGGGGCGGGGCGGGGCGGACTGGGTTGGGGCCTGGTGCAGCGGATTGTCGGACCGCGTGGGTACGTACGTGGCGGCCGAGCGGTGCTGCTCGGCAGTCTCCTGGTCCAGGAGGCGGTGTATGGCCCGGCTCCGTTCGTCGACTGCCGCAGCCAGCGGGGCCGGGAGCCAGTCTTCGAAGTCGCGGGAGGACCGGCCGGAGGCCCGCTCGCACAGCTCCGCGAGTTCAGCGGGCGTCGGACGGGCCGCAGGGGCCGCTGTCAGGCAGCGCTCCAGGAGCGGGCGGAGCACCTCTGGGTAGCTTGACAGGTCCGGCGGGCGCTGGGCGGTGTTGGCTATCTGCGTGGCGACGGTGAGCGCTCCGCCGGAACCGTAGGGATGCCGGCCAGTGGCGGCGACGGCGGCGATGAGACCCAGCGAGAACACGTCGCTCGCCGGGGTGACTTCGCCGCCCGTGCCCTGCTCGGGGGACATGAACTGCGGGGTGCCGATGAAGCCGCCACTGCGCGTCAGACGGGTGGATTCGGCGGCCCGGGCGATGCCGAAGTCGATGACCCACGGCCCGTCCGCGCCGAGGAGGATATTGCCCGGTTTGAGGTCGCGGTGCACCACTCCCGCCGCGTGCACCGCGTCCAAGGCACGGGCGACGCAGGCGACGAGTTGGAGTGTGGCGGCCATGGGCAGCGGACCATGGAGGTCGACGGCCTCGTCGAGGGAGACTCCGGGCACGTACGCGGAGGCGAGCCAGGGCTGTTCGCCATCCGTGTCATGGTCCACCACCGGCACCAGGTGGTACCCGCGGACCTGCTGAGCCGCCCGGACCTCCTGCTGGAACCGGCGCCGGAACTCGCTGTCGCTCGCGTACTCCCGCCGGATCATCTTGAGGGCGACGGGCTGGTTGCCCCGGGTGCGGGAAAGGTACACGGACCCCATGCCGCCCTCCCCGATCCGGGCCAGCAGCGGGTAACCGGCCAGTTCCCGCGGTTCCTGTGACGTCAGCGGGCGAAAGACACCTTCGGTTCCCGTCATGGAACGGAATCCACCCCCGTAATGCAGCGGTCGTCGTGCCGCACCTCTCGTGGATGCGGCCCTGTTCAAGATCAGCATCGTAGCTGCGGGCCGCAGCCGCCCGGCGACCACGCCCGCTGATACAGCAGGCTCCGCAGTCACGGCCGGGCCTGTGACAACCCAGTGGGCTCTTGTCCGCTGCCTTGGCGCCCAGCCAACGTACGACTGTCAGGGATATGCCGCATGCCCGGGCAGTTGCGACCCTCGATCAACCACCCGCTGTCCGGTGCGGCGCCTGGTCATCGGCCGCTGGCCAGCCCCTCCAGCGGTTGTAAATCATGAACCGGATAAGCGTCGCGCCCCGTTGGGCGAGTAGTCGACCATGCCCTGACCGAGGCCGGCACCACCCTGCTCATCCCGATCCGCCCCGGGGCGTCTGGGCAGCGGCTTACGGAGACGGTGTGCTGGCGGCACAGGAGTGCTTCCACCGGCGCCAACGCGTGTCGGACGGTCCAGCCGGATGACGACCCGTCGGACAGGCCCTAGTCGCGGGGTTCTGCGAGAAGGTCGTCCACCACATGACATCGAATGGTGGGGAGGTGTTCAGCGATCGCCTCGCTCATCATGGCTTCGCCTTCGGGGTCGACGTCCGGGCACCCCTCGCGAGTGGCGGCGTCCGGCCACCGCGCGTACGCCACCCAGGTGCCGTCATCGGCCTGATGCAGACGCGATCCGTAACTGCCGCAGTGCTGGTGCATCGCCTGTGTCACACGATGCCAGCCGGCTGCGAACTGCTCTTCCTTGCCTTCGCGCACACGCCACCGGTAGATCACTGCAAACATGACACGACCTCCCCCGACACCCCACGCTTCCGGAATCCGGTGGGCGTGCCCTGCACACCCCTCACATTCCAGAGGAGAACTGTACATACGAGCATGGCCGGTGGGGGCCATCTCGGTGCTATCGGGGAGCGGCGCGGTTCAGGATCAACAGTTCGGCGAAGTCGCGGGCCGTCGTCAGGCCGAGAAAACGGGTGACGGTACGGCTTGCGGCATCACCGAAGGCGAACGGGACGTCGATGCCGTGGGCGGTCCTGCATGGGCGTGGCGACACGGATGGTCGGCATCAGGACGAGCGCGTCGGACAGCATCACCGTGAAGCGTAACCATGTGGTTGCCGAGACCGATCCCCTCGGCAACCAGCCTGAGGTCCACTCCATCGGCAGGGACTGAGCCCTGGTCCCGGTACTCCTCGTGAGTGGAACCCGCAGACGAGATCGACATCGCGCCTGCGGTCCGCGTGATCGTGGCGGTGACCGTCTCGGCCTCGGTTCGGGCGCGGGCCCCGCTGGGACGCTCTGGGCGATCGCCCACCGGAACAGGTCCTGAGCTGCCGGTGCGGCCATGAGAAGGACATCGGAGGCAGCCCCGGCAGACTGGCCGAAGACGGTCACGTTGCCACTGTCGCCGCCGAACGCGGGGATGTTGTCCCGGACCCATCGAAGGGCGGCGACCTGGTCGTGCAGCCCACGGTTGTCTACCGCAGGCAACCCACGAACAGC
This sequence comes from Streptomyces sp. NPDC030799, assembly GCF_055572255.1. Lineage (NCBI taxonomy): Bacteria > Bacillati > Actinomycetota > Actinomycetes > Kitasatosporales > Streptomycetaceae > Streptomyces > Streptomyces sp. NPDC030799. The sequence goes on along the minus strand of NZ_JBVIDS010000005.1, from coordinate 336,884 downwards.
ACAAGCACCCGGAACAGCGTTACTGAGCCGGGATCGGCTGGGTAAGGTTCACCGGGTTGCCGTCGGGGTCCTGGATGTGGGCGACGCGCTGTCCCCACGGCATGTCGTTGGGGCCGCTGCGGACCGAGCCGCCCAGCGCCTCCACCCGGCCGAGCGTCTCATCGACGTCGTCGACACCGATGCTCAGCAGGATCCGCGACGCCTCCCGGTCCCCCGGGTTCGCCTTGGCCACCAGCCCGAGGTCGGTGTCGCCGATGCGCAAGCCGAGGTAGAAGACCGGGCCTTCCTCCGGCACCCGGAAGATCTCCTCCGCGCCGAACAATTTCCTATAGAAGCCGAGCAGGACGTCGTGGTGGGCAGTCAAGATCACTGGCTGGATGGTGGACATAGCACTCCTGTCGAGAACGGTCGTGTCGCTGGGTAGACCGTTCGAGGACGGTGAACTCATCGGCGAAGCCGCCTTGCCAGACAGTGCTCCAGTGACCTCGTCGGCGGCCGTGAGGGTGGCATGAGGGCCGCCTCCAACAGGGCGTGTTCCCTAAGTGTCTGCAGTGTCTGCGGTGTTGCCGGTTCGGGGTGCGCCGTCGCATCAGCCAGAAATAGTAGCCATGGATATAGTAGCCATGTACTCTATCGGCATGAGCAAGGGTTCACCGGGCCCCACGCCCGGCTTCCTGGTATGGCGACTCGCCAACAAGTGGCGCGTCGCGGTAGATCGTGCGGTGGCTCCGCTGGGCCTCACCCACGCGCAGTACTCACTGGTCGCGTCGCTGCATGGCATGCAGCGCCTCGGTGAACGGCCCAGTCAGCGCCAACTCGCCGACCACATCGGCCTGGAGGCGCTGTACGTCTCGAAGCTGGCGCGCGCCCTGGAGTCGGCCGGCCTGATCGAGCGCACCCGTGATCCCCGCGACCCGCGCGCCATGCAACTCGCCCTCACCGAGCAGGGCCAGGCCGTCACGCGGCAGGCCATCGCGGTGGTCCAGGAACTGCATCAGCAGTTGCTGGAGCCGCTCGGCGGCGTCGACGCCCCGCGCACGCGCGCGTTCACCGACGAGCTGACGACCCTGCTCGACGCACCTCTCGCTCCATCCATACCGAACGACCAGACAACTCAGGGGGCAACACCATGACCAGCACTGCATCCGCCACCGCACCCGTCGCCAACGCCCGCACCCTCGGCTTGGCCCACTACGCCGCCCGCGGGGTTCTGGAGCACGTCCTGGCCCGGCACGGCGTAACGTTCCAGCAGCAGATCGCCCTGCGCGCCGCCGTCACCGCCGACGCCCCGCAAACGCCGGACGATCTCGTCACCCAGGTGTGGGACTCCCTCAAGGCCGATCCGGCCGACATCCACGCCACTCTCGACGAGCTGCTGGCCCAGCAGCTTCTCGTTGCGGACGGCGCGCACCTTCACGCCACGGACGCAGGGCGCGAGCTGCTCGCGGCCGTCGGCGCGGAGACCGCCCCCATCTCCGACCGCATCTGGGGCGGGATACCCACCGAGGACCTGGCCGCCGCCGGCCGCGTCCTCGCCTTGGTCAGCCGGCGCGCCAACGCGGAGCTTGCGGCGCTGACCGCCTGACCACGCCCGACCGAGCCGATCAGGACCTGTTACGACCGTGCTGGTCATAGCCACTCGTTGATGGCTGCGACCAGCACGGTCGCGTGATACCGGACGGCGAGTTCCTCAGACCTCGCGGCAACCGCGCGGTGGCGTTCCAGCCGACTGATCCCGTACTCGACCGCGTGCGTGCCGCTGCGTGTAGTCGTCCTTGTCGAACGTGGGAGGGCGGCCCCCCCCGGAATCCGGGCCTCCTCCTCTGTCGGCGCGGACCTCCTGAGCCGCCCACTCGTTCAGTGTCCGGGCCGGCCCGCCAAGGGCCCGAAGACCTGGCCCGGCACACCAGCCGCACGCAAGGTAACCGGTGGCCTCGAAAGCTTCGCTTGCGGCTGGCGACACGGTTCTTACCGCCATGCTGACTGCTCTTACCGCCATGCTGACCGCGCGGCTTGTGCGGTCCGCCGCCGAGAGACGGTCTCCGGGCCCGCTCACAGACCTTGGCCCGCTCAGAAGTCGTAGCAGACGTAGACGCCCTCGGGCCCGCGGGCGATTCGGTCCGAGCCCCAGCAGTGGAGCATCGGCCCGACGCGGTACAGGGCGGCGCCACCGGCCAGCAGGGCAAGGATGGCGAGCACGGCGGTCACGATCCGCATGGCCGTCATCCGCCGTACGAGCCACCAAGACCCGGCGACCGCAAGCGCCCCCAGTCCCAGCATGACGGCCGCTACCGGGGCGGTGTTGTTCTGGATCCCGGGAAAGCGGTCCGGGTGCGCGGCCTGGTGTACGGCGGCGAAGGCGAAGAGGAACAGCAGCAGCCCCAGCAGCAACAGCCCGACGGAGCCGACCCCGCGGCCGACGGCCCGGCCCCGGCTCCGTGGGCCTCCGGGCGCTTCGGCGTCGTCCGCGCGCAGGAGCCGCCGGTCGAGGACCGCCCGGAGCCGGTCCACCTCGCCCGGGCCGTCCGCGGCCCGCTTGGGCAGGACGACGAAGCCGACGGCGGACTTGTCGGCGCTGAGAAGCACGAACAACTCCGGCGTCTCGACATAGCGCGAGTAAAGGTGCCAGTCGTGGCTGGCCGAGCTGTGAGCGCTGGTGAGCCGGATCCCGCTGTCGTCGACCGTCCCGCGCATGTCCCCCTGCCGTTCGGCGAGCCGGTGGAGGCGGCGCGCCTGCAACCACGGCACCGCAGTCATGAAGGCGACGAAGACCACCACCCCCACATACAGCGGCCAGGGGGTGTTCCGGTGGCCGGAGTTGGCCGTCGACAGCAGAGCGCCGACGGTGGTGACCGCCACTGTCCAGATCAGCGCCCCGCGCTGAAAGCGTCCCGCGCCGGTGCTCCTTGCGCGTGCCCGCAGCGCGGACGCCAATTCGCCGACGGTCGGCCGGTAGACCAGCTCCACCGGTCTCTCGGCGACCGCGTCCGTTTCCCGGCCCTCGGCCATGTGCCCTCCCCTGTTCGATGACCAACCGGATCATGGAGGCTTTCTCAGCCACTCCGGCGACCTGGCGGTGGTCGGCACCATACGTCATCGAGGTCACGTGATATTCGGAGTGCCGCGGTCGACGGTGTACGGGCACCTCGCCAAGACCGACACGGTCCCCCGCGCGCCCCTAAGAAGACCGCGGTCGCGAAGTCCTGACCACTCCGCTGCGGCTGGTGTTTGAGACAGGGCCCCGGGGCTGTCAAGGGCGCGTACGGCGGCGCTCTCGCGATGTGCTGCGCGCGCCCTGGACTGGGCTCCACAGCCCTGGTGCCGGCTGGGGAAGTTCAAGGCTCTGTGCGGAGTCCGTGATCGGAATATGCCGTGTCCCTCACCGCCTCAGTAGGCTGGCTGGGTGACTGATCACGGCGTTGAGTTCCCCGCTTTCCGTCTGCATGTTGTGCCGGCGGTTCTCGCTCTGGCGTGTCCCTCGTGGCGGCGCGACGTGTGGCTGCAGCCGGCGGAACTTGAGGACCTGGACTAAGACTGGCTCAAGTGATGGTGACCAATGACCTGCAAGCTGCGGCTCTCCTTCAGGAGCATCAGCGTCAGCGCTTCTGATGACGATGGCCGTGCTGCAGGGACATCTACGGCCGGGTGAGAATGCGTGTCCGCAGGAGCTCGAACGAGGCCCTGTCGCACATGGCTCACTTGAGCGTTCTCACCCGGTTCACATGCCCTTCGACTACGTCGGAGCTCCAGGCGGGGTGAGTCCTGCGGTGACGGCGTCGCTCCTCGCCGTCCTCCTTCGTTGCCCAACACGCGGGGCGATGCAGGGAATGTGTGCGGTCTCACGCGAGCCCGAGCCTTGCCATCGAAGATCCTGTTGCCCACTGCGATCGCTACCCAAGATCAGCATCCGAACCGCCGAACAACTGGGCAGAGCCACCTCAGCCCCAGGTCTCGCCGTTGACGAGGTCCGAACCGAAATGTCGGGTGGCGATGGACGCGAGGGGCGGAAGCGGGCCGTCCTCACTCGCGTGTTTGAACGTGTGCACCAGGCACGTACGCACAGGATGTACCGGTCCGCCAGGGCTCCAGCAGTCGTTCGTGGAGAGGGGGCGGTTCTGAGGCTGGGCCAGGGAGAAGGCTACGAGCATCGTGCGCTTGTCCTCGAACCGGAAGTAGTCGGCGATCGCCCGGTTGGTGAAGTCGAGGTGGTGGAAGACGACCGCGATGTCCTCCTTCCCGTACGGCGTCTGCTCCAGGGCCGGCAGCACGTCGAGAATGGCTTCGCCGCGGGCCAGTAGGCGGGCGCGTTCGTGCGAGTCGCCCCACGGCGGCGGATCGTTGTCCCGGAAGCCTTCGGGGCGCTCGTCGGTGCACAACACGGTGCCGAGTTCAGGCGCGTCCCAGCGTGCCTGTCCACTGACACTCCCCCAGTTCAAGCTCGCGTTGACACACAGCTCCCCCGCCAGCAGCGCCCAGGGCGTGCACACCACACGCTCGCGCGCCAGGTCAACCACGAGCTGACCGAACTCTTTCCGTGACAGCAGAGCCGGCTCGGCGGGTGCGATGAAGGCATCGGTCCATATCCCCAGGCCACGTGGTCTACAGGCAAACCACCAGAAAAGGCCAACGAGGCGTCCGCCCGGCGGTGGGAAGATCCACGGCACTGGCACCGGCTTGCGGGCGCGTCCGGGCGGAGCCAGCTGCTGACATCGACCGCGAGGACCCGGCGTCCGTCGGCAGCCTGTGGCACGGGCAGGCCGGCCAGCACCTGGCGCAGCCTCGGGGCGTCGACATTCCCGCGGTTCAGCGCGTCGTGCAGAGCGCCGTGCACACGTCGGTGCTCGGCCACCAGAGTCAGATCCACTGGTGTCCTCAGCGGCCCGTCCGCACGCAGCAACGCGTCGGTGAGCTCGGACAGTTCGTCTCCACGCGCGGTCAGGCAGTCGCACAAGTCGTCCCGGAAGCGTGACGCCACCGCGCCCGGTTCCCCTGTGGTCACGTGTGTCCTTGGTCGGAGCACATGATCAGACGGAGGCCGCCTCAGCGTCTGACGCATGCCCGGGTGAGTGACCTGGTTCGAAGCGCGTTTCGGGAACGCCCCACACACGGCCGACCTGGACGGTAGCGTGATCAACATGGCGGCTGAGGGCGAGAGGGCAGAGGGCGAAGCCCTGGTCGGCGGCATGATGAACGCGGGAACGGTCTTCCGTCACGGTGCCGTGGTGGAACGCCCAGCGCCGCGCACCGCACGCGCTCTTCATGCCCATCTCCTCGCGCTCGCAGAGCACGGGTTCGACGCGGCTCCGAGGCCGGTCGGTCTCACCTCAGACGGACGAGAACAGCTGACCTTCCTCCCCGGCGAAGTCGCTCTACCACCGTTTCCGCGCTGGGTAATGACCGAGACCGCGTTGCAATCGGTGGGAAACCTGCTGCGGCGCCTGCACGACGCGAGCGCGGCCGTCGCGGTTGACTCGGGCGTCGAGTGGCCCCGGTCCCTGGCCGACCCGGCGGGAGGAACGATGCTGTGCCACAACGATGTGTGCCCGGACAACGTCGTCTTCCGCGACGGCCGTGCCGTGGGCCTGATCGATTTCGACTTGGCGGCTCCCGGCCGAGCGGTGTGGGACGTCGCCATGACCGCTCGCTACTGGGTTCCCCTACTCGATCCCGTGTCCGCGGCGGCTCAATATCCCACGGGCCTGGATGCCCTGACGCGACTGCGGATCCTCGCCGACAGCTACGGCCTCTCCTCGCAGGAGCGCGCTGAACTGCCCGACGTCATCGAACAGGCCACCGCGACCTGTCGGGCCTTCGTCGCCGGCCGAGTGGCCGCCGGTGACCCCGTCTACATCCAGGCGCTGTCCGAGCTCGGTGGTTGGCAGCGTTGGGACCGCATCCAAAGGTGGCTGGCGGCTCACCACGAGGTGTTCACGGCTGCCCTGTCGAACTGACGGCTCGGAAGTTGAAGAACAAGCTCAACACCTGTTGCTGATGTGGGACCGGTGACGAGCTGTGGGCGACTCGTTGAGCCGACATGATCGATGATGTGACGGATCCAGCTGATCGATTCCAAGGGGTTTGGTGATCGTAGGCGGTCAGTGCGCGCATGACTGGCCGGCCGCGAATGAACCTGGCTCCCCTCATCAGACCCCTTGGAATCAATCACCTAGGCTGGCACGGTGACTGATGAGCAGGAGCGGGTGCAGCCGTCGGGAGTGTGGGCCACGGCGGTGGGGGTGGCCAGGGTGCGGGCGCTGGAGACCGAGCGGGAGAACGCACTGTTCCGCGACCCACTGGCCCAGGCCTTCGCCACCGCCGGCGGCCTGTGGCCCTCCTCGCCGCCGTTGCCCGATGACGAGGCCGCGCGACGCCGCCGACTGGCCGTGTCGTTCTCCATCGTCATCAGGACGAAGTTCCTCGACGACCTGTTGCAGCAGGCCTCCGCGTCCGGGATCCGGCAGGTCGTGCTGCTCGGCGCCGGCATGGACAGCCGGGCCTTCCGGATGGACTGGCCCGAGGGCACGCGGCTGTTCGAGGTCGACACCGCCGCGCCACTGGATTTCAAGGCTTCGGTGCTGCGTCAGGAGCGGGCCGTAGCACGCTGCGAGCGGATCACCGTCGCGGTGGATCTACGTGAGGACTGGCCAGGCGCGCTGGCCGCCGCAGGGCACGACCCGGCGGTGCCGACCGTGTGGATCGCCGAAGGACTGCTGATCTATCTGCCCGAGGACGCGGTGGAGCTGCTGCTGGCCCGGATCAGCGCGCAGTCGGCGGCAGGCAGTCGGATGGGGCTGACGTTGGGCTCGCGCGGCGTGATCGAGCGCTTCGGCGCGGACGCCGTGCCGGGATCGGCGGCGTCCATGTGGGTCTCGGAGATGCCCGACGACCCGGTGGGCTGGCTGGCCGGGCACGGCTGGGAGGCCGAGAGCCACACCCTGCGCGAGCGCGCTGCCGCCTACGGCCGCCCGGTCAGCACCCCGCCGCAGCGCGAGGAACGGCCCGGCGGACTGATCTCGGCGGTCCGCCGGTAGCGCGCCCCTCCGGTCCCCTGGTGATCTCCCCGCAACCACCTCGCCCTTCTCGGACTCGCCGCAGCCATCTGCTGCTACGAGAGGCTTGTCCGCCTCACCACGTAGGACGCGGCCCAAACCCCTTGGAATCGATCATCTAGAGGCTGACGACGAATCACCGGTTCGAAACTCTGCACTATGAACGTCCGCCAGCAGGCGATTGTTCAACGCCTGCCGAGTCCTGCTAGGCGTCGGGAGCCGACGTCGTGGCGGCGTCATAGGTGGCGCGGGCGGCGGTGATGTCGGCGCGGTGGCGTTCTGCCCAGCCGACGAGTCCGGCGAGGGTCGTGTGGAGTTCGCGGGCCATGGGCGTGAGGCTGTATTCCACCTTGGGCGGCACCGTGGGGTAGACGGTCCGGATGAGCAGGCCGTCGCGTTCCAGCTTGCGCAGATTCAAGGTGAGCATACGTCGGCTGATGCCCGTGATAGTCCGTTCCAGCTCGGTGAACCGGACTGGTCCGTGTGCGGCGGCGACGAGGATTCCGATGCTCCACTTGCCCGCGACATGATCGAGGACCTCCGTGATCGGGCACGCCTCGTTGCTGACCTGGTCGGACACATCAGTGTGACTGCGTGACATCAAAGTGCCTCCTTCCGATACGCGTCATGGTTACAGAAGATGACTGCTGTAACAAATCATGCACTGTTGGAAGGAGTTCTCGTGCAGAGAACCAACTCATCAGCAAGCACGTCGCGTTGGGCGGCATTGGCGGTGCTCTGTGCCGGGCAGTTGATGGTCATTCTCGACGGGACCATCGTGAGCGTGGCGCTGCCGTCCATCCAGCACAGCCTCGGCTTCTCCTCGTCCAGCCTGGCCTGGGTGGTCAACGCCTACCTGGTCCCCTTCGGCGGCCTGCTGCTGCTTGCTGGACGGCTCGGCGACCTCATCGGGCGCAAGCGCGTCTTCATCGCCGGCCTGGCCGTCTTCACGGCTGCCTCGTTGTTGTGCGGTGTGTCCCAGGACCCGGCGATGCTGCTCGCCTCCCGTTTCGTCCAGGGTATCGGCGGCGCGGTGACCTCCGCCGTCACCCTCGGCATGGTCGTGACCCTGTTCCCGCGGTCGAAGGAGCGGGCCAAGGCCATCGGCGTCTACAGCTTCGTCCAGTCCGCCGGCGGTTCGACGGGCCTCCTCGTCGGCGGCGCCCTGACTCAGACCATCAGCTGGCACTGGATCTTCTTCGTCAACGTCCCGATCGGTATCGTGGCCGCGCTGTTGGCTGAGCGCGTACTCGCGCCCGAACACGGTGCCGGCCTCGACAAGGGGACCGATTTCGTGGGCGGGCTCCTGGTCACATCCGCACTGATGCTCAGCGTCTACACGATCGTCGAGACCACCAACTACGGCTGGTCTTCCGCACACACGCTGAGCTTCGGCACCGCGGCCCTCACGCTGCTCATCGCATTCGTCGCCCGCCAGGCGAAGGCGCCCCACCCGCTGCTTCCGCTGCGCGTGTTCCGCTCGCTCAACGTCGCATCAGCACTGGGGATCCAGGCCCTCATGGTGGCCGGGATGTTCAGCTTCCAATTCCTGTGTGTCCTCTACCTGCAGAAGGTGCTCGGCTTCGACGAGATACACACCGGCCTCGGCATCTTCCCGGTCTCGGTCGCGATCGGAGCCCTGTCCCTCGGCCTCTCGCCCAAGCTGATTGCGCGCTTCGGTCCCCGGGCCGTACTCCTTCCGGGACTCTCGCTGATCGCTGCAGGTCTCGCCGCGCTCGGCCGCGTACCGGCGGGCGGGAGCTACGTTGTGGACGTCCTGCCAGCGCTGCTGCCGCTCGGCATCGGCTTCGGCCTCGCGATGCCGTCGCTGGCCACGCTCGCGATGTCAGCGGCCACGCCCCAGGACTCGGGCATCGCCTCCGGCATGTTCAACACCATGCAGCAGATCGGCAGCGCCTTCGGCCTCGCGGTCCTCAGCACGCTCGCCAACGCGCATACCGATGCCCTGCTGGACGACGGGGCAAGCACCGCCTCGGCACTCACGGGTGGTTACCAGCTTGCCTTCCGCATCGGCTCGTGTCTCGTCACCGTCGCTCTCCTTCTCGGCGCCACCCTGCTGCGCTCCCCCACCGGGGCGCAACGTCCAGCGGCCGAGAAGAAGCCGGTCGCCGAGAACGCCACTCGCTGACCAGGCAGCGACACCACCCCAGACCGGGGAGAACACAGTGCTCACAGGAGGAGATGTGCCTGTCGTGCCATCCTTGATCATCGCCCTTGACGCGGCCGTGGAGGTGATGACTCACGCGCTGGGTGCCGCGTTGCCCCCACTTCGACCCGTAGAGCGCGACCACGGCGCCGGCTCCCGCCTTACCGGCGACGTTCGCCTCCGGCGCGGGCAACACGGCGTCGCGGTAGCCGTCGCCGTTGAAATCGCCCGGCACCGCTCCGTGTACGGCTGCCGCGGGCGTGACCGTCAGCAGCGGAGCGACCATGACGGCGGCGATCAGGAGCGCCCCCGATCTCCAACCGGCGGGCCAGTCATGTCGGTTCACCATGAACTGGATCCCCTCCCATACGACGCAGCCGGCGTACGCCGCAGTCAGGGAATCGCATGGGGAACCCGCGAAGCGTCCGCAGCGGCCCCGGCCGGCGTCGCTGTGTGCCCGCCTGCGACCGGATGGGGCCTGCGCTGACGTACGTGTACGCCAGTTCTACCTTCCGCGAACGGGTACGGCGTGGTGAACTGGTCGTCGCTGAGTGTCTCGACGTTTTGGAGGACGTTCATGGATGCTCTCGCACTCGCCGTCGCCCAGGCTCTGACGACCGGCCTCGCCGCCGGAGTCAGTGAATCGACGAGCTCCGTGTTCTCCGAGCTGGTTGCCCGGGTCAGGGCGCGGTTCTCCGGACGATCCGAGGCGCTGACATCCGAAGCATCCACGGCCGAGGCCCTGGACGGGGAGTTCGCCCGCGACCCCGGCTTCCGCGAGGAGATCCGCGTGCTGTGGGGTCGCGCCTCGGGCGACTCGGTCGTGAACAGCTTCTCCGGACAAGCCAAGACCGTCGTACAGGCCCGGGACATCCACGGTGGTTTCACCGTCAACTGAACAGTTGATGACCGCAATGCCCGATCGGACACTGGTGGTGCCATGAGCGACGACGTCCCCGGTTCAAGGGACGACGTGCACAACGAGACGTTCGGTACGGTCCGCACGGTGGTCCAGGCGGGCTCGATCTTCGGGGGAGTTCATGTTCACGAGGGTGAACGCACGCTCCCTGTGCCGCGGCAGTTACCCAACGACATCCCGGACTTCTCCGGTCGCGCGGACGCGCTGGAGGTGCTCGACGGTCTGCGTTCCGGCAGCATGCCAAACCCGGCCACTGTCATCATCTCCGCGATCGCCGGTACGGCGGGGATCGGTAAAACCGCCCTGGCAGTGCACTGGGCCCACCAGGTCAAGGAGGAGTTTCCCGCGGGGCAGCTCTACGTGAACCTGAGGGGCTACGATCCGGCCAGGCCACCGGTCAGCCCTGGTGAGGCGCTCACGGAGTTTCTGCTCGCCCTTGAGGTTCCGGCGAGTCGGATCCCCGCGGACGTCGACGCCCAGGCCGTGCTCTACCGGTCCCTTCTGGCAGGACGGCGGTTCCTGGTCGTACTCGACAACGCCTCCTCGGCACGTCAGGTCGAACCGCTGCTGCCGGGTACCGGGCCCAGCATCGTCGTCATCACCAGCAGACAGCGGCTGACCGCGCTGGACGGAGTCGTCAACCTGCGCCTGGACGTCCTCGACCGTGCCGCTGCCGCCCAGCTGCTCGGCGCGCTGGTCGGTCACGAGAGGGTGGCGGCCGAGCCCGGAGCGGCCGGCCGCATCGTGCAGCTGTGCGGCATGCTGCCCCTGGCGATCAGGATCGCCGGAGCACGCATCGCCGCCTCTCCACACTGGACGCTCTCCCGGTTCGCACGCCGGCTCGAGGCCAAACGCCTCGATGAACTCAGGACGGAGGACCGGGAAGTGCGCGGTGCGTTCGCTCTGACCTACGACCGGCTGCCCGAACACCTGAAGGAGGCGTTCGTAGTCCTGGGGCTGCACGACACGGCCGAGTTTCCGGCGTGGAGCCTGGCTGCGATGCTGCACACCGATGTGGACACCGCCGAGGAGATGATCGACGCCCTGGTGTCCGCCCAGCTCGTCGACTTCAGTCGCACCGACAGCACCGGGACGCCCGCGTTCCGGATGCACGACCTGATCCGCGACTATGCCCGGGAGCTGCTCGCCCGGTGGTCCCGCGAGCGCATGGCCGAGACCAGGCGAAGATTGGCGGCGGGAAGCCTGTCGCTCACCCGGCACGCGTTGAGCGTCGCTCCTGGCGGCGTCAACTTCCTCCTGCTGGGAGCCAGAACGTTCGCCGCCGCTATGCCGGCCGGTGCGGAACTCGAACCCTTCGCGCCCACGGTCGAGGTGATCGAGTCCGATCCGGCGCGCTGGTTCGGGGACAACACACCGGTGCTCACGTCAGCCGTCCGCCGGTCCGCCGAGGCCGGCGACCTGGATCTGACCGCGCAGCTCGCCTTCTATCTCGCCTGGTACTTCCGCGTCGGCGGACGCTTGAGGGAATGGCAGGAGTCGCACCAGCTGGCTCTTGATGCCGTCAGAAGCAGCGGCCATCGGGGCGGCGAAGCGGCGATCACCCGCAGCCTCGGCAATCTCAGCCGCGACGCCCGGCGCTTCACCGAGGCGATCGACCACTTCGAGCGCGCGTCGGCGCTGTACCAGGAGGCCGGCGACGAGCTGGGAACGGGACAGACGCTGAATCACCTGGGCGATGTCGCGATGGAGATGAGCAGATTCGACGCGGCGCTGCGGTACTTCGCGGACTCGCTCGCGATCCTGCGCAGACACGAGGGTGCCGAGCTCATCGAGGCGTACACGCTGAACAGCGTGGGGTGTGTGCACCGTGACCGTGCCGCCTTCACCGAAGCAGCGGAGAACTTCGACCAAGCCCTGTCCATCTTCCGCCGTCGCGGCGACCGGGTCGGTGAGGCGTGGTGTCTGCGCTGCCGAGGAGAAAACCGGCTCAACCAGGGGCTGTTGACGCAGGCAAGAGCCGATTTCGAGCGTGCGGTCCCGCTGTTCGAGGACCTCGGCGACCGCGGTGGTGGCGGATGGAACCATCGCGCGCTCGCGGAACTGCACCGGTGGTGCGGTGACCATGCCGCCGCCGCGGAGCATCTGACCTCGGCGTTCGAGCTCTTTCGCGAGGTAGGCGAACTGCTCGGCGAGGCATGGACCGCCCTGGAGCAAGCCGAGTTGCTGATGGCGATCGGCGACGCCGCGGGCGCGGTGCGGTTCTGGCAGCGTGCCGCGGAGCTCTTCGCCGATCTCGACATTCCCCGTGGTGAGGCCTTCGTGCAGCTCAGCGCGGGCAGGTTGCGATCGGCGGGTGTTCAACCGCCGGGAACCGCGCCGGACGACGCCTTCGCCACGGCACGGGACATGTTCCGGCAGATGGGTGATCACAACAATGAGGGCTGGGCCCTCCTAGGCACCGGTACCGCGCTGGTCCGGGAAGGAAGGCTGGACGAGGCTGTGGACACCATCACGGTCGCGGCGGAAATCTTCTCCCGGCTCGACGCTCGCACCGGCCGGGGTGCCGCGTGGCTCGCCCTTGCGGAGGTGGCGCTGGCCCGGCATGACATCGCGGGCTGCCGGGCCGCCCTGGCGAACGCCGCCTCGGTGCTGCATCCGGAGTGCGTGTTGCAGGAGAGGCTGCGGGAAATCGAGGGTCGGACAAGAGTGTGAGGGCGGCGGCTGTCCCAGCCGGAATGCGACACCAGAACGGAGTCTGATGACGCAGTCAAGCCGCCGTGGCGGTCAGCGGGGCAGGAGTGAAGACCCGGTTCAACCAGCAGTCAGGCAGCCCGCCGGAGGGCCGGATGGCCGCTGCCTTCGAACCACCCAAGGCAAGCACACATCAGCCACATGCGGCCCCCGGGCCGTCCAACACTTCATGGAGCTCTCATGCGGCACCTGATCGGGTTCGGCGGCTCCGTTCACGACTTCGCCACCTGTGTGCTCGGCGAGGACGGCCGGATGGTGGCCATCGAGGACGAAAGACTCAGCCGGGTCCGGTATGCGTTCGGCGACCCCGAGCCGTGCCGTACGTCACTGGAGTACTGCCTGCGTGCCGTCGGCCACGCGCCGGGCGACGGACTGGAGTTCGGCGCGAACGACATGCTCCGCGGGGTGATCGGAGTGCCGGAGCGTGACATCGTCTGGATGAACCACCACCTCGCCCACGCGATGAGCGTGCTCTTCACCAGCCCGTTCCAGGAGGCGGCGATCGTGGTCGCCGACGGTGCAGGCAGCGTGGTGTCCAGCACGGCGGCCCACGATGCCCACACCCACTGCCGGGAGACCACGACGTGGGCCTGGGGACGGGGCAATGACATACGTACGCTCGGCCAGGTCATCGGCAGGAAACGCGGCGGCCCGGACAGCAACGACGTGTCCGCGCTCATGTCGAACTCCCTCGGCGACCTGTACCGGGCGGTGACCGAGGCGGTCGGGTTCGGTTTCCTGCAGGCCGGCAAGACCATGGGCCTGGCCTCGTACGGCGACGACCGCTTCGTCGACCGGCTGATGTCAGCGGTGCAGCTCCTGCCCGGCGGCCAGTTCACGATCGACGTGGCAGGGTCCGGCGGCGTGCTGCAGATCCTCAAGGGCATACGGCGCGGCTCGCTGGAGGAAGACTTCGACACCAACGCCGCCATAGCGGCTGCCGGGCAGATCGTGCTGGAGACGGTGCTCTTCCACGTCCTGGAGGAGGTGTGGGAGCAGACGCACTGTCCGAACCTGTGCCTGGCCGGTGGGGTCGCGCTCAACTGCGTGTTCAACGGCAAGATCGCGGAGCGGACACCCTTCCGGGACGTCCATGTGGTCTTCGCGCCCGGCGACAGCGGGACGGCGATCGGCTCCGCAGTCCACCGGTATCTCAGCGACGGCTCCTGCACCACTCCGTTCCGTCTCCAGACCGGGCCGTATCTCGGTCGCGACTACGGCCGGGATGCCGAGATGACCGGCCACCAAGACCGCTTACCGGACGAGGTGCTGTATCGCAAAGTGGCCTCGCTGCTGCATCAGGGCAAGGTGGTGGCCTGGTTCCAGGGCGGCGCCGAGTTCGGTCCCCGCGCCCTCGGTCACCGCAGTCTGCTGGCCGATCCCACGCGGGCGGCCATGCGGCCGCACCTGAACCGTGTCAAGTCGCGCGAGTGGTTCCGGCCCTTCGCCCCGGTGGTGATCGAAAAGCACAGGACCGACTATTTCGAGGGGGCGCACGCGTCTCCGTACATGCAGTTCTCCTATCCGGTCAAAGCCGGGATGCGCGACCGGATACCAGCCGTGTGCCACGTCGACGGCACGGCGCGCCTGCAGTCGGTCGACGACTGGAGCAGTCCCGAACTCGCCGAGTTGATAAGGGAGTTCGTACGACAGGGCGGGCCTCCCGTGCTGCTCAACACATCACTGAATCTGCGCGGCGAACCGATAGTGGAAACTCCACGTCAGGCACTCGACGCTTTCGCAGGCGCAGACATCGACGCGCTGGTGCTCTGCGGCCGGCTGCTCGTCAAGTGAGCGGTGGCCCACACTCCCCCACTCGGTGGCGGCAGTTCACAGGACGAAGTCCTCGGGGAGCACGAGACGCGGAAACCCTGTGATCGGGGCGGACCGGCGGTCGGCGGACGTGACCCGCCCGAACCGGTCGAGCCGGTCCCAGATCTCGGCAGGTGAGCGATGCAGGGTCCGCCCCAACTCTGCAAGCGGCACGTCGTCGTCGTAGGCCGTCATGAGAGTGGCATCAAGGTCAGCAGTCCATCGGTCGGTAGCGCCTGATGTCAAAGGAGCCTCCTCCCCATGGGGTCGATCACTATCGTATGGGCCGCTTCGGTCCTGCTCAATGTGCTCGGCAAGCTCAACCTCCGCAGCCTTGCGCTCAGTCCGGACGGACGGCGCTACCTCATCAAGGGATCCGGCCGGCCCGTGGCGATGCCCTTCGCCGTCCGCTGGGCGCTTCCGGCCCTTTGCCGTGACTCGCCGCTGCGGTGGCGGGTGTGCACGGACGTGCATCTCGTGGCCGTGCCCGTGCTCATGTACCTGTGGCTGGGTCCGTACGCTTCCGACGAGCGGTTACGGGTGGTGGGTGCGCTGCTTGTCTGCGGGTTGCCGGGCCTGTGGCGCATCCACATCAGGTGGCCGGTGTCCGTGGACGCGACGGCTCTGGCATGGGCTCTCGGCTCGGCTCTGCTCGTGCGGAACGGTCAGTTGGTGCCCGGAGTCCTCGCCGCTGTCTTCGCCGGTCTGGTGAAGGAGACGAGCCCGGTCTTCGCCGCCTGTTTCGCCTGGAGTCCCCTTCCCCTGGCCGGACTTCTGGCGCCCGCGGTGGTCAAGTGCTTCGCGCGCGTGGGTCCGGACCCCATGGGCCAGCCGGACGTCCTGGCCAACCCGTTTCTCGCCAGCCGGCTCTACCATGTCGGGCGCTGGTTCGACCCCAGGCTGATGGCCGCTCCGTGGGGGATCTGCCTGTTGGCCTTCGGTGTGACCGACAGAGACCTGCTCGTCATGCTGGCAGTCACAGCGGCCGTGGCCTACGGCCAGATCGTGATCGCCACCGATACGGTACGGCTCTACCAGTGGGCGGCGCCACCCGTCATCGCAGCCACCATCACGGTAGTGCCGTCCCGTTGGGCGTACGCCGCGCTTGCCGCCCACCTGCTCAATCCCTGGGCAGGCAAGGCCGAGACCTGACTCACACCGGAATCCGGCGGAGGACCGACCGCGGCAGCAGCCGCACCACGGTCATGACGGTGCGCAGCAGCGGCGGAGCCCACACGATGCCGGTGCGGCTGCGCAGAGCGGCAGCGATGGCTCGTGCGACCGCTTCCGGTGTGGTGGCGAAAGGCCGCCGGCGAAGGCCTGCGGTCATCTTTGTGGTGACGAAGCCGGGACGGACCACCATGACATGGACTCCCGAGCCGTGCAGCGCGTCACCAAGACCCTGTGCGAAGGCGTCCAGGCCTGCCTTGGCAGAGCCGTAGATGAAGTTGCTGCGACGTGCCCGCACCGCAGCGATGGACGACAGCACGATCAGAGCCCCGTGCCCCTGAGCCCGGAGCGCCTCGGCGCAGACCAGGCCGGCGGAGACCGCGCCGACATAGTTGACCTGACCGATCCGTGCCGCGACCACCGGATTGGACTCGTCGTCTCGCTGCCTGCCGAGCAGGCCGAAGGCCATCAACACGGCGTCGAACTCCTCGGCGGCGAAAAGCTCACCGAGGACCTTCTGGTGGGTCATGATGTCGAGTGCGTCGAAGTGCACGCACCGTACGTCGGCACCGAGCGCCCGCAGCGGGCCTGCGGCCTGCTCCTGCCTTGTTACGTCCCGGCCCGCGAGCACCACGCGCGTGACCCGCTTGGTGATCAGTAAGCGGGCGGTGGCGAGTGCGATGTCCGAGGTGCCTCCCAGGACAAGGAGGGACTGGGGACTGCCGAATGCGTTTCTCATAGACCAAGTCTCCGCGCCAGGTCGGACCGGAATACGCCGTGCGGATCGAGTCGGGCCCTGACATCGCGGAACTCCGAGATGCGCGGGTACATGAGTGCGGCCGCGGTGGGGGCCATGCGGCTGTCCTTGGCGAGGTAGACGCGGCCACCTGCTTCGAGCACGTGGGCGTCGAGGCGATCGAGCAGCACTTCCAGACCCGGCGCCGATGCCGGGAAGTCCAGGGCGAGGGTCCAGCCCTGCTGGGGAAAAGAGAGGTGGCCGGGCGAGCCTGGTCCCAAACGTTTGAGCACGCACAGCGTCAGCGGTGCCCTGTGACGGCGGACGGCCTGGAGGATCTTGGCCAGGGTGTCTTCCTGGCCGTCGGGGACGATGCACTGATGCTGCACCAGGCAGGCTCGGCCGTACAGCCGGTTCCAGTCGGTGACGGCGTCGAGCGGGTGAAAGAAGGCGGAAAGCGGGGTGAGCCGGCCGCGTCGGCGCCTCGGTGCCCGGCGGAAGCGGATCTCAGCGAGCGCGGCGAGCGGGGCGCGACCGAACAGGTCCATGGTGACTCCCCGGGGCACCGGCACCTGCGGTCGGGTACGCAACCGCAGCGGACAGGCGGTCCGGGCCGGGGGAAGGAGGTCGCGGGTGGCGTGCGTCCCGCGTTCCAGCACGGACCGGCCGAGCCGTCCTTCCGGGGCCAGCCAGGCCACCATGTACGGGTGGGGTGAGGGCTGCGTCATGAGGGACAGGAGTGCGTCGAGGTCGCTGCAGCGATCGGTGTCGGCACGCATCCAGGCCGTCTCGATGGGCAGCAGCCGGATCGTGGCCCTCAGCACGATGCCGGTCAGCCCCATGCCGCCGGTCGTCGCCCAGAAGGCGGACGGATCGTCGTGCGGTGTCACCGTGCGCACCGTTCCGTCGGCCTGGAGGAGGTCCAGTGCTTGGACGTGCTGTGCGAATCCACCGCCGGCCGGGTGGTTTTTGCCATGGACGTCGCAGGCGATGGCGCCTCCGACCGTCACCTGGCGGGTTCCTGGGGTCACCGGAAGGAACCAGCCGAGCGGCACCAGCACATGCATGAGTTGGTGCAGGCTGACTCCCGCTTCGCACATCACTGTGCCCGCCCGGGCATCGATGCGGAGGATGCGCGCGAGCCCGGTCATGTCGACCACGACACCGCCCGCGTTCTGCGCGGCGTCCCCGTAGCTGCGCCCCAGCCCGCGGGCGACCACGCCTCGTCCGGGCCGGCTCGACAGCACCTTCCTGAGACCGTCCAGGTCACCGGGCCGGACAACGGTGGCCGCGCTCGGTGCCGTACGCCCCCAGCCTGTGAGCAGGACCCGGTCAGACATGGAGTGCTCCGAGTGCGATGAGTGCGGCCCAGCTCAACGCGAGCATCACCATGGTCGATGACCCGAGGACCACGTCTTCCGGCTGCTCCGCCTGGCCGCGGTCCACGTGGTAGGCGTATCCGAGGACCGCCGCTGTGAAGGGTATGACGCTGAGCAGCGACCACGGTACGCCGGTCTGGGCGGACGCCGACACCTCGAAGGCCCACAGGTTGTACGACAGGAGCGCGGTCGCAGCCCCGATGATCCAGACGAAACGCAGATACGAAGGGGTGTACGCGGCGCACACCCGGCGGGACCGAGGCGCGTCCCCACCGAGTGCGACCAGCTCGGAGTATCGCTTGCCGGCCACCATGAACAGCGCTCCGAATCCGGACACCAGGAGGAACCACTGGGACAGATGGAGTCCGGTTGCCAGGCCACCCGTCATGGCCCGCAGGAGGAAGCTGGCTGAAACCAGGCACAGATCAACGATCGCGACGTGCTTGAGCCTCACGCAGTAGGCGACGTTGAGTGCAAGGTAGGCCGCTACGGCCGTCAGAGCGGCGCCTGTGGTGAACGCGGCGGCGGTCAGTGCCAGCCCGGCGGCTAGCGCGCACACCGTCCACGCGACGGGCAGCGAGAGGGCGCCTGCCGGGATCGGGCGGCTCCGCTTGGCCGGGTGGGTTTGGTCCGACGGGGCGTCAAGGATGTCGTTCAGGAAGTAAATGGACGAGGCGGCGCAGCAGAACGCGATGAACGACACCGCGGCCATGCGCAGCGACCACGGATCGAACCGGCCTGCGGCGAGCGGCGCCGCGAACACCAGCACGTTCTTCGTCCATTGCCGGACTCTCGCGGTTCGGACCAGCCCCGACAAGGTCGGGCACGACTGCGGTAACGCAGACGTCCGCAGGGGTCTGGGCGGGTGCGTACACTCCCCCGCAGCGACCGCCACGGCTGTGTACGAGGCCGGGCGCGCCATCCGGGTGGGTACCGGGGTGCCGACAACTGCCTGGAGGGACAAGGCCGTATCCACACGTGGCTCACGGCGCCGGCCCTGGCCGCGGACCACCCAGCAGATGCTGGGCGCTCTGATCAGCAGTGACAGAGCCAACCCTGCAGTGATCCAGACATTCGCGGCCCACACCAGCTCCACCCGCCGCACCACTGCCCACCTGATGAAGTGCCGCATGCCGCCATCCCCGTCCAGCGAGCCGGACAGTGCCATCCCTACGATGACATCCAACGGACGTCGTGGGTACTGCTTCTGTCAGCCTGCATACTCGGTCGGCAACGGGGCATGGGTGTCAGCCGCAGCTGCCGACGCGGCTAGGGCCTGGCCGGCGGATCACGTGACCTCTCACGCTCCGGCATGTTGGCGTGTTCATGGGCGGGGAGATCTCACGAACGAGGAATGGACCCGGCTGAAGCCGCATCTGCCCAAGTCCAGTCGGGGTGCCGTGGCGGGATCTGCCTGCGCGGTTCGGCAAGTGGAAGACGGTGTACGAGAGGCACAGATCTAAGCGGCCGTCCTGGCCGATGCGGATGCCCAGGGCCGCATCGACTGGTCCATGGTGAGCGTGGACTCCACCACCTGCCGGGCCCACCAGCACGCCGCCGGAGCACGCAAGAACCCACCACGGGCGCCGGGGAAAGACGCACGCCCCGCAGCTCATCCCCATCGTGGAACGCATCCGCGTCGGCCGGCTCGATGGCGGACGCCCGCGCACCCGTCCGGACCACCTCGGCGGCGACAAGGCCTATTCCTCCCGGCGTAACCGCCGCTACCTGCGCAGACGGCAGATCAAACACACCGCCCCCGAGCTGAAGAACCAGCGGGCCAACCGTCAACGCCGCGGCAGCAAGGAGTGACCGTCGCAGCGATCCGGCTCTGGCTCCGGAGGTAGATCCATTATCCCGGTGCGGCGAGGTGCCTGTCACCGTTCTCCGGAATGATCTTTACATCCGTTTTGCACCACTAGGCTTGCGGGCGGACACAAAGCACGGTTCTGACCTGGGAGTTGAGAGTGGCGCACGACGTTGCCGCGCTGGCGGTGGAACTCACGGACATGGCTGCGGCCGATCACCAGTTGGCAGTCCGCGCGAACAGCGACGACCCCGCCGAGCAGCTGGCGTGGCGGCGGCTGACCGCCCGGCACGGTGACCGGCTCAACGAGATCATGGAGGAATACGGCTGGCCAACGGCGGAACTGGTCGGCGAGGAGGCCGCACGCGCGGCATGGCTGATCGCTCAGCACGCTGACCGGCAGCTCGACGTTCAGCGTCGCGCCCTCCAGCTGATGCAGCACGCAGTGTCGGCAGGCTCGGCCAGCCCGCGCGAGCTGGCCTTCCTGCGCGACCGCACGCTGGTCAATGAGGGCCGCAAGCAGGTCTACGGAACTCAGATCGCCGGCGTGAAGGACGGGTCACCGGTTCCGTGGCCCTGCGAAGAGCCCGAGCGCATGGACGAACTCCGTGCGGAAGTCGGCATCGAGCCCTTCGATGAGTACGTCGCCAAGTTCTCCAAGGCATGACGCCCCCTTCCCAGTCGCGTCCGGTGGATCACTGCCCGGGCTCACCTGCCGCGGGCAATGATCCGCCGGACAGGCCCGGGGCCTGCCCGGCGAGGGGATGCCTTCGCGTCTCGGCGCGGCGGAACTTACGGTTTGTGGGTTACCCAGAGCAGTTCCGCCGGCCAGCGGTGTGCCCAGTCAGGTGGGTCGGTCTCGTTGTAGCCGTTGGGTGTTCCGAGTTCGGGCCGCGGCTCGATGAGGTCGTCGATGATGAGACCCGCGCCGCGCAGGACCTTGACCCAGTCGCCGTAGGTGAGCTGATAGCTGGTCGCGCCGTCGTCTTCGGCGATGGTGTTCAGCCCGAAGTAGTCCTTCTGCAGCGTCGTGGTCACGCGGCTGGCGGCTTCGTCGTAGCAAGCTTCGAACCATGGGCTGGCGACGTTGAACACCAGGCGCCCGCCTCGGCACAAGACGCGTGCGGCCTGCGGGACGGCCAGGTGCGGGGGCGCCCAGCTGAGCCCACCGAAGTCGCAGAACACCAGGTCGAAGCTGTCGGCGGCGAAGGGGAGTTGTTCGGCGGCGCCTTGCACTAGCGGGTAGCGGGCCGCTCCCATCGCGCGGGCCGCTGCGGCAAGTTGGGCTTCGGACAGGTCGAGCCCGACCACGGTGGCGCCCTCGGCGGCGAGCGCCCTGGACCACTGACCGGCGCCGCAGCCGAGTTCGAGGACGCGCTTGCCAGTGACGTCGCCCAGGGCGTGCAGGTGCGCGTCGGGGATGGAGTACATGCCCCACAGCCGGGGCGCGGCGCCAATTTGCGGGTCGTGCTCGTGCTGGTAGGCGCTGCTGATCTGGTTCCAGAGCCGCCGGTTGGCGGGGATGCTGTCCACCTGCCGACTCCAGCACTGCCTGCCGGGGGCGGTCAACACCATTAGGGCACTGGCCGGCCCTCGCCTCGGTCCGGCCCTGGCTCGGCCCGTGATCCGCCGGACGAGCCCTAGATGTCGGCACCGAGGGATGGATTCCGACACCTGCTCATCGGCTACGTGCGGGCTTCCACTGCCGACCGGAATCCCAGCCGTCAGATCGACGCCCTGGAGGCCGGACCATTCACGGACGTTGATTTTCGACGCGAGCCATCCAGCACTGTCCGACTGCGGGGTTCTTGATCACGACGGCACCTGTCGACAGACGTTCGGTGTCCGCGCTCAGGGGTCTCTAGGCAGGTCGTCGTTGCACGGCGTCGGCGATGACCGCTGTCACGAGTTTGTTGACGACTGCCGTGGTCGGCGGGCCGGGGTCACGGTCTGCGAAAAGGAGATGGCCGCCACCGACCAGGGAGAGGGTGAGTGAGTCGATGTCGGCGTCGGCCGCGATGCGGCCCCGTTCACGCTCGTCGGTCAGATAGGCGGAAATCGCCGTCGTGGCCTCGGCGAGGATCGCGATGCCGCCTCCGGGCCTGGCTTGCCGCAGCCGTGCGCGCAGCTCGTCCCGGAAGGTGATGAGCGGGATGATGGCCACCTGAACCGGTCCGAACAGAGTGGTCAGCGCGCCGGTGAGGTTGTCGACCACTGTGCCGGTGCCGGCGGACTCGCGCAGCGCACTCGCCTGTGCTTCGAGCTGCGCGGCCCGGTCGAGGACCAGGTCGGCCAGGAAGGCGTCGAAGTCGGAGAAGTGCCGGTGCAGGACGCCTTTGGCGCATCCCGCCTCGTCGGTGACGGCCCGGCTGGTCAGCCCGTTCGGCCCGTCCCGCAGAAGCACGCGTTCGGCGGCGTCGAACAGTTGCTGCCGCGCGTCGCGAAGGTGCACCCCAGTCGGCACTCACAGCTCCTCTCGCGTATCAACTCGCTGCACCACTTGCTGAGTGGGCATGCGCCCACTAAGGTGGGCGCATGCCCATATTACACGGAGAGCAACCGGAACAGCCCTCGGCGCAGCCGCATGGATCCCGGCGGATGGCCGAGTCATTCGGCGCGGACGCGCAACGCTACGACCGGGCCCGGCCCGGCTACCCCGATGCATTGGTGACGCGGATTGTCACCGGGAGCCCCGGGCCCGATGTGCTCGACATCGGCTGCGGCACCGGCATCGCAGCCCGCCAGTTCCAGGCGGCCGGCTGCGCCGTGCTCGGCATCGAGCCCGATGCGCGGATGGCCGACTTCGCGCGAGCCCGTGGCCTGCGGGTCGAGGTGGCGACCTTCGAAGACTGGCAGCCGGCGGGCCGGACGTTCGACGCGGTCGTCGCCGCCCAGTCGTGGCATTGGGTGGATCCGGTCGCCGGTGCCGTGAAGGCGGCACGCGTGCTGCGTCCAGGGGGACGGCTGGCGATCTTCGGACACGTGTACGAGCCGCCGACCGAGGTGGCCGAACCGTTCGCCGCCGCCTTCCGGCGGGCGGCGCCCGACTCCCCGCTCAATGGCCAACCGGCCCGACGTCCACTGCACCTCTACCAGGCGGCATACGCGAGGTTCGCCGACAAGATCCGGGAGACCGGACAGTTCAAGGATCCCGAACAGTGGCGATTCGACTGGGAGCAGTCCTACACGCGCGACCAATGGCTGGATCTGCTGCCCACCACCGGCGGTCTCACCCAACTGCGTCCCGATCAGCTGGCCGAGGTACTGCAAGCGGTCGGGGGCGCCATCGATTCCCTGGGCGGAAGCTTCACGATGAGCTACACCACCCTGGTCGCAACCGCCGTACGCGCCGACGCCTCCTGAGCTTGCCGCCAAGTAGCTGCTCGCAGCACCGCCGCGCACCGCCCTGCGGCGGCGCCTGCACGCCATGTCCGCGCTGCCACCTGAATTGTCTCCGCTTCCGGCGATTCTGGCGCACCTCGACCGGCAGGTCGCAGATCACGGAGAACGACACGATCGGCATCCACCTGCGGCCCCAGCGAGATGCCGTCGAGAAGGCTCTCGCCCGCGTCAACCGTCCGGTTCAGCCACCTGAAGGACGTCAAGTGAACAAGCGGCGGCCCACTGCCCGCCCTCGTGTGCGACTGATCCACATGCCGTCACCACCGTGCGGGCTTAGCGTTCTGAACATGAGCATGAGGTGCTGCGTCGAATGATCTGGTGTGCCTCGACCTCGCGGGGCACATCACCTACGTGAACACCGCCGCCGGGCTGCTCGGCAAAGCCCCGGAGCAGCTACTGGGCACTCAGCCGTCGCAGCCACTGTCCCGGCTCGACAACACCACGTACATGGACGCGTACCGCACTGCTTTGAGCAGCCGTGAGGAGGTTGCCCGTGAGCAGCGTAGTTGATCCCCTCGGATCGGCCCTGGCGTCGGCTGTGCGCCGCACGGGTGCCAGGTTCGGGGCTGTCTACCTGGTGGACCCGGATGAATCGACGATGTGTGCGGTCGCGCTGTGTGGTGTGCCGGTCGACGCCTTCGCTCCGTGGTGGCGGGCCGCGTTTGCCGCGCCCGGTCCGATGCAGGATTCGATACGCAACGAGCGGCTCGTCTGGGTGAGTTCCCTGGAAGAGCTGGCGAGTCTCTACCCGCGCGCCGCGGCGAACCTCCCTTATCAACTCGCCTTCGCGGTCGCCGCGTTCAGGCAGGTCCGGCACTGCCAGGGTGCACTGCTGCTCGCGTGGCCTCCCGGTCGTACGCCTGCTCTCAGCCGCAGTGAGCGCGGACGCATCGCCTTCAGCGCCCGGCGCATCGCGGGTGTACTGAACGCGGCTGCCGGCGCTCCGGCTATCCCGGAGCGGCCCCGCTTCGTCCCTCCACGCCTCGAGGAGCCAACGCCGCAGTCCGCCTCGGCGACGGCCGGCCTGATCGAACGCCTTCCCCTCGGCACCGTCGCCCTCGACCTCGCGGGGCACATCACCTGCGTGAACACCGCCGCCGCCCGGCTGCTCGGCAAACCCGCGGAGCAGCTACTGGGCACTCAGCCGTCGCAGTCACTGCCCTGGCTCGACAACATCTCGTACATGGACGCGTACCGCACTGCTTTGAGCAGCCGTGAGGAGGCTGCACTGACTGTCCTGCGCCCCCCGGACCGGTGGCTGGACCTCCGCCTCTACGCGGACGACAGCGGCACGAGCATCCTCCTCACGCCCCACCGCTCGCCGAGACCTCTCGGCACGCAGCCCTCCACCGGGGCCGCAACCTCACCGGAGAGCCGGATTCATCTTCTGATGGTTCTGGCGGCCGCATTGACCGAAACCGTCGGCGTTCAGGACGTCGTCGACCTGGTCGCCGACCAGGTCCTGCCTGCCTTCGGCGCCCATGGCATGATCATGGCCGCGACCGATCCGGACCGTGTCCGGATCATTGGTTACCGCGGGTACGAACCCGATGTCATCGAGCAGTTGGACGGCCTGCCCACGGACGCCGATCTGACCCCCGCCGGCCGCGCGATGGCAACCGGTGTGTCCTTGTTCTTCGCCAACCGGGAAGAGCTCGCCCACCTGTACCCCCAGGCGCCGCAACTCTCCGACAAACAAGCATGGGCCTTTCTGCCACTGCTCAGCTCCGGACGCCCGGTCGGCGGTCTCCTGCTCGCCTACAACGACCCCCACCACTTCACTGCCGCCGAGCGTTCCCTCCTGACGCCGCTCGCCGGTCTCATCGCCCAGGCCTTGGACCGCGCCCGCCTCTACGACGCCAAGCACGGCCTCGCTCACGCCCTTCAGCAGACCCTCCTGCCTCATGCCCTGCCCACGGTCACCGGACTGGAGGTGGCCGCCCGTTACCACCCCGCCAGCCACGGTGTGAATCTCGGCGGCGACTTCTATGACCTCATCCGCCTCACCGACACCACCGTGGCAGCCGTCATCGGAGACGTGCAGGGCCATGACATGTCGGCAGCGGCCCTCATGGGCCTGGTGCGCATGGCCGTCCACTCCCACGCCACGGCTGGAGCCACGCCCGACCAGGTTCTCACCCGCACCGACCGCGACCTCGCCGACCTGAATGCCAGCCGCTTCGTCTCATGTCTCTACGCCCACCTCGACCTCGCCCGCCACCAGGTGACCCTCGCCAGTGCAGGACACCCGCCCCCGCTCCTTCAACACCCCGACAACCCGGCACATGCCGTCGCCATCCATCCCGGCCCGCCTCTCGGCGTCGGTCTCGGCACCCACTCCTATCCGCTCACCTCGATGTCACTGGGCCCAGGGGCACTTCTGGCCCTCTACACCGACGGCCTCGTGGAAATCCCCGGCATCGACATCTCCGAGGCCATCACCGACCTCGCAGACGGCCTCGGCGAGTGGGGTGGTCTCCCTCTGCACCAACTCGTGGACAGCCTCGTCCACCGCGCTCGCCAAGCCAATCAACACACTGACGACATCGCCCTCCTCCTGCTCCGGCCCAACCACGTTGCCGAGCTGTGATCAAATCAATGACAACGCTGGTTCGGTGTGCACGGGCATTCCGCCGCACCGCTCCTGCCTGCGCAACGTCGTGTGAGGCACACAGGGGCGTCACGCCGTCCGGTCGAACTGCTGCGGCGCGGACAGCTTCGCCTCGGCCCACTCACCACGGGCCCGGTGCAAGGCGCCGGTGGCACGGCCGGCCGGGGGCTGGGACCGTCGCCCTTGAACGGCAGTCACGCAGAATCTTCCGAAGGGCGTTTCGAGGGCTTTCCCGTCGCCTACCGGGATGCCGATCTGGGCACCGTACAGCAAGTGGCTCGGTACGGCGTTTGCACGGCTGCCCATCGCCG
Source organism: Streptomyces sp. NPDC030799 (assembly GCF_055572255.1). Classification (NCBI taxonomy): domain Bacteria; kingdom Bacillati; phylum Actinomycetota; class Actinomycetes; order Kitasatosporales; family Streptomycetaceae; genus Streptomyces; species Streptomyces sp. NPDC030799. Next base: position 310,809 of record NZ_JBVIDS010000005.1, on the reverse strand, counting down.
AGCACGTCGGGCCGCATCTCAGCGCGGCCGTGCATGCCAACGGCTGGCGTGCGCGTGAGGCGGCACTCTGCGCCGCGCAGCGCGAGCTGGCCATTGCCACCAACCGGCTCCGCCTCGCCGATGAGGTGAACCCCGAGCCCCGACAGTTCTTTGCGCCTCACCCCCAGCGAGGGCGAGCCCTGATCGCTCGCGCCCCCGGGCGGAGCCGCTCTTCGCGGAGGTCCTTCAGCGCGGTTCTTCTCGGCCGGAGTGATGTCACAGAGTCTGTACGAGTCCGGTGCGATGAGCCTGCCGGAGATCGCGAAGGAGACGGGCTGAGCCGCCGCACCGCCATCGACCGCGCCCGCGACGCGGCCTGACGTCGAAGGCTGCTCACCAGCAGACCGAACGCCCTACTCGTCGAGGAACTGATACGCCCCGCTCACGGCTCCGATCACCACGATCCCGTCGCGGACCTGCCACTCGCTCATGCCATCGACCTCGTGGCTGACGATGAACAGACCAGTGATCAGGTCATTGTCGTCATCGGAGGCCGGAATCCGCGCCACGCTCCGTAGTCGCTCCAGGAACCAGTCGACGGACTGAGCACGCATTTCCGCCCCGAAGAAGGCCCAGTTGACGAAGTTGTACTGCCGTGGGGGAAAGGCCCAGCCACCGCTGTACGTCCGATCAGGATCGTCCGATTCAACGATCTCCCTGACCTGGGCGAGCTGCCGATCATCGCACTCCAGCCAACCCCTGACACTGACGAGGGCACCCATGACGATCGCTCTCCCCCACGCTCCAGGCCGCCATGCGATGGACGCCCGCTCCGATCGGCGGCACGATAGTCATGACCGGATTGATCGAGCAATGCGTTTCGGTCCTCCGCCCAGCGGCGAGGACGAGCGGTCGGTGACGATCGAGGACGCACCGTTAAACCCGCGCACCGGCGCGAGGCGGGTCGTCGGTCAGCGGAAGCGATGTCACCGCTGTGCGATCTCGTCGACTTGGGCCCTGGCCGGTGGGTTGAGCAGCACCTGCCCCGATCAAGACCGAGAGGCTCGTGCGCCGTGAGCCGGAGGCCCGGGACCGTGCGGCGGTCATCGTTGTTGCTCACGGCAGTTGATGCGGCCCTTCGCTCACCAGGTCTTCGCAGCAGCGAGCAGATGCTCACGGACGAGCGTGACGTGAGGATTGGTGGAACTGCCTGGGCGTTGGACGAGGTAGGCGGTGTTGATCGGGGGGTCCTCCGGCTGGTGCAGTAGCCGGAGGGCGCCGGAGGCGAGTTCGGTGCGGCATAGATAGCTGGGCAGAACACTCCAGCCGGCGCCGACCGTGAGGGCAGTCAGGACGCTGCGCAGATCGGGGATGGTGATCGCAGCCTGAACGTGCAGGCGGCGGTCGAAGACGTGGCGCCAGTAGCGGCGGGCGATGGGCAGGTCCTCCGCGTAGGCGATCAGTGGTTGGCTTTCCAGGGCAGTAGGCAGTTCCTGTCCTTTGAGCCGTTCGGCCCAGACGGGCGCAGCGACCAGGACGAACTCCTCGTCGGTGAGGAGTTCGGCGTGCAGCGTCCGGCCCCGGGGCCGGCGGGTGGCGACGACGAGGTCGTGGCGTCCGGCCCGCAGTTCCTCGAGCAGCGGTTCGGTCAGTCCGATGGCCACCCGCAGCCGGACGCCCTGCGCGACCAGCGGAGCCAGCGTCTGAAGGCCGAGGGTGCTCAAGAACTCTGCGGGCCCGGCCAGGTGCACCGGCGGCGTGTTGCTGCTCGGCTCCTCGCCGGTGATGTCGGCCAACTGATCCAGAGGAGCCGACAGTCGCGTGGCAAGTTCGTCCGCGTGGGGCAGCGGGGTGACACCGTGCGCCCGGCGTTCGAACAGTTCACGGCCCAGACGGTTCTCCAGCGCCCGGATCTGCGTGGTCACGGTGGACTGCGACAGGCCCAGCCGTCGTGCAGCGGCAGTGAAGGACCCCAGGCGGTGCACGGCAAGGAAGGTGCGCAACAGGTTCAGGTCCAGCGGACCGGACCCATGAGTGTGTTGATCGCTCACGGCGTCGAGCCTACGAGGTACGCACGGCAGCCACCTGCATCCGTCCTCGTACCGGGCATCGGTTCGTCGATACCTGGTATCGATGCCTTCATTGGCGCGATTACTTCAGCAGCTTTAGCTTCGAAAGCCGGAGCGCTGACGTTCTGAAGTCGGAACGCCGGCGCGTGAACCTCCCGACTTCCGGAGACCACACCATGTCGAAGATCCTTTTCGTGATGACCGGCGCCGACCACTGGACGCTGGCAGACGGCAGCAAGCGCCCGACCGGCTTCTGGGCCGAGGAGGTCGTGGTCCCGTACCAGGCGTTTACGGCCGCTGGACTCGAGATCGTCGTCGCCACACCGGGCGGCGTCGTACCGCCTCTGGACGAGGGCAGCCTGGCGCCGCAGTTCAACGGCGGCGAGGAGGGGGCGAAGAAGATGACGGACGCCCTCGCCTCGATCGGCGAGATTCAGCACCCCATCAGGCTGGAGGACGTCGACCTCGACGACTACGCCGTCGTCTTCTACCCCGGTGGCCACGGCCCGATGGAAGACCTGGCCGTCGATGCGACCTCCGGAAATCTCCTCATCGATGCCCTCGCCTCGGGCAAGCCGCTCGGCGTGGTCTGCCACGCCCCGGCCGCGCTACTGGCCGCCACCAAGGCCGACGGCAGCAATGCCTTCGCCGGCTATCGGCTCACCGGATTCAGCAACGCCGAGGAGACCCAGGCCGGCCTCGCAGCCAAGGCCAAGTGGCTGCTCCAGGACCGCCTGGTCGAGATCGGCGCGGACTACCAGGAGGGCGAGCCGTGGGCCCCGAACGTGGTCGTCGATCGCAACCTGGTCACGGGCCAGAACCCCGCCTCCGCCGGACCCGTCGCAGCCGAAATCCTCAAGAAGCTGACCTGAGGCCCGCGGCCAACCCAGAAAGGTTTGTGAGCCGGGCGGCACCGGGACCCGCCAGACTGGAGTCGAGGTCGGCAAGTAGATCTACGAGAACGGCGGCGTGGTCTCCTCGGTCTGCCATGATGCCTGCGGACTGCTGCCGGAAGTCCTGCGGTGGATCGATGGGGAGGATCCCGTCCCGCAACGGGTGAAGTGGTCATCGACGTCGGCCGCCTTGACCAGACGCCCCGGCCAGGGGTCCGTATCGGACACCTGGCCGGTCGTGTGCGCTCAGCGGGTGCTACAGCTGTGGCTGTGGCACCCGCTGCCAGCTGAACGGGCCGTAGGTTGTGTCGGTGGCGGGGTAGTTGGCATTCGGGTCGACAGTCAGTTTCAGCCATTCCAGCGGAGTGGTGCTGCCGTGCACGACGATCCGATGGAAGTTCGAGACGTTGTAGTACGGGTGCTCGTTCCACGCGTTGTCGCTCGGGTCGTGGGCGCACACGCCGGCCCCCGTGGCCGGGTCCGTCTCGCCGGTGCATGTCGCCGTCGGAGACAGCGGGTTGTCCGAGCGGTACAGGTGCGAGTCACCGTTGAGCATCAGCACGGGCCGGCCGAACTCGGTCGTCCTCGCGGCGACTTCGCTGATGATCGGCTCGTAGTTCGTCAGGTGGTCCTTGGTCTTGCCGTCGAGGTCCCACATGTCGGCCTGTGCCGTGATCACCACGCCCTTGGCGTGCTGGGCCCCCGCGACGGCGAAGGCAGCATCGAGCCAGCGGACGTCGGCGGCGGTCCGGTTGGTCCGCTCGTCGGTCTGCGTCTGAGTCGCGGTCGGCACCTTGTACCAGGGGTCGGTGTCGTTGTTCGAGCCGCCAGGCACGTTGATGGTCACGAAGACGATGTCGTTCTGTGCCCACATCACGTTCTCGACGTACTGCGCGTCGCCCGGGTGAGTCGGGTCGTGGGCGGTGGCCTGGGAGATCACGTTCAGTGTCCCGCTGCCGAGGGTGTGGCCGGGCTGGGCGAAGAAGTCGTGCCGGACTTCGGCGAGGTTGTCGAGCGGGTTACCGCAGTGGTAGCTGACGCAGTCCGCCGTGTTGGTCGACAAGCCGCTCGTGCCGATGTAGTTGATCGCACCGGAGGCTGAGTCGTAGAAGCCGCCGCCTTGACCGGGTGAGGTGAGACTTGACGCCTTGTGGCAGTCGGCCCACTCGTTGTCGCCCGGCGTGTAGACGAGCGGCTTGGTGAGGGTCTGCCACATGGACGCGATCGAGGCGTCGTAGTCCTCGGTGCAGAACTCCTTGCCCGAGTGTATGTCGCCCACGTGGATGACGTCGCTGATCGTCGGGTCACTGTTGATGGTGCCGATGAACCCAGGGGTCTTCTGGAACTGCGATGTGTCGGCGGCCTGGCCCGCTGGCGCGTACGCCGACCTGCCGTACGGCGAGTCGCCGAACACGGCGAGCGTCAGTGGGCCGTCGGCTGCAGATGCCGTGGCGGCCGACCCCACGGAAGAGGCAAGGCCGACGGCGACGAGCGTGATGAGCCCGCGTCTCAGCATGCGTCTGAACATGCGTCCCTCTTTCAGGTCCGGTGCGGGGGGGGCGCTCCAGTGAACTGGATGATCAGGGAGCGTGACATGGCGTCAATGGCGGCGCGGAGATGACGAACTGGCGAAATCTCGGCCGCGCCCACATCACGGCACCCCGTGAACCACCCATACGGAAGCTGCGCTGCGCCGTCCCGGACTCACCGGCAGCGAGTGGCGCCTCGCGCATCGCCTTGGTCTACTGCCAGGACCTCCGCGGCGGGGTGACCGGCAGCGTGCGTCGGGACGGTCAGGACAGGCCCCATGGGCGGAGCTTGTCCGGGTTGCGCACCGCCCAGATGTGCGTGATCCGGTCGTCGGCGACCTTGAACGCGAACACCGTCTCGATCCGGCCCCCGGACTCGACGACCAGGCCCGGCAGCCCGTTGACCGTGCGCTCGAGGATTGTCCGGGGCGGCGCGAGGCGGGCGATCGTCAGGTAGAGGTGGGCGATCCGCTCGGCGCCCTCGATCGGCAGCAGGTGGGCGATGACGCGGCCGCCGCCGTCGGAGATCGCGGTGGCGCCCGGGTCGAGCAGGCCGATCAGGGCCTCGATGTCCTGCGCCTCCCAGGCCGCCTTGAATCGTCGGACGACGCTCGCCTGCCGGGCCGCGTTCGGGCTCGCCTCGGCTCGCGCGAGGGCGATGCGGCGGCGGGCCGAGGACGCCAGCTGTCGGCATGCCGCGGGGCTGCGGCCGACGATCTCGGCCACCTCGGCGAACGGATAGCGGAAGACGTCGTGCAGCACGAAGGCAACGCGCTCGGCCGGGGTCATCGACTCGAACACGACCAGGAAGGCCATGGTCACCGACTCGTCGAGGGTGATCCGGTCGGCCGGGTCCACGCCGGCTCCGCCCGCCGCCCCGGCGATCCACTCGGCCGGGTCGGGCAGCGGCTCCGGGATCCATTCGCCGACGTAGGACTCCCGCCGGGCGCGCGCGGAGCCGAGCAGGTTCAGGCAGATGCGGCCGGCCACCTTCGTCAGCCAGGCGCCCGGGGACTCGATGGCCTCCTGCTCGGCCCGGGACATCGCGTACCAGCGGGTGTAGGTCTCCTGGACGACGTCCTCCGCGTCGGCCAGGGAGCCGAGCAGCCGGTAGGCGAGATTGAGCAGCTGTCGCCGCTCGCTCATGATCGTTTTCAGGCCCGGGTCCTGCTGCTCGTCTGTCTGCCGCTGTGCCTGTTCCGACGGGGTGGTCATACGCTCTCCGGCTCCCTCGTTCACGTGCCTTCTCCAGTACGACAAATCAGAGCGGCGGAATGTGAGGTCAGCGGCTCGCCTCACATTCGGCGGGGCTGCGTTGTCGGACTGGTGAAGACGAGTACACCATCCAGAGGACAGGAAGCTCAGCATGAACGACTTTCAGGAGATCGCCGATCGCGTCGAGATCGAGGCGCTGCGCGGCGAGTTCACCGACGCGGCGATGATGCGCGACCGTGCCCGCCTCGCCGCGCTGTTCACCTCCGACGGCGTTCTGCGCATGCCCAACGTCCCGGTCGAGTTCATCGGCCGGGAGGAGATCCGGACCGGAGGCGAACGCCTGCAGAGCCAGTGGGACTTCTTCGTGCAGAACAGCCACCCAGGCATGATCCGGATCGACGGCGACACCGCCACCGGTCGCACCTACATACAGGAGATCGCACGTCTGCTCGACGGCCGCTCGGGCCTGAACTTCGCCATCTACCACGACACCTACCGGCGTACGCCGGAGGGATGGAAGTTCGCCGAGCGGGTCTACGAGGTCAGGTACATCGACACCACCCCGCTGGGGGGTTCGGCGCCCAGCCCCGACGCTCAGGCGCACGAGTCCGGCAGGGCCGGGGACGCTGGTCGGGCACCGGGTACCGGTGAGACGGACGCGTCGGTCACGGGGGTGGCCGACGACTTCGCCGCACCGGCGTCCGCCGAACGGCTGGACCGGGCGATCTCGGCGCTGCGGGCGAACGGTTTCACCGCCGAACTGCTCGACGACGCCGCGGCGGCCCGCGCCCGCATCAAGGATCTGATCCCGCAGGGCGCGGGCGTGTTCACCGGGGCCAGCGAGACGCTTCGGCTCTCCGGCATCGTGGAGGACATCGAGGCGGGCGACCGCTACCAGGCCATCCGGCCGCGCGTGGGGAAGATGGACCGCGCCACCGAGTTCGACCAGATCCGCCGGCTGGTGGCCGCCCCTGACGTCTTCGTCGCCAGCGTTACGGCCGTCACGGAGACCGGCTCGCTCGTCATCGCCTCGGGCAGCGGCAGCCAGCTGCCCGCCTCCGCGGGCGGCGCCGCGAGGGCGATCTGGGTCGTCGGTGCGCAGAAGGTGGTGCCCGACCTGAGCACCGCGCTGCGCCGGGTCGAGGAGCACGCCCTCCCGTTGGAGACCGCGCGGGCCCAGGCGGTCTACGGGCAGCCGAGCGCGGTCAACCGTCTGCTCGTCCTCAACGCGGAGCCGCAGCCCGGGCGCGGCACCGTCCTGCTGCTGCGCGAGGCCATCGGATTCTGACATCCCGCGCAGTGAGGACGTGAGAACGCCGCTGGGGGGGGGGGGGGGGGGGGGGGGGGGGGGGGGAGGCCCCCCCCCCCCCCCCCCCCCCGCCCCCCCCATTTTCTTTCACGACGC
>NZ_JBVIDS010000005.1:0-303709 GCF_055572255.1 Streptomyces sp. NPDC030799 | reverse complement strand
GTCCTCTTCGTGTTGGTGGAGGGGCCCGGCGTGTCCCACCCCCCGGAGGGGGGGGGGGGAAAGAACGGGGTGGGGGAGGAAGGCACCCCTTCTCGCCCCCCCCCCCCCCCCCCACGCCCTGCCTCATACGGGTGTTGCGGTGCCCCACAGGACTTCGTTGGGCCTTCCTGCCGGGTCTGCTCCGGAGCGTGTTGGGTCGTTCGGCGGCGAGGGCAGCCGGTCGGCGTTTGTCGACACGGCCCACGAGGTGATGGGGTAGCGCACCGCTGCGGCCAGGACCCTGGCCGCGTTCCCGCCGGCTTCCATGGCCGAGCTCGCCCGTCACGACCGGATCAGAGCAGCCGGTTGAGGATGCCTTGCTCGGCGAGGTAGTAGCCGAAGCCGCACACGGGAGTGAGGACGGCGCACAGCCAGGAGCGGGGCGCCCCGGTGCGCGCCAGGTAGACGGTCAGGAGAGTGGTGAGCAGTGCGCCGACGGCCAGGAAGACGACCGCGTCTCCCCAGTAGTGCAGCCCCAGACCCAGCCAGAGCCCCTCCCCCATCACCACCATCGCGATGACCGCCCCGGCCACCGCCCGCACGTCCCCCCGCCCACGCCGTACCGTCCACCCGGCCCAGCCCAGCAGCGGTCCTCCGACCAGCCCCGCCACCGACCAAACGGCAGCGGTTTCGAGTCCTCCGGCCCCGAACGTGCCCCCGAGCGCGGATGCGGCGTAGTAGGCGCCGCAGGTGGCGAGCATCATCAACGCCCCGCCCCAGGCCGCGAGCGGTCGGGTACGGATCAGTGCACCGGCCGCAGCCGTCCAGATGATCCAGGTGGACGCCGAGTTGGTGGCCCGCTCCACCAGGGGTGTCGTTCCGTGCAGCGCGTAGGTTACCCAGCCGAGCAGCAGCCCGAAGGCCGCGGTCGCGGTGAGAGCGGCGACGGGGGTGTCGCGACGGAACACGGTTGCGGTAGCCATGAGCCGCACTATACACATGATGTATACGCGTGCTGTATAGTCGGTCGTATGAGGCGACCCGAGACCAAGGGGTCTTCAGCATCTCGGCGTTGTTCAGACTCCCGCACGTGTCTCGCATCGCGGTCCTGCGGAAATCCGCAGGGCCTCGGCGCCGCAGGTGGTGCGGTCACTCGGTCCCGCCCGGCGGGTGCCCCGAGTGGCGTGAGTGACTGGAAAGTCTTGCCGGGTGGTTCGAGGCGTACCCGGGACTTCGACGTTCACCTCGCGGAGACGCGACGCAACGCCGCCACCGCCGGCTCCTGGCGCGCCGGTTCCGGCCTCGATGACATGCGACAGGGAGGCCGGCGGCGCGCATCGGTCTGTTGCGCCCCCGCGGCACCGCATAGGGCAGGCGCGGAAGGCCGGCGTCGAGCTGCTCCAGGCCATCGCCGCGCAGGAGGGATCAGCGGGAAACGCGCCTCAGCGCCGGATCGGGCACACCGGGCGTACCGGGAGCGCTTCGACACTGTTGCCGATGAAGCTGCGCTGGCGGGGCAGTTCGGCCTCGGGGACTGCGAGGTCGAGGTCCGGAAAGCGGGTGAAGAGCCGTTCCAGGGCGATCGTTGCCTCAAGACGGGCAAGCGGAGCGCCCACGCAGTAGTGCACGCCCTGGCCGAAGGACAGGTGCCGGGCCGCGCCGGGCCGGGTGACGTCGAAGCGGTCCGCGTCCGGGCCGTGGAAGGCCTCGTCGCGCCCTGCGGCGGTGTAGCCGGCGAGGACCGGGGTGCCCTGCCGGATCACGGTGCCGCCGAGGGAGAGGTCGCGAGTGGGGTAGCGGAAGGGGAACCAGCTGACCGGGCCGTCCCAGCGCAGCGTCTCGTCCACCACGTCCGACCAGGTGGCCTTGCCCTCCAGGACCAGTGCCAGCTGGTCACGGTGGGTGCACAGTGCCCGTACGGCATTGCTGATCAGGTTGAGGGTGGTCTCGTGGCCGGCCACCAGCATCAGGCGCATGGTGCCGATGAGTTCGGCCTCGCTGAGCCGGTCGCCGTCGTCCTCGCGGGCGGCTATCAGGGCGCTGGTCAGGTCGTCGCCGGGGGCGGCCCGGCGGGCGGCCGCGATCGTGCCAAGCAGCTCGACGAGCTCGCGTACGGCGGCCATCACCTCGGCCGGGGTGGTGTCGGTGGCGATGACCACCGTGTAGGTGAGGTCGTGCAGCCGGCCGCGGTGCTCGGGGTCCACGCCGAGCAGCTCGCAGATGACGCTCATCGGGAGCGGGAGCGCGAAGTGGGTGCGCAGGTCCGCGATGCCGTCCGGGTCCTCGGCGGCGGCCCGGCCGAGGTCGTCGAGGAGGCCGACGGTCAGCTCCTCGATGCGCGGCCGCAGCCGCTCCACCTGGCGGGCTGTGAAGGCGTTGCCGACGAGGGAGCGCAGCCGGCGGTGGTCGGCGCCGTCGGCGGTGTGCATGCCCTGGGCGTTGGCGAAGACCCGCAGCGGCCAGTCCGCAGGGATCGTGCCGTCGTTCAGGGCCGGGCAGTGGCGGGCGTCCTTCGCCACGTCGGGGTGGGAGAGGAACTCCTTGAGCGCGTCGTGCCCCAGGACGACTGCTGCGGGCACCCCACCGGGCAGCACGATGTCCGCAACGGGCCCCCGGGCCCGCAGTTCGGCGTTCAGGGCGTGCGGGCAGCCGCCGACAGGGTCGACGACGTGGGCGGGCGCGGGGGTGTGGGAGGACAAGCCGGGACTCCTGACCGTATGAACGAATACCGGCCAACAGTGCGGTGCCGAGGGCCGGTTCCACAAGTCCGTCCCGCCGACGCCTCGGCCTGGGGCCCGCCCGTCCAGTGGCCTGTCCAACCCCGCGGCGTTCGAGGCGCGGGGTCTGTGGCAGCGGCTCGGTGGCGGGCTGGTGGATCGGCCGGCTCGCTCCAAGGGACAGATCGCTCGCCGCCGCGTCGTGCCCGTCACGCAGAGACGTCGGCGCGGGCGGAGACGGCGTCGGCCGCGGCTCGGGCGAACGCGGCGATCAGCGGTGTCTCGGCGACCGTGCGCCACACCAGCGCCCACCGGCAGGCCGGGGCGTCCCGGACCGGGACGAACGCCAGGCTCGGCCACGGGTAGAAGTCGGCCGCCTCGGCGGATACCCCCGCGACCCCGCGGCCCGAAGCGACCAGGTGGAGGATTTCGTGCCAGGTGGCGGCCCGCGGCCCGCGCCGGACGGGCCGGCCGGAAGGGGTCCGCAGCGGGTTGAAGGCCGCATCCATGGTTTCGGAGATCGACTGCCCGCTGACGAACACGCAGTCCCCGAGGTCCTCCAGGCCCACCGACCGGCGGCCCGCGAAGGGGTGTTCGGCGGAGAGCATCAGCAACACGGGAGCGGTGTGGATCAGCGGGCCTACGGTGAGATCGGTCCCGTCGACGGGCAACCACACCAGGGCGACGTCCACATCACCGGCGCGGACGGCATCCAGGGGAGCCGGCGGCTGGATCTCACGGATCCGCACCTCGGCGCCCGGGTGCCGGGTACGGAACAGCTCGATCGCGTCGGCCATCGCCCAGGGGTGCGGGCCCATACAGCCCAGTGTCAGCATCCCGGAGATCCCTCGCGCGGTGGCCGAGACGGTTTCGATCCCGTCCATGATCTGCCGGTAGCCGGCGTCGAGCTCCCGGTACAGCTGCTGCCCGGCCGGGGTCAGCCGGACCGCGCGGGTGGTGCGGTCGAACAGCAGGGCTCCGATCCGGCGCTCCTGCTTCTTGATCGACTGGGTGACCTTGGCCGGGGAGACGTGCAACCGCTCGGCGGTACGGCCGAAGTGCAGCTCCTGAGCGAGCGTCAAGAAGATCTCGATGTCCCGCATGTCCACTCGCCAGGCCCCCGTCATTCTTCACCTCTGGTGAAGAGAACGTTACCGGTGTCGTCATTGATCGCCGCTTGGCCGCGGCGGGAGGGTGGGAGCCGCCCACCCGACCTCCGACGTCCACGAGGAGTAGCCATGTCGTTCCTGTCGCCCGACTACCCCGAGATCCTCTACGACCGGGACGAGGGCGAGGTCAACGCCAGCTTCCGCCCGGCAGATACACCGCCCGACTACGTCGCGCCGAACGGGGCGACGTTCCACTACCTGTCGACCCGGCTCACCACGAACGGCCTGTACGGGCTCTACCAGAACCGGCTCACGGGCCAGATCGGTGGCACCAGCCCGCACTTCCACAAGACGATGTCCGAGTCGTTCTACGTCCTCTCCGGTGAGATTCACATCTTCGACGGCGAGCGCTGGTTCGACGCCTCCCGCGGCGACTACCTCTACATCCCGCCCGGCGGAGTGCACTCCTTCGGCAACATCTCCGGGGAGCCGGCCGAGTTCCTCATGCTCTTTGCCCCCGGCGCCGCACGGGAGGGCTACTTCGAAGGAATGGCCGACGTCGCGTCCATGACCGAGGAGGAACGAGCCGCGTTCTTCGTCCGCCACGACAGCTTCTTCGCCGACATGACCAAGGGCCCGGCGGCCGACTCGTGGCAGGACCGGGCGGCTCTGCGCAAGTCCTTCAAAACCCGCTGAACACCGTCCTCGGGCCTGCTCCCATGACACCGGCGCGTGGCCGGCAGCAGCGAGAACCCCGCGGGGGAGGACTCGCCGACCGGCCCGTCACCTCGCCGCCGGCCTTCCCCATCTCTCGCCGCCCTTGCTCCTGCCCATCAGTCGGTCCGGCTCGGCGACTCGGCGGAGGCGGTGGGCGTCGGCCGGCGGGCGGATCTGCGGGCGGCGAGGAAGGCCAGCGCGCCGACCACGGCGGTGAGCAGGCCGCTCGCCACCATCACCCGGGCCGAGGCCAGAGCCGTCTCCTGCGGTCCGGTGGCAGAGCCGGCCCTCGTGAACAACGCCGTCGCGGGCCCGGCGAGGCCGATGGCGGCGGGCAGGGCGAGCGCGACGCACCCCCGGGCGAAGGCGACACCGTGGGATCTCAACGGCTCGGGCAGGCTAGTGACGGACAGGGTGTAGCCCACGGACATGATGACCGGGGACAAGGCGCTCACGATGATGCCGGCGACGATCCAGAGCAGCGGTGCGCGTCCCCACCCGAACAGCGCCTGTCCCGCGATCCCGGACACGACCACCGCGCCGGCCAGCCCCAGCACCTCCGGCACCTGTCTCCTCATCAGCGACAGTGCGAGGCCGCCGCCGACACTGGCCACCGCGCCCGCGGTGAGAACCGCGGCGAGCACGCGTGTGCCGTCGTGCGACAAGCCCAGAATGATGGGTGCGCGCAGGTTCTGCCGCACGCCCAGAAAGAAGTTGGCCAGCGTGAGCACGACGACGATCCGGCGGTAGCCGGGGTACCGGAGCAGGGCCCGGTAGCCGATCTGCTTGCCCGTCGTCCCGGATGCGGACGCCTCGGCCGCCGATCCGGCCGGGGCCTGCGCGGTGGTCGCGACGGCAAGCGCGAGGACGGCGAAACTCACCAGGTCGAAGCAGAGGACGACACCCATGCCGACGCTCTCGTACAGAACGGCGGCGAGGCCCGGAGCCGCCGCGAACGCCAGGGCGTTCAGGGACTGGGCGACCCCCTGCAGACGGGTGGCCGTGCCATCGCCGCCGAGGCGCAGCAGCAACCGGATGAACGCCGGGTCCTGCACGCCGATGGTGCTACCGGCCAGCGTGTTGGTGAACACCAGCATCCATGGCTCCAGCACGCCGGTCATGTGCAGCACGAGGAGAGCCAACGACGCCGTCGCGCCGCCCGCGCACGCGGCCAGCATGAGCGTGCGACTGCCGAGCCTGCGCAGCACCGGGCCGGTGAGGAAGCTCGCCGCGGCGCCCGCCGCGTATCCGCAGAACAGAATGAGCGACCACGTGCCGACGCCCTGCGTACGACCCAGCACCCAGACGCTGAAGACGAACGCCGTCGCCTGGTTGCCCAGGAGCGAGGCGCCCTGGCCGAGGAGCAGGCAGCCCAGGCGTGCCCTGCTGATCTCGGCGTCCTCTCGTTGCTGGACCACACTCATCGGCTGACGACCACCGGCAGCGAGAGCGGGCCCCGGAAGGTGATGGAAGGGTTCCAGTCGCGCTGCCCGACGATCTCCACCCGGGTGCCGATCCGGGCGAGCCGGTGGACGACTTCGGCGATCTCCAGTTGTGCGAGGGCGGCGCCCAGGCAGTAGTGCGGCCCGCCGCCGAATCCCAGGTGCGCGGTCGTGTTCCGGGTGAGGTCGAGTCGGTCCGGGTTCTGCTGGAACGCCGGATCCCGGTTGGCCGCGCCGAGCAGGAACAGGATCCGGTCGCCCTCGGCGATCCGGCGCCCTGCGACGTCCAGGTCCTGCCGGGCCAGCCGCAGGGTGTTCTGCACGGCGCCGTCGTAGCGCCAGAACTCGTTGACGGCGTGGGGGTTGGAGCTCAGGAGGGCGTCGGTTTCGCCGAGATCGGCCTGGTTCACGGCGAGCGCGTTGATGACGTTGCCGATCATCTGGGTCGTGGTCTCATGGCCGGCGATGAACATCAGGCTCAGTGAGGAGACGCCCTCCTTCAGGGTGATGTGCCCCGCGCGGTAGGCCTCGCGCACGTCCCGCAGCAGCAGCGCCTCGCTCCGGGCGGCGCCGTCGCTGGAGGTCAGCAGTGCGGTGAGGAGCACGGACAGCTTTTCGGCCGCCTCTTCACCGCGCTCCCACGTCGGCCGGTTCATGCCCGGTTCCAGCGTCGCGAACAAGGCGCGGGACCACTCGCGCAGGGTGCCCTGCGGATGGTCCGTCAGGCCGAGCAGGCGTACGACGACGTCGAAGGGCAGCCCCGGTGCCAGCTCGCGGGCGGCGTCGAACGGGGCTCCTGGGGCGAGGCCGGCGGTCAGTTCGCGCGTCCGGTCCTGCACTGCCTTCCGCAGCGCCAGGACACCGTTCCGGGACAGGCTGGACGCCATGATGTCGCGCAGCCGCCGGTGGTAGGCGCCGTCGCGCAGCAGGATCCACAGCGACTTCAGCCGCAGCAGTGGACTGTCGCTGTCGACGTGGGAGGCCTCGCCGTACCTGGGATCCTTGCCGCACCGCTTCGTCGCCAGCAGTTTGGCGGTGACGCGCTGGTGCGTCACCAGCCAGAGGGACCGCTCATCGTCCCAGACGGCCGCTCCCTCCCCGCGGATCAGGTCGTAGTGCGGATAGGGATCCGCCAGGAAGTCCGGGTCGTGCTCGGGGAGATACCGGGGCACCTGTCACCCTCCCTCGGTACGCAGACCGGGGCACCGGCGCAGGATGGCCTCGGCGGCCGCGGCCGCCCCACCGCCGGCCTCGAACAGCGGTGAGCCGCCGCCCTCTTCGGGCCGGGGGCGCGGTGGCAGCGCCAGCGCACTGCGCAGGGCCCGTGCGACGTCCTCGGCCACCGGCTTGCCCACGAAGAGCCGGTCGCCCGCCTCGGCCGCGGCCCGCTGGAACTGGTCGTCGTAGCCCCGGGGGCTGGGCACCAGCACGGCGGGCACCCCCAGCATGCGCAGCTCGTTGATGGTGTTGTACCCGGCCTGGGTGACGGCGGCGTCCGCGTCCGCGAAGAGGTGGGACAGGTCCGGTTCGTAGGGCAGCGCGGTGACCCGGTGCGGAAAGCCGGGCGGCACGTGCAGCCGGCCGCGGAACAGCGGTCCGGTCACGGCGACCACGTGCAGGGGTTCCTCGATGCCGCAGCAGGCCTCGATCATCGCCGACAGGTAGTCGGCGACGTCGTCGTAGCCTCCGCCGCCCGCCGAGATCACCACGAGCCGACGGCCGCCGGCCTCCCCCGCCGCGCGCCACCAGCGCTGCCGCGGAGGCCGGCGCTCCCGGACGACCGGGCCGGTGAAGGCGACCCGGTCCCCGTGGGCGGCGAGCGCCTCGACGAGGTGGTCGGCGGGCGCGTGCGGCACGACGATGCCCGCGAACCGCGCGAGTTCCCCGGAGATGGAGGCGAGGTAGTCGGCGAGCCGCACACGTTCGCGCAGCACCAGCGTCTGCGGAATCCCGGCGGACAGGCACACGTCGTACAGCGGGCGCCAGATGACGCTGTCGTGCAGTGCCACGACGGGGTTCACCCGGCCGAGCACGTTCGCGATGAAGGGCCGTAACGCCTCGACGGTCACCGCGAGGTCTCCGTCGCCGTCGTGGACTCTGGTGATGTCCCCGGCGAACGTCGAGTTCGGTACCGGCACGGGGATCTGGGTGATGCCTGCCTCCTCCAGGATGTCGTACGGCTGCTCCACGAAGAACAGCGCGGAACTTCCGGGGAGCCGGCGGGTCAGTTCACCGGTGATCGCGGCGAGCCTGCTGACGTGTCCCAGGCCCTCGTGGTTCCAGGCGAAGGCGACGATCCGCAATGAGCTCACTCCCTTCCTGTGGACCTGTGCTGGTGGAGTGGTGGGGGTGGTGGATCACGAGGGCGTGCCCTGCCGTCAGGCCTGCGCTATCACCCAGACCGACAGGGGCAGCGTGGGGTCGTTGTAGCTCGCGACCCGTTCCAGGAACGAGTTGCCGCGCACCGGGACGTACTTCATCAGCCCCCCGAACAGCACGACCGCCAGCGCCTCGCGGTTGCCCCACCCCTCGCACTGGTAGACGCGGCTGAAGTCCTTGACCAGTTCACGCAGTCCCTGCGGGGTGAAACGCCAGTAGTCGTCGACGCAGTCGGGACGGGTGTGGACCGGGTCCATGAAGCATGTGGCCAGGAGCAGCCAGCCGCCCGGACGCAGCACGCGACGGCACTCCTGCACCGCCCGCCGGGGATCGGGCAGGTGCTCGACCACCTGGTCGCAGACCACATGGTCGAACTCCGCGTCGGCGAACGACAGGGCGGTGGCGTCGACCTCGGGGTACCCGGTGCTGACCACCTCGGTCCGCTCCGCCGGGAACATCTGGACGATGGCACCGCCCGAGCCGCTGACCTCGAGCACCCGTCCGGTGCGGTCACCCGTGGTGAAGAACTGCCGGATCCGTTGGTACATGGTGAACCGGGTGATGTGGTGCCCGGCCTCGGCCTCGGGCAGCTCCGGCACCAATTCCCGGCCCACCGCCCACTCCAGGACGCGGGTCGCGCTGTCGCGGTCCACGCCCGTGTCCTCGCCCGCTCGCCGGCCCCAGCCGACGAGCGGGTGCGGCGCGTCCGGCTCGTCGGCGTCCAGCAGCGGCACCACCGTCCGGGTGAGGAGTTCCTCGACCAGGGCACTGAGCCGGTGGTCCTCGGGCAGCAGATGGGCCAATTCCAGCCGGCCGGTGCTCAGCGCGTCCTCCATGAGCGTCTCCCCGGCGGCGATGGACCGGGCCACAGGCGCGTCGAGCCGGATGCACAGGGTGTCGGACGGTACCGGCTCGCCGGGATCGGCCCGGCGTACGGCGACGTCGTCGGAGCGTATGTCGAACGCCAGGCACAGCGGCTGTGCCGGGCCGCGCTCGACGACGAGACGTCCTCGCCGGGTGCTCCCCCGGTTCACCAGCGCACCGGCCAGGTGGGCCATGACCCGCGCGTCCGACGCGGACAGCAGGGTGCCGACGCCGTCGGCGTGCAAGTCGCCCGGGTCAGTGTCCGTGGCGTTCATGGCTGTCTCCTTCCCGTGGCTCGGGCGGTACGTACTCGTCGGCCAACAGGCCCATGAGCAGGTAGTCGGGGTCGGTGCCGGCGCCCCAGCCGGGCGGCACGACCTGCCGTCGGCGTCCCTCTTCGACGAATCCGAGACACTTGTACGTGCGCACCGCGCGCTCGTTGTGGGAGCGCACCTGCAGTTCGACGCGCCGCCCGCCCCACTGGCGGAAGAAGTGGTCCAGCAGCGCTCCCAGTGCCTCGCGGCCGTAACCGGCGCCCTGGTACTGCGCCGAGAAGATCACGTCGTCGACATTCATGACGGTGTCGCCCCAGGAGAGCCAGAAGCGGACGAAGCCGACCGGCGCCTCGTCCTCCAGCCGCTGGGCGAGCAGCGACACGGAACGGGACGCACGCAGTTTCTCCAGCGTGGCGCGGGTGGACACGGGGAAGTGCGGTCCGTAGGCGATCACGGACTCGTCGGCGTTGAACAGCGCGGTGACGAAGGCTGCGTCCGCGTCCTCGGCGGCACGCAGCAGCAGCCGCTCGCTGCGAATGAGCATGTGCGTTTCCCGTCAGCAGGTGGATTGGCGGCGGTCCGCCCGGGCGCCGGCGACCAGGATGTCGCCCACCGACGCACACTGGTCGTCCGTCCAGCGGGGATCGATGTCGATCTGGACGTGCCGGGATAGCAGGTCCAGCGAACGGTCGGCTCCCGGGCCCGCCTGGAGCTGATCAGCGTAGCGGTCCCAGCCGGGCAGGCAGTGCAGGTCCAGCGTGCCGGGCGTATACAGCGGCTGGGCCGCCGCTCCGGCACGGGTCAGCGCGTCCGACAGCCGGTGGGCCGCCTCGCCGCTCGGGGTACGGACGACCAGGTGGGTTCCGATGGCGCCGCTCGGGTCGTGCTGGGCCCGTAGGGGCAGACCGGCGTCCGCGGCCCGCTGCGACAGGGCGGCGTGGTGGTGGCGCAGCCGCGCCACGATCCCCGGCAGCCTGCGCAGTTGGACCCGGGCCACCGCGGCCAGGATCTCCGAGTAGCGAAGGTTCAGGCCCGGCAGGGCGGCCGGCCAGTCCGCCCTGCCGCGGTAGCGCAGGCGACGCCAGTTCTCCGAGCAGTCCTGGTAGGTGAAGACGCGTTCGGCCAGTCGGGGGTCGGCGGTGGTCACCGCGCCGCCCTCGCCGGAGGTGATGACCTTCCTGGACTGCAGACTGTACGTCCCGAGGTCGCCGACGGTGCCCAGCGGCTGTCCCCGGTGGCTGCCGCCGAAGGCCTGGGCGACGTCCTCCACGAGGGGGATGCCGTGCCCGCCGGCCACCTCGGTGAGCGCGTCCATGCGGGCCGGTGCGCCACGCATGTGCACGGCCACGACGGCGGCGGTGCGGGGGGTGCAGGCGCGTGCGACGTCGGCCGGGTCAACGGTGAGGCCGTCGTCCACGCCGACCGCCACCATCCGGGCTCCGAGGGCGGCCACGGCGGCAGGAACGGCCACGAATCCGTAGCAGGGCGCCACGACTTCGGTACCGGGGCCGACTCCGGCGGCGGCCAGTGCGCACAGCAGGGCGGCCGTCCCGGAGGCCACGGCCGTGACGTGTGGCGCACGGAGGAAGGCGCTCAGCTCGGCTTCCCACGCCTCTATCTCGCTGGGCGGCGGTTCCTGGCCGTCGTGCCCGTAGTAGCGGGACGTCCTGCGACCGCGCAGGACCCGCACCACGGCGTCCTCCTCCATGGTGTCGAACAGACCGGCCCCGATCGAGGCGGACGGCGCGGGCAGGGGCGCGGACGATGTGGCCTGCCCGGGGGCGGTCGGACGGCTGTCGGTCACCTCGGTCATGGTGCTCACTCCTTTCGTTCCGGCGGGCGGGACGCAGCGGCGTCTGCACCTGCCGGGGTGTCACGGCGGCACGTGGCCACGATGCGGTCGGCCAAGTCGTCGATCGTGACGGCGGCGCCGACCAGTTCGGAGTCGAGCTCGATGTCGACGCCCAGCCGCTGCTCGACCCGGAGCAGGACCTCCGCCCTGCGCATCGACTCGACGCCGAGGTCCAGGGAAAGGTCGGTGGCGCCGTCGAGCGCGCGGTCGGCCAGGTGCGGCAGGGTCTCCCGCAGGGCCGTTGTGATCGCATCGACCGCGCTCTGCCGGGTCAGGGCCGCGTGTTTCATGACGCCTCCCCCTGGGCGGCCCGGGCCGCGGCCGTACCGGGCCGCAGGAGGTGCCGACGGTCGCGCAGAAAGGCCGCGACCGCGGCGTCGAGGCCGAGGCGTGGTGCGCAGCCGAGTTGCCGGGCCCGTGTGACGTCCAGCGCTCCCCGGGAGGGGACGTAACCCGTCGACCGCCAGGTCGACGGCAGGAGTTCCAGCCGGGCGCCGGTGTGGGCGGCGATGGTCCGGCCGAGATCCTCGTTGGTCCGGGCCTCGCCGTAGGCGAGGTTGAACACGTCGGGCGGATCGGCGTGTTCGGCGGCGGCCGCGAAGCCGTCGGCGGCGTCGGAGACGTAGGTGAAGTCGGAGATGAAGTCCGGCTCGGCGACGGTGACGAGCCCGTCGCGCAGGGCGGTCTCCATCGCGACGCATCCGAACCGGGCGCGGGGGTCGCCGGGGCCGAGCACGGCCGAGGGCCGCACGGCGACGTGCTCGAAGCCGTCGGCCTCGGCGGCCGCCGCCAGGACGCGTTCCGCCTGCGCCTTGGTCCGGCCGTAGACGTCGACCGGGGCCAGTGGTGCCGTCTCGGGTGTGGGATGCACGGTGAAGTGGCCGTAGGCGTAGCTCGACGAGGCGAGCACGACGCGCCGGGCTCCTGCGCGCCCCTCGGCGAGAAACCTCGCGAGCGCGTCGACCTGGACCTCCTGTGCCTCCGCCGGGGCCTGGCGGGACTCGGACGCGAGGAGCGCCGCCAGCCACACCACCACCTCCGGCCGGAACGTGTGTGCCGCGCGGCTCATGGCGGTGGTGTCGCGTACGTCGATCTCCCGGACGTCCACGCCCGCCAGGCGCGTCTCGCGCGCTCGTTCGGCGAGGTCCCGGCACGGACCGGGCGCCATGCTGCGCAGTGCCCGGAAGGAGTCGCTGACCAATACCTCGTGGTGCGGGCGCAGGCGCTGGGCGAGGTGGCTGCCGATCAGTCCCGCGCCGCCGACGATCCAGATGCGCATTCAGGCCTTCTCCTTCACGGCCCGTTTGACTTCTTCTGCGATGTGGTCCACGTCGGACGGGCCGAGCCCGGCGTGCAGGGGCAGGGAGAGAACGGTGCGTGCGGCCTCGTCCGTGACGGGGAGCGACACGGGCGGCAGTCCCGCGAAGCAGGGCTGGCGGTGCAACGGCACGGCGTAGTGGACGGCAGTCGGGATGCCGGCGTGCTCCAGCGCCGTGCGGACGGCGTCCCTGGCCGGGTGAGGGAGCCTGACGGTCGCCTTCGACGGTGACGCGTGGGCCCACTGCTGGGGGACGACCGGGGAGATCAGCGGGTCGTCCGCGAAGACGGCCGCATAGTGTTCGGCGATCCGGCGCCGTGCCGCGTTCTCCCGGTCCAGTCGGCCGAGGCGGTGGCGCAGGAACGCGGCGTCGAGAGCGCCCATCATCGCGTTCCTGCCGAGGTGTTCGTGCCGGAAGCTCGCAGCCGCCCCGTTGTGGCGCAGGGCACGCAGTGTCTGCGCCAGCGCGGCGTCGTCGAGGGCGATCACACCGGCCTCGGCCGGTCCGCTGAGCTGCTTGGTGGGCCCGCAGCTGAAGCAGGCGGCCACGGACCGGGTGCCCGCGGGGCCGCCGTGTGTTCCTGCCCCGACGGCCTGCGCGCAGTCCTCGACCATGACGAGGCCGGACGCCTCGGCCAGACGGGCCAGTTCGTCGGCCGGAGCGGGGAGTCCGTACAGATGCACCGGCAGGATCGCCACGGTGCGGGCAGTGATCGCATCAGCCACCGCGGCCGGGTCCAGCTGGAGGTCGGACGGGCGAACGTCGACGAACCGGGGGGTCAGCCCGGCGCGGGCGACCGCCGCCGCCGTGGCCTGGAAGGTGAAGGCCGGGGTGATGACCTCACCGCCGGCGGGCAGGGCGAGCGCCTCGAAAGTGAGGGCGAGCGCCTCCGACCCGGAGGACACCGCCACCGCGTGGTCGCGGCCCAGCCATGCCGCGAACTCCCGTTCGAAGGCGGCTACTTGAGGGTTGCCGTGGGAGAGCCACTGCCCCGAGTCCAGCACGTCGGCCACACAGCGCAGCCACTCCTCGCGGTGTTCCTTCTCGTGTTCCCAGCCGAAGAAGCTCACCCCCGGGGCCGGGTCACGGGCCGGCTCAGCCATGGAGGATCACCTCTGCCATGGACGCCACCATGCGTTCGCCGACGTGTTCGTCCCACAGGGGCACCCGGGGCGGTGTGCCGTGCGGCCGTGCCGCCAGGATGCGGTCGACCAGGTCGGGCTCGGTCAGCGCGACCAGCGTGTTGGTCCCGACCTCCACGGTGGCGCGCCGGGCGGTGGCGGGGGCGAAGGTGAAGCAGGGGACGTTGTGGACGGTCGTCTCGTCCTGCAGCCCGTCCGAGTCGGTGAGCACCGCGTGGGCATGGCGCACCAGGCAGGCCATGTCGCGGAAACCGAGCGGGGGCACCAAGCGCACCCGTTCCAGGTCCTGCGGGTCGACGTGCCGGTCCAGTGTCCGCTTGGTCCTCGGGTGCAGGGGGAACACGACGTCGATGCGGGCGCTGAGCTTCCTGAGCACGGTGGTCAGCGCCGCCACTCCGGCGGCATCGAGCACCGCCGACTCCTTGTGGGCGGTGACCACGACGTACCGGCCCGGTACGAGGTCGAGTTCGGCGAGCCGCTCCTCGCCGCCGCTGCGCCCGTACAGGAGAGCGGAGCAGGCCATGAGGCTGCCCACGGTGCGTACGGTGGCGCTCGGGATGCGCTCGGCGACGAGGTTGAGCCCGCTCCACCGGCACGGGGCCAGATGCAGCTGGGCGAGGCGGGTGATCTGCCGGCGGTTCAGTTCCTCGATGCTGTCGTCCCCGGAGCGCAGTCCGGCCTCCGCATGCACCACTGGCACCCCGAGCTGGGCGCCTGCCATCGCCGCCGCGACGGTGGAGTTGACGTCGCCGAAGACCACCACGGCGGCGGGCCTGGCGCTCAGCAGCGGCTTCTCCATGCGTTGCAGCACGGTGCCGACCTGAGTGGCGTGGGTGCCTGAGCCGACGTCGAGGTTGTGGTCGACGGGGTCCAGTCCCAGCTCGCGCTGCAGGTTTCCGGACAGGTCGGCGTCGTAGTGCTGTCCGGTGTGCACCAGTGTGTTGACGATGCCGGGGCGGCGGCGCAGCGCCGTGAGGAAGGGACCCGCCTTGACGATGTTGGGGCGGGTGCCGATCACGGTGACCAGTCGGGTGTTCACAAGCCTTCCTCCACGTCGGTGTCGCGGGAGCAGCGGGCAAGCAGCAGGCGGGGCACGCCGGAGAGGTCGGCGAGCAGTTCGGCGCTGCGGAATCCGGCCAGGGCGGCCGCGTGCAGTTCCTCCGCGTGCGCTTCGGGGATCTCCGCGAGACACACCCCGTCGGCCGTCACCTTGCCCGGGGCGGCGGCGTAGAAGCGGCGGAGGGTGTCCATGCCCGTGCTGCCGCCGCCGAAGACGGCTTCCGTGGGTTCCCGCAACGTCTCCGGCGGTGGTGCGCTGACTTCCGCGGCGGGCAGGTAGGGGAGGTTGACGGTCATCAGGTGCACCCGTTGCGGCAGGGGGGCGACGAGATCGCCCCGGAGCCACCGCACCGGCGCGTCGAGGCCCAGGGAGGCGGCGTTCGCCCGCGCCACGTCCAGGGCGTCGTGGCTGCAGTCCAGGCCGTAGGCCCGGACCCGGCCGGTGTGCCCTCGTACGGTGGCGAGCATCGACAGCAGCACCGCGCCGCTGCCGGTCCCTATGTCGGCGATCCGTACGAGGTCCCGGCCGGTCAGCAGTTTGCAGAGTTCCTCGGCGGCGAGCACCGCCAGGGACTCGGTCTTCCTGCGCGGCACCAGGACCCGTTCGTCGACGCTCAGCGTCAGTCCGCGGAATTCCATCGTGCCGAGGACGTAGGCCAGGGGTTCTCCTTCCGCCCGTCGGGCGCACAGCCGGCGGCCGACGGCGACCTGCTCCTCGGGGACGTCGTCCAGCCAGCGGATGGTGCTGCTGTGCGTGCCGAGCGCGGCGGCCACGAGCGCGGTGGCGTCCTCGTCGGGCTGCGGTGTGCCCGCCGCCTCCAGTCGTTCGCGCAGGGCCAGCCACAGGCGCACCGCGGTGGGCGTAGCGGTCATCGCTCCTCCTCGGGTATCGGTATGTGCGCTGTCGAGCCGTGCTCGGGTGGGCTCAGGCACCGGCGCCGACGGGGACGCTCAGCTCTCGCACCCGTGCCTCCGGGCGGAATCCCAGGAGTTCGTAGAACTGGCGCAGCCTGTGGTTGTCCGCCGCGACTTTCAGATGGCAGCGGGGCACGCCTTCGGCACGGAGCCGGTCCATGAGGGCGGCGTACACGGCGGTGAGTGCGGACAGGCTGGAGGTGTCACGGGCCTCCCGGGCGACGATCAGGCCGCGCAGGAACGCGAAGGGTTCGCCGTGGCCGTGTTTTTCGATGTGCAGGCGGGCGGTCGCTGTGACGTGCTCGCCGTCCGGGGACACGACGTAGGCGTTCCCGGCCAGCCACAGGGGGTGTTCGGCGGTGAGCCGCCGGCTCGTCTCTTCGTCGATCGGTGCCGCGAAGCCCTCGTCGTTCCACAGCCGGAACGCGGCCGGGATCAGGTGCGGGACCCGTGCCAGGCTCACGGCTCGCTGTGCGGGGCCCGGGTCGTGCACCTCGCGCACCATCCCGTACCAGTCGAACTCCGTCTCCCACGGCAGGGCGTCGGCCCGCTGCGTCAGGTGCCGTGTCCCGGCCTCGGTCTCCATGACGACCATGCGGGTCCCCTCCGGTTCCGCGCGGAACGTTCCGGTGAGTGCGGCGGCATCCTCGTGCCAGCGCTGGTGCCGGCCGGGCAGCGGGATCAGCGGCTTGCGGCGGGGGTTCCCGGTCTCGTCCTCTGCCAGGGCGAGCACGCTCTCCGTCTCCCCGACGGCCTTCTGGGTGCGCAGCCAGCTGGGCGGCGCCAGGTACGGCAGGCTGGGATGGTCCAGATAGGCGTCCAGTGCGGCGGTGGGCGTCATGACGGGCGGGCCTCGGCGGTGAGGCCGGCCAGGTCGAGCAGGGTGTCGGCCAGACCGCCGACGGTCGTCATCCGGTCGAGGTCGCTGAGGCGGTCGATGCGGGCGTCGAGGCTGTGCCGTCGGGTGAGCGCGGTCAGCAGCTGGACCACGTTCAGGGAATCGAGTCCGAGGTCGTTCTGCAGATGGGCCCCGGGTCCGATCGCCTCGGGTTCAAGTCCTGTGAAGTCGGCCACCAGGGTCCGTACCTCGCTCAGCAGGGTCGTCCTGTCCACCTTCGTTCTCCTTGGTCGTCGGGTCCGTCGCGGTGGGCGTCCGGGTTCGGGGCGGTGTCCCCCGCGGGCCGTCACGCGTGCCAGACGAACGCGCGGCGTGCGATGACGTCGTAGGTGTCCTCGTGGTAGTGGCGCGCTATCTCGGAGCGGCGCATCTTGCCGCTGGAGGTCTTGCTGAGCGTGCCGCGGGGAACGAAGACGATCTCCGTGGGGCCGAGGCCGATCTCCCGGACGAGCGCGACCCGGAAGTGCCGCATGGCGTCCGCGCCGATCTCGCCGGCGGGCACCGGCTCCGCGATGACCGCGTAGCCGCCCGACTTGCCGGGCACCGCCGCGCAGTTGCCGGGTCGCACCACGGACACGCCCTGGGCTGCCCGCTCGATGTCCGTCGCGTAGAGGTTGCGTCCGGCCACCACGATGACCTCCTGCGACCGGCCGGTGACGAAGATCTCGCCCGATGCGTCGACGTAGCCCAGGTCCGGCGTGCGGAACCACTCGCCGACCTGCTGGGTGCCCTGTGTGGTCACGTACTCCGTGAGCAGGGACCGGGTGCGCACCCGAAGGTGACCGATGCGGCCGTGCGTCCCGTCGTCCGTCCCCGCGGCGCCGTCCGCTGCGTCCGGCTCGGGTGCGACCTCCACCTCGACGCCGTCCAGCGGCCGGCCCAGTGCGACGAAGCGATGTCCGGTGGCCGAAGGGTCGCGCAGCCAGCGGTTGCGGCCCAGCGCGGCGGGGTCGACGCCGACCGCGGACCAGAGGTCGCCCGGGGCCACGGCGGAGACGCCGACGCCGACCTCCGCCATGCCGTACGCGGGGCACAGCGCCCGTTCGTCCAGTCCGGCGGGCCGGGCGGCCCCGGCGAAGCGCTCCAGGGTGGCGGCGGAGATGGGCTCGCTGCCCACCACCAGCCGCCGCAGGGGCCGCAGGTCGAGCGGGGCGGCACCGTCGGCGAGCCGTGCGGCGACCAGGTCGAGCGCGAAGTTCGGCACGAGGGTGTAGTCGGCACCGTGGTCGGAGCAGTCCCGCAGCCACGACAGAGGATCGCGCCGGAACGCCTCCGGAGTGCTGAGCAGGATGTCCCCTTCTCCTGCCCGGCTCCGTCCGGCGGCCGCCCAGGATGTGAGCAGGGCGCCGATGAGGCCCATGTCGTGCGAGAGCGGTAGCCAGGAGCAGCAGCGCACGCCTTCGTCCAGGGCCAGCCGGCCGATGACCGCCTCGACGTTGGCGGCGAGTGCCGTAGCGGAGATGCGTACGCCCTTGGGGGCGCCGGTGCTTCCGGACGTGAACTGCACCAGTGTTCCCGGGCGGGACCGGTACAGGGGCGGGCCGCCCTCGCGCGCAGCCGCGAACGGTGCGAAGTGCACGGCGGGCTGCGTCGGGAGCGCCAGGGGCGTTCCGTCCGCGGTGAGGACGAGCCCCAGGTCCAGGCGGCGGACGATGGCCTCGATCATGGTGAGGTGGGCGGGCAGGTTCGGGTTGCGTCCGGGAAGGGGCAGGGACACCAGATCCACTCCGGCCAGCCAGGCACCCACCACGACGGGAACCGTGTCGGGGGTCAGCGTGAGGAACGTGCCGACGGCCTTCCCCTCCGGTGTCCGGGCGCCGATCCAGCGGGCGCAGTCCTCCGCGCGCCGCCACACCTCGTCACCGGTGACGGGTTTCTGGTCCGCTCCGAAGCGCAGGGTGGCTCGGCTGTGGGAGGCGTCCGACAGCAGATCGAGAAGTTGGGTCACGTCACGGTCCCCCGTGGTAGCCGCGGTACAGGACGTGCTCGTCGACAACGGGCACCAGTTCGGCGCCGAGCGAGAGCTTGAACTTCGTCAGTCCGTTGAGAACCGCCCGGCCGGTCTCGTCGCAGTGGATCCCTCCGAGGTCGCACCGGGTGCAGCCACGGTCGCGCAGCCAGCGCAGGCTCTCCCGGAACAGCACCGCCCCGTAGGGCTCGGCCCGGCTGGTCGGCGCGCGCGACACCCAGCCGAGCCGGCCCGCCCTCAGGAGCAGGGCGGCCGAGCGGAGTTCGTCGCCGACGGTCAGGAACAGATAGGTTCCTGCCCCCGTCTGGCGGAACCAGGTACCGAGTTTCTGCAGGTAGGACTCCGGGAGGGGGCGGTAGCCGTTGCGCCGGGCGAAGTCCGCGTAGCAGGCCGCGAAACGCCCGGCCGCCGCCTCGTCCGCTCGCGCGCTGACCCGGACCCCGGTTCGGGCCGCCTTCTTCAAGGTGTAGCGGGTGCCGTGCGACATCCGTGCGGTCATCGCCTCGTCGGTCCCCAGTGCCACGGTCGCCGTCATGCGGTGGAACTGGGTGCCCAGGGGCCGCCATCCGGCCTCGCGCAGCACACGCTCGACGTCCCCGACGGCCGGTGCGGCCTCCGCGTAGGGTCCGATGCGCACCTCGTGTCCGCCGAAACGTGCGCGGATGTCCTCCGTGGCTGTCCGCAGGGCGGTCTCGTCCGCGTACACGGGGCCGCGGGTGCAGGTGAGGACGGGGCCGCCGACCGTGTGTGTCACCAGGCCCGCCAGGTGGTAGCCGGCTCCGCTGAGGAAGACCTGTTCGTCTCCGGCCCCCGCCTTGGCCGCCGTCCAGCCGGCCCGCTGGAACGGGGTGTGGACGGGGTAGCGTGCCAGCTCCCGGTCCCAGTCCGCGGCGGCCTGCGGGTCTTGCGGCAGCGTGGACGCGCGGGACGGTACGGCGCTCATCGCGCCTCCACGGTGTCGCGCGTCGGCGGCCGGGCGGGCGGTGGCGTGTCCCGGAGCCGGTCCCGTGCGGTCGTCATGGCCGCCAGCAACCGGTGTTCGGCGTCGCTCACGTCGGCCAGTGCCGAGCCGACACCGGGTTCCGCCATGCCGTCGCGCCGGGCGGACCGGGCGAGCGACCGTGCGAGGGCCGCCCACGCCGTTGCGGACTCCTCCACCCGGTGGCACAGCGCGGTGCTGAGCGCCTGTGGGTGCAGATACCGGTGGCGCCGGGCGAAGTGGAGGAACAGCCGGCGGTTGCCCACCACATACTTGTCGATGCACGAGGGCAGGTGCCAGCGCAGGGCCAGCCGCAGGAGTTTGCTGTCGAGCATCGCCGCCGCGTGCGGGGAGGTGAAGGACTTCAGGAGCTCCACGGCAGCCAGGCCGTGTTCCATGCCGGGCACGCGCGGGGCGCGACCGGACAGGTTGCGGCAGGACAGGTTCAGCAGCGCGCGAAGGTCGATGTCGTGCCGGTCGCCGTGCACGACGGCCGTCTCACCGATGTCGTACGCGAGCACCTGCACCCCGTGCCGGGCGGTGTCCGCGAGGTCGTCCCAGCGCACCTTGTGTTCCCGTGGTACGGGATCGGTGCTGGTCGGCTGGCGGTCGGCGAGCAGCAGCGCACGCCCGTCGCAGCCGAGGGCCATCATCGTGTGGTAGTCGGCGGGCAGCAGATCGGTGGCGGACAGCCAGGGCACGTGCCAGCGGTGGGCGTGCAGGACCGGCACGTGTCCCCGCCCGATCTCGTCGTGGACGAGCCCGCGCAGGTCGTCCACGGACCAGGCGGTGTGCCACCGAGCCCGCACGGAACCGAAGAACTGCGGGACGGTGAGCCACTGTTCGCCCGGCGACGCCAGCCAGGGGCGGAAGGTCCGGTCGGTGGAGAACACCGTGCCGACGGGCTGGACGAGCTGGTCGGTGGCCGCCACGACACGGTGGCCCCGCAGCACGTCGCGCAGGCAGTGGTGCAGGCAGTTCAGCTGTGCGGCGGGGAAATCGTCGGCCGTGCGAGGTGCCTCGCCGCCGTCCGTCTCCGCCCCCGTTCCCGTCCCCGTCCCCGTCGCCGGTCCGGGCGGCGGGGCACCAGCCGGTGCCTCGGCGCCCGCGCCCAGCGCGGCCGTACGGCTCCAGCCCTGCGGGGTGCGCCAGGGGGAGGCGCAGTCGCCCGGGGCGGATGTCGGGAGAGTCATGACGGTTCCCCCTCCCCGCCGTCGAGGGCGGCGGCCATCCGCAGTCGCTGCAGCTTGCCGCTGGTGGTCTTGGGCAGCTGATCGCGGGCGACGAACCGCACGTCCGACACGGGGATGCCCCCGGCCCTGGCGGTCCGCAGCAGGGCCCGGCGTTCGCGTTCGCCCGCCTGCTCGTCCTCGATGACCACGACCATGCGGCCGGCAGCGGCGTCGGTCACACCGACCGCGGCGACCCGGCCGTGCTTCGCGTATCCCTCGCGGACGACGAAATCCTCCACGTCGGAGGGCAGGAAGTCCTCCCCGCCGACCCGGATCACCTCGCGTCCACGCCCGACGAAGACCAGTTCGCCGTCGGCCATGAAGCCCAGGTCTCCCGTGTCGACCACGGTGTCCGCGGACACGGGCCCCGGCTGCCCGTACGGGCCCGCGCAACGCGTGGCGGAGCGGACCTTCACCTCGCCGATCACATGCTCGCCGACCCGTCGGCCGGCCCGCTCGATCCACACGTCGTGCCGCGGGATCGGGGTGCCCACCGACACCATGGCGCTGCCGCCCGGCAACGCCGCCGGCCCGGGTCCTCGCCCCCCGTCCGGCAGGGGCACCGTGCGCCAGCGGCGGCCTGCCGGGGCGCAGGTCACCATGAGTGTCGCGTCCGACATGCCGTAACAGGGCCGGACCACGTCGACCGGCGCGCCCGGCAGTGTCTCCTCGAAGGCCCGCAGGACCGGCGCCCGCAGGACGTCGGCACCGACCGGGACCGTCCGCAGCGGCGGGCGGGTGCCGCTCGTCGCGAGGGCCTTGGCGGTGACGTGCATGCCGGCGGGGATGACGGGGAAGTACGTGACGCCGGCCTCCGCCATGCGGTTCACCCAGCCTCGCGGCGACCGCATGAACTCGGCCGGGCTCCACAGCAGGAGAGGGCGCCTGAGGTGGAGGGCGAGCAGTGCTCCGCCGATCAGGCCCATGTCGTGCGAGAGCGGCAGCCAGGAACCGAGGATGTCCGCGTCGCCGACCTGGAAGGTCGAGGCGAGCAGCCGGAGCTGGAGCCCCAGCGAGCGGTGCGGGATGCGCAGGGGGCGCGGCGGGCCGCAACTGCCGGAGCTGAACTGGAGGTAGGCGGTCTGCGCCGGGTCGGCGGTGTCGCTCACGGGGGCGGAGGGGCGGGGCAGGTTCTGCCACTGCCCGCCGGTGTGGATGCGGTGGGCGCCGACCGCCTCTCCCGCGGCGAGGACACGCCCTCGCACGGAGTCCTGCGACTCTCCTGGGCGGCTGGGGCTGATCACAAGGGGCAGGGCTCCGGCCAGTGCCGCGGCGAGGAAGCCGGTGAGCACGTTCTCCGGCAGGTCGTCGAGAACCAGGACCGGTAGGCCCGTCAGGTCACCCGCGAGGGCCGCCTGCCTGCGTGCCTCGGCCACCAGGGCGCGGGCGTCGAGGGGGGCTCCGGTGGTGCGGTGAACGGGCAGGGGAACGGTCACTTCCTCGATGCGTTCGCACAGGCCGACCAGGACTGAGGCCTGGTCCGGCTCCTGTGGCGGGGCGGTGGGGACGGCGCGGTGCGTCGCGTGGCGCACCTGCTGTTGTCCGGTCGTCATGGCGTTGTCCACGTCGGCTCCTTGAAGCGTGTACGACGGGGCGGTGCGGGACGGAGGGTGGGCCTACCAGGTGACCGTCAGCCGGGTCAGGCCGCGGGTGGCCAGGCCACTGGTCCAGCGGACGGACGCGTCCCCCGGGGCCAGGCGCAGTCCGGGGAACCGCACGAGACTGCGTCCGATCGCCGTGGCCACCTGGAGCCGGGCGAGATGCGCCCCGAGGCATCGGTGCGCCCCGTGGCCGAACGTCAGGTGCGGTGGTCGTGTCTCCTGCACGGCGTCCGGGTCGGGAAAGACTGCCGGGTCGGTGTTGGCGCCGGCGAGGGAGACCACGGCCGCCTCCCCGCTCCGCACCGTGACCGGCCCGAGCGGGACGTCCTGGAGCGCGACGCGGGGGAAGCTCAGAGGCGTGGCCGGCACCAGGCGCAGGTACTCCTCCACCGCGGCGGGCGTCCACGCGCCCCTTGCGCGGAGGGCGAGCCGGTGGTCGTGGTCGGTGAGCAGAGCCAGGGCGGTCAGGCCGATCTGGCCGACGGTCGTCTCGTATCCCGCCATGAGCAGGGCCAGCCCGAGGTTGACCAGCTCGTGTTCGGACAGGGCGCCCTGGCCGTCCCTGGTCCGGATCAGCGTCGACATCAGGCCGTCGTCGGGGCATCGCCGTTTGCGCTCGATGAGCGTGGTCATGTAGTGGACGAGCATGAGCCGCTGTCGCGTCTTTTCGGCGGGTGACCGGGCGTTGATGTCGAACAGGACGTCCACCGACGACCTGAACCGGTCGCGGTCCTCGTCGGGGATGCCCAGCAGGCCGCACAGGACGGAGAGCGGCAGCGGAGCCGCCACATGGGTGACGAAGTCTCCGGGCGGGCCCTGTGCGGCGAGGCCGTCGAGCAGTCCGTCGGTCAGCCGCTCGACGAGAGGCCCGAGGGCTTCCGCGCGGCGTGTGCTGAAGGCTCCGGCGACGATCCGGCGGATTCTCGCGTGTTCGGGTCCGTCCATGCTGGTCATCGCGCTGGACGCCGGGGTGATGTCGGACAGCCGAGGCGCGCCGTGTGCCACCGCCGCCGCTCGGCTGAACCGCGGATCGCCGAGCACCGTTCTGCCCAGCGCGTAGGAGGTGACGAGCCACAGCCGGTCACCGGTGGGGGCGGTGACCCGGCGGACCGGGGCGCTCGCGTCGTCCCCGGGTGCGTGGGTCAGTTCGGGAAAGCTACGTAACTCCGCTGTGATCGTGGCCCTGTGCGTGCCGAGGTCAGGCATGGGCACTCTCCAAGGGGCGCCGGCCCGGTGAGAGGAGGCCGACAGGTGGGGGGCTGGAAGGTGCACCGGGCGGTACCGCCGGTGTCTCCGGTCGTAGGGGGATCAGGTCGGATCTGTCGCGGTTCGGCCGTGTCGGTGCACGAGCAGCCGATCGGCGGCGACGGGCTCAGGAGCCTAGGACAGCGGATGACGAGGCGTCAATACGTCCGCTACAGCTGATGATTGGCATCCGCCGTGGGGTGTCCGACATTCGCCTTGTCAACCCGGGCGGATACCGGTACCCATGAGGAAGCCGTTCCGTCCGCCCGAGTGGACGGCCCGGCCCGGGTACCGCAGTTCGTCTCCAGCGAGGGACCAATGATGGGTGAGGACGCTTCAGCCACCGACGGCGACGGCGGTCGCCCTCTGCTGCGCACCCTGAGCGAACGTCTCAACGAGCTGATCGCAGCCGTCTACCCCGACGAGCGGACCCGGCCGGGGTACGCACGACTGGCCAAGGAGATCCGCGAGAAGACCGGCGGGGGGATCTCCGGTACATACCTGTGGGAACTGGCCACCGGCCGCAAAGACAATGTGACGGTACGTCAGCTCGAAGTACTGGCACGGCACTTCGGTGTCCCGCCGGAGTACTTCTTCAACGACGAGGTGGCCCGTCGCGTGAGCGCGGAACTTGCTCTGGCCTCTGCCCTGCGGGACGCCCGCATCCGCAACATC
Organism: Streptomyces sp. NPDC030799; assembly: GCF_055572255.1. NCBI lineage: Bacteria > Bacillati > Actinomycetota > Actinomycetes > Kitasatosporales > Streptomycetaceae > Streptomyces > Streptomyces sp. NPDC030799. The sequence goes on along the minus strand of NZ_JBVIDS010000005.1, from coordinate 279,341 downwards.
GCGCTGCGTGCGGAGGGACTGTCGCCCAACAGTCTGAACGCCATCCTCGCCATGGTGAACGAGGCCCGGCGGGTGCAGAACCTGCCCGACCTCACGGAGCGGCACGACCACCGGCCCGGATCCGAGGGCCCCGAGGATTGACGGAAGTGTGCATGCCGAACGGGGAGCGCCGACTGCACCAACGCTGCATGGCCCGGCTGGAGGGGATCGACATCCCGCATCCCTTCTCCATCGAGTCGTTCTGCCGTCACCTCTCCGCACAACGGCAGCGCCCCCTGTACCTGCACCCCCTGCGGGCGCAGGAGGCACCCGAGGGGGCCTGTGGCATGTGGCTGGCCACGGCCACCGATGACCACGTCTTCTACGAGCGGCGGACGGCGCCCCTGCACCAGGACCACATCGTGCTGCACGAGATCGCGCACATGCTGCTCGAACACGGCGCCCAACCGTCCGGGACGGACCTCGCCGACCATCCCCATGTGCGGGCCCTGCTCCCGGACCTCGACCCGCACCTGGTGCGACGCCTCATCGGCCGCACCAACTACACGCGGGTCGAGGAACTGGAGGCGGAGATGCTGGCCACGCTGATGCGCACCCGGCACAGCGAGCCCTTACGGTCGCGTCCGGGCGACGTGCTCGGCAACCTGGCCATCGCGCTGGGCGTGCCCCGGACCCCCGAGGCCTGACACAGCGCCATGCGGCAGGACGCGGCGAATGCGGGGACGTGGCTGGGATACACCAGCGTGTGCCTGCTGTGGGTCGCGGTGGCCCTCAGTGCCCCGTCTGCTCGCCGGGTTCCGCTGAGCCGGGCCCTGTGGCTGGCCATCATGTCGGCAGCCTGCGCCACGACTTTGCAGTTGCCGGGCGTTCCCCGGCTCGCCGCCGGGATCACCGGGTCGGCTCAGGCGATGGCGCTGACGAAGCACCTCCTCGGTGTCCTGTCGTCCGGGGCCATCCTCTGCTTCGTCTCGGCCGCCATGGGCACATCGCGTCTGAAACGCGTCTCGTGCGTGGCGACGGCCGTGGTGCTCGCCGCTCTGCTTGTCCTGGTGGAGGCGGGTGCCCTGCGCGACCGGACGCAACTGAGTGCCGACAGCGGCGGCGCGGGCGTGGCGTTCGCCCTCATTCTCATCATGACGCACCTGACGGCGGACTCGGTGTGCGTGGCGGTGTGTCTGCGCTGTGCCCGGCAGGCGTGGACTCAGACCTTCAGGGCTTCACTGAGACTGTTCGGCTACGGCACCGCCTTCTCCGGAGCCTTCTGGCTGGGGTATCTGATGATGTTCGTCTCCGGCGACGGCCGGCTGTACGGGTGGCTGTCGGCGTTGATGTCGGTGCATGCCGTCCTCAGGGCCGCGGCCATCCTCATGCCCGTCGCCCGCAAGGTCCGGCGCACGCTGTCCCACGTCGCCACCACCTGGGCGCTGTGGCCCCTGTGGCACGACCTGGTCGACGTGGTGCCGCATGTTGCGCTGGTCAAACCCCGGGCGAGGATCCGGGAGGTACTGTGGCCTCCGGTGCCGCCCGACGTACTCGCCTACCGGAAAGTGATCGAGACGCGGGACGCCCTGCTGGTCCTGAGCGACTACACCGGGCCGGACGTGCCGCAACTGGCTCGCCGGCATGTGACCGACGCGGGCGTGCCGGAAGGAGACCGGCACACAGCGGTGCTGGCCTGTGTCATGCGGGAGGCGCGTGAGGCCAAGCTGTCGGGCGGTCCCAGACAGCACGTGCCCAGCGACCTGTTCGCCTCCGGTACCCGCGACCTGGCCGCGGAGAAGGCCCTCCTGATCGAGCTGGCCCGCGCCTATGGCTCCGCGACGGCCCGGGCTTTCACCGCGAGAACGCAGGGCGGCGGACAGCGGGAGCGGTAACACGGCACCGAGCGGGCCCCGCTGCCGCTGAGGGCCTGGCCGGGAGGGCGGAGGGCTGCGGGACACGGGCTGCGGGCTGCGGGCACGCACGTTCTGGGAGTTGCATGCCAGGAGGGCGTCGCGGTGGCTGAGCCGCTGGTGAGACGCTTCCCGACACGTAGATCCGCTGGAGAGCCTCACCCCCCAGCCGGGTGGGCCCGAGCCTGCATCAGCCGAGCCCGACCAATTCGGCGATCGTCCCGCCGAGCACCCGGTCGCGTACCTGTCCCGGGCTGGTGACCCGCTCCACCATCGTCCGGCTGAGGACCGGGTCGCCGTACGGCGCGTCCGATCCGAACAGAGTCCGGTCCGGAATCTCCTCGATGGCCAGCCGGACCGCGAAGACGATGTTGGCCGTGGACAGTTCCAGGTACATGCTCGGGGTCTCCCTCACCAACTCGACGGCCTGCATCCAGTTCAGCCCGCCGAGCTGGCTGACCACCAGCGGGACTGTCGGATAGCGGCCGGCGAGCGCCGACATCGTCACCAGGTCGTCCGCCGTGGTCGGAGCGAATCCGTGCACCACCACGGGCAGCCCACCGTGATCTGCCGCCGCCCGGAGCACGGGTTCGATCACCTCAGCCCGTCCCGGGGGCGGTGTCAGCTCGCCGATCCCGCGCAGACCGCGCCCGACGACCTCGCGTTCCACGATCGCGGCAGTCTGCTCCGGGTCCAAGTCCAGCGGCACGGACAGGAAGCCGATGAACCGCTGCGGGTGTGCGGCGAGCGCGGCGTCCAGCTCGCTCCACGCCCCGCGATACCGCTCAACATCGCCGGCGCGACCTCCGATGGCCTCGTCCAGAATCGCCATCTCCCGGCGCAGCGAGGCGAGGTCACCGGCCCGCTCCGGGTGGGGGCGGGTGGCGAACAGCACGGCGCGGTCCACCCCGGCCTCGTCCAGCAGACCGACATGTGCCTCGACGGGGTCGTGGACGTGGCTGTGCGCATCGATGATCAATGGGTTACTCCCTCCTTGGTGATCGGCCCGGAATGCGGCCGACCAGTGCACTGTTGCTCCCTGACATCGTGTGAAGGTCAAGCCGAAAGGAGCCGGTGGGTGCTGATCGGGGAGCTGTCGCGTCGTACCGGAGTCAGTGAGCGCCTGCTGCGTTACTACGAGCGAATGGAGCTGATCAGCGCAGAGCGACGCGCCAACGGCTATCGGGAGTACGACGACCGGACGGTGGAGACAGTGCTGCGCATTCGCGCCCTCCTGGCCGCCGGCTTGCCCACCCGCATCATCCGCCAGGTCCTGCGCTGCACCCTGGACGAGGTGACGCTGCGTCCTTGTCCCGGCGTCCTCGCCCACCTCCGCGGCCAGTTGAACGTCCTCGACCGGCGTGCCGCCGACCTGGACACCGCGCGCCGCCTTCTGCGCCGGACGATCGCCGCCACCGAGAATGCGGCAAGCTGAGCCTGGTGTCGGGCGCCGGGGCGGCGCGCGTCACAGTGGCGGCAGATGACGCGTGCGAAGACGAGGAATCGGGCTCGCTTAGTCACCTGATCGGATAGCGTGCTCGTCCATGGGGGAGCTGATATTGATCAGGCACGGCCAGACGGAGTGGAGCCTGTCGGGCCGGCACGCGGGACGCACCGACGTTCCGCTGACCGAAGCGGGTGAGGCCGCGGCCGCGGCGCTCGCTCCGAGGTTGGCCCGACGCCCGCTGGCCGGCGTGTTCAGCAGTCCGCTGAGCCGCGCCATGCGGACGGCCGAGCTGGCGGGTCTGACCGGAGTCAGGCCCGATCCCGACCTGGTGGAGTGGGATTACGGCGGCTATGAGGGCCTGACCGCGGCGCAGATCCGGGAGGGACGACCGGGCTGGGACCTGTGGCGGGACGGCGTCGTGCCCGGCGACGCCGACCGTCCCGGCGAGCGGCTCGACCAGGTGGCCGCGCGCACGGACGCGGTGCTGGGCCGGATCAGGCCGCTACTGAACGACGGTGACGTCGCCGTGGTCGCTCATGGGCATCTGGCGCGCGTACTCACCGTGCGCTGGCTGGGCTTGGACGCGTCGGCCGGCCGACTACTGGGCCACCCGCATCCGGGAACTCTGAGTTTTCTGGCCACTGAGGACGGGCAACCGTTCATCTCCGCCTGGAACGTCCCGTAGCGGCAGCCCGCCGCGCGACCGCAGCGAGGGAGCGGCCGGGGGCACATGGGTACCGGCCGGGGTATGGTGCGGTTGCCGGCCGATCGGCCCCAGGACACCCAACGCCGGTACGCCCGGCGGCCCTTGCCGCGCCCTGTGGTTGACTACCGTCGTGTTGCCTGAAACCGTCTTCACCACCCAGGAACTGCCGGCGAGCGACCGTTTCGAGGCGTGGACGGAACAACTGGGGCGTACTCACGCGCCGATGCACCTGAGCAGCGATCGTGCCGCGGACTACCGGGGGCACCAGCGCGTGATCGGGCTGGGCGAGGTGACGGTGTGGCCCGCGACCTTCGACCATCTGGTGTTCCGCCGGACGCCCAGGCTCGTACGCCAATCCGACCCGGAGGTGTTCCACCTCTCCCTGCTGCGGCGCGGGGACGGCGCGGCAAGCTGGGGCAGGCAGCAGGTGGGGTACCGGGTCGACGACTTCCACGTGAACTACTCGTCCCGGTCCTACGAGATATCCACCGGCCCCGACCCGGTCACCATCGTCGGGGTGGAGATCCCGCGTGCCGCGGTGGATCTCCCGGCCGGCCGGGCGGACGGGGTGGTCGGACGGCGGATCTCCGGCCGCGAGGGCATGGGCGCGCTGCTCGCGGGGCTGCTCGTGCAACTGGCCTCGGACACCTCCTCCTACCGGGCGAGCGACGCCGAGCGGCTGGGCAGGGTCGTCACCGATCTCGTCACCGCCGTCTTCGCCCACGCCCTGGAAGCGGAGCCGCACCTTGCGCCCCAGACGCATGCTCGCGCCCTGGTCCTGCGCATCAAGTCGTTCATCCGACAGCATCTGAGCGACGCTGAACTGACCCCCGCTCGGATCGCCGCGGCCCACCACATCTCACGCAGCTACCTCTACCGCCTCTTCCAGGAAGAGGGGCTGACCGTGGCCTCGTACATACGCGACCAGCGGCTGGCCGCCGCCCGCAAGGATCTCACCGATCCCCGTCTGCGTACGCTCCCCATCCACTCCATAGCCCTGCGCTGGGGCTACCTGCGCCCCGGCGACTTCACCCGGGCCTTCCGCACCGTGCACGGCATCACCCCCAGCGAGCTACGGGACCAGCAGCTGAGCCGGACAGCCGTGGACGGACCGCACACCGACGTGGACGCTGTGCGAATGACACCCACCGCTGCACACGCACATCATTGATCCCGGTCGCTCAACAGGCTCCGTGCCCCAAGGCGAGCCAGGGACACGGGGGTGCCCTGATTCGCCCACGGCACGACAGCCCTCAACGCCGACGGCGTCGATCCCCCAACAGAGGGACGCCGTCGGCGTAGCCATATCGGGTGTGAGCAGTTGAGGTACAGAAAGTACCGCTGAGCTTGATCTTGCCCTGAATCGCCTACTGTGTGGGGGTTTCGACCCGCGGGGCACTGCGCCGGCCCGTGGCTCGCGCAGGTCCGGGACGTGGCGGGAGAGCCTGCCCGGCGAGACGCCGAGCAGCTCGGCGATCGAGGTCATCGAGCGGCCCGGGTCGGGCAGCAGGTCACGGGCGACCCGGATGATCCCCTCGATGGCGACTCCGGGGCGTCCGCCGCCCCGTCCGCGGGCGCGGGCGGCGGCGAGGCCTCCTTGGCGCCGATGACGATGAGTTCGCGAATGAGCGCCGCGAGCGCGGCGAAGACGTGAATCCCCTTGCGCAATGGTCAAGAATCGTTGACCATTGTTCGCATGCCTACCGATGATCTTCCCGAGACGTTTCACGTCACCACCGACGAGCAGCTACGCGCCGTCTCCAATCTCACGCGTCACCGGATCATGGCCGTGCTCCGCTTCGAACCCGCGACGATTACGCAGATCGCCGAGCGGGTGGGCCTTGCGAAGGGGAGTTCCAGCTACCACGTACGGCTGCTCGAACGGGCCGGCCTGGTGAAGGTGGTACGAACGCGCAAGGTCCGGGGGGTCACCGAGCGGTACTACGCGATGGCCGCGCGGGCGATCGTGCTGCCGGATCCGGGTGAGGGAGGCCCGGATGTGCTGATGCGGCATGCGGTGGCGGACCTGGAGGCAGCGCCGGCGGGCAGCGAGCGGCACGTGCGGATGGCGCATCTGCGGCTCACCGAGGAGCAGTTCGCTGAGCTGGGAGCGCGGCTCGAAGCACTGGCGGACGAGTACCGGGAGCTGTCCGATCCGTCGCTGCCCGACGCCTCACTCGTCTTCGCACTGTTCCACCCGGCATCGCGCCAGCAGACCGAAGGGGACGCCAAGTGACTTCAGACATTCGGAAGCTGCCGACCGGGTTCGGACGGCTGTGGACCGCGCAGACGGTGTCCTCGCTCGGTGACGGCGTAACGCATGCCGCGCTGCCGCTGCTCGCGCTGACGTTGACGCGGGATCCGATGGCTCTCGCCGTCGTCACCGCCGCCGGAACTCTGCCATGGCTGCTCTTCGGGGTGCTCGGCGGTGCGCTGGTGGACCGCTGGGACCGCCGGCGCACGATGTGGGTCACGGACGCGGCGCGTGCGGTGCTGCTCGCGATACCGGCGGCGGCGGCCGCGCTCGACGTGCTGAGCATTCCACTGCTCGCGACCGTCGCCTTCCTCCTCGGCCTCGGCGGACTCTTCTTCGACACGGCCGCCACGGCCTATCTGCCGGATCTGCTCGGCCGCGACCCCGCGCTCCTGGAGCGCGCCAACTCCCGCCTGCGCGGCACCCAGACCGCCGCGTCCGGCTTCGCCGGGCCGCCCGCTGGCAGTGCCCTGCTCGCGCTCGGGCGGGCGGTTCCGCTGCTCGCCGACGCGGTGTCGTTCGCGCTCTCCGCACTGCTCGTACGGTCGCTGCCTGCCGCACCCCGGCCCGTACCGCAGGCCCGTGAGTCGCTGCTGCGGCAGGCGCGGGCCGGCGCCGCGTACGTATTCCGGGATCAGTTGCTGCTCGGACTCGCGCTGCGTCCGGCGGTCGGGAACATCGCCTTCCTCGCCGTGGAGACCGTACTCGCCCTCTTCGCGCACGACCGTCTCGGCATCGACACGTTCGGCTTCGGCCTGCTCCTCACGGCGGAGGCCACCGGCGGTCTGCTCGGCGCGGGCATCGCCTCCTTCCTGGGCCGACGACTCGGCACCGGCGCCGCGCTGACCTGCACGGCCGCAGTCGAGGGACTCGCCATCCTGGGCCTTGCCGCCGCCCCGAACCCGTACGTCGCCGGCCTCGCGCTCGCCGTCTGCGGCGCGGGCATGGGCGCCACGATGGTGCTCGGCCCCTCTCTCCGGCAGGCGATCGTCCCCGCCCATCTGATGGGCCGGGTCGCCTCCACCTCCCGCATGCTCGCCATGTGCGCCGCCCCGTTCGGCGCCTTCCTCGGCGGCTGGCTGGCCACCACCTACGACGTACGCACCCCGCTCTACGCCGCCGCCGGCCTCCTCCTGGCCATGACCGCCGTCACCGCGACCATGACCAGCAACCGCAGGGTAGAGGCGGCGCTGAGTGCCGCCGCCCCGGCCGATGATCCGGCTCACCCGGAATCCCGGGATGCCGTTCCGGAGCGTGCCATTTAGGGCTCCGCGAGGTCATTGAGCCGGCGCACGGCAGGCCACCCAGCTCGGCGTCCCTCGCCTCGGCCCAGGAGCGTCGGGCGCCCGGCCTCCACGGGAGGCAACGAGTGGCCCGGCGGGCCGGGTTCGCCGCCGTCAGTCCTCGTCGTCCTCGACAGCCTCCGGATCCCGCAAGGGGCGCAGGCCCTGACCTTCCTCCGGGGCCTCCCGATACGCCTGGCGGACCTGGCCGCAGCTGCCGTGGCAGATCGCGCTCCGTCACCCGCGCCGTCACCTTCTGCGCGACGGCAGCGTCGACGTGCAGAGGGATCATCCCGGGCCCGCTCACCCGCGAAGTGCGCACCGAACTGCTCATCACCGACCGCCCGTCATGACGCCCTGTGGCGAGCGCCAGACTCAGCCGGGCCCCTCAAGGCCTCGTCGGCACCTCCCGTCAGGGTCTCGCTGCCCCAGAGCAGACGGGCGTCATCGGTGGCCCCGGACGCAGCGTGAGGGCGAATCGGGCCCACATTATGATCTCCATTCCGGCCGAGGAGGACGGTGTATGGCATTTCAGGAACACATTGAACGGGCCGCCGACGAGGTCGTCGCAGCGTTCCCCGCGGACTCCGGGATCTACGCGGTGACGTTCCGCATAGACAGCGTCGATCAGGATCCGCGGTTTCCGTACCTGGCGATCGGCTACACGACCGAGGCCGACGTCGCCACGGCGCAACAGACGGCCTCGGACGCCTGGGAGGCACGCTGGAGCTACGCGTACTTCCCGGAAACGGGGCTCGACGGGGTGAAGACCGTAGGACGCGACCAGGACGGTGCCGAGTTGCACCGCCTGGAGGCGGAGTCCCGGGGGCTGTGGTACGAGGAAGACGATGAGCCGGACGATCGCGACGGGATGCTGGTCGAGTGGTTCTACGAAGTGTGCGTCGCAGTCGCCCGGCACCTCCACGACAGCGGCCGGATCGTCCAGACACTGGGACGACCGGTCCCGGTGATCCTTTACGACATGTTCGACCCGGACGCGATGTTCCGGCTGACCTCGCAGGCCAACCCGGCAGAGCTGATCACCGAGTTCCTGACCGAGGACCCGGATCAGACACCTCAGCGGCCCTGACCCCCAGCACGCCGAACCCGCTGATCCGGCTCCCGCCCCGACTGCCCTGCGCCTGTCTCGGGCCTGGAACCGGGCCCATGGGCACTCTGCAGCAGCGGGCCCAGCCAGGAGCCGATCGGTCACAAGGGCAGGCTTCGCAGCCGTGCCTTCGACTGCCACGCTGCTCTGCGACGCCAGCGAGCACCGCGCCGAACTCACCGCCCGCCGGCCACCGCGACGGCCCTGTGCTTATCGCCTCCGGCTTCCTACGAACACCGCGCTGACCTGCATCAGGACCCTGAGCGCCTCGCTTGCTGCATCATGCGCCTGCGCCGCCTGTCCAAGGGACACCACAGCACCTCGCCCACCGAAGGAGAGGCGAACTCGACGAAGAACTGGGCCTGGACCTCGCAGATGCGAGCGGCGTTCCGCAACTGACCTGGATCCAGGACGCCATGGTCACCCGCCCCGGCAGCACCCCACCCCGCAAACTCCACCTGGTCTTCCGCGTCCACATCGACGACCTCACCCGCGCTCACCTGCGCACCGTCGAGCACGACGACACTACCGGCGCCGGCCACCTCACCTGGATCCCCTACAAGGACACGGCCGACAAGGCGCTGTTCCCGCCGGTCCCACTGGCCGAACTGGCTACTCCCGCCGCCCCGCTCGACGCTGCCCGGGTTCTCCTGCCGTCCCTGGACGACACCAACTATCACTGGATCTGATGCAGCGTGGAGCACGACCGGGTTCGTCCGGCGATCCCTTTCTGAATCCAACTCTTGTGCAGGTACTCCCGCTGAATCCCGGTGAGCAGGAGGGACAAGGCAAAAGGTGGGCCACCCGGGGGTGGCCCACCTTGATGGCGCTGGTGTCACGGGCCTGAGTTACCGGCCGTCGGCGCCTGGTCGGTGGCGGTGCCCGTCGAGGCGCCGGTGCCGGGTGTACTCACACGCCGCGTCACTGGGGCACAGATCCGCTCACAGAACGGCGACCGTCGACTCGTGGGCGTAGCTGAACCCGTCGTTGTCGAAGTAGAAGACAGTGACCTTGAGCTTGTCTCCCTTGGCGAAGTGCGAGCCCTGGGCCGGGCGCATGGTCACCTGGGCGACGTGGCTGTCGGCGTCACAGACCAGCTTGTCCTTCTTGATGGTGCCGGCGGCGTTGTTTTCGACATGGGTGCCCGTGCCGAGCTTCCTGCCGTTGGCCACGAGCTCGTGGTCCAGGCCCGGGTCAGGAGTAGGTGACCTTCACCTGTATGTTCGACTTCTGCAACGACACCTTGTCAATGGTCAGCACGTTGGCCTTCGCCGCCGCCGACGGGGCGGCTGCGAGAACGCCTGCTGTGACCATCAGGGCAGTGGCCGCGGTCCCGGCGAGGCGTCGCCGGATACGGGTTGACTTCATGGGTTTTCTTCCTTCCCCCCTGCGCTGTCACCCTTGGTCCGAGGTGTGGAGATGTCTCCAACTGGGCGGGTAACTGCAACAGTTGATCGTTTCTGTCCATGAATCCTATGTGATCTCCGGGTGGAAGGCGGTGCCGCTCTCCGGCGAAGGGTGCCTGGGTCTGCCCGCCGGCCCGCATCCACGTGCCACACCGGCTCCGCAGCCTGCAGCGCTAGCCGGCGGACGGCAGAGTGAGCCGCTGCCCCGGGCAGATCACATCCGGGTCGGGGCCGATGACGTTACGGTTGGCGTCGTACAGCCGCTGCCAGCCGCCGGCAACGTCAGCCTGCCGCGCGATGCCGGACAGGGTGTCGCCGTCGTGCACGGTGTACGACGTGCCGGTGCGTCCGTCGGCGCCGCCACGCAAGCGGGGCAGGGCGCGCCACGGACGGGCCGGACGCACGATCGGCCCACGCTGCCCGCCGCCCCGCGCGAGGTGCGCGCGCACCGCGCAGACCGGCCACGCTCCCGGCCCCTGCCGGGCGAGCACCGCTTCCGCCACGGCGATCTGCTCGGCGCGGGTCGCCAGATCGGCCCGCGGGGCGTACGCGGTTCCGCCGTACGCCAACCACGTCGGCAGGGTGAACTGCAGCCCGCCGTAATGACCGTTACCGGTGTTGCTGCTCCAGTCGCCGCCACTTTCGCAGTCCGCGACCCGGTCCCAGACGGTGCCGGACGCCGCCTCGCCGGAGCTTGGGGCAACAAGCGGAAGGACGATGCAGCAGCCACCGATGGTCACAGCCCTGCGCAGCGACGGCAAAAGCCGCGGGGGCACGGTACGGCGGTGCCGCGGTCGTGTGGTCATGGGCCTTCCTCTCCTGCGGATCCCGCTCACCGGTGGCCCCGGCGAGCTGTAGGCAGTACGGCAGCGCCGCCCGATCGTCCACAAGGCGCGAGGAGTTCACGGATGGTCATGCGCCGCTCGGCGCCACCTCGCACTCCCATGACGCTTCGTCAGCTTTGCGGGAGTGCGGGCATACAAGTGGGCACGGGCGCGTGCAAGCTGAGCCGCGCCAGTTCCGTACGGCCCTCCCCTTCGAAGGAACGCTGCGGGAGCAGCGCACATCCACGGCCGGAGTGGGAGCGCACCGGCCTCGTGCGGCGGCCGCAACAGCGCCGACAGGGCAACGCCAGGCACTGCACGAACGGGCCGGAAGGCGCACACGACCACCCACCACGCGATGATCCGCGTCTTGGCAGGACAACGCTCGTAGCGTCGTGGCCCGCAGCGGGAGCGGATCGACGCAATGCCGCGCATTGGCGCGATCAATGCCTTGGCCCGCAAGGCACCGTTTTACCCGGATGCCCACCACCCGGCCGGTCTTCTACCCTGTACGGGGTTGGCTGAGCAGGGGGTTGGCGATGAGCATGTACTTCGACATGGGTGACGAGACGCTGTGGAACCCGTCGAGCGGTGCCGGCCGCCTCTTCCTACGGCAGGTCGAGGTCTTCGAGGCGGAGCTCAAGCTGCCCTCGGGAATCGGCCAGGGCAAGTATGGGGGCGACCCGGACACGCTGGAAGTCGATCCGGTCGTGTACGCGGAGTTCGCACGCGGCCTGGTCGCCTGGCACTGCCGGACGGGGCACTCCGTGATCCTCGCGCTCTCCGAGGGGTTCGTGGCGACGGCGGTCGCGCTCGCGCGGCGCGCGGGAATCGCGGTGGAGATGCCCGAACCGGGGCCCGGCCATCTCTGTGGAGGCGTCAAGCGCGATGTGGAGGTTCCCGGCAGTCCTCTGACCGCGTCAGTCACCGTCGTCACCGCGCTGGACGCACGAGCGCGGGAGATGGACCGCTGGTTGGCCCGCTGAGCCGGTGCGTTGTAAGCGCGAGGCTGATTGACCGATCGGCCGTCAGTTCTTCTTCAGCTCCTCGGCGAGCATCACAATGATGCCGCTGGGACCGCGGACATACGTGAGCTTGTAGACGTCCTCATAAGTCGCCACACCGCGAAGCGGATGACATCCGTGCTTTGCGGCTGCCTCAAGGGCTTTGTCGATGTCGTCGACCGAGAAGGCGACGCGATGCATGCCGATCTCGTTGGGACGAGTGGGATTCGAATCGATCGCTTCGGGGTGGATGTACTCGAAGAGCTCAAGGCGACCGTGACCGTCCGGCGTCTGGAGCATCGCAATCTTGGCGTGATTGCCATCAAGGCCGACGGCGGTGTCGGTCCACTCACCACTGACCGTGTCACGGCCGACGACCGTGAGGCCCAGGTCGGTGAAAAAGGAGATCGCTGCTTCGAGATCGCGAACGGTGATGCCAACGTTCTCAAATTTGATGGCCATGCGCTGCATGCTACCGAGCCGGGCTGATCAGGTGCTTCAGGCAAGGACACAGCCGAGTACCAAGACGCGGACACGCGGTAGGACCCGACCCAACTCCGGTGTCTGTTGCTGGGAGGGGCTGCCGTATCGTTACGGCACATGTGGCCAGGAGAGCAGTCGTCAACGGGCGGGCAGAACCCGCAACAGCCCCCGGTGGGAGGTCCGTCGAACCCGTACCAGCAGCCTGCGCCGCCGAACCCGTATCAGCAGAACTCCTACCAGCAGCCCCATCCCTGGCAGATGCCCACGCAGCCGGCCGCCGGCGCACCCACGTCCCCGCCGACGGGTGGCGGCCGGAACCGGACCGGACTCGTCGCCGTCATCGCCGCGGCAGCCGTCGTGCTTGCCGCAGGCGTCACCGGATTCCTTGTGCTCGGCGGTCACCAGCACGACGAGCCTGACCCCAAGCCGACCAACACCGTGTCACCGTCGCAGAGTTCCACAAACCCCCGGGGGTCCGACGCCTCTACGGCCACGATCAAGGGCTGGAAGGTCATCACCAATCCGACCCAGCACATCGCATTCGACGTCCCGCCCCAATGGGAGATCCAGTCCGCCGGCTGGGTCACCTACGTATCCAAGGACGGGGACCCGGACGACAAACCACTCATCGCGATACGCAATGTCGCAATGCTGCAGAAGAAGTGGTGTTCGTCGGACGAGAACCGGGACGGCACGCTGGAGAACATCCCACTGGCCCAAGTGGGCACAAGGGGCAACAACGGATACCGAAGCGCTCAGGAGATCGCCGGCTCCGACGCGCGGACCTGGGTGTACGGGGCGTACGCCCAGCCGGACAAGAAGAAGGTGAAGACCGGAACCGTCGAGGCGTTCACCACGACCTCCGGCCTCAAGGGCACATTGGGTACCGCCTGGTCCGTGGGCGCGAAGAAGTCCAAGTGCGCCACGGACGGGAAAGCATGGGTCTTCGGCTTCAAGAACGCTGCAGGGGACCTGGTTTCCTGGTCGTTCTTCGGCGCCAAGAACGTGGCCGCCGAGGTGCCGGACGCGACCATTCGGAAGATCGCTTCCACGGTACGGCTTTACAAGGCCCCGACGGGTTCCTGATCCCCGTCCTGGGGCAGTTTCGCGGGGGACCTCTTCCTGTAACGGCCTCCTCGGCGCCGGCGGCAGCCACCCTGACGAGCCGCGGCCGCAGCGACGTCGGCAGACATCTCTTCACATGAGATGTGATACCAGTCGATTGCAATGCAAGATCGCGAAGTCCGGCGCGCCGAGGGATTATTTCGGGCATTTCTCACTAATCTCCGTTTGCTGTAAGGGGTCGACCCTTCATTGACCGATCCACCTCGCTTCACCGGAGATGACATGTACAAGCTTCGCAAGGCCGCCGTCCTGGTCGCCGCCCTCAGCAGCGTCGGAGTGCTGACCGCCGGCACCGCCCATGCCGCGGGATGGAGCCGAGGCGACGGCCACGGGGGCAACCGATACAGCGTCCAGCAAAGCACCCAGTGCAAGTCCCACGACCTGAACGTCGACGTCCTCGGCGCGGTCGGGCTGGTCAACGGCCTGCTGGGCAACGGGCTCAACGGCGAGGGCGACGCGGGCGGCCAGGTCAGCCACCTGGGTTCGACGATGGGCTGCAACAGCAGCGCCTTCTAGGCGAGCCCTTGTCGCAACCGGGGGTCACAGGCGGTCAGCGAACGGCTGACCGCCTGGCTGTGTACGGAAGCGATCGCCGGCGGATCTTCTCCAGCCGCCTGAGGCGGGGCGCCGCCGCGTCCGGCGCCTCCTCGGCATCACCTCGTCGGCCGTGCCGAGGATGGCAAGGCTCCGCACCCATAGCATTTCGGTGCCGTGTGACATTGCATATGGGGCTGGGGCGGCCCGGACCCCTGCCGGAAGGCTCCGGCGGCTCCCTACCATCCGCGCCATGGATCTAGAGGTACGGCACTTGCGCGTGATCTGCGCGATCGCTGAGGCCGGAAGTCTGACCCGCGCCGCCGCGTCGCTGTGTATGACACAACCGGGGCTCAGCGCCCAACTGCGGCGTATCGAGGCCATGCTGGGCGGGCCGATCTTCGACCGGGGGCAGACCGGCGCCGTGCCCACCGCGCTGGGTGAGCTGGTGCTGCCCCGGGCGCGGGCGATCCTGCCGGGCATCGACGGCCTGCTCTCCGACACCGCCCGTGCCGCTCGCTGCGGGACGGCTCCCGGCCGGGTCCGCCTCGGATCGGTGGGTGCTCCGTTGCTCGCCGATCTGGTCCTGGCGACAAGGGAGTTGATTCCCGGATCCGATGTGACGACCCGGTGTCAGTACGCGCCGTCGCCGCTGGTGGACGACCTCTCGGCGGGGCGTCTGGAGGCGGCGGTCCTCGGGGACTGCCCTGGGCACGAACTCGCGCCATGTGAGGGAGTCCTGCTGCGGCCGGTGGTCACCGAGCCCGTCTTCGCACTGCTGCCGTCCGCCCATCCCCTGGCCCGCCACGAAGAGGTGAGTCTGGAGGAACTTGTCGGAGAGGACTGGGCCATGCCGCACCCGGACAGTGACCGCACCCGGGAGTACTGGTCGTCCGTCTTTTCCCGTACGGGCCGTCAGCCGCACGCCCCCTACGAGGCGGAGGGCCGCCAACTGATCGAGATCGTACGGGCGGGCCTGGCGGTCAGTCTGTGTCAGGCGACCTTCATCGAGGTGCCGGGCGTCGCCGTACGACCGCTCGCCGGCGATCCTTTCTGGTACCGCCACGTGCTCGGTCTGCGCCGCGACGGACCGCTGGCCGCGCACGGGGACGAGATCGTGCGCAGGGTGGCCGCGGGGTATCTCGCCACGGGTGCCGCCGCGCCGGCCTACGCACGATGGCGCCGGCGCCGTCCGGAGTCGCTGTGCCTGCCCGGGTGAGCCACGGCGCGGCGAGGCGCGGCGCTCACTGCCGGGTGATCGAGATCCGGTCTTGCAGGGGAGTGCTGCTGTCGACATCGATCCTGACTCCTGTGGCGGGATCGGTGAAGGTCTGGCCGGAGTGGAACGCCGCCATGTCCAGTGCCCGGCAGCCCGAGGGCGGTGTTGCGCCGGGGTTGCCGTTGACGACCTGGACCGGGCCGTCGCCGGTCTGGGTCGAGGTGTCCACCTTGTAGACGAGCACGCCGGCGGAACAGGCGCGGCTGTCCTCGCCGAGGGCCCTGCGGGACTCGGCGACGTAGGCGGTGGTCTCGCCGGTACGGATCACCGCGATCTTCGTTCCGCCGGGGCTTTCGACCGCCTTCAGGCGGACCGTGCGGCTCCCGGCCGAGGGCAGGCAGCTCACCTGGCGGTCGTCGATCCAGCCCAGCTTCCACCGCTCCCAGCCGAGGTGCTGCGGCGCGGCCCCTGCGATGTCGCCCATGAGGTCCCAGCCGCCGACGAAACGGTGGTAGTCCGTGCCGGTGAACGCGTAGAGGTCGGGCAGGCCGAAGGTGTGGCCGGTCTCGTGGTCGGCGACCTTGAAGCCCCAGTGCCACATGTCCTGCCCGAACGTCACCGCCCACTTGAGGCGCTTGCCGTCGGCGGTGATGCCCGCGGTGGTGGGGTCGTACAGGTACGTCGGTGAGAAGCTGATCGCGGCGGCGGACTTCGCCGGGACGATGTAGACCATGTCGTACCGGGAGAAGTCGGCGTAGGGGTCCGCGGCTGCCACTGCCTGACGGACGTATGCCTCGTGCTGTTCGAAGGTGATTCCGCGCTGGAAGCCGTAGCTGGTGGAGTCCTGCGGCATCCGTATCCACCGGTCGAGCGGGGTGATGTCGAGCGAGGTCCGGCCGTAGGAGTCGCGTTTCATCCAGTCGGAAGCCGGGGCGAGTTGCCGGTAGTAGTCGGACGTGGCACCGGAGGACTGGGCGTCGGGGAAGTCGACGAACAGCATGAGCACGTGCTTGGTGCCGAGGGGGCGCTGGAACTGGGTGGGGTCGGTGGTGTGGCCCTCGTCGGTCCAGCCGGTCCTGCCGGGGAGGGCGCAGTCCGTGGCAGGGGCCGCATGGTGGGCCGCGGCGGCGGTCGCGGCCGGGGCGGACGCACCGAGCGACAGGAATGCCGTCGCGGCGGCACCGGCGGCAAAGGCCCTGAGTCTCTGGGGGGTTCCGGACATCTCTCCTCTTCGTCTGCGTCGTTCGGGGTGGTGTCTGGGTCGTTCGGGATGACGTTCGGGCGGTTCGGGATGGCGCGGGTACGTCAGGCCCGCCCGGCGGCCATGTCCATCAGGCGGGACAGCACGCCTTCGCCGGAGGCGGTCACCCCGTCGTGCTCCCACTCGTTGGTGACCCAGGCGCGCAGCGCGCCGACCGAGCGCGCGGTCGGCAGGGACAGTTCCGTGGGGACGTACATGTCGTCGTGGTAGACCGCTGCGGCCACCGGCACCCGGTTGGCCGCCAGTCGCGACGGCGAGTACAGCGCGGGCCAGTCGGCTCGTTCGGCCAGCAGCCGGGCGGCGTCCCGGAACGGTCGCAGCCCGGCAATCTCCTCGTACATCCAGGGATAGAACATCTCGCCGGTGAACAGCAGCGGGTCGGCGTCCTCGGCGAAATCGGGACGGCCGGCGATCACGCGGGCGGCGGCCCAGTCGGTGGGTTTGCCGCCCTGCGCGAAGCAGGCTTCCTGGAGCACGGCGAAGAGCGGGTTGTCGACGAGTCCGGTCAGCTGCATCACCTGCTGCAGGAAGGTGGCCGAGAGGTCGCCGTCGGCGCCGAGGGCCTCGTCCAGCAGCCAGTGCAGGCGCTGGGCCCCGTCGCCCATGCCCAGCATCAGGCCGAGTGTGCGCAGTCGCCGCACGGTGAGCCGGTCGCCGTCCGGCAGGCGGACCGTCCGGCGGTCGAGCAGGTCGGCGATCCGCCGGACCAGGTCGCGGTCGCCGGGGTAACGGGCGTAGAACGCGGTCACCTTCTCCCTGACCCGGGGATACGTGGCCGCGTAGACGTCGTCGGCGGTGGCGTCCAGGCCGGGCAGGCCGCCGGTGATGCAGCAGGCACGCAGGCCTTCGGGGGCCCGGGAGAGGTAGGTGAGGGTGACGAAGCCGCCGTAGCTCTGGCCGAGCGTCTCCCAGGGCTCGTCGCCGCACAGCTGATGCCGGATCAGCTCGGCGTCGGCGACGATCGAGTCCGCGCGGAAGAGGGCGAGATGGTCGGCCAGCTGCCGCGGATCGGTGAACCGTGCCGCCGACCGCGCCGTGACCGGGGTGCTGCGGCCGGTGCCGCGTTGGTCCAGCAGCAGCACCCGGTGGGTTCTCAGGGCGCGGGCGAGCCACCCGGAGGTGGCGTTCAGCGGCCGGGGCGACTTGCCTCCGGGGCCGCCCTGCAGGAACAGCAGCCAGGGCAGTCGCTCGCCGGCCCGGGCCGGGTCGGACACTTCCCGGGCGAACACCTGGATCGAGGCTCCCGCGGGGTCGGCGTGATCGAGCGGTACCGTGAACTCGTGGTCCGTCACGGCGAGTCCGGGCAGGCGGTAGCTGCGGCTCATGCGGTCCTCTCCTCGGCAGACGGCTCGGAGACCGGCCGGGTCAGCGGTTCGGGATAGTGGCAGGCGACCTGGTGCCCCAAGGCGAATGCGCCCAGCACGGGCCGTTCGGCGGTGCAGCGGCCGGCCGCCCTGGGGCAACGGGTGCGGAACGGGCAGCCGCTGGGCGGATCGAGCGGACTGGGCAGGTCGCCGCTCAGCACGATCCGCTCCCGGGACCGTTCGGCGTCCGGATCGGGCAGCGGTACGGCGGAGAGCAGGGCATGGGTGTAGGGGTGCGCGGCACTGGCGTAGAGCGTGTCCCGGTCGGCCGTTTCCACGACGGTGCCGAGGTACATCACGGCGACGCGGGTGCTGATCTGGCGGACCGCGCCGAGGTCGTGCGCGATGAACACATAGGCGAGCCCGTAGTCCTGCTGCAGGTCCTTGAGCAGGTTGAGGATCTGCGCCTGGACCGACACGTCGAGCGCCGAGACCGGCTCGTCGCACACCACCAGTTTCGGCCGCAGCGCCAGTGCCCGGGCGATCCCGATGCGCTGCGCCTGGCCACCGGAGAACTCGTGGGGATAGCGCGTGGCGTGCTCCGGTCTGAGGCCCACCCGCTCCAGCAGCTGTTCCACCGGTTCGTCGGGGGTCAGCCCCTGGTAGCGGTACGGGGCCGTCAGGATCTGCCGGACGGTCTGGCGGGGGTTGAGCGAGGAGAACGGATCCTGGAAGATCATCTGCAGGTCGCGTCGTACCGGCCGCAACTCCTGCTCGTCCAGCGTGGTCAGGTCTCGTCCGGCCACGGAGATCGTGCCCGAGGTGGGTTCGACGAGCCGGGTCAGCAAGCGGGCGACCGTGGACTTGCCGCAGCCGGACTCGCCGACCAGGCCCAGCGTCTCCCCCGCGTCCACCCGCAGGGACACGCCGTCGACCGCCGTGATGTGTCCGGCGAGCCGCCTGGTCAGGCCGTGCCGTACGGGGAACCGCCTGACCAGGTCGTGTGCTTCGAGCAGGGGCGCGTGCCCGTGGTCGCCTGCGGTGCTCATGGGCAAGGGCACGTTCACGCGGTCACCTCCGGTGCGGCGAGGGTGGGCAGGCGGTCGGGCAACGGTCCGTCGACGCGGGGTACGCAGGCGAGCAGGCCCTTGGTGTAGGTGTCGCGCGGGCGGTAGAACACCTCGCGGACCGTGCCCCGTTCGACCGCGCGACCGCCGTACATGACGACGACCTGGTCGGCCAGCCCCGCGACCACGCCCATGTCGTGGGTGATGAGCATGATGGCGGTACCGGACCGTTCCCGCAGCTCCCGCAGCAGGTCCAGGATCTGGGCCTGCACGGTCACGTCGAGCGCGGTGGTCGGTTCGTCGGCGATGAGCAGGTCGGGTTCCAGGCACAGGGCCATCGCGATCATCACGCGCTGGCGCATGCCGCCGGAGAACTCGTGGGGGTACGCGCGGGCACGCCGCTCGGGTTCGGGGATGCCGACGCGGTCCAGCATCCGCACGGCGACCCGGTGGCCCTCCCGGCGTCCGGCCCGGCGGTGTGCCCGGTAGGCCTCGGCGATCTGGAAGCCCACCGGGTAGTAGGGGTTCAGGCAGGACAGCGGATCCTGGAAGATCATTGCGATCCGGTCGCCGCGCAGCCGGCGCAGCGCCCGCCGGTCCAGGCCGGTCAACTGCATGCCGTCGAACCGGACTTCACCCGTGACCCGGGCATCGGGCAGCAGGCCCATGACGGCCAGGCTCGTCACGGACTTGCCGCTGCCCGACTCACCCACCACGCCGAGCACCGCCCCGGCGGCCAGGTCCAGATCGAGGCCGTCGACGGCGCGTACGCCACCCTCGAAGTCGACGGTCAGATCACGTACGGTCAACAGGGTCATGCCACGGCCCTCACTCTCGGGTCCAGGAGCGCGTAGACGAGGTCCACCGCGACATTGGCGACCACGACGAATCCCGCGGCGAAGAGCGTCACTCCGAGGATCACCGGCTGGTCGGCGCTGTTGATCGCGTCGGCCGCGAGCTTGCCCACGCCGGGCAGACCGAAGACCGACTCGGTGATGAGGGCGCCGCCGAGCAGCGCGCCGAGGTCCATGCCGAAGATGGTCACGATGGGCATCAGTGCCGGCCGCAGCGCATGCCGGCGCAGCACGGCCGGTTCGGGCAGACCCTTGGCGCGGGCGGTGCGGACGTAGTTCTGGCCGAGGCTGTCGAGCATCTCGCCGCGGGTGATCCGGGCGTAGATGCCGGCGTAGAGCATCGCCAGCGTGATCCACGGCATGACCATGGACCGGGCCCAGCCGACCGGGTCGGCGGTGAGCGGGATCGCCTGCGGATAGGGCAGCAGACCGAGCTTGACGACGAGCAGGTACTGCAGCATCAGGGCGGTGAAGTACACCGGCAGCGAGACGCCGCCGAGCGCGGCCGTCATCGCCGCCCGGTCCCACACGGTGCCGCGGCGCAGCGCGGAGACCACCCCGGCCGTGACGCCGACGATCAGCCACAGTACGGCCGCGCCCGCGGCGATGGAGATGCTGACCGGCAGCCGGTCGGTGAGCATCCGCCACACCGGCTGATCGGTCTGGAAGCTGAATCCCAGGCAGGGAGCGGGGCAGTCCACGGCCTGGGCGCCCGTGCCGTAGCTGCGGCCGGCCCCGATGCCGACGAGATAGTCGCGGAACTGTACGAACACGGAGTGGTTCAGGCCGAGCGTGGTGCGGATCTCGGCGATCCGCTCCGGGCTGCATGCCTTGCCGCATGCGCCCTGGGCCGGGTCGGCGGGCATCAGATAGAAGATCGCGAAGGTGGCGGCGCAGATCACCAGCAGGATCGCCGCCGTCGCGGCCAGTCTGCGCAGGGCGTAGAGGATCATCGTCGGCGGCTCCGGGGATCGAGCGCGTCCCGTACCGCGTCGCCGAGCACGTTGAAGGCGAGCACCGTGACGAACAGGAAGGCGCCCGGGACGAGGAAGTAGACGGGGTCGGCGGCGTACCAGGGCACTGCGGAGGCGATCATCTGGCCCCATGAGGGAGTCGGCGGGCGCACTCCGATACCGAGGAAGGACAGTCCCGCCTCGGTGGCGATGTAGCCGGGGATCGACATGGTCGCCACCACGAGGACCGGCCCGCTCAGGTTGGGCAGCACCTCTCGCACCAGCAGGGCGCGCCGCGAGGCGCCCAGCACCCGGGCCGCGGCCACGAACTCGCCGCGGGCCAGCACCATCGCCTGCCCGCGCACGATCCGCCCGACGTAGGGCCACCCGAAGAAGCCGAGCACGACGACCAGCAGCAGCTGCCGGTTCACCCCAGGTGCCGCGGAGATCAGCGCGATCATGAAGATGAGGGCGGGAAAGGACATCAACAGGTCCATCAGCCTGCCGACGACCGTGTCGGTCCAGCCGCCGAAGAACCCGGCGGCCAGCCCGAGCACCGTACCGAGCACCACCGACAAGGCCGTGGCGAGCAGGGCGATCAGCAGCGAGACCCGGGCGCCGTAGACGACACGGGCGAGGATGTCCCGGCCGCTGCCGGGCTCGACGCCCAGCCAGTGCGCGGCGCTGATGCCGCCGCCGGTGCCGCGCGGCAGTCCGCCGAGCTCCGGGTCCACCGCTGCGGAGTGGAACTCGGTCGGGGACGTGCCGGCGGCCCAGGTGATCAGCGGGGCCGCGAGGGCGATCAGCACCAGGAGGACGACCACCGTCAGCGCGACCGTCGCCGCGCGCTGTGCCAGCAGGCGGCGCAGCAGGGACGTCTCGGACGGTACGACGCGGGGCGGTGCGTCGGCCGGTACCGGGGCCGGGAGCGTGGCGGTCACTTGCGCAGCCCCAGGGAGACCAGGTCCAGTCGTCCGACGTAGGCGATGTGCCCGTAGGCGCCGGTGACATGAGAGCCGATCAGAACGGCCGCCTTGTCCCACAGGAACGGCACGACCGGCGCGTCCTGCATGATCTGCCCGGCGAGTCGGCCGTAGGCGGTCGCGGCGGCGGCCGGGTCCTTCATCCTGGCGATCTGGTCGATACGGGCGTCGACCCCGGCCGAGTCGTACTGGGCGTGGTTGTTGTTGCCCTCGGGGGTGATCAGCCGGCCGTCGAACACGAGCGGCAGGTAGGTGGAGGCGCCGGGCCAGTCGGGTGTCCAGCCGTCGATCACCAGGTCGTGTTCCTGGGAGGTGTTGCCCACCGTGCTGTAGAAGGCGGACGAGCTGATCGCGTTGATGGTCACCTTGATTCCGGCTTTGGCCAGGGACGCCTGTACGGCCTCGCCCTGCGTCTGGCCGCCCGCGGTGGCCGGGGTGTCGAGGGTGAGGGCCAGGCCCGAGGCATGGCCCGCCTGGGCCAGCAGCGCCTTGGCCTTGGCCGGATCGCCCTTGCCGCCCGGGCTCGGGAAGGGGTCGTCGGGAACGGCGCCGGGCAGCGACGGCGGCAGCAGGGTGGTGGCGAGCTGGCCGGCGATCGGGCCGCCCCGAGCGGTACGCAGCGCGTCCTTGTCCAGCGCATAGGCGATCGCCTGCCGCACCCGGACGTCGTCGAGCGGCTTGCGCCGGGTGTTGATGCTCAGATAGCGAGTGTTGATCGACTCGCCGGTGACCAGTCGTTTGTGCACCGCGGGGTTGGCCATCACCGGCCCGACCGAGGCCGGGCCGACCGGCTCGAAGGCGACCGCGTCCGCGTCCTGCCCCTGGGCGGCGATGAGCCGCTGGTCCACGACGGCCGGGTCGAGGTTGAGATCGATCACGATCTTGTCCGGCAGCCCTTTGCGCACCGTGTCGGTGGCCGGACTCCAGTGGGTGTTGCGGACCAGGGTGAGCCGCTTCTTGGGCTCGAAGGTCCCGATCCTGTACGGACCGGAGGAGAAGGGCCTGCTGTCGTAGCGGACACCGGTGTCCTTGTCCTGCGGAACCGGAGCGAAGATCGGCAGCGACACCGCCGAACCGAAGTCGGCCACCGGGCGGTTGAGGGTGAAGACGATCGTCCTGTCGTCCGGTGTCGCGATCGAGGCCAGCCCGTGCTTGTCCTTGTAGGGGCCGTGGTAACTCCGGCCTCCCGCCATCCACATCCGTGCGTACGGCGGCCCTTCGGGGAGTTCCGCGGCGAACGTCCGCTCGACGCCGTACTTGACGTCCCGGCTGGTGATGGGCCGGCCGTCCTCGAACTTCACCCCTGACTTGAGCGTGAAGGTCCAGGTCCGGGCACCGTTGCTCGGACGACCGGTGTCCGTCGCCAGATCCGGCACGATCTTTCCGCCGGCCGGCCCGGGGGCCGCCGCGTACGTCGTCAGCGTCCGGTAGATGAGGCGGCCCACGTCCTCGGAGGAGGTGACGTAGTTGCGGGCCGGGTCGAGGTGCTCCAGGTCGAGGCTGGAGAGCACATGAAGTGTGCCCCCCTTGCTCGCGGCCCCGCCCTGCCCGTCGACGCCGCCGGCTCCCCCGCAGCCGGCGATGCTGACGAGTCCGAGGGCGGCTGCCATGACCATCCCGGAACGTCGTGCTCTCACGATGGCTCCCTATGCGATGTGACATTCCACTGGCTGGGTCAAGGTTGTGGGCGCCGGGCCCGCACAGCCAGCTCTCAGTTACCCAGAACATCGGGTTATGGACGCTGGTCTTGGCGGTGCGAGGCGGCTGCGGAGCATGCCGAAGGGCGCAGGCGCGCAGGGCATCGCATGTGACAGCGACGTACGGAACATGTCACAGGCTGCGTACCGCCAACTGCCGCCGCTTCCGCCAGAGTCCCATCGGTGGGATGTTTACCGGCCGGAGCTGCCCGCAGCGGGCGGCACGAGGGATCGGGGTGGACACCTTGACGCGCCAACAGCACCGCACAGGCAACGGCAGAGCCGCCGGAAGGGCTCGGAGAACCGGCTGGACCGGGGGAATCGGCGCAACGCGGCGCCGCCGGGCGGCGGTGACCGCCATGGCGCTGGCCATGGCCGTACCACTGACCCTCGGCGCCGCAGGGGACGCGGGGGCTGCGGGGGACCGTGCGATCGTCTTCGCCCGCTACACCGCGACAGCGCCGGTGGAAGACCTCTACGCGATGTCACCCAGTGGCGGCACGCCCGTCAAACTCACCCACACCTCCACCGTCAGCGATGTGATGCCCAGCTGGTCGCCGGACGGCAAGCGGGTGGCCTTCGTCCGCTTTGGGTCCGGCGGTGCCATCGACGGCATCTGGACGATGCAGACGACGGGCGGCGACCTGAAGGCCGTCCCCGGTACCAAGGGCGCCTCCGACCCGGCGTGGTCCCCGGACGGCAAGCGGATCGCCTACGCCAAGCCGGTCGGCACCCAGCGCGAGATCTATGTGTCCGGGATCGACGGCACACCCGCCACCCGGCTCACCCACACCGCGGCGGACGACCTCCATCCGACGTGGTCCCCGGACGGCAAGTACCTGGCGTTCAACCGCGCGGACGCGGGCGGAAACAGCAGGGTGATGCGGATCCGGCTGTCCACCCTGGCCCAGACGGCGGTCACCGGGGCCGGCTCCCACGACTGGACGCCCGACTGGTCGCGCAGCGGCCGGATCGCCTTCAGCCGCGTGGACTCCTCGGGCTTCGCCCACCTCTACGTCGTCCGCCCCGACGGCACCGGACTGCACCGCATCACCACGGCCCGCCGCAACGACAAGTACCCTTCGTGGTCCCCGGACGGCAGCCGGCTGGTCTTCACGAGAGGCGGTTCCGACGACGCGGACCCCGAACACCTCTACCTGGTACGGGCCGACGGCACCGGACTGACCCAGCTCACCAAGACCGACTCCCATGACCTGCAGGCGGACTGGCGCCCGTAAGGGGCCCGTCAGCCGCCGGCAGTCGGCGGAACGCCCGTGCTGTCGCGCTGCCCCCAGGGAGCACCGTACTCGGTGAGCAGGTCGAGGAAGGGGCGTGGGGGCAGGGCTTCCGGGCCGAGAACGCCCGTGCCGGACCAGGCACCGGTGGACAGCAGTTCCAGCGCGACGACCGGGTTGACGGCCGTCTGCCAGACGACGGCCTGCGCGCCGTACTCGCGCATCGACCACTGGTTGTCGACCACGTGATACAGGTACACCTCGCGCGGCACCCCGTCCTTGGTGCCCTTCACCCACGTGCCCGCGCACGTCTTGCCCGTCATGCGCTCCCCCAGGCCGGCCGGGTCGGGCAGACATGCGGCGACGACGTCCCGCGGGGAGACCCTGACCGGTCCGTCGGCCCCGGGCACCGTCACCCTGGCCGTCGCGTCCAGGCCCAGCTCGTGGAGGGTCTTCAGTTTGGCGATGAAGTCGTCGCCGAGCCCGTACTTGAAGGTGACACGGCGCGCATCGACCCAGCGGGGTATGAGCAGCACCTCTTCGTGTTCGACGTTGACGCACTCCACCGGACCGATGCCCTCGGGGAAGTCGAAGACCTCGGGCTCGCTGAAGGGGGCGGTGGTGAACCAGCCGCGGTCCTTTTCGTAGACCACCGGGGGGTTGAGGCACTCCTCGATGGTTGTCCAGATGCTGAAGGAGGGCGCGAAGTCGTAGCCCTCGACCGTGAGATTGGCGCCGTCCCGCACACCGATCTCCTCGATGTCGTCGAAGAGCTCGTCGGCCGCGTACCGTGCGAAGACATCGGACAGGCCCGGCTCGACGCCCATGCCGACCAGGGCCAGCCGCCCGGCTTCCTCCCACCGCCGGGCCAGTGCGAACTGTTCGTCGCCGAGCTTGACGCCGCACTCCTCGTAGGGGCGCGAGCCATGCGGAGCGGACAGCGACATCGCCATGTCCAGGTAGTGCACTCCGGCCTCCAGGGCCGCGGTGAAGAGCGGCATCACGAACCTGGGGTCGGTGGCGTTGAGCAGCACGTCGCATCGCTCGTCGATCAGGACCCGGCGGACAGCGTCCTGGTCCGAGGCGTCCAGCCGCTGGGCGCTGAAGCGGGTCGCCCGGTCCCCGAGGGCGGCGACCGCGGCCTCGGCACGGGTGAGGTCGTAGTCGGCGACGACCATGTGGGTGAGGAACGCACGGCGAGCGGCGATCCGTGTGACGGCCGTTCCCACACCACCCGCACCCACGAGAAGTACGCGCATGTCACAGGCCTTTCTTTCCGGCAAGGCGAGGCGCGCGGCAGAGCGCCTCCGGACAGGCTCGATGCAACGCGACGGCCGGATGTAAGGTCAACCCTGTTGGCGTAAGGCCGCGGACCTCGTGGCTCACGTGCGGCGACGGAGGGGACGACCGGCATGGCGAAGCAAGTGGTATCGGAGGCGGCACGTCGTCGGCGGCGGCCCACGCGCAGCGGCTCCGTGCTGTCCGAGGAGATCATCGTGCGGACCGCCCTGCGGGTGCTGCGCGAGCACGGCAGCACCGGGCTGACGGCACGCCGTCTGGGCGCGGCGCTCGGCGCCGATCCGAGCACCCTTTACCGGTATTTCGCGGGGATGGACGATCTGACCCGGGCCATCGGGGACGAGCTGATGGGGCGGGCTCTCGACAGCTGGACCGCCACGGGGGACTGGCGTACGGACCTGCGTGCTCTGGGCCGGGCCATCCACACCGCCTACCTGGCCCACCCCCAGGCTGCCGTCCTCACCGCCAGCCGGGTCACGGGCAGGCCTCGCGAGATCGCGGTGGACGAGACCATCCTCGGCATCCTGCGCGGCGCCGGGCTGCCGGATCCGGTGGCGGTCCGCGTGTACCACGCGTTCATCGACCAGAGCCTCGCCTTCGCCGCGCTCGACGCAGGATCCCTCGCGCTCGCGGACGAGGCCCGTGCAGGGGACGAGGACATGTGGCAGTCCACCTATGCGCGCCTGCCCGCCGACTCGCACCCCAACATCGCCGCCACGGCCCAGCTGCTCGCCCGGCGTATGCCGCACAGCGCCTATCCGGCCGCCCTGGAGATGCTGCTGGAACACACCGCCGCTCAGCTGTCAGCACCACCGGGCGTGCCGTCGGAAGCCGTTGTGGTGCGGTGACCGGGCCATTCCCCGCCGGCGGACGTTGCGGCCTGCGCGGTGGGTGGTGGCTGACCGCGACGGCGACCGGCCGTCGGTGTCGCTAACGGTGCTCGGGGTTCTCGTAGTCGCGGCGGCAGCCGGCGTCCCAGGCGGTGCGCTGGTTGCCGTAGGCGGGGATGCCGCCGAGGTCCCTCAGTGCCCGGGCCAGATGGAGGAGGTTCCAGGTCATGAAGGTGGTGTTCCGATTGGTGAAGTCGTTCTCCGGGCCGCCCGAGCCGGGATCGAGGTACGAAGGGCCGGGGCCGGCCTCACCGATCCATCCGGCGTCCGCCTGGGGCGGGATGGTGTAGCCCAGGTGTTGCAGGCTGTAGAGGACGTTCATGGCGCAGTGCTTGACGCCGTCCTCGTTGCCGGTGATGAGGCAGCCGCCGACGCGACCGTAGTACGCGTACTGGCCGGCGTCGTTGAGGAGGCTGGAGCAGGCGTAGAGGCGTTCGATGATCTGCTTCATCACGGAGCTGTTGTCACCCAGCCAGATGGGTCCGGCCAGCACGAGGATGTCTGCCGACAGAACCTGCTGGTAGAGGTCAGGCCAGGCGTCCGCCTCCCAGCCGTGCTCTCTCATGTCGGGCCACACGCCGGTGGCGATGTCGTGGTCCACGGCACGTACGACGTCGACATGGACCCCCTGGGCGTCCATGATGGCGGTGCTCCGGTCGATCAGCCCCTGGGTGTTGCTCGTCTCCGGCGAGCGTTTGAGGGTGCAGTTGATCACCAGTGCGCGCAGGTCGTCGTACCGGGCCGGCGGTGCGTCGGTGACAGGCGGCGAAGCGGTCAAAGGAGCCTCCCGGAGTGCTGCCGCGGTACGGTGCAAAGCGGCGCACCCGCATCCGTGTTCGCATGCGTAATCACGTTCGTTCGAGATCCTCATCCAGCGTGCGGACCTGCTGTCGTACGCGCCACCGCAAAGCCTCCGAACGGACCGTGCCGGGACGTCCAGGCGGAGAGCCTCAGCCGCGCACCTCGAAGCCGCCGCGGCCGTCGAACCGCACCTCGCGCACCTCATCGAACCCATCCGCCTGGGACGGTTTGCGCAACCGCTTCAGCGTGGCCAGGACGCCGATGTCCGGGACGCGCTCGCGGCCCTCGCGGCCGGCGTTGCGTCGCAGCGAGCCGGCCACGTCCGGAGGGAACCAGTAGGCCGTCACCGTCGCCCCATGGGTGTGGGCCGCCTCCACCAGCGGCGCCCACTCCTGCGGCGAGGGGTTGGTGTTGTCCACCGCCACCGCCCGCTCGGCCGCCAGGTGCTCCGCCAGCAGACGCAACTGCCGCAGCTGCTTGTTCCTGGCACCTCGCGGAAACAGGTCCTTGCTGACCAGCGCGTACCGGTCGGACAGACACTGCGTGTAGAACGTGGACTTCCCCGATGCCTGCAGCCCGACCAGCACGGCAACATCCGCTCCCGTCGCCATGGACGCCACGATGACACGCGACCGGTGGCGGACGGAAGTCGGCTCTCCCATTGAGCACCCCGGCCGGTACAAGGAAGCAGCCATCTGGTACGGAAGCACCGAAAAGGGGCACATGACATGCGGCCTGCTTTCCGGTACTCGCATCGTGGGAGCACATCTATGAACGTCGTGAGGGAGCGGTCGTGGACAACGCAGGCAGCGTGACCGTGGGCGTACTGGGCTCCTACGGGGGCCGGAACGTGGGTGACGAGGCGATCCTCACCGCCCTGCTGGACCGTGTGCGCGCCGGGCGGCCGGAGACGCGCTTCGTGGTCTTCTCCCGCAATCCCGTCCACACCCGCCGCGTCCATCCGGATGTCGAGGTCGTCGGCTGGGAGGGCGTGTGCAGGGAGGGCATCTCCGCGCATCTGCGCCGGCTGAGTGTGCTGGTGCTCGGCGGCGGGGGGATCCTTTACAACACCGAGGCGCGTCGATATCTGCGGATGGCCCGCACTGCCCAGGATCTCGGCGTACCCGTGTTCACCTATGCCGTGGGGGCCGGTCCGCTCACCGACGAGGCGGACTGCGCATGGGTCCGTCAGGTGCTGTCCGAGGCGGTCGAGGTCACCGTGCGTGACGAGGAGTCGAAACTCGTCCTCGAAGAGGCCGGACTGGCCCGGCCCATCTCCGTCACGGCCGATCCGGCGCTGCTGCTCGTCCCCGGCAATCACGGCGCAGAGCTGCTGCGGGCGGAGGCGGTGCCGGACGGGGTGCGGCTGGTGGGGATGAGCGTACGAGAGCCCGGGCGCGCGGCCGAGCATCTCGATGAGGACGGGTACCACCAGCTTCTCGCCAGCGTGGGTGATTTCCTCGTCCACCGGCTCGATGGTCACGTCGTCTTCGTCTCCATGGAACGCGGCGACATCCGCCACGCCCATGCGGTGGTGTCCCGCATGGCCTCAGCCGACCGCTGCACGGTGCTGCACGGCGACTACGCACCGCACCAGGTCCTCGACATCGTCACACAGCTGGACCTGGCCGTCGGCATGAGGCTGCATTTTCTGATCTTCGCCGCTCTCTCCGGCATTCCCTTGCTGCCCCTGCCCTACGCGGGGAAGGTCTTCGACTTCGCCCAGCAGATCGGCGCGCCCGCACTGCGCGGGGTGATCAGAGAGACCACAGGGCTGCTGCTGGCGGAAGTGGATCGCCTGTGGGACGAGCGGCCCGCCCGGGCAGCGGACACGGCCGCGCGTACGGCATCGCTGCGGCTGCGGGCGGCGCAGACCGCCGACCGGCTCCTTGCCTATCTGGCCGCGACCGCTTCACACCAAGTCATCTGCGACAGCACGCCGGTGCCCGCCTCCACAGCGGGCTGATCCGACGGCCACCGGTTTCCGAGGGAGTGACCGTGTCCTACCTGATGCCGCCCCGCGTACCCAGGAAGGTGGAACTTCCGCCCCGTCAGGCCCTGCATGCGGGGTCCACCCAGGTGCTGGTGATCGGCGGCGGGCCGGCCGGCATCGGCGCGGCCCTCGGTGCCGCGAACGCGGGCGCCGAGGTGGTCCTCGTCGAGCGCTACGGGTTCCTCGGCGGCAACGCGACCGCGGCACTGGTGATGCCGCTGATGAGTTTCCACAACGAGGTCAAGCAGGCCGTGGCCGGCGACACCACGCGTCTGCTGCCGCCCGACCACGGCGAGGGCGAGCCGGTCGTCGGCGGTGTGCTGTGGGTGCTGCTCAACCAGCTGGTGCGGACGGGCGCGGCGATCCGGCCTTCCCTGGAGACCGGTTACACCGTGCCCTTCGACCCGGAGCTGTTCAAGCTGGCGGCCTACGAGCTGCTGGAGAACCATGAGGTCCGTACGCTCCTCCACGCCTTCGCCTCCGACGTCCTCAGCCTGCCCGAGCGCGTCCGTGCGGTGTTCGAGACCAAGTCGGGGCCCCTCGTGATGGACGCGGACGTGATCGTCGACTGCACCGGGGACGGGGACATCGCCGCGGCGGCCGGGGCGTCGTACGAGATCGGCCGGCCCGAGGACGGCTGGACACAGCCCATGACACTGATGTTCCGCATGGTTCGCTTCGACCACGACGAGTTCGCCGCCTACACCCGCGCCCACCCTGACCAGTGGAGAGGCGTGCACGGGCTGTGGGACCTGGTCCGTACCGCCACCGACGCGGGGGAACTGGACCTGCATCGCGAGGACATCCTCTTCTTCGCCACCCCGAACACCGGTGAGGTCGCGGTCAACTCCACCCGCGTCACCGAAGTGCTCGGCACGAGTGTCTGGGACCTCACACGCGCGGAGTTCACCGCGCACCGGCAGATGGCGCAGATCGCCCGTTTCCTGCGCGACCGTGTGCCGGGGTTCGCCGACTCCTACGTCGTCCAGAGCGGTGTGCAGGTCGGCGTCCGTGAAACGCGCCGGATCGTGGGGGAATACCAGCTGACGGGCGAAGACGTGCTGACGGCCCGCACGTTCGACGACGCCATCGCGCGCGGCGCCTACCCGGTGGACATCCACAACCCGAGCGGCCGCGGCACCACGCTCACGCGGCTGCCGCGCGGCGAGTCCTACGACATCCCGCTGCGCTGTCTCCTCCCCCGCGGCCTGGACCGGGTTCTCGTCGCGGGCCGCTGCATCTCCGGCGACCACGTGGCGCACTCCTCCTACCGCGTGATGCCGATCTCCATGGCCACCGGACAAGCGGCGGGCGTCTGCGCGGCCCTGGCGGCGACCCAGGGCCGGCAGCCGCGGGACATCCCGGTGAGCGCCGTCCAGCGAGAACTCCGCTCACAGGGCGCAAGCCTGCGCTGACGCGCGGCCGCCGGGGGTGAACGTGACCGGAAGCCGCACCGGGCCGCGGAGTGCGCCGGGCCGCCAGCTCAGCTCGGCCGGCGGCACGGCCAGAGCCAGGTCCGGAAGGCGGCGCAGTACCGTCCCGATGGCGATCCGGCCCTCCAGGCGGGCCAGCGGCGCACCCAGGCAGTAGTGGATGCCGTGCCCGAAGGCCAGGTGGCCGTTGTCGTGCCGGGTGATGTCCAGCCTGTCGGGGTCGGGGAACCGCGCGGGATCACGGTCGGCTATAGCGGACGCGACCAGGACTGTGGCACCGCGCGGGACGGTCACGCCCGCGATCTCGGCGTCCTCGCGGGCGAACCGGGCGATGCCCGGGCTGACGGGGCCGTCGTAGCGGAGGAACTCCTCGATCGCGCCGGGCAGCAGTTCCGGACGATCCCGCAGCAGGGTCAGCTGGTCGGGGTGGGCGAGAAGCGCGGCGATGCCGCCGCCGATCAGGTTGACCGTCGTGACGTACCCGGCCACCAGCAGCAGGAAGGTCATGGCGATCAGCTCGTCGTGGTTCAGGCGTTGTTCCTCGTCGTGGGCGCTGATCAGTGCGCTGAGGAGGTCGTCCCCCGGCCGGGCCCGCTTGGTTTCGAGGTGCTCGGTCACATACGCGCGCATCCGTTGCCAGGCCTCGTCGACGACGTCCCGGTCGGGCATCGTCTCCCCGCGCACGAGCAGGGCGTCGGTCCACCGCTGGAAGGCGTGCCGGTCGTCCACCGGCACGCCGAGCAGCTCACCGATGACGGTGACCGGCAGCGGCAGCGCGAAGTCCGCCACGAGTTCGGCCCGGCCTGCCGGGGCCACCGCGTCGAGCAGCCGGTCGGTGATCTCCTGGATGCGGGGCCGCAGATCGGCGACCCGGCGTGCGGTGAACGCCTTGGACACCAGGCGGCGCAGCCGGGTGTGATCGGGCGGATCCGAACGCAGCATGTTGCTCATCATCGATTCACGCTCGAACTCGGGCAGCTGCTCGACGAGGCGGGGGTCCGAGGCATCACGGACGTCGCTGCTCAGCCTCGGGTCGGACAGCGCGGCGAGCCCGTCCTCGTAGCGGGTGACCAGCCAGGCCTCCAGGCCGCCTGCGATGACCGCACGCCGGACCGGGCCGTCCTCGCGCAGCCGCCGGTAGAGCGGGAAGGGATCCGCCACGAAGGCCGGGTCGTCATAAGGGAGATGGACCGGCTGCTGGCTCATCATGCCTCCCCGGGCACGCACCGACCGTCTGCGCCCTGTATTCGCACTTAGGGGCATATAAACAGATTGTCCGGTATCGCAGCGGTCATCGCCTTCTCCGGCGTCTCGACGGAACGCTGCGCCGCAATACTGCGCAGCATGTCGCTACGGGCTGCGGTGCCGGCCTTGCCTGGCTTGCCTCGGGCGCACCTGAAGGCACCCGCCTGCCGAACAGCTGAGACAGCCGCGTTCACCGCACGACAGCGTCCGGCCCAGCCCGCTTCCAGCGCACAGATATGTCGCATGACGGAAATACAATGCCGTCTAGCGGAAAAACTGTGTGGGGGGTTCGGTATGTGGTGGTCTCCAAGGCGCGCTCTGGAGTTCGGGGTGTTCGTGCTGCGCGGCGTGGCCCAGGTCGTGTTCCTCGACAGCGCTTGGGCAGGCGCTGTCTTCTGTCTCGCGCTGTCCACGGCGGACTGGCGGTACGGCGCCTACGGTGCGGGCGGTGCCGCCCTCGGCACCGGCACCGCACAGCTGCTGGGCGTGGCCCGCGACCGGGTGCGGACGGGGCTGGAGGGCTTCAACTGCTGCCTGACCGCGCTGTGCTTCGCCGTGTTCTTCGATGCGGACAGGCTGTCCACGGTGCTGCTCGCCGCTGCGGCCTGCCTCGTGGTCACCGTCGTAGCAGCGGCTGTGATCCGCCTGCTGCACGTGTGGTCTCTGCCGACGCTGACCATCCCTTACTGCCTGCTGGCGGGCGCGGTCGCCGTTGCCGCGCCGGCCTTCCTGCGGATCTGGCCGCATGGCGGGAGCGTCGCAGCGCTGCCCCGCGCTGCCGCCGGACCCACCGTTCTGCGACTGAACGACGTGGGGGCGGCGTTCTTCCGCAACGTGGCCCAGGTGTTCTTCCTGGATCAGTGGTACGCGGGAGCCCTGCTGCTCGCCGGCCTCTTCCTGGTGAGCCGGGTGGCGGGGTGGGTGGCCTGTGCCGGCAGTGCGACAGGCATCCTGACGGCCTGGGCGCTCGGGGTGCCGGCCGCACGGATCGCCGACGGCACGATGGGCTACAACGCGGTGCTGGTCGCGCTGGCGCTGTGCGGGGTGTTCCTGCCCGCGACCCCGGCGACCCTGTGGTACGCGCTGCTCGGCGCCTCGACCGCGACCACCCTCACACCGGCCGTCGCCCATCTGCTCGCCCCGTCCGGCGGCCACCCGCTCACCTGGCCGTTCGTGCTGACGACCCTCGGCTTCCTGTTGGCCGCCCGCTCGTTTCCCCGCATGACCGGCCTGCAGACACCTGCCGCGCCCCGAACCAATACGCCGACCCCTTCCGCAGCGACCGGGCAACCCCGCGCCGGGCGGACGGGACCCGCCTGAACAGGATCGTGCTCGGCGGCCCACCTGGTCGAGCCCGGATCGGAGACCGTCCGTCGTGCGCGATGCCAGGTCCGTCCCCGGTTGAAGTCGCCGACGGGCTGGCTGACAGTGGGAGACATGAGCCGTCACCGGCGCCCTTCGAGGAGGGCCCCGTGGATCGCGGCCGGTGCTGCTGTGCTCGTGCTCGGCGGCCTCGGCGTATGGCTGGCGGTGCCGCACGGCGGAACGCCCAGGCCACACCCGTCGGCCTCGGGGAACCTGTCCCTGCCGACGGCGAAACCGCCACCGTCCCAGCCCACTGCACCGGCACCATCCAGCACCCCAGGGCCGACACACACGGGCACGGCCGCACCCAGACCGACATCGACACCGACGGCGACACCGACGGCGACGACCCAGCCCCCGGCAGCACCGACCAGCCGGCCGACGAACCGGCAGACGACAGCTCCCCCGTCAGCCGCACCGACGCCGACCGCACGGACACCGCAGGCAACCCGGCCACCCGCCCGCCCCACAGCGGTCCCGCCCCCGGCATCGCCCTCGCGGACCACGACCTCCCCGGCGCCGACGCCGACGAGGCCGTCGACCGCCGCGCCCTCCCCCGCTCCCACGCCGACGGCCGGCGGCACCGGCGCACCGACCACGACGTGGTACACCTCCCCCGCAGCGGTCGGCGCCGCTCACCGCATGGCCGCCGCCGGGGCGGTCGGGGACCCCTCGTGCTCGTTGGCCGCCGTGGGCCGGCCCGACCCCGGCCTCGTCCCGCAAGGCATCCGCATCGGCATCGGGAACTACGGCAGCTATTGGTGCCTGATCTGGTAGGACGCCGCGGCGGGAAGAGGGCTGCTGGTCGGCGTGACCCTCGGCCGCCGCCACCACGTCCGCAGATTTCGGTCGGCTGTCCACCCGGCGGATCGGCATTGCCCCGCAGAAATGCACCCTGCCTCAGGCGAGTGCGGGTTGCGGTTCCGGTTGCTGGGCTGTTGCGGCATTCGTTTCCCACCGTTTGGTGGTCCACAGGTAGCCGTAGACCACCGAGGCCATCGCCAGAAGGAGAAGCGGCCCGAACACCCACGGATGATCGGCCATCTCCACCGGCAGACAGCGGTACGACACCAGGAGCGCGGCGAACACCGTCGCTCCGTGGAGGACCAGCTGGATTCCCGACCGGTCCCAGCCGCGGTCGAGCGAGCGCAGCGCCGCCTCGACCGTGAACGCGAACACCAGACCGGCGACGAGATCCACGCCGTAGTGGTAGCCGAATCCCAGGGTCGCGGTGAGCGTGGCGATCAGCCAGAACGTGCCCGCGAAACGCAGCATCCGTGGGCCCTTGCGGGAGTGGATGAAGATCGTGGTGGCCCACGCCGTGTGCAGGCTGGGCATGCAGTTGCGGGGGGTGAGCCCGTCGTACGGCACCGGGTGCGGGGGGCTGATCGGCGGCGGCGTGTGGGGCCACAGGTCGGCCACCGCCCAGTGCACGCCGCCGGTACCGAAGGCGCCGGGGCCGTAGGCGAAGACCGGTCCGACCACCGGGAAGATCATGTAGATGGCCGGCCCGAGGAGGCCGATGACCAGGAAGGTGCGCACCAGATGATGCCTGGGGAAGCGGCGCTCGACCGCCACATTCCGCAGCTGGTACAGCGCGACGACGACCGCGGCCACCGCGAGCTGCGCGTAGACGTAGTCGAGAAGGTGAGCGCCGATCGGGCCGGTGGCGTCGACGATCCGGCCCACCAGCCATGACGGGTTGCCCAGCGCGTGATCGGCGGTTGCCACATACGGGTCGAGCACCGTCGGACGGGTCTTTGACGTGATGAGCAGCCAGGCATCGCCCGTCTTCCGGCCGGCCACCAGCAGCAGGCCCAGCCCGACGCCCTTGAGCAGCAGGGCACGTTCGGCGCCGGTGCGTCGTGTCACAGCGACGACCGCACAGCCCAGCATCACCCACAACGCGCCGTTGCCGAAGGGGTGGCCCTCGGTCGCCTTGACGCCGATCACCCACCGCACCAGCACGAAGACGACGTCGATGCCGATCGCGGCACCGACCGCGATGAACCGTTGCCGCCAGGTGAGCACCACCATCATCAACGCCATACCGGCGTACAGCAGCGGCCCCGATTTCGGGGCGAAGATCACCTCCCGCGCCTGATTGGTGATCGGCCCGGGCAGCCCGTAACCACGCGCGGCGATCTCCAGCGTGATGAGGAACCCGAGGGTTGCCACACCCGCCGCGGCCCACAGGATCGCCCGTGGTCGACGCCACGCGGCGAACCCAGTTCTGTAGTTTTTTCGCGAGAACTCCCGCGGCGCCTTGGATATCAATTCTTCAGCCGATTTGTCAGATTTCAGGGCGATCGTTCGTGCGTTCGATCATGTTATCGGAACGGGGCGGGCGGGTTTCGCCGGTCAGCGGTGGCGCGCAGGCCAGTGGATCCCACACTCAACACTCCTAGCATGTCGAGACGCGACTCATGGGGGATCGCGGACGGGTCGGCAGTTGGGCGGCGGGGGCAACGGTACGGTGTGCCGCAGACAATCACCGGACCAACGCTCTATGATCCACCAGGGGGAGTTCCATGCCACACCGCCGTCCGCGCCAGCGCCGCAGACTCATAGCCCGTGTGGTCGGTACCGCAGGCGCTCTGGCCGCCGCGGTAAGTGCCGGAATGACGCCGGCGACAGCCGCCGAGAAGGCACCCCACACGCCCACAGCCACCGCGCCGTCACCCGATCAGGCCGCGCCCTGGGCGCCCGAGAACGACAGCATCCCACCGCAGAAGGCCGTCCACCCGGCCCTCAGGCCCAGTGTGGGGCGCGGTCCCGCTCTCCAGCTGACACTTCCCGCGCCGAGCGGGCGCTACCCGGTCGGCACGTTCAGTCAGCACCTCGTCGACAAGTCCCGTACCGACCCGTACGTCCGCGGCAGGGCGCGCGAGTTGATGGTGACGTACTGGTATCCGGCGGCCTCCACGTCCGGGCACGCTCAGACACCGTGGATGCCGTCGCTCTCGGGCAATCACTTCCTCCACTCACGCGGCCTGTCGCCGCAGCAGGTCACGCTGCCGCAGACCGCCGGACACGCCCTCGCCCCGGTCGACACCCGGCTCGGCAAGCTGCCCGTGCTGCTGTATTCGACCGGTCTGCACTCGGACCGCGCAATGGGCACCGCGCTCACTCAGGATCTCGCCAGCCGCGGCTACCTCGTCGTCACCGTCGATCACACCCACGACGCCGGTGAGGTCGAATTCCCGGGCGGACGGCTCGAGGTCAACAAGATGCCGGCCGGCTCGCACTCGTCCGACACGCTCAACGTGCGCGCCGCCGACATCCGTTTCGTCATCAACCAGCTCGGCACCATCGCCAAGGGCGGCAACCCGGACGTCGACCACGCCAAGCTCCCCTCCGGTCTGTCGCACGCCGTGGACACGTCCCGTATCGGGATGTTCGGCTGGTCGCTGGGCGGCGCGGCGGTCGACACCGCCATGCAGCTCGACCGTCGCATCGCCGCCGGCGCCAACCTGGACGGCCAGTTCTTCGGAACGGCGCCGAGCAAGGACCTGAGCCGCCCCTTCATGCTCTTCAGCTCCGGCACCCACAACCGGAACAACGACTCTTCGTGGCGCCAACTGTGGCCCCATCTCAAGGGGTACCGGGTCGACATCCAGCTCCACGGTTCGAGGCACCGGTCCTTCAGCGACAACGAGGTGATGGTGCCGCAGGAGGCAGGCCTGCTCGGACTCTCCCCGGACCAGCTGAAGCAGGAGTTCGGCCCGATCGACCCCGACCGAGCGATCAAGATCCAGCGCGACTACGTCGCCGCCTTCTTCGACCAGGAGCTGCGCCACAAGCACAGCACCCTGCTGGACGGACCGGCCAAGAGCTACCCGGAGATCTCCTTCGTCCGCTGACCGGACGCCCCACGAACGGGCCCCCGCCGGGGGCCCGCCCTTCGTCGCCGCACGGTCCCCCTCGAAGGCATGGTGCAGGGACGAGAGGGTGACGGCTGCGCGACCTCATGCGGCTAAAGTGTGCGCTTGTCGAACATTCGAGCGCTCGTCGCCGGTTGAGAGAGGATCCACTGCCCTGCCCACCGCTTCCCGGGCGCCGCGCCGACACCGCACCCTCCGCCCCGCCGATATGCCACTGATCCGCGAGTGCAGGCGTGCCGATCACCCCGCTCGTCGTGCTGCTGCCGTTGACGGCCGCTCTCACCGTGGCAGGCCCGGGCAGCAGCAACTCCCGGTCTGTTCCCGATGCCTTGGCGGCCGGAACGCAGTGGATCCCCGCGGAAATCCAGCTGTCGGAGGGCACCGCAAGCGGCGCCCGGACGACTGCGCGGCGCCGTGCGGCCGACGCGTGTACGGCGCCCGGCGCAGCGACTTCCCCGGCCGCACTCAATCTGGCGCCCCGGACAGCGCGTCATGGCTGCTCGCCGTCCTGGAGAGACCGGCCCCCGTTGCAACCACGACGACGGGCGCACCGTCTACATGCTCGACGCCTACAGCGACGTCGGCGTCACCCACGCCGACGGGGCGGCGTCGCCGACCGCAGCCGACGAGCCCTGCGGCATGTACCTGGACCTCGACGACCGGAGCCGCCGCCGCCTCTTCTCCAGCCGCTCTGCCGCCAGCGGCCCGACCAGGCACGA
Source organism: Streptomyces sp. NPDC030799 (assembly GCF_055572255.1). Classification (NCBI taxonomy): domain Bacteria; kingdom Bacillati; phylum Actinomycetota; class Actinomycetes; order Kitasatosporales; family Streptomycetaceae; genus Streptomyces; species Streptomyces sp. NPDC030799. The sequence continues at coordinate 241,073 of NZ_JBVIDS010000005.1, read as the reverse complement.
TCTGCCGGACGGTGTACTGCTGGACGCCACCGACCATGCCTGCGATCTCCGAGCCGCCCGCGGCGTGACCCGCCGCACCGTCTGACCACTGATCCGAGGACCCATCCCATGGCCACCACTCCCACCGCCCAGACCACCGGCCATCCCGGCCACCGGGCATCGAACCGCCACGACGGCCGGCCGGAAGCCCCCTTGCGCTGGGAGCGCCCGGCGCTCGCCACGGTCCTGGTCGTCGCCACGGTGCTGTACGCCTGGGGCATGGGGCACGCTGCGATTCACCCGTACTACAGCGCGGCGATACGGTCGATGGCCACCAGTTGGCGCGCATTCCTCTTCGGCGGGCTCGACCCCAGCGGTTCGATCACCCTCGACAAGCTGCCGGGCGCCTTTTGGCCCGAGGCCGCTTCCGTCTGGCTCTTCGGGCCGCACACGTGGGCCGCCGCGTTGCCGCAGGTCGTCGAGGGCGTGCTGACGGTCTGGCTGCTCCACCGGATCGTACGGGCCTGGGCCGGGCCGTTCGCCGCGCTGATCGCCGCGCTCACGCTCACCTTCACCCCGGTCACCGTGGTGCTCAACCGGGCCACCATTCCGGACACCGCACTGACCCTGCTGCTGGTGGCTGCCGCCGGAGCCCTGCAGAAGGCGGTGCGGACCGAGCGGCTGCTCCCGCTGATCACCTGTGGCATCTGGGTCGGGCTCGCCTTCCAGACGAAGATGCTGCAGGCGTGGCTGGTGCTGCCGGTGTTCGCCGTCGTCCACCAAATCGCCGCGCCCGGCACCGCGTTGAAGCGAGCCCTGCGCTCCCTGCTCGGCGGCGTGGTCGCACTGCTCGTCTCCTGCTCGTGGGTGCTGCTCGCCTGGGTGACGCCCGCCGCGGACCGCCCCTATGTCGACGGCACCTCCAACAACAATCCGTTCAGCCTGGTCTTCGGCTACAACGGCATGAGCCGCTTCAGCGACGATCCGACCGCGTTCGGTGCCGTCGCGGGCACGGCCGCCAGCCGGACCGACGGAAACACCGGCTGGGGAATGCTCGTCAACCACACGATCGGCCCGCAGATCGCCTGGTTCCTGCCGCTCGCCGTGCTCGCCGCCGTACTGGGCATCGTCTGGCGCGCCCGAGAACCGCGAACCGACGTGCTGCGCACCGGATTTCTTCTCTGGGGCGGGTGGCTGGCCGTACACGCCGTGGTGTTCAGCGTCTCCAATGGCAATCACCCTTACTACACCGCCGTCATCGCCCCGGCACTCGCCGCACTGGCCGGCGGAGGGCTCGCCCTCTTCCGGTCCGAGCACGAGGCCGGCGGTCGCCGGCGCGTGGCACTGCCGTCGGCCATCGTGCTGACGGTTGTCTGGGCGTTGGTGCTCGACTGGCCGACCGGATTCGTCTCCTGGCTGCTGGCGCTCGCGGTGATCCTCGCGGTGGGCGGCGCGCTGGGCCTGTGGGTCCGTGGGCCGCGCGCCTCCCGAGGGCTGGTCCAGGGCTCTCTGGCCGCCGGAGTCGTGGCCACCCTGCTCGTACCGCTCGGCTGGGCCGCCTCCTGCCTCGATCCGCTCTACGCGGGTGCCTCCACCTCGCCGACGGCCGGTCCGGTCGGCAAGGTCTACCACAACGCCCTCGACCACCGATCCGCTCTGCGCCGGGTGGGGCTCGACCAGCCCAGCCGCCGCGACACCGCCTTGCTCGACTACCTCACCGCGCACCGCCACGGCGAGAAGTACCTGCTGGCCACCCAGGCCGCCTACCCCGCGGAGCGCCTTCTGCGCGCCGAGTCCCAGCCCACGCTGGTCATGGGCGGCTTCACCGGCAAGACCCCGTTCCCCAACGCCCAGCAGCTCGGCACCCTCGTCACCGATCACCAGCTGCGCTACGTGCTGCTCACTCCCCGGCGGCCCGCGACTCCGGCCACAACCTGGGTGAAGTCCCACTGCAAGCGCCTCCGCCCCAAGGCCTACGGGTGGCGCACCAGGGGCAGCTTCGCCCTCTACGACTGCGGCCGACGGGACTGAGCGGCGGCGCCGGGCTTCGGCAACCACGTCTGGAGCCCGGCCTCGTGGCAGGGCTGCGCGGGGTCGAGAAGATCCCCCGGCATCACCGAAACCACGGCCGGCGCGTTCTCCCGGGGAAACACTCCTAACACCCATGCCGTCCCCAGGAGGATCCCCACCATGACCACCACCACTCCCGCCGTGCCGGACCGGCAGCGTCAGGTCGAGGACGAGCTGGTCCGCACGGTGCTCGCCTCGTTCGAGAACACCCCGGACCCCCGGCTCAAAGAAGTGATGCAGGCCCTGGTGCGGCACCTGCACGCGTTCATCCGCGAGGTCCGGCTGACCGACGCCGAATGGCAGCGGGCCATCGACTTCCTCACTGCGGTCGGCCACATCACCACCGACCGCCGCCAGGAGTTCGTACTGCTCTCCGACGTCCTCGGCGCCTCCATGCAGACCATCAACGTCCAACACGAGGCGGGCGCGGGCGCGACCGAGGCCACGGTCGTCGGTCCGTTCTTCGTGAAAGGCTCCCCGGAGATCCCCAGGGGCGGAGACATGGCCGCGGGTGCCCCGGGAGAACCCTGCTGGGTCGAGGGCACCGTCACGGACACCGAGGGCAACCCGGTCCCCGGGGCACGGCTCGAGGTGTGGGAGGCGGACGGGGACGGGCTGTACGACGTGCAGTACGACGACGGGCACCTGGCCGGCCGGGCCCATCTGTACACCGACGAGGAGGGCGGGTACGCCTTCTGGGGACTGACGCCGACGCCGTACCCGATCCCTCAGGACGGCCCGGTGGGGGCCCTGCTCAAGAGGACCGGGCGCTCGGCCGTGCGCGCCTCCCATCTGCACTTCATGGTGACCGCGTCCGGCCTGCGCACCCTCATCACTCATATCTTCGTCGAGGGTGACGGTCTGCTGGATTCCGACGCCGTGTTCGGCGTGAGGGAATCCCTCGTCAAGCGATTCGAGCGGCAGCCGGCCGGCACTCCCACCCCCGACGGACGCGACCTCTCCGGGCGCAGTTGGACCCGCGTGCGCTTCGACATCGTGCTCCGACGGGAGTGAGGGCCCTCCGCGCCCTGCCCAGGTGCGGCTCAGTCGCCCGAGAATCCGAAGATGCCCAGGTGGGTGGGCTCGTCATCCGTATACAGAACGACGTACACGCCGGTCCACCGCATGCGGCACTCGTCAAGGAGCGTCTCCGCGCGGTTACGTGTCCCTGTGAGGGATGCGTGGGGCTGGGCGAGCAACTCCTCGAACTGGGCGGGCGTAGGGTGATCGGTGCCGAAGTGGTGTATGACGCGCTCGGGCGCCAGCGGACGCAGAGTGCCGTAGTCCGCGATGTTGTGGGTCGACGGGGCGGCGGTTGTGCGGACGACGCGATCGATGTCCAGGATCGAGTGGGTCCCCTCCTCGCCCATGAACTCCGCGTCCTGCCACAGCTCCTCAAGGTCCCGGTACGTCTCGTCGTCGCCGTAGAGTTCCTGGAAGACCTGCGCGTGCAGAGCCTCCAGGGACTCCTCGACGGTCCCTTTGAACGGAGCGACGTACTCCCAGCCACTGGCACCCATCCGGCCCCTCCTGCGGTGTGACATCTACCAGGTCGCTGCCACCTTAGAGAGAGCCACTGACAACGGAAGCCGGGCGCCGGGCCCGGCCGGCACGGCGAGAGGACGCACCCGACAGACCGCGACGCACCTGACAGACCGTCGCGGCTGCTGCGCCCGCGGCTCCGGAACAGGGAGCGCGCTGCGCACCTCGACGCGCTGGTCGACCGTGGAGCAGACATTGGAGCGGGCCGGCGGTCATGCCGGGCGACAGCTCGGTCATCGGACCCAGGCGTGGCTTGCGTTGAGCGACGAAACCCAAGCCCTGACCACGGGCGGGTACTGGTACCACGCGCTCTGGCCCATCCGCGGACCTGCTGCCAGCCTGTGGTCACGCGTGCACGGACGGCGACTGGAAGGGCTCGGGCATGAGGCAGGAGGTGGCGGTCGGAGCTCCCTGGGTACTCGGCCCCAGGCAGCAGACCGACGCAACGGAGGCACACTGATGAGCACGGTCAGGGAAACGGTAGAAGTCGACGTGCCGGTCCACACCGCCTACAACCAGTGGACGCAGTTCGAGACATTCCCGGACTTCATGGAAGGCGTGGAGGAGGTCAGGCAACTGGACGACCGTCACAACCACTGGATCACCAAGATCGGTGGAGTCCGGCGGGAGTTCGACACGGAGATCGTCGACCAGCTGCCCGACGAACGCATCACATGGCGCACCACCACGGGCGACACGTCCCAGAAGGGCATGGTCCACTTCGAGCGCGTGGACGACATGCACACCAGGGTGGAACTCGTCATGGATGTCGAACCCAGCGGCGCCGTGGAGAAGGTCGCGGACATGGTCGGAACGCTCGACCGGCGCGTCAAGGGCGACATGAAGCGCTTCAAGCAGTACATCGAACAGCGCGGAGAAGAGTCCGGAGCGTGGCGCGGACGCATCCGGCCCGGGGGCTGAGGGGTAACTCCCTGAAGCCACTGCCCGCCCCGCCGCCAGTGCCTCGGGCACTGAGGCGGGCGGGCGGGTCTCATGGGGCCGGGTCGCCGGGTGATTCGGACGTCCGTGTGACGCGCCCGCCGATCGGACGGCTGACTTCTGGTCAAACACTGGCCGACGCGCCGAGGCATGCTTTCTTCCGCCGCTCACGTCGGGTGATGCTCTGCTCACCGGGGGATGTCAGTAGCCGCCAACCCACGGAGGAACAGACGATGCCTCTCGGAACAATCGCCGTGTACAACAGGGCGGACGGCGTGGGCGTCATCACCGACGAGGACGGCGAGAGGCGCCCGTTCTCCGGCATGGAGACGCAGACCACCCGCGAGGGTCAGCGAGTGGTCTTCGACGTCGTCGGCCACAAGGCCACGAACGTGATCGCCGTTCGGTGATCGACCCGCTCACCAGCGCCCCGCCCCGAAGGAATCGGGAGCGGGGCGTACCGCGGTTCGGGCGGTGACGCGCCCACGCCGTGGACGCCTGCTCGTACCCCCGCCGGCGCTGACCCCGGCTCCCGCGAGGCACCGCACCAACCTGGCCCACGGGGGCGGCCGTACGGTCTCTGGCACCCGATGACACCGGAAGGCTTCCGCAGCTGTTTGCTGTGCCTCAATCGGATCGGTCCCCGGCCACAGGTGGGTGAGCACGAGCCTGGCGGCACCAGCCTGGTCGGCGTACGGCCGGCCAGGCGTGCGGTCAGCAGGTACGGCGCGGTTCAGCCGAGCATCTCCGCCAGGACCGCAGCGACGACCGTGAGCACGGCGACCGGCAGTATGACCATGCGCAGCTGAACCAGTCGACGGGTGAGGTCGTGGCCCGCGCGGGCCGACGCGTGCCGCTGATCGCCATACCCGAACAGCGCCCGGCACCAACGGCAATCCCCTCCCCTGTCGTCCAGACGAGAGGCATCGGTCGGACGAGAGGCATCGGTCAGCCGAGCGAAGGCCATACTGTCTCCGTCCTCCATCGCAGCGCTCATGCCCGATCAACGACGCATCCCGGCGCCGGGCCACCGTCAGGAGTCGGCTCGTGATCCCTCCGCCGCAGGATCGTGACCGAGGACGGAGTCTCCCACGGCCATGTACGAGGGGATCCCGCACGGCACCCGGTCACCGCTACCGCATCCGAGGCGTCTCATTGCTTGGCGCCGAAGTCCTGCGTCCACCAGGGGCCGCCCGTGCCCTTGTGGACGCCCACGCCGATGTTCTTGAAGGAGCAGTTGAGGATGTTCGCGCGGTGGCCCGGGCTGTTCATCCAGGAGTCCATGACTGCTGCGGCGGTCTGCTGGCCCCGAGCGATGTTCTCGCCGTAGGTGGACCAGCGATAGCCGGCGGCGGTGATGCGCTGCCCGGGATCGGCACCGTCCGGGTTGGTGTGGTCGAAGAAATGACGACCGGCCATGTCGTCGGACTGGCCCTGGGCGGCCTTCTGCAGTTGCGGATCCTCAGCGAGCGGACCACAGCCGGCGGCCGCCCGCTCCTTGTTCACCAGCGCAACCACCTGGTCGACCGTGCCGGTGGGTTGGGAAGGAGCCTGCGTCGTCCTCGCCGGGGCCGGAGCCGGTCGGGTGGACTGCCGGGCCGTCGGTGCGCTCTTCCTGGCAGGGCTCGTTTTCTTGGCGGGGCTCGGCTTTGTCGTCTTGGCCGCTGACGGAGACGGAGACGGCGAGGCCGAGGGAGACTTGTCGCCGGCAGTGGGCGTCGAGAGGTCCGGGACGGGTACGGCTGCTCTTTGCTCGGCGTTCGTCCGGTCGGGGCCGGGACCGGAGTCCGTACCGAAGTACCACAGGCCGCCTCCCGCGACGCAGGCCGCGACGACGGCGCCGCTGACGGCGCGGCGGCGCATGCGCCGACGGCGTCGGGACCGGCTGCGCGAGCCGGCGGCCGTGGCGTGTCCGCCATGCCGTCCGGTGTCCGGGCGCGACCGGGTGCCGCCGTCGGCGCCACTGACGCCGTCGACGCCGCCGAGCGGTGCGGCGGAACCAGCCGGGACAAGCGTCCCCGAAGCGAAGAACTCCCGGGCCAGCAGCGTGGACGACACCCCGACCAGCGCCAGGCCGGCCAGCAGTCCTTCCGCGGGCATCAGTCCGCTCCACAGTCCGCTGCAGCGGGGGCAGCCGCGCGCGTGCCGGGCTATTCGTTTGCGCCACAGAGCCGAGGGCCTGCCGTCCCAGGGGGCCAGCACGACCCGGAGTTCCTCGCACAGCGGCCGTGCGTCGAGCGCTCGTACCACCACCCGGGCCGCCTCGAGCTGCGCCTTCATCCGCTGCACCCGGACCGCTGTGTGCTGGGGCGACAGGTCCAGAGCCGCGGCGACCTCGGCCCGGGTGAGTTCCCCGGCGCACTCCAGCCACCACAGTGACAGCAGTCCCCGATCGTCGGGTTCCAGCCAGCGCGTCGCCTGCGCCGTCTCCTGGCGTTGCCCTGCGAGCTGGAGCTGCACCACGGTCAGGTCGACGAAGTCGGCACCGGGATCGGCCAGGTCCGCGGCCTCCTCCACGGCGCCCGGGGCGGAGCGCCGATGCTCCCAGTACACCCGGACCTGGTTCATCGCGATCGCCACCAGCCAGGACCGGAAGCGCTCGGGCGTCCGCAGTCCGCCCAGCCCGTCCAGGGCACGCAGCATGGTCTCCTGCACCACGTCGTCGACATCCACCGAGCCGTTCAGAGCCCGGCCGACGATGTTGTAGACCAGCGGGAGGTACGCGTTGACCAGGGCGTCCTGAGCCTGCGTATCGCCCTCCCGGGCGGCTGTGACCAGTACCGCCGTCTCCGCCGCGTCCTGCGTGCTCATAAAAGTGCTTCCCATCCTTCGAGGCGGAACGATTCTGTCCGATACCTGGGAGACCGCTCGATGCGCCCCCGATAACACTTCTTCGAGACAGAGTTCTGGCCCGTCCCGCCGTATCCCCCGCCTCTTGCGGTGTCCCAGCAGGTCAGAGAGGTCCCGACGGGGGGGACCGTCCGCCCGCCGACGGAAAGGATGACCGGCTGTGCCGTCCCGACATGGCCGGGAGCATCTCTGCGGCTGGGGCGACGACACCCACCACAGGCCGGAGATCATCACCGGCCGGCACCCGGGTAACGACGTCGGCCTGGGGATCGAACTCAAGCAACGGCCCCCGGTGGCTGTCCGGCGCTGTCGCCGGGGAGTGTCCGCTCGTCAGCCGTGCCTCGATGGTGCACTGTGGAAGACGTGGATGTCCGGCGAGACGTTGCTGCCGGTGTGCGACAGCCATGGCAGTCGAGTCATGCGCTGCTGGCGATCCCCATCGTGCTCGTCATCGTCATCACCGTGGTGGACCAGCTGGTCCCGGCCGACATCCATCTCGGGCCGCTGCTGGTCATCGCCCCCGCGATCACGGCGTCGTTCGCCGGACCCTGGCTGACCGGGTTGATCGGATTCCTGGCCGTGGGGGCGCAGGCGTACATCGGCTGGCACTTCGGCGTGCTGTTCTCGCGCAACGTGCTGGTGCAGCTTCTCGCCCTTGCCGTGCTGTCGGCTCTGACCGTGTTCTACTGCGTGATGCGCGAACGGCGGACCCGCCAGCTGGCCCAGGTGCGCATGATCGCCGAGGCCGCGCAGCACGTTCTGCTGTGGCCGCTGCCGGAGCAGATCGGCTCGATGAAGATCGCTTGTCTGTACTTGGCCGCCGAGGCCGAGGCCCAGATCGGCGGTGACCTGTACGCCGCGACGCCCACCGACAGCGGCGTACGGGTCATGATCGGCGACGTCCGCGGCAAGGGCCTCTCCGCCATCGGTGAGGCCGCGCTCCTCATCGGAGCCTTTCGCGAAGCCGCCCACCACCACACCTCGCTGCCCACGCTGGCCGCCGCCCTGGAGCGCAGTGTGGCCCGCAATCTGCCCGACCTGGAACCGGACGAGGAACTGGGCGAGCGGTTCGCCACCGTGATGCTGATGGAGATCTCCGACGAGGGCCATGTGACCCGGATCCTGAGCTGCGGCCATCCCCCGCCGCTGCTGCTCAGTCACGGGAGCGCGGTGACGGTCCCCGTACACCCGGCGCCTCCGCTCGGGATCCACGGGACGGCACCCGGGGACTACACGGTCGATGTGTTCTCCTTCGAGCCCGGCGACACCCTCCTGCTCTACACCGACGGCGTCATCGAGGCCCGGGATGCCGACGGCGCCTTCTATCCGCTCCCGGAACGGGCCGCCCAGTGGGCCGGGAGCAGCCCGGAGAAGCTTGTGCACCACATTCGCCGCGATCTGCTCGACCACGTCGGGGGACGCCTCGACGACGACGCCGCGCTCATCGCGCTGTGCCGGGCGCCCAGCACCCATCGGGCTCATCGGCATGGGCCGGGCCTCCATGTCGGTGGGTTCGGCCACGGCGCCAGATCGGTGCCTCACTGAGGCGCCCCGTGCCGTTGGCGGGCGGGACGACTGCACACGCGTCCGGTGCCGAGGGGGAGACGCGGGAGCACATACGTGCAGGAGGGAACGCGATGCGAAAGACGTACCACGAGGAACTGGCGTCGCTCAGCGACGGGCTGGTGGAGATGGCCCGGCTGGTGGGCTCCGCGATCGGCCGGGCCACCACCGCTCTGCTCGACGCCGACCTCCAGGTCGCCGAGGGCGTCATCTCGGCCGACGTGCAGGTTGACGACCTCCAGAGGGATCTGGAGGACCGGGCGATCGCGCTGCTGGCCCGGCAGCAGCCCGTCGCCACCGACCTGCGCACCGTGGTGACCTCCCTGCGGATGAGTGCGGACCTGGAGCGGTGCGGGGACTTGGCCCGGCATGTGGCCCAGTTGGCCAGGCTGCGGTACCCGGGGCGCGCGGTACCGGGCGACCTGCACCGGACGATCCTGGAAATGGGCCAGCTCGCGCAGCGCCTGATGGCGCAGGCCGCCGAGGTACTCCTCACCAGGGACGTCGACGCGGCGTTGCAGCTGGAGCAGGACGACGACCGCATGGACGAGCTGCACCGCATGATCTTCCGGCATCTGATGGACGACCAGTGGCAGCACGGCGTCGAAACCGCCGTCGACGTCACGCTGGTCGGCCGCTACTACGAACGCTTCGCCGACCACGCCGTGTCGGTCGCCCGACGCGTGGTCTTCCTGGTCACCGGCGAACGCGCGGACGAGTACACCTCCGGGGCTGATGGCCGGCCGGCCGCGACGGACCGGCGTCCGTGACGGCTGTGGGGGGTGGCTGGGGCATCGCGCGGGGCCGCCGTTTCCGACGTGCGGCAGACGGCGGCCGGGCGGACAATGGCGGTGGCCGGGGTACTGCATGCTGCCGACAGTGGGGTGCCGCACCCTGCCGGTCCTTTCACAGGCGCGTACGGATCCGCGTCTCACGCCCCCGCAGCCCGCTTGGACTTCTCGCTCGCCTCCGTCCGCGCGTCACGCACGTGAGCAGGGGTGTTCCACCATGGGCGGTATCAACGAACCAGTTGTCGACAGTCTGCGGGAGTCCCTGCGGGGACCCGTGGTCGCTCCAGGAGACCACGGCTACGACGAGGCCCGCGGCATTTACAACGCCATGATCGACCGGCGGCCGGCCGCGATCGCCGGGTGCGTCGATGTGGCGGATGTACGGACCGTGCTCTCCTTCGCCCAGGACACCGGGGTGGAGCTGGCGGTGCGCGGCGGGGGACACAGCGGTCCGGGGCTGTGCCTGGTCGACGGGGCGCTGACGCTCGACTTGTCGCCGATGCGCTGGGTGCACGTCGACCCGGAAACAGGGACCGCGCGGGTGGGCGGCGGAAGCCAGCTGGGCGACCTCGACCACGCGACACACGCCTTCGGTCTCGCCACACCGGCCGGGATCATGTCGACCACCGGGGTCGGCGGTCTCACCCTCGGCGGCGGGCACGGGTACCTGACCCGCCGGTACGGCCTGACCGTCGACAACCTGCTGGCCGCCGACGTCGTCCTCGCCGACGGCACGTTCGTCACCGCGTCGGAGAACGACCACCCGGACCTGTTCTGGGCCCTGCGGGGCGGCGGCGGCAACTTCGGCGTGGTCACCTCCTTCACCTTCCGGCTGCACCCCGTGGACGCCGTCGGCGTCGCGGTGACCGTCTGGCCCGTGGACCAAACCCGCGAAGTGCTGCAGTGGTACCGGGAGTTCATACCCGCCGCACCCGAGGACCTCAACGGCTTCTTCGCCCTGCTGACCATTCCGCCCGGGCCGCCCTTCCCCGAGCCGATCCACGGACAGAAGATGTGCGGGGTCGTGTGGTGCTACACCGGCAATCTGGCAGGGGACCGCCTGGAGAAGGTGCTGACCGTGGTGAACGTACCGGGGCCACCCGCCTTCCACTTCACCACGCCCATGCCCTACCCCGCTCTGCAGACCATGTTCGACGCGCTGCTCCCGAAGGGGCTGCAGTGGTACTGGCGCGGCGACTTCTTCGACGCCATCTCGGACGACGCGATCACGGTGCATGAGAAGTACGGGCAGAATCTCCCCACCGGCCTGTCCACGATGCACCTGTACCCGGTCGACGGGGCGACCCGCCGTACCGGCGCCGACGACACGGCCTGGGCCTACCGGAACGCCGTGTGGTCGGGTGTCGTAGCCGGCATCGACCCCGAGCCCGCCAACGCCGGCCTGATCCGCCAGTGGTGTGTCGACTACTGGACCGAACTGCACCCCCATTCCATGGGCGGCGGCTACATCAACTTCCTGGGCGAGCAGGAGAGCACCGACCGCGTCCGGGGCACGTACCGCGGCCACTACGACCGGCTGGCCGCGATCAAGCGCACCTACGACCCCGACAACTTCTTCCACGCCAACCAGAACATCCCGCCCACCACAGCATGACCACAGCATGAATGGCGCACCACCGGCTTCACGTTCCGTCGTTCCGGCTGCCGGGCCCGCCCGGAGCAGGTTGCACGCGTTGCCGAGCGGCCGAAAGCCGACGGCGCGTGGCTGACACCGTCGGCGACGGTGCGTCAGCATGAGCGCCATGTCCGAGAAGCTGAACACCCCGCGCCGGATCGCCGACGACTACGTCGCGCAGGTCGCCGCCCTGGACCCCATGACCTCGGCGCGACTCGGCCTTGACGCCGAGGACGACCGGCAGCCGGACCTGTCTCCGCAGGGCTTCGAGGCGCTCGCCGAACTGGCCCGGCGAACGCTCCTGACGCTCGACGCCACCGAGCGGAACGCGGAAAAGGACGGCGTGGTGTTCGAGGACGTCGAGCGGAACTGTGCCCGGTTGCTGCGGGAGCGGCTGACCGCGGAGCTCGCCCTGCACGAGGCGGGCGACCACTTCCGCCGGCTGAGCAACGCCAACTCGCCCCTGCACAAGGTGCGGAGCATCTTCACCCTGATGCCCACGGACACCGATGAGGACTGGGCGATGGTGGCCGGGCGGCTGCGCAACCTGCCCGGCGCGCTGGACGGCTATCGGGCGACCCTCACCGAGGGAATCGCCCGTGGGCTGATCTGCGCGCCCCGCCAGGCCCGCGCCGTCATCGGGCAGCTCGCCGCCTGGACCGGACAGGACGCCGGCGGCGCGAGTTGGTTCGCCACGTTCGTGGCCGGTGGGCCGGACCGGCTCCGGCCCGAACTGGATGCCGCCGCCGACCGGGCGACGACCGCGGTGGCCGGCTTCCGCGACTGGCTGCGCGGCACCTATCTGCCCGCCGCGGACGGCACCCCGGACGCCGTCGGCCGTGAGCGCTACCTGCGCTCGGCCCGCTGGGCCAACGGCGCCGATGTGGACCCGGCCGAGGCGTACGCCTGGGCCTGGGAGGAGTTCCACCGGACGGTCGCCGAGATGCAGGCCGAAGCCGACCGGATCCTTCCCGGCGCAAGTGTCCGCGAGACCATGGACCACCTGAACCGGCACGGGCACGCCATCGTGGGCGAGGAGAACATCCGCGTCTGGCTCCAGCAGGTCATGGACGAGGCGATCGACGCCCTCGACGGTACCCACTTCGACATCTCCGGACCCCTGCGCCGGGTGGAGACGAGGATCGCGCCCGCCGGCAGCGCCGGCGCTCCGTACTACACCGGTCCGAGCCTGGACTTCAGCCGCCCCGGCCGCACGTATCTGCCCACTCTGGGCCAACAGACGTTCCCCACCTGGCAGATCGTCAGCACCTGGTACCACGAGGGCGTCCCCGGCCATCACTTGCAGACGGCCCGATGGACCGCCGCGGCGGACCGCCTCAGCTCCTACCAGATCACGCTGGGCGCGGTCAGCGCCAACAAGGAGGGGTGGGCCCTGTACGCCGAGCGTCTGATGGACGAACTGGGCTTCTTCACCGACCCCGCCCGCCGTCTGGGCTATCTGGACAAGCAGATGCTGCGTGTCATCCGCGTGATCATCGACATCGGCATGCACCTGGAACTGGTCATCCCCGACGACTCCGGCTTCCACCCCGGCGAACGCTGGACGCCCGACCTCGCCACCTCGTTCATGGCCGCGCACCACGGCAGCGACACCGCCCGCCGTACCAGCGAGATCGACCGATACCTCGGCCGGCCCGGCCAGGCCATCGGCTACAAGCTGGGCGAGCGCGCATGGCTGCAGGGCCGTGAGGCCTCCCGCCGCCGCCTCGGTACCGGTTTCGACCTGCGCACCTGGCACATGAACGCGCTCAGCCAGGGCTCACTCGGTCTCACCGACCTGGCCGACAGCCTCGCGGCACTGTAGGGGCGTGAGCTCCTGTGCGGGCGGGTGCCGACCCAGCGGAACTGGGCGCATGTCCAGGAGCCGGCCGGGTGCGGCGGATGTGTCCCTCCGCGGCCGGCTGCTCGCCATCGGAGCGGGCAGGGCCCTCCCCGCGCCGATGGCGGCTTGCCGGATCCGCGGTGCCGGCGCGGATCAGCGGACCGTCACGTTGAAGACCGGTGAGGCCGTGCTGCCGCTGACGACGCGCAGGTCGTTCTTGCCCTTCAGGCCGAGCTTGACGCCCAGCGAGTAGGAGCCGTTGCGCGCGACGGGCGCGGAGGCGGGCAGGCTGACCCACGTGCCGTGCTGCTTCTGCTGCAGGGTCACCTTGCTGCCCGGCTTGAGGCCGGTCGTCTTGCCGGTGACCCGGAACAGCTGCCAGGCGCGGACGGAGGATGCCGACGGCGTGGCGGTGATGCCGGCCTTCGGGGCCTGGGCCTTGTGCGCAACGGCGACGGGAGACGCGGGGTGCGGGGCCGGGGTGGCGGCCATCGCGCTGCCGGCGAGGAGGTCACCTTGAACTCGGAAACGTCCCCCACCGCCGACCCGTGGCCCGGGTACCTCGCCGAGCGCGGGCACCCGAACGCCCGCCGCATCGGCTGCGGCGTCGAGGGCATCGTCTACCGGCTGGGCGACGGCCGGGTCGCCAAGGTGTGGACCGGCCGGCCGCCGACCGCACTCACCCGCCAGGTGTATGCGGACCTTGCACAGCGCCCACTGCCGTTCGCCACCCCGGAGATCCTCGAAGTGCAGGAGCACCAGGGCGTCGTCGCTCCTTGCCGTTCTGCGTGGCCTCGCCTCGGTGCCGGGTACAGACGCGATGCGCCGGCTGACCGTGCAGGGCGACCACCGTCCGCTGTGGCAGGGCCACCACCGCTTCCAGGACGCGCTCGCGGCCTTGGTCACCCGCGCCCTGGCCCGGCGCGGCGCTGCCCTGGCCGTGCAGGTGCCGGACTTCGACTCGGGAGTCGCAAGCACGCTGGCCACGCTCAGGTCGCTTCCCGACGCTCCGGTGACAGCGATCCACGGGGACCTCGTCCCGCCCAACATCCACACCGACGGTGCCGGACGGCCCGTCGCCGTACTCGACTTCGGCTGCTACACCACGGCAGGCGATCCGGCATTTGAAGCAGTGGTCACCACGGCCATCTGGGACATGTACGGCAGCTACGCCAAGGAGCACACCGCCGAACTCACCCGGCTCTTCGCGCAGGAACTCGGCTACGCACCCGCCACCCTTGCCGTCTACCAGGCCGTCTACGCCTTCACCACCTACGATGTCTTCGGCATGGACGACCGTGACGGACATTTCCGGTGGTGCGCCGAACAGCTCTGCCACAACGCGGTGTTCAGCGCCCAGGTGCCCTGACTGCAGCCGCCTCGATCGAGATGCACCGCGCCGACCGCAAGGCAAACCGTCAGCGTGGCAGCCCCAGATCGTCGAGGGACGCGCCGGTCGCCCAGCGCTGCAGTTGGCGGCCGTGCAGGAGGTGGACGTCGCCCTGGCGGGCGGCCCACAGCACGTCTGCGCGGCTGAAGCCGCCGGGGTGGACGATGACCTGGATCGGGCGGGCGGCGCCCGGGCGGCCCGTCTCGAGGAGGGCCGTGCGCCAGTTCCGGTCTTCCTCGGCCGTTGCCCCGGAGCGGAACGCGACGTCCAGTTGGCGCCCCTGGCGGTCCCGGGCATGCAGGCGCCGCCTTCCCTTCTGCAGGGTCAGATCGACCACCTGCCAGCCGTCGCGCTGCAGGATGCGCGCCGCCGCCTCCGCCAACCCGCGCTCATCGAGCAGGGCGAGCTCCGCAGCGGTGTAACGGCCGCCGCGCCGGCGGACGACAGCACGGCGCACGCGCAGGGCCACCACGGTGCCCGGAGCCAGCAGGATGACGCCGAGCGCCAGTCCGAGGACGCCAGATGTGCGCTGAAGCCAGATGAGCAGGCACACGGTGACCAGCGCGGCCAGACCGAGGCCCGCGAACGCGGGGAGAACCTCGCGGAGTTCGGGGCCGTACCGGCCCTGGGCCCGGAGTTCGGAGACCGTCTGCGTACGGCGCGTCCGGCGCGGACCGGGAACCGGCCCGCGCTGCCCCCGTTCCGGCAGCTGCGGCTGCTGCCACCTCGTCACCAGAGTCCACTCCCCACGGTCTTGTCCGTCCCCCTCGCGGCGAGGTATCCGGTCACCACCGATCGCGCCGGCAGGGGACAGCCGTGGGCAACGATGTCATGTCTGGCAGGTGACAGGGTAGCCGGGTGTCGCCGAGCGCTCGGCCGAACCGGCCGCCCGCCTCGCCCCGCGCTGCGGCTCACCCGGGCCTGACCCGACCGGCCCACGCGTCGTCACAGGCTGGTGAGCAGGCCGTCGAGCGGGGCGGGTATGCGGTCGGGTTCGAGGGCTTCGACGAGTACCCGGCCGTAGCGGATCTTGCGGCCCTTCTTCGTGCCGAGGAAGCGCCGCAACTGCTGCTGTGAGGTTCGGCCCTGCTGTGCGGGCTGGCGCAGGAAGGTCCGCAGGGCGCGCAGGTCGCCCTCCGCCCGGACCAACTCCGCCACCCGCGTCACGCCCAGCGCGCGGATGAGCTCGTCCTCCAGATCCGCCGCGCAGACGAAGAACTCCTGCTGTGCCGCACCGGCCCGCTCCAAGCCCCGGGCGTAGTAACCACGCTCCCGCTCGTCGCACAGTCCCGTGAGGCGGAGACCCAGGCCGGACGGCCCGAGGAGGCGGGCGAAGCGTCCGACGCTCATCGCACCGCCCATCGCCAGGACGCAGACACCTTCGGCCGCCAGGTTCCGGCCGCGGCTCGCGGCCAGCGCGTCGACCGCTGCGACGTCACTCGGCCCTTCGAGCAGGACGGCCGCCCGGACGCGCAGCCGAGCGGCCAGCTCACGCGCGGGGTCGCCGGGGCCGCCGGCCGCCCATGCGGTGACCGCTTCCCGGAACGCCCCCATGTCCGCCATGGGACGAGTGTCCGCCCTCGCCGGCCCGCACGCGAGCGGATTTCCGTCGGCCGGTCGGTCGTCGGCGAGCAGTCGGCCCGACGGTCCGGATGAACGGGGAAGGGGCAGCGGGGGAAGCGCCGCCAGGGGCGGGCAGCCGGGTCGGGTGTCAGTGCCCGGTCGCATACTGACGCCCATGCGGATGACCGAGCACACACTCAAGCAGGCCTGGCACCGGATAGCCGCAGGTTCTGACCTGCTCGACGACGCCATGTTCCCGCCCACCGGCACATCACCCGCCCAGTACGCAGGGCGTGCAGGCGATCAGGACCGCCTGTTCCTCGTCCTGGACGAAGACGGCACCGTGCGCGGCTACCACGGCCCCTACCGGGAGAGCTTCGCCTCCCGGGATCCCGACCAGGTGCTGTACTTCGTCGCCGAGGACGCGGTCCGCCGTCTCGCCGAGCACATCGTGGCCCACTCCCCCGGCCACGGCCCGGTCGCCAACCTCGTGACCGGGCAGGCCGGGATGCTCGACCGGATCGATCCCGCATGGGGGACCAGATTCCGCAGCGGCGGCGTGGACGGCACGCCGCCGGCACCGCCCTGCGGCCGCGACCCACTGGAACGCCTCGCCTGGATCGCCGGCTCGTGGCGCGAGCAGGACCCCTACACCAACCTCCTCTTCTTCCGCGGCGAGGGCATCAGCGCGGAGGACATCGCCCTGCTCCATGGAGCCGACCCGGAGCAGACCGCGACCGGGACACGGCTGTCGGACCTGCGCAGCATGGACGGCACCGGCCGCGACTGCTGGGACATCGCCTGGGAGAGCCTCTGCTTCGGGCAGGCAGGAGACTGGGTGTTCCTGATGCACCACGAGACACCACCCGGGACCCGGGCCGACAGTGCGGCGCTCTCCCGGCTCGGGGTCACCGAGACCGTGCAGCTGAGCGCCTGCAGCGCAAAGGCCATTTACACCTTCGACCACACCCGCGACGGCCGCCGCGTCGACGACGACTGGGGTGCTCTGGAACTGATCTGGTACGAACGTGGGCGTGCGCCCTACTACCGGGGTGGTCAACTCGACTTCCTCAACCAGGCCGTACGCCGAGCCGAACTGGACCACCCCGAGGTGACCAACGAGTTCGAACTGTACTTCCACGCTCTAGACACGGCCCTCGGGCTTCAACTCCCCCAGCAGGCCATCCAGGACGGGTCGGTCCGCGCCGCGCAGTGGGCTCGCGCCGACAAGAGTGGCATCGGCGGCTAGGGCGTGCGTACGCGGGAAGGGCGTGCGGCCGGCCCCTACTGCTGGAGCTCCAGGCGCGCAGGAGGTGGACGCGGGAGTCGCCGATGTGGACGAGGGCCAGCTGGGAGCCGGTCCAGAGCATCGCGGTGAGTGTCGTGCCGGCCCCTTCGGGGGACGAGCCGGTTCCTGCGACGCCGAGCACGGCCTGCTTGGCCTGCTCGACGGCGTCTTCGAGGAGGTTGAGGAGAGTGCCTGCCGGGATGCTGTCGGTTTCCAGGCGCTTGAGCGCGTCGACGGCGGCCGCGCTCGCGGGGGCTCCTGCGCTGCCGAAGCCGTCGGCGACGGCAAGCAGGCGGGACCCGGCGTAGGCGGTGTCCTGATTGCTCTTGCGGACCAGTCCCCTGTCGGACAGGGCCGCGTAACGGATTCCCAGGGGCTGGGCGGTCTCGGCCATGGAAGGTTCCTTCCGGGTCAGGTGGTCGATGAGGAAGGTGGCCAGGTCCCGCCGTGCGGCGATGTCAGCCTCCACGTGGGCCCAGAACGCACGGATCTCCTGGGCCGCCGGGCCGGGCTCCAGCGTGCAGACGTGCTGGATCCGGGCCAGGGGCATGCCCAGGCGCCGCAGCCAGGCGACCAGTCGGGCCCGGCCGAGTTGTCCGGGTGCGTAGAGGCGGTACCCGGTCACCGGGTCGACGCGGGCAGGAGTCAGAAGGCCGAGGTCGTCGTAGAGACGCAGCGCCTTCGGTGACAGCCGGGACGCCTTCGCGAACGCCCCGATGGTCAGCAGTCCCATGCCCGCTCCTCCCCACGCCGAGCGCATCGCCCGGCCCCACCGATGCTGCCGCCTGCCCCAAGGTGAAGGTCAACCGCCGGCGCGGCCATCCGGTCGAGACCGTTCCGTGCCCCGGCTCAGGACCGCGTGGCGCATCGCCGCGTGATGGCCAGGGCTGCGGCCATGATGCTCAGTTGCGGGTTCACCTCCGGGCAGCTCGGCAGTACGGAGCCGTCGGCGATCAGTACGCCGTGTACGCCCCGCAGGCGTCCTTCCGGGTCGGCCGGTGACCGCTCGGGGTCGGCGCCGGCCGCCGCCGTGCCCGTGGGGTGGAACGCGGACAGGTGGAGGTGGCGCGCGTTCACCCTGTCGAGCAGGGCGTCCAGTTGGGCAGGGGTCCGGGCGCGCGGGGCGTGGGGGACGCCCGTGAGCACCTCCTCCGCGCCCGCGGCGAACAGCAGGTGTCCCATGGCCCGTTGGGCCCGCAGCAGCCGTCCCGCGTCGCGCTTCGCCAGGTCGTAGCGCAGCAGCGTACGGTCGCTGCCGAGGACGCGGCCCGAGGGCCGGTCGGCGATCATGGCACCGAGGGTGGCCAGCCGCTCGGTCTGCTCGAGTTCGCGTCGGAGTTCGCGGCCGACGCCCGGCAGGACGAAGGAACTCATGCCGGGTGGCGCCGCGGTGGCCTCGATGAGGATGCCCTCGGCATGCAGGTGCTCCACTCCCACACTCTGCAGAACGCCCTTTCCACCGGCGACGGGGCGGCCGAAGCGTCCCGCGACGCTGATGGCGGGGTGGACGCTGAGGTTGTGACCGAGCCGCGGGTGTCCGCCCAGGCCGGAGCGACGCAGCAGCGGCGGTGTGTGCAGGGCCCCCGCGGCGACCACGACCAGCGGGCTGAGGATCTCCAGTTCACTGCCGTCCGGGCGGCGGGCCAGCACCCCGGCGGCCCGTGGGCCGCGCGGCCCGTCGCGGTCGGTGAGGACACGGCGTACGCGGGCGCCGGTCAGGATGCGGGTGCCCGCCGCGCAGGCCTCGGGAAGCACGGACAGCTGGACGCTCTGTTTGGCGCCGGTGGGGCAGCCCACGACGCACTGGCACGAGCCCCGGCAGCCAGGGGCGTTGCGCCGCAGGGGTGCGGCGGTCCAGCCGAGCCGCTCGGCGCCGGCGAGTGCGAGCAGCCCGTTGTCACCCAGGACGTCCAGCGGTTGGCGTGCCACCCGCAGGGCGTGTTCGACCTCGTCGAGGTGGGAATCGAAGCCCTCGGCGGCAGTGAATCCGTGCCGGCTCAGCCAGCGGGCGACGACGTGGTCGGGTGTGCGGTAGCAGGTGCCGGAGTTGACGACGGTCGTACCGCCGACCGCGCGGCCCACCGGCAGGACCAGCCGGGGGCTGCCCACGGCGATCGTCGCGCCCCCGTCCCGGTACAGGTCGACGAAGCGGTCCAGCGGAGCCCGTCGGGCGAACGACGCGGTGGTGTGGTGCTCCCCCTCCTCGATCACGATGACGCTCATGCCGGCCGCTGCGAGCGTCCGCGCGGCCATCGCCCCGCCGGCGCCCGAGCCGACGACGACCGCGTCGGCGGTGGACCGCGCGGGCCAGTGGCCGGAGGGTGTGCAGTGGAGCGGCGGATCACCGGGGGCGGACACCGGGGGCGTGAAGTCGTGGTGCAGGGTCCGCTCGGTGCCGGCGGCCAGCAGCACCGGCACCTTGACCGCGTCCAGCAGCGGCAGCAGCGCCCGGCGGGAGGCGAGCGACGCCATGACGTGCTGCCGCCCTGCCGCATCGAGCCCGGACAGTCGCCTGCCGGTACGGGCAACGGCGTAGGCGTCGATGGCCGCGGCCACCCCGCGTACCGCGAGCCGTGCCGGGGCGGGCATGGCGTCGAGCAGTGCCGCGACGCGCCCGGGTACGGCCCGGGTCCACGCGGTGGTGCCGTCGTCGGCGAGGAGGGCGGCCACAAGTCCGTCCAGGGCTGGGGAGCCCGGGGCGGGGGACGTCGGTGAGTCCGGGTCGGGGGACATCGGCGACCTCATCGCTCACCCACCTCAGCATGGGCGGTACCCGACAGCCGCCAGACGGCTTCCGGCCGCCACCCGCCCCGCCAGCGTTCCAGGTGCACCTCCGCGTCCGCCCTCTCGCTGTTGCGGCACACCGCGGGGGAACCGTCCGGATCCGTGTAGCCGAGTGCGAGTGTCCGCTCCGGCGGCTGGGTCACCGTCACCCGGATCCGCCGCAGCCCGGCGCGGCCCTCGATCCGCCACTGCGGCAGGCCGATGTCCGCGCGGAACCGGCCCAGGCCCGCCCAGCCCACGGCGGACCGCTCCGCCCGCCGCGGCCACGTGCGCCCGTTTCGGTACAGGCGCAGGAACACCAGCGGGGGCAGCCTGTCCAGTCCTCGCCGCATCGACACCGCGGCGACGATCTCCAGGACGTCACCGCCGCCCAGGTCGGCGTGGAGCCAGGCCCAGCGGCGGGCGCTGCCGTGGCCGTAGATACGGGCGCTCGCTCCGGGCGCGTCCGCGAGCCGTAGCTCGCCGGTGCGGTGCCGGACGGTTCCGCTGTAGCGGGCGCGCGCTGCGGGCAGCATGTGCGATGCGGGCAGCCACGGATGTCTCCAGGACCAGCGCGGAAGGGTGTACAGCGGCGGCCCCTGCGGCTCCTCCGAGAGCGCCCAGCTGAACGGGCCGGCCCGGCCGGTGAGACGGCCGGGGACGGCGCGGATGTCGTCGGTGCCGAATCCGTCGGGTCGCCGCTCCCAGGGGGTGGGGCCGAAGCGGGCGTGCTCCACCGGTCCGTCCTTGGGGAAGACGGCGGCCCAGCCGTGCGCGTGGGCGGGTGAGCCGTCGCTGGGCGCGACGAGCTCGTGGTGCAGCCAGACGCCGGTGCCCGTGGCCGGGTCGGTCAGGGTGGTGTACCAGACCTCCGTCCGCCCCGGCGTGCCGTCCCAGCGCGGCGCCGGCTCGGGGCCGTCGGCGGGCTCGGCCGCCCGGGGGAACCGGAAGCCGGCGAGGAAGGGCAGCAGGCCTGTGGCAAGGGGGAAGCGCAGGGTGCCCGCGCCGGCTCGGGCACCGTCCTCGTACAGCGTGTACGGCAGTACGGTCATGGAGGTCAGGGGACGCTTCCACGACACCGACTTCCAGCCGTCCAGCAGCAGGCGACGGCCCTCCAGGTCGAAGCCGATCCGGTAGCGGACCCTGCGGCGCGCCAGCGGTGAGATCTCCAACTCGCCCGTGATGCCGGGGTCGTCGGCGCGTCCGGCTATCCGGATCCGTCCCGTCAGCCGTGCCTGCGTCGTCCGGTGGGGCAGCAGCACCCGGTCGGCGCGGGCCACGAGGTCGAGCCGCACGGGGCGGTCGGTCTTCTCGCCGACGAGGTGTACCCGGCCCAGCATGGTTTCCCGGAACACTGTTCCGCGGGAGCTCACCGGGCGGCCTCCCCGCGTCCCGCGGACCGTGCCAGGCCGTCGAGCATGATGCGTTCCGTCGCCGACAGGTAGTCGCCGGCGGCGGCGCGGGCCGCGTCCGGGTCGCCGGCCGCCACGGCTTCGACCACGGGCGCCAGGCGGTCGCGAGCGGTGCGAGCGTCCTCGAAGGGCCCGACCAGGGCGGCGCGCACCGGCATGTACGCGTTGAACAACGTGTTGGTCAGCAGGACGTACACGCGATTGCCCGTGGCACGGGCCAGTGCCCGGTGCACCTCTGCGTCCGCCAGCTGTGCCGGGTCGCCGCCGTCCGCCGCCCCGACGGCCGCCAGCAGCCCGCGCAGTTCGACGACCTGGTCCGCCGTGGCGCGGGCCGCGGCTCGTTCCGCGATCAACGCGCCTATGCTGCGGCGCACTTCGAAGATCTCGCCGATCCAGTCGGGGCTGTGGCGCACGAGCATCGGCAGCAGGTCCGCACCGCCCAGGCGCAGGAAGTCCCGTACGCGCGTGCCCACACCATGACGTGTCTCCAGCAGGCCGGCGTGCGCCAGCCGGCCGAAGGCGTGCTTGAGAGTGGTGCGGGTGACCCCGAATCCGTCGGCGAGTTCGCGTTCGGGCGGCAGATAGCTCCCGGCCGGATGGCGCCCGGCGAGGATGTCCTCGCGCAGCTTCCTTTCCAGTACGTCGACGATCGTCTCGCGTGGCAGTGCTTCCAACCCGGGCCTCCAACGACGCAGTGGTTCAGTGGCTGAGCCACTCAACCAATGACGGTCCATGGAGTCAATGGCTTCGGCAGCCGACCGGTATCACTCTGTTACTGACAGCCCGTCCTTGGAAAGGAAACCGGGTGGCCTCTGGAAGGGAGTGGCCCGTTGTCCTCCTCCGGCTTCCGTACGGTTCCGGACTCCGCCGATGTGGTGATCGTCGGGGGCGGTGTCATGGGGGTGAGCACCGCGTTCCACCTCGCCGAGGCCGGTGTGCGGAACATCGTCGTCGTCGAGCGCGGCAACCTCGGCTGCGGCAGTTCGGGCAAGCCGATCGGCGGCGTGCGCGCCCAGTTCTCCGATCCGCTCAATATCGAGCTGGGCAACCGCAGCCTGCGCGCCTACCGGGAGTTCCCCCGGCGGCCCGGCGCCGAGATCAGGCTCGACACCGTCGGCTATCTCTTCCTGCTCGACAGCGAAGAGCAGGCGACCGACTTCGAGGCCGGCGTCGAGCTGCAGAACAGCCTCGCCGTGCCGAGCCGCATGATCAGCCCCGACGACGCCCGGCGCCTGTGTCCCTACCTCAGCACCGACGGCCTCGTGGCCGCCGCGTACTCCCCCGCCGACGGGCACGCCCGCCCCGGACTGGTCGTCCAGGGGTATGCGCGGGCCGCGGCCCGGGCCGGTGTCACCCTCGTCACCCACACCGCGGTCGTGGGCATCGACACGGCCGGGAGCCGCGTCGTCGCGGTGCGCACCGGTCACGGCCGTATCGCATGCTCCACCGTGATCTGTACGGCGGGGGCCTGGTCGGCGCGGATCGGTGCCATGGCCGGCGTGGACCTCCCGGTCCGGCCCGTGCGACGGCAGCTGGCGTTCACCGAGCCGCTCGCGCCGCCCGTCCCGCGCATCCCGTTCACCATCGACTTCTCCTCGACCGCGTACTTCCACAACAGCGACGACGGTCTGCTGTTCGGGCTGGCCGACCCCGGCGAGGAGGACGGCTTCGACACCACATGGACCCCGGACTGGCTGGAGCTGTTCCGCACGGTCGCCCGCCACCGTGCCCCGGCCCTGGCCGGCCTGCGGACCGCAGGCGGATGGGCGGGACTGTACGAGGTCACGCCGGACCACAACGCGCTCATCGGCCGCTCCGCCGAGCTGCCCGGCTTCCTGTACGCCACCGGATTCTCGGGCCACGGCTTCCTCCAGGCGCCCGCGGTGGGCGAGGTGGTACGCGACCTGTACCTGGAGCGCGAGCCGTTCACCGACGTCTCCCCGCTCAGCGCCGACCGGTTCCGGCACCGCGCCGGGACCCGCCCCGAAGCCCACGTGGTGTGAACCCCGATCGAGAGGCGAACCATGTCGACGATCAGTCAGTGGCAGCTGCGGGCCGCCTTCGCGGCGCGGCTCTCGCAGATGTACGGGCAGGAGGTTCCCGCCTACACCACGCTCGTGGACGTCTCGCGCGAGGTCAACGAGGACGTCCTGCGCGCACGGAGAGCCGACGCGGAACGCCTCGGGTCCATCGGCCGGGTGACCGCCGAGCGGCACGGAGCCATCCGCGTCGGCACACCGCGGGAACTGCAGCAGGCCGCCCGGGTCTTCGCCGCCCTCGGCATGCACCCGGTCGGGTTCTACGACCTGCGGGAGGCCGCGGCCGGCGCCGTCCCCGTAGTCTCCACCGCGTTCCGTCCGGTCGACGGCGAGGAGCTGGCACGCAACCCCTTCCGGGTGTTCACCTCCATGCTCACCGCGGCCGATCCCCGTTTCTTCGACACCGATCTGCGCCAGCGCCTGGAAACCTTCCTCGCGGCGCGCGAACTGTTCCCCCCGGAGCTGCTCGCGCTGGCCGACCGTGCGGCCGTCGAGCGGGAACTGCCCCAGCACGAGGCCGAGCGGTTCCTGCGGCTCGCCGTGCAGGCCTTCGAGCTGTCGCCCGAGCCCGTCGACAAGGCCTGGTACGAGACCCTGGAGCGGATCTCCGCGGTCGCCGCGGACATCGGCGGCGTCCGCAGCACACACATCAACCACCTCACCCCGCGTGTCCTGGACATCGACGAGCTGTACCGGCGCATGACCGAGCGCGGCGTCGAGATGATCGACACCATCCAGGGCCCGCCGGCCTGGAAGGGCCCCGACGTCCTGTTGCGGCAGACCTCCTTCCGGGCACTGGCCGAACCCCGCGCCATGCGCACCCCGGACGGCGACGTCGTCAGCGGTGCCCTGCGGGTCCGTTTCGGCGAGGTCGAAGCCCGCGGCATCGCCCTGACCCGCCAGGGACGCGCCCTGTACGACGACCTCCTCGGCCGCGTCGACGAGCAGGCGGCCCGTAACCCCTCGGCAGCCCGCGGCGACCTGGCACGCGCCGTGTGGGAGCGGCACATGCCCGGCAGCGAACAGGAACTCGCCGCCGGGAAACTGGGGTACTTCACCTACCGGCGCGGTCCCGGCCTGCCGGGCGACGGCAGCGGGCCGCCCGCCTGCCTCGACGCGCTGCTGCGGCAAGGCTGGGTCACCGCCGAACCCATCGTCTACGAGGACTTCCTGCCCCGCTCCGCCGCCGGCATCTTCCAGTCCAACCTCAGCAGCGAGGGCACCCGCCACGACGACCAGCAGGGCGCCGCCTACGACGCCGCCTGGCTGTCCGGCGCCCTCGGCCGCGACGTCCTGGACCCCTACGCTCTCTACGAGCAGCAGCAGACCCGCTCCCTCGCCCGCGTCGCCCGCGAGCTCGGCCTCCCGCACGTCCTCGGCTGACCGACCCCTCACCCCAAGGACCGCCATGACCAGCACCGCACTGCCCACCACGGACGACCTGCGCGCCCGCGCCCGTGCCGCCCTGGAGAACGTCGGCGCCGGCGTGCCCCGGGGCAGCGACCTGCACGCCCGTACACCCCTCACCGGCGAGCACCTCTTCGGGCTGGCGGCGGCCACGGCCGCCGACATCGAAGAGGCCGTCGCCGCCGCCCGTACGGCCTTCCTCACCTGGCGCACCACGCCCGCACCACGCCGCGGTGAACTGGTCCGCCGGCTGGGCGAGTTGCTGCGCGACCACAAGGGCGACCTGGCCGACCTCGTCACCATCGAGGCGGGCAAGATCCGCTCCGAAGCGCTCGGCGAGATCCAGGAGATGATCGACATCTGCGACTTCGCCGTAGGCCTGTCCCGACAGCTGTACGGCCGCACGATCGCCTCCGAACGTCCCGGTCACCGGCTGGCCGAGACCTGGCATCCGCTCGGCGTGGTGGGCGTCATCTCCGCCTTCAACTTCCCCGCCGCCGTGTGGTCCTGGAACACCGCCATCGCCCTCGTCTGCGGCGACACCGTGATCTGGAAGCCCTCGGAACGCACGCCGCTGGTCTCCCTGGCCTGCGACCACCTGCTCGCCCGCGCCGCCGACGAGGCCGGCGCACCACGGGACGTGCACCGCCTGCTGCTCGGTGACCGCGCGGTCGGCGGAAAGCTCGTCGACGACCCCCGCGTCGCCCTGGTCAGCGCCACCGGCTCCACCCGCATGGGCCGCGAGGTCGGCCCCCGCGTGGCCGCCCGCTTCGGCCGCAGCCTGCTGGAACTCGGCGGCAACAACGCCGCGATCGTCGCTCCTTCCGCCGACCTGGACCTCGCCGTCCCGGCCATCGTCTTCGCCGCGGCCGGCACCGCGGGCCAGCGCTGTACGACACTGCGGCGCCTCATCGTCCACCGTGACATCGCCGACACGGTCGTCGAGCGGCTGACCGCCGCCTACACCAGGCTGCCCATCGGCAACCCGTTCGACGACACCACGCTGGTCGGCCCGCTCATCTCCACCGAGGCGCTGGACGCCATGCGCGACGCGCTGTCCCGCGTACAGGCCCAGGGTGGCAAGATCCTGGCCGGCGGAAACCGGCGCCTGACCGAGGCCGCGCCCGCGGCGGCCTACGCCGAACCGGTCCTCGTCCGCGTCGGCGAACAGAGCGACGTCGTGCGGGAGGAGACCTTCGCACCGATCCTCTACGTCCTCACCTACGACACCCTCGACGAGGCGATCGCCGTGCACAACGACGTTCCCCAGGGGCTGTCGTCCAGCATCTTCACCCGCGACCAGCAGGAAGCCGAGATGTTCCTGTCCGCCGCCGGCTCCGACTGCGGCATCGCCAACGTCAACATCGGTACCTCCGGCGCGGAAATCGGCGGGGCCTTCGGCGGCGAGAAGGACACCGGAGGCGGCCGGGAGTCCGGCTCCGACGCCTGGAAGTCCTATATGCGCGCGGCCACCAACACCATCAACTACTCCAGCGAGCTCACCCTGGCCCAGGGCGTGAGCTTCTTTGCCGACTGACGTCGTGGACCAGGACAACCCGTGATCGCCTGCCGCCTCCCGCACAACGGTGCTCCGCCGTCGGGTCTCGACCAGCCGGTGAGCAGTTCGATCTTCGTCTACGCCGCGCTCCCGGCCCGGACCGGACCCACTCCTGTCGCCTCACTGCCGTGAGCGGCAGGCTGCCGCGTTCCCGGGGGGTGGGACGACCATCCCTACGCCTACCTGCTGGTCGGCCCTCAGATCGTCCTGCCGGCACGGCCCGCCGTCTCGTCGAGCCGGCCCAGGTTCCTCAGCGCGGTGCGGCGAAGAGCGGAGGGTTCAGACGGGCGAAGCCTTCCTGACGCTCGTAGGGGAAGTAGGGGTAGGGCGCCGGCCGATGGCTCGCCGCGTCGAGTTTCGCCATCTGCTCGGCAGTGAGGCTCCAGCCGACGGCACCGAGGTTCTGGCGCAGTTGCCGCTCATTGCGGGCGCCGATGATGACCGAGGACACGGTCGGCCGCTGGAGCAGCCAGTTGAGGGCGATCTGCGGCACGGCCTTGCCCGTCTCCTCCGCGATCTCCTCCAGGACGTCCACCACGCCGTAGAGGTGTTCGTCGCCGACCGGCGGGCCGTAGTCGGCGGTGCGGTGCAGTCGGCTGTCGGCGGGCAGCGGTACGCCGCGGCGGATCTTGCCGGTGAGGCGGCCCCAGCCGAGCGGGCTCCAGACGATCGCACCGAGGCCCTGGTCCTGGGCGAGCGGCATGAGCTCCCACTCGTAGTCGCGGCCGATGAGGGAGTAGTACACCTGGTGGGCCACATAGCGCGGGTGGCCGTTCTTCTCCGCGGCCGCGAGGGACTTCATCACCTGCCAGCCGGAGAAGTTGGAGACGCCGACGTAGCGCACCTTTCCCGCCTGTACGAGGGTGTCGAGAGTGGCCAGCACCTCTTCGACCGGTGTTCCGGCGTCGAAGGCGTGGAGCTGGAAGAGGTCGAGATAGTCGGTGCCCAGCCGGCGCAGGGCGTCCTCGCAGGCGGTGATCAGCCGGGAGCGCGAGGAGCCCGCGTCGCCCGGTCCGTCCCCCATCGGCAGGCCGGTCTTGGTGGAGACGATCACCTGGTCCCGGCGGCCTTTGATCGCCTCCCCCAGCACCTCCTCGGAGGCGCCGGCGGAGTAGACGTCAGCGGTGTCGAACATCGTGATGCCGGCGTCCAGGCAGATGTCCACGAGGCGGCGGGCCTCCTGGGCATCCGTCGTGCCCCAGGCGCTGAAGAGCGGCCCCCGGCCGCCGAAGGTGCCGGCCCCAAAGCTCAGCGCGGGAACCATGAGTCCGGACGCACCCAGTCGCCTGTATTCCATGTCAGATCCTTTCCGAAGGCCACGGACGGCAACTAACGGAGCTATAGTTCCGTTAGCAGCCACAAAGGTAGCAGGCCGTGGCGATTAATGGAACTGGAGTGCCGTTATGACTGGCGAGGCCGAGCCGGGAACCGTACGACCCGGAGGGCGCACGGCCCGGGTACGGGAGGCGGTGTTGCGGGCAGCCGAAGACGCGCTGACCGAACAGGGCTTCACCGGGCTTGACCTGGCCGACATCGCCCGGCGCGCCGACGTGGGCAAGACGACCGTCTACCGCCGCTGGGGAACGGTGACGGGGCTGGTGGCCGACCTTCTTGCGGACATGGCCGAGCAGTCCGCACCGCGCACCGAGACCGGCTCACTGCTCGGAGACCTCAAGGCCAACGCCCGACTGGTGCAGCGAACCCTCACGGACCCCCGGCAGGGGCCGCTGTTCAAGGCGCTGATCGCCGCGGCCACCGGCGATGCGAGAACGGCCGCGGCCCTGCAGCGCTTCTACGACATCCGCGTCGGCGAATGGGCACCCTGCGTCCGGCAGGCCGTCGAACGGGGCGAGGTGCCCGAAGGCACCGATGACCGGGAGGTGGTCCGCGCCGTCTCCGCCCCGCTCTACTACCACCTGCTCATCAGCGGCGGCCCGCTCGACGAGGCCGCCGCCGACCGGGCCGCCGAGGCCGCCGCGATCGCCGCACGCGCGGGCGCGTACGTACGCAACGTTTAGTCCCGCGTGACGGGCAGTCAGTCCGGACAGCCGCTGCGGCTTCGGTCTTCAGCGTTCAGGCCCGCGCCCCCGGCCCTGCCGGCCCTGTCGTCCCGCCGAGCGTGGTCGTGTCCTGCCTCCTGCGGGTCCAGGGCGCGCGAGGGCCGCGGTGGCGGCTGCGGTGGGTGGCGCTCGTGGCCAGCATCGCCAGGCCCAGGCAGAAGATGAGCGCCAGCGCGAGGCCGGAGCTGAACAGGGCCAGGCCATTCATCGTGGCGATGTCGTGGTCGAGGACGGAAACGGTGTATTCGGGCCCGCCGGACATGTTGCCGACGATCGCCAGGGCGGTGAAGGCGCCCGTGCCCGCGAGCAGGAGCAGTCCAAGGAACAGCATCCGAGTCATCTCCTCAGCAAACGTCTGCGACCGAACGGGTACCCGCGGCTCTATGGCCATACCGCCACCCGGCGCGTGACGCTCCCCCGCCCGGCACGAAGGGTGCATCCGGCACCGCTCCGCGCGCCGAGCAGCGTCAGCCGCAGTCGTCGGCTCAGCGGCGGGGCTCCGGCCGGGAGGCGGCGGCGCCGGGTGCGAGGCTGAGCACGCCGTCGGCGTCCACATCGATCCGTACGCCGCGACTGATCCGGTCGAGGGTCGCGCGCAGCCATGCCCGGTCCCGGTCCGCTGCGGGTTCCAGCCGCATCCGCCGCGCCTGCAGGGGAAACATCCGGGTGCCGGTCGTACACCCGGTGTCCGCGTCCACCGAGACGAGGTAGCCGAGCCGGAGGTCGTCGCGGTACTCCTCGTAGCCCGAGATGCCCTCGTAGTCGTCGATGAAGTCACCGCAGCCGTAGAGGATCAGCCGGCCTCGGTACATCTCGACGGGGCGGGGGTGGTGCGAGGAGTGTCCGTGGACGATGTCGACGCCGCCGTCGACCAGGGCGCGCGCGAAACGCGTCTGGTCGCGCGGGACGAGGTAGCCCCAGTTGGACCCCCAGTGCACCGACACGACCACGATGTCGCCCGGCCGCTTCGACCGCCGCACCCGCCGGACGGCCTCCTCGGCGGCCGACGGCGACAGCTCACGGACGTAGGCGACGCCGAGCCGGTCCGGCGTCGCCGCCCAGCCGGACGGGATGCCGCTGGACAGTGCGCCGAGGGCGAGGACCAGGATGCGGCGGCCGGGACCGAGGGGGACCGCCACAGGTGCGTAGGCCTCGTCGGCGGTGCGTCCCGCGCCCGCCGTCCGCAAGCCGGCCCCGGCGAGCGAGTCCAGTGTTTCCTCCAGCCCCCGCCGGCCGAAGTCCAGCACATGGTTGTTGGCCAGTACGCACACGTCGGGCCGGGCCACCGTCAGAGCGGGCAGGTTGGCCGGGTGCATCCGGTAGTGGACCGCCTTGCCCTGCGCAAAGTCGTCACTTACCGTGACAGCCGTCTCCAGATTGACGATCCGGGCGTCCGGGGCGGATCGGTCGAGCAGCCGCAGCGCTTCACCCCACGGCCAGGCCGGGTCGACGGGCGCGGGAATCGGGCCGCTGACGGCCTCGACCAGCTCCACGTACGACCGGGCATCCGTCATGTACCCCTCGCGCAGCACCGGACTTCCGGGGTGCGGAAGGGTCTGGTCGACGCCGCGCCCGAGCATCACGTCCCCGCACAGGAACAGCGTCATCACACCGCCGCCCACAACCCCACACTAGGCTCGTTCTTTCGGACGTACGTTGTGCCGTGCGCGATCCACACCGTGACGGCCAACACGTCGGAGGCGACCCGAGGGTAGCGAAAGCACTGGACCTCGCGTCTTTCACCATGATCGGATGGCGTGGTGACATCGTTCTGGAGGGACAAGCGGATACGCCTGCGCGGTATCGAACCCGACGACTGGGCCGCGTTCATGCGCTTCGCCGAGGACGAGGAGCATCTGGGGGACCTGCTGAACCCGCCGCGCTCCGCCGAGGGCTTCCGCACCTGGGCCAAGGAGCAGGCCGTCGCCACACCCGACGGTGACTGCTTCCAACTCGCCATCGAGGCCGTCGACTCGGGGGAACTGGTCGGTGCTGTCGGCTCGTACCACGCCGACCCGTGCGCGGGCTGGTTCGAGTACGGCATCACGATCGGCGCGGAACACCGGCGCAAGGGCCATGCGGCACAGGCCGCGGTGCTGCTGCTGCGCTTCATGTTCGCCGAGCGGCGTTTTCACCGGTGCGAAGCACGGATCTTCGCGCACAACGAGGCGTCGCTCGCGCTGCACCAGCGGTTGGGTTTCGTCGAGGAGGGCCGACTGCGCGATCGCGTGTTCCTCTCCGGCAGGCACCGCGATCTCGTCGTCATGGGGATGCTGTCCGAAGAGTTCAGCCGACGGCATCCGATGCACGAGGCACGAGGCATGACCTTCATCGACGGGCTGAGAGGCAACTGAGAGGTTGCCGTGCCAGGCTGACGCGCTCTCGCCCTCTCTGGAGTCCACTGATGAATCTGGTCAACGGTCTGCCCACCCATGTCCTGCTGGTCCATGTGGTCGTCGTGCTGATACCCCTCACCGCGTTGGCCCTGGTGACGGCCGCGCTGTGGCCGCGCGCCGGCCGGCGGCTGGGTCCCCTGCTGCCGCTGCTGGCTCTTGTGGCCCTGGTCAGCGTTCCGCTGACCACGCACGCAGGTGAGTGGCTCGAACAGCATGTGGACGACGACGCCCTGGTACGCCGGCACACCGAGCTGGGTGACGGACTGCTGCCCTGGGCCCTGGGGCTGTTCGTGCTGGCGGCGCTCGTGTGGTGGGCCGGTCGGAGTGCTCGGGCCGAGCGTGGAAAGGGCGGCGCCACGCGCTGGTCCGCCCTCCCGGTGCGGATCCTCGTGGGCGTGCTCTCGCTGACGGTTGCTGTGGGGGCGGTCGTGGACGTCTACCGGATCGGCGACTCGGGGGCGAAGGCCGCCTGGCACGACGCGTACTCCAAGACGCCGACGCGGTCACGGGGCGGCTCCTGATCCGCGGGCGGCCGCGCGGACCCATCACTGCGCCGTTCCGGAGCGAGGCTCCCGCGCCATCGGCCTCGCCCATGATGCGGGCGCGAGCGGGCACGGAACCGCCACCGGGACCAGCCGTGCTCCGCGCGGCGGTCGTCCGGTGTCTCCGGCGCCGCAGACGTGGGTCGAAGGACCCCCCGGTCGGGCCCGAGCGGCCCGTGGCGTGGCGGGCCGGGCGGGCCCAGGCTGGACGCACAAGCCCATGGAAGGGAGCCGGTGCGATGACCTCCGCCACCACCTTGACCACGGCTCTTGCGCCCGTGCACCGCGAACGGCTGATGCGCCTCGCCCGCGAGGTCTCCTTCGAGGCCGGGACCCGCCTGTTCGAGGAGGGCCGGCGCGCCGACCGGTTCTGGATCGTCCGCACCGGAACCGTCGCCCTCGACCTGCACGTGCCCGGCCGCCGTCCCGCCGTGATCGAGACCCTGGGCCAGGGCGAACTCATCGGCTGGTCCTGGCACTTCGCGCCGTACATCTGGCATCTCGGCGCCGAGGCGATGAGTCCGGTGCGGGCCTGGGAATTCGATGCCGAGGCGGTCCGGGCCATGTGCGCCGGTGACGCCGAGTTCGGGCGGGCGACGGCGGTCTGGGTGGGGCGGGTGGTCGCTCAGCGGCTGCACGCCTCCCGGATCCGCTTGCTCGATCTGTACGCCCCCTACGGCAGCGGTGGCCTGACGTGACCGCTCGTCCGTGCGAGGAGGGGCTCTGCGGGCCGGCACCGGGTCAGTGACGCGTGCCGTCGTCGCGGTGGGCCGCAGGGCGCTGCAACCGCCTACCCCACGCGCAGCGGGGCGTGCCACTCCAGCGTGGTACCGGCGTTGTCGTGGGTGGCCAGCTCCAGACGCCCGCCGAGTTGCTCCGCCCGCTCGGCCATGTTCCGCAGCCCGCTGCGCCGGCCGTCGGCCGGGATGCCGACCCCGTTGTCCGAGACCTTCAGGCGGACCTCACGGCCGTCGGTGGTCAGTGCCACGTCGGCTCGGTCGGCGTGCGCGTGCCGGGCGATGTTGGTCAGGGCCTCGGAGAGCACGGCCACGACATGGTCGGCGATGTCAGGCGGCACATCGGTGTCGAGCAGCCCTTCCATGCGCACGCTGGGCGCGAAGCCCAGGACCGCCGCGCCCTGACCGGCCACGTGGACGACCCTGACCCTCAGCCCGGTGCCACCGCCGCCCTCGCGGGCGCGCAGGCCGAAGATCGCCGACCTGATGATCTTTATGGTCTCGTCCAGGTCGTCCACGGCCCGCAGCACCCGCTCGGACGCCACCGGGTGCTCGATGAAGCGGCCCGCGCTCTGCAGCGTCATCCCGGTGGCGAAGAGCCGCTGGATGGCGAGGTCGTGCAGGTCCCGGGCGATCCGGTCGCGGTCCTGGAGCACCGCGATCCGCTGGGCGTCCTGGCGGCGCTCGGCCAGTTCCATCGCGATCGCGGCCTGCGCGGCGAACCCCAGCAGTGTTTCGGTCTCCTTGGGGGTGTACACCGGCCGGCCGACCTCGCGGGCCAGCAGCACCACACCTCGCACACCGCCCTCGCCGGTGCCGATGGGGACGGCCACGGCGGGGCCGAGCCCCTCGAAGCGCGGGGGCTCGGGAGAGACCCGCTCGTCGTGGCCGACGTGGTCGCTGCCGACCGGGGCGGCGGCGGAGAACGCCAGCCCCATCAGGGTGTCGTGCAGGGGCAGCACCAGTCCTCGGTGCGCCTCCGCGTCCACTCCGACAGCGATCTCCACGCTGAGCGAACCACTGCCCTCCAGGGGCATCGCGACCGCGGCCAGGGCCGAGCCGGAGATCTCCCGGGCGCGTTCGGCGATCAGGCCGAGCGCCTCGGCGGGGTCGCCTCCGGACATCAGGCGGTGGGTGATCTCCACGTTCGCCCGCAGCCAGCGTTCACGCAGCCGGGACTCCTCGTACAGGCGCGCGTTGTCGATGGCGACGCCCGCCGCCACGGCCAACGTGGACAGGACCGACTCGTCCTCCTCGTCGAACTGCGCCCCGCCCCGCTTCTCGGTCAGGTACAGGTTGCCGAAGACCTGGTCGCGGACCCGGATCGGCACGCCCAGGAAGCTGTTCATCGGCGGGTGGTGGTCCGGGAAGCCGTACGAGGCGGGGTGCTGGGAGATCTTCTCCAGGCGCAGGGGTTCCGGATGGCGGATCAGCTCACCGAGGATGCCGTGCCCCTCCGGCAAGGAGCCGATTTCGGCGATCTGCTGGGTGGTCACGCCGACGGTGTGGAACGCCGACAGGGTCTTTCCGTCGGGTCCGATGACGCCGAGGGCCGCGTATGCGGCGTCCACCAGCGTCGCAGCCGCCTCCACGATGGAGTGCAGGGCCTGTTCCAGGTTCAGTTCGCGGCCGACGGCGAGGACCGCTCCCAGCAGGCTGTGCACACGGTCCCGGGTGCCGCGGGCGGCGTCGATCCTGGCCTGCAGTTCCTCCAGCAGTTCATCGAGCTTCAGCTGCGGCAGCAGTACGCGGAGCTCCTCCGGGGTTTCCACCGTGCTCCTCCCGGTCCCTCGGCGCACGCGTCCGACGCCGCCGGAACGCCACCACTGTATCCCTCTGCCATCGGCACGGTCAGCCGACCACCTCACCGGGACGCCCCGGGTGCGCCCGCCGCCCGCGGCCCGGCCGCGCCCCCTCCGGAGGACAGGGTGCACCTCCCGGGCCGTCCGGTCCGCGGCCGACGCCCGGCCGCCCCGCCCGGCGGCAAGGGCGCCCGTCCGGCCGAGACGACCCGGCCGAGCGGGCGGTACCGCCGGGGTTCACCGTCACACGCGGACCGGCAACCCGATGCGCGCGGTCCACGCCGATGGCACGGGCGGGCCGGACGGACCGTTGGCCGGGGCCGGATGGCCCTTCCGCCGCTCCCTGCGGCGCGGGTTCGCTTTTCCCATGTCCGAGAACGACGCCGCTCGCCCGCCGGACCACCCCGCACGGGAGGTGGTCGTGGCCCATGGCGTGGCAGACGGGACCACGTTCGTCTCCCTGCAGGGCGAGATAGACGTGCTGACCGCGTCCGCGCTGGGCGAACGACTCGATGCGCTCACGGCCGGCTCACGCCCCGATCTGGTGCTGGACCTGCGGCTGGTCACCTTCATCGACTGCACCGGCATCGGTGTCCTGTGCCGCGCGCGCAACCGGACGCTCGCCCGGCGGGGCCGGCTGCGCCTGGTCACGGAGAGTGCGGTCTTCCGTCGGGTGCTACGGGCCACGGGACTGTGGGGGGTCTTCGAAGTGCACACCCGGCTCCCGCTGCCTCTGCCCGAGGCCAGTGGCTCGTGACGATGGCGCACGGCCCGGCAGGCCGCGTCGAAGCCGGCCTGTTCGCCGTGCGGCGCGTGGACGTGACACCACCGCAGGGCCCTGCGCACACGACGGTCCCCGACGTCAGGTGGATTCGGGTACCACGGCCACCGGGCACGCGGCGTGGTGCAGCAGTCCGTGGGTGACGGAGCCGAGGTGGAGTACGTGGTGACCGTGCCGGCGCCGGGTGCCGACGACGAGCAGGTCGGCGTCGTAGGACGCGGCGATCAGGGCGTCGCGGGGGTTGCCCTCGACGGTGCTGCGCTCCACTTCGAGGCCGGACGGTGCGTCGCGCAGGGCTTCCTCCACCACCTCGGCGGCCTCCCGCTGGTCGAGATGCGCCGGCTCGCCGACGAGCAGAGGATGCCCCGTGGTCGTGTGCACGGGGCGACGCCAGGCCCGTACGGCTGCCAGGGCCACGCCACGCAGCCGGGCCTCCTCGGTCGCGAACCGTACGGCCGCCGAGCCCGCCGGTTTCCCGCAGACGCCGAGGACGATACGGCCGTGGATCCCGGCGCGCGCCTGGTTGTCGTGGCTGCCGCGCAGCACGATCACCGGGCAGTGCGCGTGCCCTGCGACCGTCAGGCTGACCGAGCCGAGGAGCGCCTCCGTGATCCCTCTGCGCCCTCGGGACCCCACGACCATGGCGAGGGCCGTGCGGCTCTCCCTGACGAGCCCGTGCTCCGCTTCCTCGGGCAGCACGTCGGTGGTGACCTTCAGGCCCGGTTGACGGCGCTCTGCGCGGTGGCGGGCGACGCCGACGACATCCAGGGCCATGACCTCCTCCAACGGCTTGTCCAGTTCCTGGGCGAGCAGGGCGCCTTCGTACCGTTCCCACAGCGAGGCATGGACCAGCCTGAGTGGCGCCCCGCGCAGGGCGGCCTCGTCGGCCGCCCAGTCCACGGCCCGCAGGCTCGGCTCGGATCCGTCCACTCCGACGACGATCGGCAGGTTCATCGGGCTCACCTGTGTCTCAGTCGTGTGCGACCACGGCCACGGGCGCGACGACGTGGTGCAGAACGGCGTGGGTGACATGCCCGATGTGCGCACCGAGCGGGCTGATACGGATGCGTCGGCCGACGACGGTGAGCGAAGCGTCGCGGGAAGCGTTGACGAGGGCCTGTGCGGGGCTGCCGCAGCGGCTGGCCTCGATCACCGGGACGTTCGGGTACTTCTGCCGCCAGGGACGCAGTACCTCGGTCAGCGTGGTGGCCTGCCGGCGCGCGAGCGAGCCGCGGAGTTCCTCGTCGCCGTAGAAGCGATAGAAGGAGGTGGGCGGCTCGCTCCAGCCGTGGACGACCCTGAGGGGCGCATCCCGGAGCGCGGCGGCGTCGAAGGCGAAGTCGAGGAGCGCCTCGGCCGGGTCGCCGGTGTCGAGGCCGAGGACGACGGGCCGGAAGGGGGTCGCGGCCGACGGCACACCCGCCGGGTCCGTCCGGTGTTCGTCGGCGGCCTGCTCTCCGGCCCGGACCAGCACCACCGGGTGGGCGGTGTGCGCGATGACGGACAGGCTGACCGAGCCGACCAGGAATCCTCCGATGCCGCCGACGCCGCGCGAGCCGAGCACCAGAAGCTCTGCGGCGTCCGCCGCCTCGGCCAGAGCCTCGGCCGGGTCGCCGGTCACTCGGTCAGTGATCACCTCCAGGCCCGGGTGGCGCAGCCCGATGCCCTCCGCAGCCTCGGCCGGAATCCTCTCGGACCAGTCCTGGCCGGTTTCGGCGCCGAGCAGAGCTGCCTGGGCCACGGGCACGGGAACGGGGTCGAAGACGTGCAGCATCTTCAGCGGCAGGGCACGCAGCCGTGCTTCACGGGCCGCCCATTCGGCGGCGGCCCGGCTCTCGGGCGAGTCGTCGAGACCTACGGTGACGGTTCGGGTCATGGTGTCCACCTCCCGGGGCGTGTGATCCGATACCAGCGTGCTGACATGGCCGTCGCGGGATCAGGGGCCGCAGGTCCCTGTGCCGGGCCGACCGGCCCTGGTACCCGGGACCCGAGGGCCGGGCGGCCCTGGCCACGGCTTCTTCAAGGTGATCGTGCGCCTGATGCCAGAGTGGCGGGTCAGCGCCCCGCGCGCGCGACGACCATGGAGCAACTGGGGCCGGTCGGCCCTAGTCTGGCGGCGGCGGACACGTGATGATCGGCCGCATGGGCAGTCCGCAGTCCGTCCGCCCCCGGGGAACGAGAGGTCCTGATGACCGAAGCACGCTCCTTCAGCGAGCAGGACCCGATCCGCGTGTTCCTGCTGGACGACCATGAGGTCGTGCGACGGGGTCTGACCGACCTGCTCGACGCCGAACCGGACATCCGCGTGGTCGGCGATGCCGACACCGCCGAGCACGCGCTCGCCCGGGGCCCCGCGCTGCGCCCGCACGTCGCCGTGCTCGACGTCCGCCTGCCCGACGGTGACGGCATCACGGTCTGCCGGGAGCTGCGCGACAGCATGCCCGAGCTGGCGTGCCTGATGCTGACCTCGTTCGACGACGAGGAAGCGCTGCTGGACGCGATCATGGCCGGAGCCTCCGGCTACGTCCTGAAGCAGATCAGGGGCTCCGATCTGGTGTCGGCGGTCCGCACCGTCGCCTCGGGACAGTCGATGCTGGACCCCGCGACCACGGCCCGCCTCATGCGGTCCCTGCGGGCCGACCCGGCCGCGGCTCCCTCGGTGCCACCCGAGCTGGCCGGCCTGTCTCCACGGGAACGCGACATCCTGGCGTTGATCGGCGACGGTCTGACCAACCGCGAGATCGGCAAGAAGCTGTACCTGTCGGAGAAGACCGTCAAGAACCACATCTCGCGCCTGCTGGCCAAACTGGGCGTGCAGCGCCGGGTCCAGGCGGCGGTCCTCGCTTCTCACCTGGAGCCACAGGAGTCGGCGGGGAACTCGGAGCGCTGAGCTCTCCTGAGTGCCGTTCGGCCGCACTCGGCCGGGTACCCGGCCGGTGATGCCGGAAGGTGACATTGCGGACGGGGAGGACCATGAAGAAGCGCACACACGCCGGCCGCCGTGCAGAGCACGCCCGCTGCGGTGCCCGTTTGCCGCCGACCACGAGGGCGCGTCGACCGGCCGCACGTCCGGCTGCCGGCTCCGTCCGCGTCGGGGTCCGCGGTGCGGACGGCGACTGGATACTGCTGCCCGACGGCACCTGGCGGCGTGTCGAGACGCTCCGGGTGAGGAGCCTGTTCGGCTGAGAGCGGGGCAGGCGGGGCCTCGCGCCCTTCACTGCCGCTGGGGCACGACCGCGACCGGGCACTGGGCGTGGTGCAGCAGTGCATGGCTGACCCGGCCGATCTGGAGCCCGAAGTGACCCGTTCTGCGCTGTGCCCCGACGATCACGAGATCCGCGGCTGCCGACCGGTCCACGAGGATCTTCCCGGCCGGTCCCTCAAGCGTCGTCCGGCGCATCCGGACCTGCGGATGCTCGGCAATCGCGGCCTCGAGCCGAGCTTCGACAGCGGCGGGGGCGCCCTCCTCGGACGAGTCCGCGTCTTTGTCTGCCGGTGCGTCGGTCCGTGTCCGCTCACCGCTCCTGTCGTGGGCGGGCCTGCGCCAGGCGCGCACCACGTCCAGGACGCAGCTGCGCACCTCGGCCTCCCGGAAGGCGAAGCGCACGGCCTCCGCGCTCGTGTCGGCTTCGCCCAGGCCCAGCAGGATCCGCTCATGCGTACCCGCCAGGCCCGCCCGATCGCCCCGCACCACGATCACCGGGCAGTGCGCCCGGGCCGACACGGCCAGACCGACCGAGCCCAGCAGCAGTCCCTTGAGCCGGCCACGGCCACGCGAGCCCGTCACCAGCGCGAAGGCACCGTTGCCCGCGCGCACGAGGGCGTCCACGGCGTCGTCCGGAACGATGTCGGTGGTGACCTTCACATCCGGGTTGCGGCGCTCGGCGCGGTCGGCCGCGGACGCCACGATGTGCTCGGCCAGCGCCTGCTCGGAGGGACGCCCCGGGCCCACGGCCATGGCGGGGAGGCCGCCCTCGTAGCGCTCCCACAGCGAGCCGTACACCAGCCTGAGCGGAACACCGTGGCGTACGGCTTCGTCCACACCCCAGTCGACCGCCGGCAGACATGAGTCGGAGCCGTCGACGCCCACCACCAGAGGAAGTGTCATGTTCCCCACCGCCTTTCATGGGGCCGCCGCGTCGTGCACCACACGGGCGTGGTCTTCACCGTCTCATTGTCGTGGCAGCAGTCGCCAGGGCGCTCCGGGAGCGGGCCTGGCTCAGGCTGTGCTGGTGCAGTCGGTGGCCAGGCGCAGGCTCTGGGTCACCGCGTGCGGGATGTCGACGACCGGGAAGAGTGTGTGCCGCACGGTGCGGTCGGCGTCTACGACGAGGATCAGTCGCTTGTGCCGCAGGCGACCCGCGGCACGGAACGTCGGCAGCCGCAAAGCGGCGGCCAGCTGGTGCCGGGCGTCGGAGAGGAGGTCGTACGGCAGCCCCTCGGCGCGCGCGAACTCGTCCTGTTCATGAGGGAGCTGGGTGCTGATGCCGCGCACCTCGACGCCCGACCGCCGGAACTGTGGCCAGGCGTCCCGGAAGAGCCGGTTCTCCAGTGTGCAGCCGGCGGCGCCGGGGATCGGCTCGGGCCACTCGACTCCTGTGCCGGGGTAGGTGAACAGTACGGTCGCGGCGGCGTCGGGGGCGACGAGCGGCAGGACGGCACCCCGCGTGCCCGGCAGCCGCAGGCCCTCGGGTATGCGGGTGCCGGGCAGGGCGTGGACTCGGGCGTGCTCGGCGCTGTCCTGCGTGGTCGTCCCCGTGAGGCTGCCGTCGCCCAGCACCCAGCGGTCGCCCCAGTCCTGCATGGCGACGAGCAGCGGCAACAGCGCGACTCCCGCGTCCGTGAGCAGGTACTCGTGACGTACCGGCCGACGCTGGTAGACGCTTCGGTGCAGGACGCCCTGGGCGACGAGCCGGCCGAGCCGCTCGGTGAGGACCTTGCGGGACAGGCCGATCTCCGTGGCGAGCGCGTCGAAACGGACGTGTCCGCGAGCGACTTCCCGCAGCACCAGCACGTTCCACCAGTCCCCCAGGACCAGGGCGGCCTGGGCGATGCCACAGGTCTCGTCAGCGTCGCGCATCCTCATGCCCCCATAGTAGGTTCCCTTTCGGGACTCACCGCAGACCCCTGGCGGGCGGTGGCCTGCCAGGGGTCTGCGACGGGGTGGCCGGTCTGCGTCAGCCGTCGGACTCCGACGACGGGATGTAGGCACCCGGCACGTCGTTCGGTGCGTAGATCCTCTTCTCGCCGGGGTACGGCTTGGTCCAGTTGTGCGTCTGGTACCACGTGAGGTGGTTCATCTGCGCCGGGTTGGCGAAGTCGGGTATGGCGTGCGGGCCGGTCAGGTGCTGCTTCGACTTCCAGGCGTCCCACTCGGCCGCGAGCTCCCGCTTGTCCGCCGGCACCTTGGCCGACGGCACGGCCGCCGCGCTCGGGTTCTGCGGCGCGGGGGTGTCCACGCCGCAGGAGGGCGGGGTCTTCAGGCCGTCGGTCAGCGAGGTCCGGTTGGGCAGCGCGGTGAACGGCGTGTAGTCCGGGTGCCGGGTGAAGGCGCGGGTCATCGGGGTGGCCGCGCTGTCCTTCTGGTTCATCGGGTGGATCCCGAGGATCTGCTCGATGGTACGGATCGCCGTGATCTGCGAGTAGTAGTGACTGTCGACCGTGCCGCGCCGGGCCCAGGGGCTGATGATCTGGATCGGGGCCCGGTGGCCGTCGACGTGGTCGAGGCCGGCCTGGGAGTCGTCCTCGACGACGAAGATCGCCGAGTCCTTCCAGTACGGGCTGTGGGAGATCTCGTCGACCATCCTGCCGACCGCCAGGTCGTTGTCCGCCACCTGGGCCGCCGGGCTCGCCGGACCACCGGTGTGGTCGTTCGAGAGCCAGAACATGTTCAGGTTCGCCGGCCCGTTCTTCTCGAAGTCCTGCTTCCAGATCTCGTACTTGTAGATGTCCGGGACGTCGAGGTCGAACATCGGGAAACCGGGCACGGACACGTCGTTGAGTGACGGGATCGCCGAGCCCGTCTGTATGGGATAGGCGGTGGACTGGCCGGTCGCGTCCATGTTCTTGGCGTCGCAGTACAGGTTCTGCCAGGTCGCACCGGACGGCTTGCTCTCGATCGACTGGAACTCGCCGAAGTCCCGTACCGTCTTCCCGGCCGCCTGCGCACCCGTCCAGATGAAGCCCGACCTCTGGTGGCCCAGGGCGTCGTTCTCGGTGTCGTAGCTGCGCGCGTACTCACCCGCCGAGGACTCGGTGTACTCCGGGTCGTCGGCCTGCATCAGCCAGTTGTGGCCCTCGGCGGAGTTGGTGCCGATGTCGTACGTGTTGTCGTACAGGCCGAACTGCCGGGCCAGCTCGTGCTGGTTCGGCGTCACGTTCTCGCCGAACTGCGTCACCGACGGGTCGCCGTTGCCTTCGGGCATGTCACCGTAGACCTGGTCGTAGGTCCGGTTCTCCTTGACGATCAGGAAGACGTGCTTGATCGTCGAGGGGTCGCCCAGCCGTGCCGGGACCGGTACCGGGCG
The DNA here is from genome assembly GCF_055572255.1 of Streptomyces sp. NPDC030799. Taxonomy (NCBI): domain Bacteria; kingdom Bacillati; phylum Actinomycetota; class Actinomycetes; order Kitasatosporales; family Streptomycetaceae; genus Streptomyces; species Streptomyces sp. NPDC030799. The sequence continues at coordinate 199,595 of NZ_JBVIDS010000005.1, read as the reverse complement.
GGTGTGGCCCTTGCCCTTGGCCAGCTGGACCGAGCCGGGGGTCCAGCCGTTCTGCCGGAACACCTTGACCGTCTCGGACCTGATGACGCTGTCGTCGGGCAGCGTGAAGCGCTGCACGCTCGACGTGGTGTCGTGGGTGCCGCGCCCGGCGGGGTTGTTGGGGCGGCGGGCGTCGATACCCCGGGTGTTGGAGACCAGCACCTGATCGCCGACGGTCGTGATCTCCGCGGGGAAGTAGTCCGTCGGGAGCAGGCCGACGAAACGCACCGGCTCCAGGGGGCTCTCGTACCGGTAGACGGCGACCGCGTTGGCGCGGCCGAGCGTCACCAGGAGGCGGCCGTCCTCGGTGAGCGTCACCGCATTGGGCTCGTAGCCCACCGACGCCTCCGGCCACGGCTGGGTGGAGATGGTCTGTACGACCTTGTCCCGGGCGGTGTCGACGACCGACACGTCGTTGCTGGCCGTGTTGGTGACGAACACGGACCTGCCCTTGGCGTACAGGGCGGTCGGGTGCAGACCGACGTCGATGCTCGCGGGGGTGGCGGCCGGGTTCGCCAGGTCGATGACACTGACCGTGCCGGTGGTGGTGGCACCGGTCTTCGGGTCGGCCGGCACCTGGGTGCCGTACGAGTTCATGGTCGTGTCGCCGGACTGTGCCGGGCGCCCGCCCTCGTTGCTGACGTAGAGCTTGCCGTCGGCCAGGACCATGTCGCGCGGGGCGTTGCCCACGGGCCAGCTCTGTTCGATGGCGCCGGTCGCCGCGTCGATGGCGACCACCCGGTTCTGGCCGTTGACCGCGGCGTACACGGTGGAGCCGTCGGACGAGAACACGGCCTGACCGACCAGGGCGTGCTTGGATCCGTCCGCCGGGATCCTGACCGGCACGGGGTTGGCGACCGTGCCGTCCGGGTTGACCGTGAACCTGGTGTAGCCGTCGGTCTGACTCAGCCACAGCTGCTTGCCGTCGGGCGAGTACGTCGGGCCTTCCTGGCCCACGGAGTTGCTGCTGAGCCGCGGGGTCGACGACGCGGCGGCGCCGACGACCTGCTGCACCTGCCAGTTCTGCACGTCCACGACGGCCAGTGCGCTGCCGCCGTCGGTGACCGCGGCGGCGAGGTGGGTGCCGTCCGGGCTGACCGAGGACGACATGATCTTGCCGTTGTTCAGGACGAGGCGGTCGCCGTACGGGGCGATGTACTGGTCGCTGGAGATGACCTGGCCCCGGTCGGTCATCTGGCCGACCTGATCGGTGCCGAACTGGCAGGTCTGGGCGTAACCGATGCCGGCGGTGACGGCGAGGACGACTGCGGTGGCGCCGGCCGTGAGGGTGCCCCGACGACCGATGCGTCTGCCGGGAACCGACCTCTCGGCGGGTCGGCGGTTGCGGGTTACCTGCATGAAGTCATCCCTTCGAGGTACGGAGAAGCCCGACGTTGCCGTCGAACTGCCAAAGCGGGTTCGGTGCGTCCCCGACGGGGGTCCGCACCAGGAAGTAGCCGTTCACTTCCTTCGGTCCGTCGCCGTCGGCCGTGAACCGACCGTCCGAGGTGACGTCGAGCTGGTAGACGGCCGTCCCGGTGACCTCGACGCCGGGAAGGTGCCAGGAGACGACGCAGCGCCAGTCGTTGCCGGGCCCCTCGGCGGCGACCCTGACGCTGCCCTTGTCGCACGTCGCCGTGGCCTTCAGCTGCGCTTCGGTGACGGCAGGACGGTTGAGCTGCTCGGTCTGCATGCGGTAGAGGTGGGCGAACTCCGTGGCGAGCGAACGCTGCACCTTGTCCTGCGAGATCCCGGAGCCGGTGGCCCCGGTCGTCGCCGCGACCACGGCGACGGTCGCGGCGGTCAGCCCGGCGAGCGGCAGAAGTCCGGCGGTGACAGCGCGGCGTCCCGAGCCGTCGTCGGTCAGGTTGGTGAAGTCGCGCCGCAGGAAGAGGAGATACGCGAGCACGGTGGCGGTCACGGCCCACACCAGGCTGACCATGATGCCGGTCATGAGCGGACCCAGCTGTGCGGGGCTGGTGAACAGACCGTTCCAGGCGATGAACGCCCAGCTGGGCAGGGCGAGTCGTACGGCGACGGGCAGCGGCAGCATCTGGGCGAGCTGCAGCACGAGCGCGACGACCGCCGGCAGCAGCAGTCCCATCGGGGATCGTCCCATTACCACGGACCCGAGGAGGCCGATCCCGGCGAGTGCCAGGGTGGGTGCGAGGACGCAGGCCCAGGCGAGCAGCACCTTGCCGGCGGCGTCCCCCGGGGCCAGCAGGTGGCCGTCGAGGCCGACGAGTGGCCGGTTGCCGACCGCCATGAGCCCACCGGCCGTACTGGAAACGGCCAGCCCGACCACGAGCAGCAGGATCACGGTGAGGCTCGCCAGTGCCTTCGCGGCGAAGATCCGTCGCGGTGAGCGGACCGCCACCAGCAGGTGGCGCCAGGTGCCCAGCCGGTCCTCGGAGGCGAACACATCACCGGCGACCACGGAGGTCAGCAGCGGGAGCGCCCAGGTGCCCGAGAAGCCGAGGATCACCAGGGGGCCGGCCCACCCCGTGGCGAGCATCCAGCGGCCGAAGAGCGTGTCGGAGGGGAGGGTGCTCTGCTGACTCACCCCGGCGACAAAGAGCGCCGGTGCGATCCAGCAGGCCGGCACCAGGAGCCGGATTCGCCATTGCGAGACGAGCTTGACCAGTTCGAAGCGGTAGCCGCGGGCCACCGAGACTCGTCCGGCGCCGGCGGTGGGGTCGGTGGCCACGGCGGTTGTGGTCGCGGTCATCGGCCGGCCCTCCGCGGCTGGTCGGTCTCCTGTGGCCGGGCCCCGGGGTCCCGCTGCTCGGTCAGGGCCAGGAAGGCGGCCTCCAGCGGGGAGACCTCGGGGGCGAGTTCACGCACGGCGACGCCCGACTGCACGAGCCGTACGACCAGTTCGTCGAGGGCGGGCACCAGTGCGCGTACGACGAGTGCATCGCGTCCCTGGCGCCCTCCCGTGCCGTCCGCCACGTGGATCCCGGGCGTCTCGGCGGCCAGCCGACGGGCTGCCTGTGCGTCGGAGGTGACCAGGCGGTAGTCGAGTTCACGGTTCTCTGCGGCCAGCTTGCCCAGCGGGCCGGAGAAGACGACCCGTCCGGTGGCGAGGATGGTGACCTCGGAGCACAGCGCCTCCAGGTCGTCCATGCGGTGACTCGACAGCACGACACTGGTCCCTTCCGCCGCAAGCCTGCTCAGCACACCGTGGACGTGTTTCTTGCCGGCGGGGTCGAGGCCGTTGGACGGCTCGTCCAGCACGAGGACCCGAGGCCTGGTGAGCAACGCCGCGCCGAGGCCGAGGCGTTGACGCATGCCCAGGGAGAATCCGCGGACCCGGTCGTCGGCGACCTCGGTCAGCCCGACCTGGTCGAGCACCGCGTCGATGCCTGCCGCGCGCGTGTCCTGGCCGTGCAGAGCGGCCAGCGCGGCGAGATTCTGCCGGGCGGTGAGCGAGGGATACAGGCCCGGACCGTCCACGAACCCGGCGACACCGTCGGGAGCGGCGAACGTCCGGCCCACCGGCGTACCGAGGACCTCCAGTTGACCGCCGTCGGCCACGGCCAGGCCGAGCAGAAGCCCGAGGAGTGTCGTCTTGCCGGCGCCGTTCGGTCCGACCAGGCCGTGGATCTGTCCCTGCGCCACATCCAGATCGATGCCGTCGAGTGCGACGACATCACCGAAACACTTGGTGATCCCGCGCGCCCGGACCGCGAGGAATGAGTCGTCCATGAGCCCCTTCTTTCCGAAACCTCAAGGAGGCTAGGGAGAGCACACAACACTCACAGGGATTCCCGGTTGAACGCTCAGAGAACGGAAGACAACAGCCGTTTGGCATGCCAATAGACGGCAAATCCATTCATGGGCAGTCAAGTTGATGACACATCAGCTGCGCGGGGCGGGGCGAATGCCGCATAACGGCTGGGCTCGGGTCCCGCCGTCATCGACCTTGAGGGCCAGGGAGCGGGCGTCGGGCAGCGCGCATGGCGTCGGGGACCCGCCGTTCGGGCGTTCCGGGCGCGGCGAGGACGTACGAGCGGAAGGCACGGGCGAGCCCGGTCAGGCTGATCGCCATCAGCGGGGCCCCGCAGCCGTCCACACCGACAGCGGTCACCGGTTCGCCGGCCGCCTCCTCCACCACCACCGTGCGGATGAGCAGGTGCAGCGGATGGTCCGGGTCACGCTAGGACTCCAGCGGCCGGCCCCGCAGCGCGGCGGCGGCCGGCATCGCCGTGTGTGTGCCGGAGCAGTTCATGGCCACGGGGTCGCGCCGGCCGCCCGCTGTCAGCCGAGGCCGGCCCGCAGCACGCCCGCGGCCTGCATCGGTTTGTTGGCGGACCGCGGGAAGACGGGGGACGTCATGTCACCGACGGCCCGCTCCACCGAACCGTCCGCGGCGAGCAGCACCGCACTTCCCCGGTGGCGCCCTTCGACGAACCCGGAGCGGACGACCTCGGCGAGGACCGGGTTGCAGGGTTCCCCCGAGGTGGTGACTGTGGCGGGCTGGGGCATCGGCAGATCACCATCCGGTGGGACATCGGCTCGCGTCACGGTACCCACGGGCCGGTCACGGTGCCGCGGGCGAACTCAGCCGTTCGTGCACAGTTTTGCGTGCCGCTGCCGAGGTGGTAGCGGTCGCGGGTCGCCGTCGACGCAGTGGAAGGTGGTGTCGGCGAGCGTGAACGATGGACGCCTCGGTGCGGCGAGGCGGGGCCGCCCGAGGCGGGCGACCCCGTCCGTGTGTGCGCCGCGGCCGTAGAGGCTCAGTTCAGTGTGAGCGCCGCGGAGTCGTTGCGGCTGTTCGGGTCGAACTCCGGCCGGTGCGAGTGGGACGGATCCGGACCCCAGACCACCTGGACGCCTCCCTTGGCATGGGTGACCACTTTGTCGACCCGGAGCGTCAGGGTGAATCCGGTGACCTTCCCCTTCGGCAGGACCAAGTCCGGCGAGCCGCAGACGTACGGGCCGTGAGCCTCGGCCGTCGGATTGTTCACCTGCCATGGAGAGCAGTTGGCCGAGTGGCCGACCGCGGTGGTACCGGCCGGGAGCGTCACCCGGACGGTGGGCACTCCTTCACCGCCGCTGCGGTCGTACAGGGTCGCCGGACCGTTCGCGGTCAGGCGGAAGGCGAAGGTCGCGTTCTTGCCCTGCCCGGCTTGTGCGCCGGCGCCGGTGACACCGAAGTCGGCGGTGTTGCGGGCCTTGAGGGAGGCGATCCGGTAGGCGGTGACCTCGCCCGTCTGCGGCAGGGAGACGGAACCCGCCGGAGCCGAGGACCGCCGGCCCGCCTTGATCACCTTGAGTCCGAGCGTGGTGCCCTTGCCCCACGTCCACTTGATGCCCTGATCGTCCGGCCAGCCCGGCCGGCCGAGGGGCGCGGTGAGGGTGTCGAGGTAGGTGTACAGCGCCGCGGAGTTCACGTGCAGCCGCACCGGTGCGGCCAGGGCCGCCGTCTCTCCGATGCCGATCGCGCCCTTGGGGTAGCACTCCGCGAAGTGGATGGTGCCGTTGGACCCGTACTTGCAGTTGGCGTAGTGGTCGGCGAAGTCGAGGCCGGGTGAGGCGGCCAGGACCGTCTGGACGCCCTTGGCGGGACGGTTGCCCACGTTGCTGAACCGGACCGGTTCGGACACGGTGCTGCCGACCTTCAGGTCGGTGTGGTCGGTCAGGTTGTCCAGGCCGAAGGAGGGGCCACCCACCTCGACCTTGCCGGTGCCGCCCACGATCTGCGCGTGCGCGGACCGCCCGGTGACCTTGTACGTGCCCACCGCACCGAGCGCGGCGCCCTTGAGCGGGGTCAGGGTCAGCCCGGTCATGGCGCCCATGTGCGTGGTGGGAGAGGAGTCGGACTCGAACTCGTCCGAGCAGGTGGCAACCAGGCCCTCGGCCGTGCAGTTGTGCGAGAACGTCACCTTGGCAATCTTCGACAGGCCCCGGGCGTCCACGGTCAGGGTGGCGTCGTCCGCCCGGAGGTTCTTCGCCGTGGTCTGGAATTCGAAGTGCACGTCCGCGGTGGCGGGCGCGGCCGGCAGGGCAATGGGCGCCGGGGTGTCCAGGGTGATCACCGGCCGGCCGGTGACGGCACCGGCCGGGGCGGAGCCCAGCAGTGCCGCGGCCAGGCCCGCGGCGGACATGAACACCGCGGCCGTACCGGTGAAAGATCTTCGTCTCATCAACGTCCTTCGGTCGCAAGGAGCTTCACACGCAGGGACTGCACGATCAGCTGGACCCTAGCCCCTGGGCACCCCTCGCTCACCACCGGTGTCGCCGCTCACCGTGTTACGCCCCTGTGACACCGAACGGACGGTTCGAGGATCACGGCCTGTCAGGCTGGGCTTCATACAGAGCGGCAGGCGGTCGCGTGGCCTTCAGCGACCAGGACGACGCCGGAGCGGCTCTGGCGTGGCTTCACCCAACGACCTGACCTGTCGACGTTCCTGGGGGAACTCCGTCATGACCACCCGTACCCGCACCATGACCGCCGCCATCGCCGTGGCCGCGGCCGTCACCGGCTCGGCGCTGCTGGGCGCCTCGGGCGCCGCCTCGGCCGCCACCAGCGCCTCGCACGGCACCCTGACCATCAGCAACGGCACCAAGTACGTGCTGATCGGCGGCCACACGGTGAACTTCGGCGTCCCCGTCCGGGACCTCGCCTGGTCCCCGGACGGCAAGAAGGCCGCCTTCGTCGACGGCTCCGGCAACCTGGACATCGCCAACCCCGACGGCAGCGGGCGCATCGTCGTGGCCAAGAACCCCGGAAACCAGAACTGGTCGCACCCGACCTGGCAGGTGACCGCGAAGGACACCCAGAACGGCATCCCCGCCAAGAACAACCTCATCTTCGCGGCGCGCGCGAACAATGTCTCCCGGCTGAAGGTCATCTCCGCCAAGGCCGTCCACGGCACGCCCAAGACGCTGTCCCTGTACGGCGAGCCGGGTCCGGGCGGTGCGCTTCCGCAGACCGGCAACGTCTGGCCGAACGCGGCCGGCCACTACGGCACCTCGGTGTACGCCAACGACCACACCGGCGCCGTCTACATCCGGGACGACTACCTCCGCCAGCAGGGCAGCAAGCTCACCAAGGGCTCCCAGCCGGCTCTGTCCCCGAACGAGGAGGAGGTCGTCTTCGTACGCTCCGTCGCCGGCCACGACCACGTACTCGTCGAGGACTTCACGCACGGCAACCACATCAAGGACCTCACGCCGCACGCCACGACCGACTACACCGAGCCGGCCTGGTCGCCCGACGGCAAGACCCTCGCGGTGCGCACCCCGTCCGGCACGGTGACGCTGCCGGCCGACGGCACGGGTCACCCGGCCAAGGTCACCTCGACGGTCGGGCTGGCGGCGTACCGCCCCTGACCCGGGCCGACGGAACGGGCCGGGCACTTCCGGGGCGCGGGGTACGGGTCACTTCGCGGTCCGGGCGAGTTCGGCCCGCAGTTCGTCCAGGTGTGCGTCGGACGTGTCGTGCGGCAGGTACTCGACGACGTCGAGGAACCGGAAGAGCACCCGGCTTCCGGTGACGGCGTACTCGTACTCGCCGAAGCCCACCACCGCGCCCATGTCGCCCCGGACGGCGCCCCGCACCACATGAGAGGTCATGTCGTCCGGCTCCGCCGCGGACATGCCGCGCCGGGCGTTGGGCCGGGCCAGATAGGGGCACACCATCGAGGCGTACAGCATGCACGCACGGTGCCCCGGTCCTTCGAGGGTCGGTGCCAGATTGCGGTAGGGCCGACCGGCGGCCAGCGCCGTCCCGATCGCCGCGCTCTCCTCGGCGCCCACCACACGCCACACCGGCCCCTGTGGCATGCCCTGGTTGCACACCGAGCACAGACGCTTCCTCGCGCACACGGCGCTGCGCTCGTAGTCGGTCAGCGCGAACTGGGGCTCCTCCCCTTCCCAGGGAGTGATCGCCGGCACGGGATACCCACGAGCGTCACGGGGTCGCACCTCGACCGCTGCCGGCATGGGAACACTCTCGAATCGCACAGGCCATGCCTACCAGGCCCGACGGCTCCCGGCCAAGGCCACGGGGAGACGACCGCCGGGGGACGGACGTCCCGTACCCGGCGTGGTCGGCCCCTGCCCGGCAGGTGGTTGGCTACGCCGTATGAACCTCGCGGATGACATGCCGTCACCGGAAACCGGACGTGCCTCGACAGGGTGGCATGCGCCGCCGTTCGCTCCCGAACTGGCCGCCGCGCTCAGCGGTTTGGCGGAGGGGGCGGCCCGGGAACCGCTCACCTGGCAGAACCTGGCGGAACGGCAGGAGCGGGATGCCGTGGCCCGGCCCAGACCGACGGTCCGGGAGCTGCGGGCCGAGGGCCGTTTCGAGGTGGAGGAGCTCTGTGTGCCGGGGCCGCCGGGCGGGCCGGAGGTCACGCTCGTGAGCGGACGGCCCGCCGGGATCGCGGGACCGCTGCCGCTGCTCTACTACATGCACGGCGGCGGAATGATCACGGGCAACGCCTGGTCCGTCCTTCCGCGACTGCTCCGTGAGTGGGCGCTGCCCCTGGAACTGGCCGTCGTCTCCGTCGAGTACCGGCTGGCCCCCGGGGCCCAGTACCCCGCGGCGCTGGACGACTGTCGTGCCGGACTCGCCTGGGTGGCTGCGCATGCGGCCGGACTCGGCATCGACGCCGAGCGTGTCGTCGTAGGGGGCAAGAGCGCCGGCGGCGGACTGGCCGCGGCACTCGCCCTGCTCGCCCGCGACCGGGGCGGGCCCCCGCTGATCGGGCAACTGCTGCTGTACCCCATGCTCGACGACCGCAACGACACGTTCTCCAGTCACCAGATGGCCGGTATCGACCTCTGGGACCGCACCTCCAACGCCACGGCGTGGCAGGCGGCGCTGGGCGGCCGATACGGCGCCGCGGACCTGCCGCCCTACGCCGCTCCCGCGCGTGCCACGGATCTGTCCGGGCTGCCCCCGGCCTACATCGAGGTGGGGTCGGCGGAGACCTTGAGGGACGAGGACGTCGGCTATGCGCAGGCGATCTGGCGGGCCGGAGGCCAAGCCGAGTTGCACGTGTGGCCCGGTGCCTTCCACGGCTTCGACACCTTCGCACCGGGGGCGGCCCTCAGCCAGGACGCCCGCGACGCCCGTACCCGCTGGCTTCGGCGGATCCTCACCCAGACGCGATGACTCCGTGAGTGACCGGGCCGCGTGCCGTCGGAGCGCGGGTCAGGGCCGTCGCCAGGGCTCCGGCCGACGTGCCGCCCAGCCACGCGGGTGGCCGTACGCCGGCACGGTGGCCGCTTCGGCGGTGGCCCTCTCCGCCCTTGTCCCCGGAGTGCTGCTCGCAGACCGGCCGCGCGGTGCCATGTCCGGGAACGGTGTTCGACGCCGCGCGGCCGGGCCCGCGCCGTGGGTCGAACGGTTCCGGGGCCGTCCCGGCCCGCCGGTGGGGCGGCGCTGTCACGGCGCCTCGGGGCTGCCTCGTGGGATCCGTCTCAGGTCGGTCATCAGCGAGTCCAGCCACGACACGGTCGCGTAGTAGAGGCGCGGCGCGCCGGGCGGCTCGCCGCCGGGTCCTTCGAGGACCGGATCGACCAGCGGGATCCGGCCGGTAGGGGTGTCCGCTCCGGGATCCAGGGCCGCCGACACCAGCAGCATCCGCCCGGCCACCCGCTCCCCCAGCCCGCTGACGCACCCGGCCGCCGCGGGGCCCAGTCCGGTGAGCGGAGGTGTCAGCAGCCGGTCGGCCCCCCACAGGGTGTGGTGACCGGCCATCAGCGTGGCCTGCCAGTCCACGGTGCGCAGCCCGGACCGGCGCGGCGCGCCGCCGAAGGGCGTCGGCTCGCTCAGGAACTGCGCGTACGCGGACTCGGCGAGGATGATCGCGCGCTGCAGCGACCGGTGACCGGGCACGCCCGAGGACGCGGCCACCGCCCCGCCGGCCGCCACCGCGGCGCCGGTCGCCACCACGATCTCGGCTGCGCGGCGCAGCAGTTCCGCCGCGGCGTGGCGCAGCTCGTCATGGGCGCCGCGCGGCCAGGCCAGCAGTCCGAAGACGGCTCCGATCACGCTGCCGACCAGCACGTCCAGCATCCTGACCTCCGCCAGTCGCCAGGTCGGCGGGGCCAACTGCGCGAAGACCAGCGCCACGAGCACGGTGAAGAGGCCCTGCGCCCAGCCGACACCCTTGACCGGACCGACCGTGAAGGCGAACAGCATCCACACGGGCAGTACGACGGCGTAGACGACGGTGTCGGTCCCGGCCAGGCTCAGTACGCCGGCCGTGACGAGTGCTCCCGCGAGGGTGCCCGTGAGTGCCAGTCGGATGGTGTGCCAGGTCTCGTCCATGGTGGTGCGGGTGAGGGTGAGCGTGGCGAGCGTGGCCCAGAAACCGTGGGGCAGCGTGTCCACCCCCGCCACGAGGCGGGCGGCGGTCAGGGCCAGGGCGATACGGACCGCGTTCTGGAAGAACACCGACCGGCGCCCGGCATGACCCCGCACCCGGTGCCACCACAGCATCGGCGCCCAGGTTCTGGCGTACCAGAAGCGGCCGTGCGGGATCCCCATCGGGGTGTGTCTGCCGTGGACCGACAGATCGGCCGCCGTGGCCATGGCGAGCGCGGCGTCGGCGATCTCCAGGACGGCGGCGTGCCGACGCAGCACGGCAGCCGCGAATTCCGGTACGCGAGCGGTTCCGGGTGCGCACTTCCCGGCGGGGGGCGGGCCCACGGACGGGGAATCCCCGGCGGGAGCCGGGCAAACGGATGCCGACTCGCCGACAGGGGTCGGGCAGGCGGACCCGGGCTCCCCGGCAGGGGCTGCGCAAGTAGACGCGGACTCCCCAGTGGGAGCCGGCCCGGGGGACGCCGGACCCGCGGTGGCGGCCGGCCCGGTGGCCGGGGAGCCCCCGATGGGCGGGGAACCCCCGATGGCCGGGGAATCCGCGGTGGCCGGGGAATCCGCGGTGGCCGGGGAATCCGCGGTGGGAATAGGGCCCGCGGACACCGCCGACAGCTGGGCCCGCGTCCTGACCAGGTCCTCGTACGCCGCGACCGGCGACGCCCCGGCGCGCAGGCAGGTCGCGGTCGCCGTGGCCAGTCGTGCCACGGCCCGCAGTACGGCGGTCACCTCGCGGCCCGGTTGCCCGCCCGGCGCGGCGGGCAGCTGGACCAGTCGGCTGAGGAGGGTGCGCGTGGCGAGGCCGGTGTGGGCGAGGGCACGGTCGCGTACTCCTGGTCCGGCCGGGCGTTCCGCCTCCGGCACGGTCAGGGACCGCAGTGACCTGCCGGTCTCCCAGGCTGCCCGGATGTCCGGACCGGTCAGGGCGTACGGCGGTGCCGCGAGGAGGGTCGCGCAGTGTGCGGCGGTGCGCGCGGCGTGGGTGGCCCGTGCCCGGTAGGACGGCGGGCTGGGCTCGGGAAGGATCAGTGCCTCGGCGGCGACCAGCAGGGCCAGTCCGGTGGTGGTACCGATCAGGCGCTCGGCGAGCGTGCCGGGGGCGTACGGAGGGAACGACGGCAGGATGTAGAGGAGTTGCAGGCCTGGCGCCGCTCCTGCCGGGCGCGGGCCGCCCACGGCGGCGAATGCCAGCGTGAAGCCGACCGCCAGCATGCCGACGACGGCGCTCCAGGTCCGCACCGACAGACAGGTGCCGACGACGACCAGCAGCCAGCACACCGGAAGCAGCCGCAGCACGGTCGCGGCTCGCTGCCGGCCGGTGCCCGGGATCTTGGCGAGTCCGCCCAGGGCCACGGCCGCGAACAGGGCGTACGTGGCCGCCACGGGACGATCGAGGCCGTAGCGGAAGAGGTTGAAACCGGCCGCGGCGACCAGCGTCACGCGTACCGCCCGGCGGCCCGGGGCGGCGTAGACCGCCGGAATCCGACGGGCTGGGACTCGACCCACTCCTCCAGAATCGCCCACCGCCGATCGCCCGGCACGCCGCCGGCGGGCTCGGTGTCGGAGGGCTCGGTGTCGGAGGGCTCGGTGTCGGAGGGTGAACACCGGCGAACCCGTCCTGCCGCGGCGTCACCCCAGGGTGAAGCGGATCGGGGTGCCCGCCGCGGCCTGGGCGGCCGCCGCCAGGGCTGTCTCGGCGACGACGCCGATCACCGGGTAGCCGCCGGTCGTCGGGTGGTCGTGCAGGAACACCACCGGGCGCCCGTCCGGGGGCACCTGCACGGCGCCGAGCACCATGCCCTCGCTCGGCAGCTCACCGGCCGACACCCGCTCCAGCGACGGTCCCTCGGTGCGCAGGCCGATGCGGTTGCTGTGCTGTGACACGCGGTACGTCGCCGAGGTGAGGGTGTGCAGCGCGGCGGGTGAGAACCAGTCGGTGCGGGGGCCGAGGCGCAGCGGCAGGGTCAGTTCGGTGGGCGGAGCCGGCCACGGAGCGCTGTCGGGCAGCGCCGGCTGTGGGGCGGGAGTGCCCAGCGGGAGGACGTCCCCGTCGCGCAGGGGCGCCGGGCCGAGCCCGGACAGCAGGTCCGTCGCGCGGCTGCCGAGGACGGGCTCGACGGCGATGCCGCCGGCGACGGCCACGTAGGAGCGCACGCCGGCCGTCACGCCGCGCACGTTCAGGACGGCGCCCGCGGGCACCCGTACGGGCAGTCCCCAGGCGACCGGCCGGCCGTCGACCGTCACCGGGCACGGCGCGCCGCCGACCACGACGGTCACGCCGCGGTCGGGGCGCAGGGCACAGCCGGTCAGGGTGGTCTCCAGGACGGCGGCGTCGGGGGCGTTGCCGAGGAGCCGGTTGGCCAGCCTCATGGCGGGGGCGTCCAGGGCGCCGGAGCGGGGCACGCCCAGGTGCGCATGGCCGCGCCGGCCGCGGTCCTGGACGGTGGTGAGGGCGCCGGAGCGTACGACGGCGAGCTTGACGGTCATGGTGTGCCGCCCTCGGCCACGAACCGCACCCGGGTCCCCGGCGTGAGAAGTGCCGGTTCCTCCCGGGTGAGGTCCCACAGCGGGGTCGGGTCCGGCATGGTCCCGATCAGCTGCCAGCCGCCGGGGGTGGCGCGCGGGTACACGGCGCTGTAGGGGCCGGCGAGCGCGACCGCGCCGGCCGGGACCCGGGTGCGGGGTGTGTCGCGGCGGGGCACGTGCAGCGCGGCGGGCAGGCCCGTGAGGTAACCGAAGCCGGGGGCGAATCCGCAGAAGGCGACGCGGTAGGTGTACGAGGTGTGCCGGGTGGCGACCTCGTCGGCGCCGACGCCCCACAGGGCGGCGACGCGGGCCAGGTCCGGGCCGTCGTAGCGCACGGGTATCTCCACCACCGCCCCGTCGTCGGCCGCGTGGGCGGGCAGGTCCCAGTCGGTGATTAGGCGGGCCAGTTCCTCCGGGTCGGTGACACCGTCCAGGAGCACGGTCCGCGCGCCCGGCACGATCTCCTCGACCGGTGGCAGGGTTCCCGCGGCACGCCGTCGCAGGAGTTCGGTGTGGAAGGCTCCGGTGCGCTCGGCGTCGGGCAGTTCGACGAGCAGGGCGTGCCGCCCGGCGGGGCGCACTTCGACGGACCGGCTCTCGGTCATGCGCCCCTCATCGGACCGGCTCTCGGTCATGCGAATGCCCTTACCTCGACTCCGGCCGCGTCGAGTGCGTGCCGGACCCGCGCGGCGATCCTGGCGGCGCCCGGGGTGTCGCCGTGGACGCACAGGGAGCGGGCGGCCACCGGGACGGTCGTACCGTCGACGGCTGCTACGGCCCGGTCCACCGCGAACGCCAGCGCGCGCCGGACCACCGCGTCCTCGTCGGTCACCACGGCGCCCGGCTCGCGGCGTGGCACGAGGGTGCCCGCGGGGGTGTAGGCGCGGTCCGCGAAGGCCTCCGGTACGGCGGTGAGGCCCGCCTCCTCGGCGGCGGCGAGCAGCCGTGACCCGGGCAGGCCGAGCACCGGCGCCCCGCCCGCCAGGCGCACGCCGGCCACCACGGCCGCGGCCTGCTCGGCGTCGTGCACGGTGCGGTTGTAGAGCGCGCCGTGCGGCTTGACGTAGGCGACCTCGGTCCCGGCGGCCTCCGCGAAGACCCGCAGCGCCCCGATCTGGTAGGCGATCTCGGCCGCCAGCTCGTCGCCGGGCACGTCCATGGCGCGGCGGCCGAAGCCGGCCAGGTCACGGTAGGAGACCTGGGCCCCGATCCGGACGCCGCGTTCGGCGGCGAGGTCGCAGACGCGGCGCATCACCGAGGGGTCGCCGGCGTGGAAGCCGCAGGCGACGTTGGCGCTGGTCACGACGGAGAGCAGGGCGTCGTCGTCGGTGAGGGTCCAGCGGCCGAAGCCTTCACCGAGGTCTGCGTTGAGGTCGATCACCCCTTCAACGTAGGCGATTGTTGAACGATCCGACAAGAGATTGATTTTCCGTGTCCGACCCCTTGTTCGATCGTTGAACGATCCCCTAGGGTCCCGGGCATCCTCACGGATTCGGACCCCCGGATCCGCGCCGCTCGGGCGTCCCGCCCGCTCACGCCAAAGGCAACCGCATGATCGTTCTCCTCGGCGTGGTCGTGGTGATCCTCGGATTCGTCACGCGCCGCAATCCCGTCCTCGTGGTCGGTGTCGCCGGTGTCTTCACCGGACTGATCGGCGGGATGAACCCGCTGGAGGTCCTCGCGGCCTTCGGCCGGTCCTTCGCCGACAGCCGCTCGGTCACCGTCTTCGCCGTCGTCCTCCCCGTGATCGGCCTCCTGGAGCGCTACGGCTTGCGCGAGCAGGCCCGCAATCTGATCGGACGGCTCGGCAGCCTCAGCGCCGGCCGGTTCCTCACCGTCTACCTCCTGATCCGTCAGATCACCGCGGCGCTCGGCCTCACCAGCATGTGCGGTCCCGCACAGACCGTACGGCCGCTGGTCGCGCCCATGGCCGAGGCCGCCGCCGAGCGCACGGCCGGCACGGCGCTGCCCGAGCGCGTGCGCGAGAAGGTGCGTTCCTACGCCGCGTCCTCGGACACCGTGGGCCTCTTCTTCGGCGAGGACTGCTTCATCGCGATCGGCTCGATCCTCCTGATCACCGGCTTCGTCAACTCGACGTACCACCAGAATCTCGAACCGACCCAGCTGGCCCTGTGGGCGATACCGCTCGCCGTCTGCGCCTTCCTCGTCCACGGTGCCCGGCTGCTGCTCCTGGACCGGCAGCTGCAGCGGGAGATGGCGCTCGCCGCCGCCGAACACGACGTGCCGCTTCCGAAGGAGAACAGCAAGTGATCAAGGTCGAGTGGCTCTACTGGCTGGTGGGTCTCGTCTTCGTCGTCATGGCCGTGCAGATGGCCGCAGACCGCAGCAATCCCAAGCGGTGGACGTCCGCCGCCTTCTGGGGCCTGCTCGGGCTCACCTTCCCCTACGGCACCGGCGTCGCCAACGCCACCGCGAAGAACGGCGGCTGGACGCTGCCCGCCGAACCGCTCGGCGTCGCGGTGCTCGCCCTCATCGTGCTCGCCGGTTTCAACTTCCTGGGCAAGGGCGCTCCAGCCACCAGCCCCACCGAGGAGCGCGAGGCCTCCGCCGCCCGGCTCGGCAGCAAGATCTTCATCCCCGCCCTGACGATCCCGCTCGTCGCCATCGTCTGCGCCTCCGTCCTCGACACGTCCGGTCTCTTCGAGACGGGCAAGGCCACCCTCCTCGGGCTCGGCGTCGGCTGTCTCGTCGCCCTCGTCGTCGGGATGCTGGTCACCGGTGAGCGGAAGCTGTCCGTGCCGCTGCACTCCGGGCGCTCCATGCTGGAGGCGATGGGGGCCGCCCTGCTGCTGCCCCAGCTCCTCGCCGTACTCGGCTCGATCTTCGCACTGGCCGGGGTCGGTACCCAGGTCGGCAAGATCGTGCACGACGTCCTGCCGGACAACGCGAAGTACCTCGCCGTGCTCGCGTACTGCGTCGGCATGTTCCTGTTCACCGTGATCATGGGCAACGCGTTCGCCGCGTTCCCCGTGATGACCGCGGCGATCGGCTGGCCCGTCCTCATCGGGCAGATGCACGGCAATCCGCCGGCCGTGCTCGCGGTCGGCATGCTGGCCGGATTCTCCGGAACGCTGTGTACGCCCATGGCCGCCAACTTCAACATCGTCCCGGCCACCCTGCTGGAACTGAAGGACCAGTACGGGCCCATCAAGGCACAGATCCCGACGGCTCTCCCGCTCCTGGCCTGCTCCACCGTGATCATGGCGCTGTTCGCTTTCTGAGCGGACGGATGCCCCTCGTGCAGACCGACGCCCTCGGTGCAGACCGACGCCCTCGTGAAAGAAGTGCCATGGCCCACGTGCTCATCACCGGCTTCGCCCCCTTCGACGGCCAGCAGGTGAACCCGTCCTGGCAGGCCGCCTCGCTGGTGGCCGCCGAGGCTCCGGCCGGGCTCACGGTCACCGCCACCGAACTCCCCTGCGTCTTCGGCGAGTCCATCGCCACCCTGCGCGACGCCATCCGTGTCTCCCGCCCCGACCTGATCCTGTGTCTGGGTCAGGCGGGCGGCCGCCCCGGCGTCACCGTCGAACGCGTCGCCATCAACCTCGACGACGCCCGCATCCCCGACAACGCCGGCAACCAGCCCATCGACGAACCCGTCGTCCCGGGCGGCCCCGCCGCCTACTTCTCCACCCTTCCGGTGAAGGCCTGCGTCGCCGCGCTGCGTGCCGCCGGTGTGCCGGCCGCCGTCTCCCACACGGCCGGCACATTCGTCTGCAACCACGTCGCGTACGGCCTCGGTCACCTCATCGCCACCGAATTCCCGCACGCCCGGGGCGGTTTCGCGCATGTGCCCTGGGCGCCGGAACAGGTCGTCGACGGCACCGCCCCGGCCCTGGAGCCCACCACGGTCGCCCGCGGACTGTCCGCCCTGCTGCTGGCCGCCGCCCGCACCCCCGAGGGCCACGACCTGAAGGTCACCGAGGGAGCCACCCACTGATGCCGCTCACCGCATACGCGGCCGGCTTCACCCGGCTCGCCCTCGCCGGCATGCTGCAACCCGCCCTGCGCTCCGGCGCACCCTGCCCGGTGCTGGAGGTGCCCGAGGTGGGGGTGGTCTCCTGCACGGACTCGACGGCGGCCGGACGCACGTTGCGCGGGGGAACCCCGACCGGCGCCGCCCCGGCCGGCCGGCGGCCGTGATCGTTGAAGGCCCGCGCGGGATCTTCATCCGTCCGGTGCGGCCGACCGGTGCGTCTCGTGTTCGGCTAGCGCGTGGACGTCGCCGCGTTGCGACTCGTGGCCGTGACGTCCGTCCGCAGGACCGCGCGTCGACCCCGCAGCTCGCCCCTCTCCATCCGGGCGTGTACGTCGGCTGCCGCGCTCAGCGGGAACACCTCGATGCTCCTCGGGCGCAGAGCACCCTGGCCGAACAGGCCGTTGATGTATGAGGCGGCTGCGGTGAGTTCGTCGGGTGTCGCGTGCGAGATCACGAAACCCATGACGGTGCGGTCGTTCACGTACAGCGCCCTGGCGGGCAGTACGGGGCGGGTTCGGATGCCGGCCAGGAGCACCACGCGGCCCCTGAGGGCGAGGAGTTCGACCGTGGTCTCCAGGTCGTTGACACCCGCCGTGTCCAGGTACAGATCGAGCCCCGCCGGCGCCGCCCTGCGGATCCTCTCGGTCAGTTCCGGATCCCGGTAGTCGAACACCTCGGCCGCGCCCAGCTCCGCGCAGTACTCTGCGTCCCGGGCACCGGCCGTGGCCAGCACACGGGCGCCGGCCCGTACCGCCATGGTGACCAGTGCGCTGCCGACATTGCCCGCGGCGCCGGCCACCAGCACGGTCTCCCCCACGCTGAGCCGCCCGTGGACGAACAGCGCCAGATACGCGGTCGCCGCCGGATGGACCACCGCAACCGCATCGTACGGATCGGTTCCCTCGGGCAGGTGGTAGAGCCGATCGGCCGCCACCACCGCCTGCTCCGCCGCCGCGCCCTGCCGTCCTCCGTGCCCGAGGCTGTTGCACCACACCCGGTCCCCTGCACGGAAACCGGTGACGCCGGGGCCCGCCTCGGCCACCGTGCCGACCAGGTCACGGCCCACGACGAAGGGGAAGACCACCTGTGTGGGGAACAGCCCCGACCGTACGAAGGTGTCCACCGGGTTGACCGTGGTGGCGAGGACGTCCACCAGTACGTCGGTGGGACCCGGCCGGGGCGCCGCGATCTCGCCGTACCGGATGACGTCCGCGGTCCCCAGCTCATCAATGTACGCAGCACGCATGGCATCGCATGCTTCCACCCGCGCCCCCGGAATCGGCTCAGGAAGCAAGGGACACAGCGCCGGGCAACCCGCACGGACCCGTCCGGCAGTCGCCCGTCACCAGCGCACTGCGGTGAAGTCGACGGGCCGGGGCCGCAGTTCCCGGGTACGTGCTGTCAGCCGGCGCAGTCGTCGGGCCATCTCGTCGGCAGGGAGGCGGCGGCGGTCGCCGTGGCCGGGCAACAGCCACTCGAAGCGCAGGCCGCCGGTGGTCCGGGCCAAGGAGGCGGCCAGCTCACCGATGGAGTACCAGGTGACGCTCTCCACCACCTCGATGTCCCCCGTGCTGCGCGACCAGTAGAAGCTGTCGCCGCTGAAGCAGTACCGCTCGTCTGCGACGAAGAGCACGCTGCCACGGGTGTGGCCGGGCAGGGGGTGGGCGATCACGCCCTCGGCGATCTCGGCCGGGTCGGTGCCCCGAAGCACCCGGTCGGCGTCCGGGGCGGCATCGAGGTCTCCCTCATGGATCCAGAGCCGGGCACCGAAGCGGTCGGCGTAGCTGCGCCCGTGCGCGGCGTGGTCGCGATGGGTGAGCAGGACGTCGGTGACGGGGCCCAGCGCCTCGTAGCGCGCGGCCAGCGTGCTGCTCCAGCGCGGCGTGTCCACCATCATCGCGGTGCCGCCGGGGCGGCGTAACAGGTAGGAGTTGGCTCCCGCGGTCCGCCTGGAGTTGTGTCCGCACAGGTACACGGTGTCGTCCAGGGCCATCGGGAAGGGGTCCAGCGCTGCGTCCAGCCGCCCGCCCGGGGGATGCACCGACCGGGTCTGGCAGGCATGTGCGGCGGCATGCAGCTGCAGCACCTCGGTCCGGTCACGCGGCTGGCGCAGCACCGCCGCGCGACCGTCGACCTCACCGATCAGGCCGGGGGCGAGCTGCCGTGCGACATCGCAGTTCGTGCATCGTCCGTCCACATACCAGCCGTCCTCGAACCGTTCCTCGCCCATGGTGGATTCCTCCCGCGTCGTCGCCGTCCGGCCCGGCTTCTCACTCTCCAGGGGTATCCGGGCCGCACGGAGAAAGGAAGAGGGGCCAGATCTTGAACTTGCGGTACGGCGCTGCTCTGAGTGATGGTGCGTCGCCCGCACAAGACATCCCAAAAGGGCCGAAAAGCTGATGTGTCTCACCTCACCGTCCGGAACCGGGAACTGAAGAAGGCGATCGAGGGCTACTGGAAGGGCCGCGTCACCGCCGACGCCCTCCGGACCACCGCCGCCGAACTGCTCCGCACCGGCCTGCGGGCGGTCCCGGCCGAACGGCTGTGGGTCAACCCCGACTGCGGCTTGAAGACACGCAGCCGGCCGGAGACCCGCGCCTCCCTGGAGAATCTGGTGGCCGCCGTTCGCGCGGTCCGAGCGGAGCTGTAGCCGCAGCGGTCCGGGACGCTCCCTGTTGATCGTCACAGGTGATGCTGTCGGGGATGCCGGAGTGCGCGGCAGACTGGAAGGAAGCGGCTCGCCGTGATGGCGTGCGACGACATTGGGAGGCCGCCGTGCGATTGGAAGAGTTCCTGGCCCAAGTCCGTGATCGCGGGGAGTACCGCAGCCGGGAGGAGGCCGAGCAGGTCTGCGAGGCGGTGCTGTGGGTGCTCGCGACCCGGATCTCTCCGGAAGAAGCCGACGAACTGGCGGCACGATTGCCCGCGCCCCTGGACGAGGCCCTGCATCTGGACCGGGGGCGTCCGGAGTCGTTCGACTGTGACGAGTTCCTGCGGCGCGTGTCCGTGCAGACCGGCGCCCGGCCGCGCACCGCGGAGTGGGACGCGGACGCCGTGCTGTCCACGGTCGCCGACGCGGTCCCGGACCTGCAGCTCGACCACCTCCTGTCCCAGCTGCCGGCCCGCTACGCCGAGTACTTCGGCAGGCCGGATCCGGGCTGACGGGCGAGCTGATGCGTGGGACCGGGGTGGTCACTCGTCCGTCTGCGGGGCCGCCCTGGACGCTCCGGGCTCCCCTGGCTCCCGCGGGGTGCGGCGCAGCTGGTCGTCGCACCACTGCCTGGCCGTCTCGGCGACCTGTTCCAGGGTGCCGGGTTCGCCGAACAGGTGCGTCGCCCCCGGAACGACTGTCAGGGAATGCGGTGCCCGCAATCGCCGGGCCGCTTCCTCGTTCAGCTCCTGCACCTGCTCGTCCAGGCCTCCGACGATCAGCAGCACCGGGGCCCGCACCTGTTCCAGGGCGTCGGCCGCCAGATCGGGACGGCCGCCCCGGGACACGACGGTCAGTACCCGGTCCGGCCGCTCGGCCGCGGCGACCAGTGCCGCGGCGGCACCGGTGCTGGCGCCGAACAGGACGACCGGAAGGCCGCGGGTGTCGGGCTGCGTGTCCAGCCAGTCGATCGCCGCCACGAGGCGCCGACCGAGCAGGGGAATGTCGAAGCGGTGCTCGCCGGTCAGCGCGTCGTGCCGCTCCTCCCGTTCGCTGAGCAGATCCATCAGCAGCGTGCCGAACCCGGCGGTGCGCAGCTCGGCGGCCACCATCCGGTTGCGCGGACTGTGCCGGGAGCTGCCACTGCCGTGCGCGAAGAGCACCACGGCCCGCGCCGCCGTCGGGACGACGAGGTCACCGGAGAGCGTGGCGTCGCTGGTGGGTACGAGAACCATGTCGGAGATCATCGGCATCACTTCTTCCACGCCTGCCGATCCGGCGGATCGCGACGACCCGCATGTCCCCCACCGCGTACCACCATATCGGCCGGCACCTCCTCGTGCCGGGTCGGAGGCGCATGAGGACTGCGGGGCGGACCGCCGCGACGCGATCAGCCAGGAGTCAGCCGTGACACCCAGTGACCGTCAGGCCGGTGAGGTGACCGCCCGCCCGAGGTGCGCGCCGGCGGACCCGCCGGCCCGGAAAGGGACCGTACGAAGTCGGCTGCTCCGAATGAAGAGGCGTCAGCCGTTGATGTCCAGGGCCGTCCCGTAGAGCCGCTCCACCCGCAGGCGGATCACGATCCGGCGCTCGGCGACCTGCTGCTGGAGGAAGGCGTCCGTGTCCTCCGGTTTCGCGGCGGGCGGGATCATCGCGAGCAGTTCCCGACCGACCGCGTCGCCGGGCACCGTGGTGATCTCGGAGACCTCGGCAGTGCCCTCGGCGACGGCGAACGACCATACGTCGCCGCCCTGCACATGCAGGGCCGCCCGTGGGTTGCGGCGCAGATGTTTCGCCTTCACGCGGTCGGCCGTCGTGGACAGCCGCACGATGCGGGCCTCGGGGTCCCAGGTGTAGAGCATGGTGGTCAGGTGAGGATGACCACTCTGCTTCACCGTGGCGAGGGTGCCGAACTGCTGCTTGGCGAGCAGCTCCGAGAGGGCGTCGTCGGACAGGGGTCGGGGCGCGGGTCCTTGGGTCATGTCGTGATCAACTCCCGCCGACGACACGGATATTCCTGCGCCGTCGGCATTCCGCCCGAACTCCCCCGGCCACTCATGGGTGATGTTCATGTCCGGATCGCAGGGTCACGATGGCGTGGGCCGCTTCCAGGCCCGCCCGTTCGTGGGTGACGAGGAGTGTGGTGCGGCCGCGGGTGGCGTCGAGGACGTCGGCGAGCACGGCGGCCGCGGTGTCCGGGTCCAGCCCCTCGGTGGGTTCGTCGAGGACCAGGACCGGAGCGTCGGCGAGCAGTGCCCGGGCCAGCAGGAGGCGCTGTCGCTGGCCGCCCGACATCGTCGCGCCGTCTGCGCCGAGCAGGGTGTCCCAGCCGTCGGGCAGGGACTCGATCCAGTCCATGAGCCGGGCCCTGGTCGCGGCCTCGCGCAGTTCCGCGTCCGTGGCTCCGGGGCGGGCCGGCAGCAGGTTGGCGCGGATCGTGGTCTGGAAGACATGCGCGTCCTGGGTCATCCCGGTGATGACCCGGCGCACGTCGGCGCCCGCGTACTCGCGCAGTTCGCGCCCGCCGAGGCGGATACTGCCGGTCTCATAGGGCACGAACCGCATGAGCGCCGCGATCAGCGTCGACTTGCCGGACCCGCTGGCGCCGACGAGCACGACCCGGCGACCGGGCGGCAGGCTCAGGCTCACCCCCTGCAGGGCCGGGGGACCGCCGGGGCGGTGCCGTACGCACAGGTCGGTGATCTCCACGCCGAGCGGCTCACCGGCCGGGAGCGGGGCCGGAGCCGACGGGTCGGTGACGGGGTGGAAGCGATCGAGCTCAAGCAGAAGTGGGTGGCTTTGAGTAGCTGTGAGCTCGGAAGTGGCCGGGGCTCAGAAGTAGTTGGGATGGCGGCGGCCCGTCCGGCCCCGGAAGGCCCACCAGCTCCCTGCCTGGTACGCGAGGATCACAGGGGCCAGTACGATCCCGAACGCGGTCAGGATCTTCAGCGTGGCGGCGTCCGTGACCGCCTCCTGCACCGACAGTCCCGAACCCGGCGCAGTGGTCAGGACGTACGGATAGTGCCCGGCACCCACGAGCGGCACGGGCAGCATGACCGCGCAGCAGGTGGCCGTGAAGGCACGGGCGCGGTGTCCTCGGGAGAGACACCAGTTCGTCAGCGCCAGCGAGAGGAAGACGGTGATGAACACCGAGCAGGACACGGCCAGTGAGGTCCTGCCGACCTGGGAAACGGCGTCCTCGACCTTCAACTGACCGTAGATCAGCCAGGGTTGGCGTCCGACCTCACGGAAGATCCAGCCGCCCGCCGACGCGATGAAGGGGAGCGGAATCATGGCCGTCATCAGGTGGGCGAGGGAGCGCCGGCGCACCAGCCGGTCCTTCCACAGCAGGAAGACGGCGATGAACGTGACGGTGGAGACGGTGTTGCCGATGATCGTCATGGTGTCCATCGCGATCCGCAGCCAGTCGTGCGGCGGCACATAGTCGCCCGGCCCGTGTTCCTTGACGAGCTGGGCCTGCAGTGGTCCGACACCGCTGCCGTCCAGGGCGGCCAGCGTGACGTGACCGAGCGCGAACAGGGCGCTGGGGTTGGTGAGCAGCGCGCCGAGGTCGGTCAAGTACGCGGCGCCACCACGCAGTTGGGGTGTGCCGTTTGGATCATCCCGGCGTCGCGGGGTCTGCCGGCACCGCTCGTCACGGCCGGCCTGATCCAAACGACACCCCCTAGTTGCGGCGTCCCGCCGGATCGTGGGCCACGGCGTCCCGGTCGCTGCCGGGTGCCGGTACGGAACCATGTGCTCCGGCGCCGGTCACCGTCGCCTCGGCCCGGTCGCCGTGCCCCGGCCACCACGCGGCGTGGCCGATCAGCGCGGTGAGGCTCGGGGTGAAGAACATCGCCATCACGAAGGCGGCGACCGCGATGCCGAAGGACACCGCGAAACCCATCTCCGTGAGCAGCGAGTTGCCCGCCAGCATCATCGTGGCGAAGGTCGCCGCCAGGATGAAGCCGGCCGCGGCGACGGTCGGCCCGGCGTGCCGCAGCGCCATGCCGGCCGCCTCACGCGGCTCGCGGCCCTCTCGGGCCTCCTCGCGGAGCCGGGCGATCATGAGGATGTTGTAGTCGGTGCCGATGGCGACCACGAACAGATACATGATCACCGGGAGCATGAACATCAGCCCCGGGTGTCCCTGTCCCTTCTGGAAGATCCACACGGTGGCGCCGAGGGTGGCTCCGAAGCCGAGACCCACCGAGGCCATCAGATACCAGGGGGCGACCACGCTGCGCAGCAGCAGGCCCAGGATGACCATGATGAGCACGGCGGCCACCGGGAAGACGGTCCGGTAGTCGTGGTTGACCGCGGCGTTGATGTCCTTGTAGATCGAGGACATGCCACCGACGACCGCGTCGGTGCCGTCAGGCGCGTCGGAGTGGGCGACGTCGCGCACCCGGCCCACGGCGTCGATCGCCTTGTCCGTCGACGCCTCGTACTTGAGCGTGACGGTGAAGTCGGCGGTGGTACCGGTCTTGTTCAGCTGGGTCATACGGGCGCTGGCGACACCGTCCACGGCCCCGAGCTTCTGTGCGTACGCGTCGAAGCCGGACTTGTCCAGCGGCTTTCCGTCGGTGCTGGACAGGTAGACGTCGGTGGGTGCCGCGGCGCCCGCCGAGTAGGCCTTCTGCATCTGGTCCTGGACGACCATGGACTCCTTGGTCTTGGGCATCGAGCCCGAGGCCAGGTCGAACGTGGCATGGAAGCTGAGGATGCCGAGCGACAGTGCGACGAGGGCGAGACCGGACACCGCGGCGGTGAGTGCCGGTCGGCGCTGCACACCCCGGCCGAGTGCGGCGAACCGGGCGTTCTCCGGCTCCTTCTGCCAGGACTTGGAGGGCCAGAAGACCTTCGGCCCGATGAGCGAGACCACGGCCGGGATCAGCGTCAGGCCCGCGACCAGTGTGGCGGCGACCGCGATGGCGAGCGCCGGGCCCATCTGCTTGAGGAAGCCCAGCGTGGAGAGCACCAGCGCGAGGAAGGCGATGATGACGGCGCCGGCGGCGGATGCGATGGCCTCGCCGACCCGGTCGACCGCGTTGATCATGGCCTGCTTGGGCTCGTCCCCGGCGCGCAGCCGTTCGCGGTAACGGAACATCAGGAACAGGAAGTAGTCCGTGCCCACGCCGAACAGCACGACGATCAGGATCGACGAGATCGAGCTGTTGGCCTGCAGGTCGAACAGCTTCGTGGCGTACGCGATCAGGCCGTTGGCGACGGCCGACACCAGGCCGATCAGCACCAGGGGCAGTACGGCGAGGATGGGCGCCCGGAAGATGATCAGCAGGGTCACCAGAATGATCACGAAGGTGCCGATGCCGATCAGCGCGTCTCCGCGTTTGGAGGAGTCCTGCTGGTCGAGGGCCTGCGCGGCGGAGCCGCCGAGCTTGACGTCGAGATGCGTGCCCTTGGCCAGCGCCTTCACGTCGTCGCGCAACACCTTGGCCGCGTCCGCCTGTTTGGGCTGGCCGGCGTTCTTGCTGTCCATCTGGACCAGGGTCATGGCATACCTGCCGTCCTTGGACGGCGGGCCGGGGACGACCTTCTGCACCTGGTCGATGTGTTTCTTGCCCAGTTCGGTGGTGATCCGGGTGATGTCCTGCTTGTCGGCGGCGGTCAGCCTGCCGCCGTCCGTGCGCTGGTACAGCGCTATCGCGGACGGGGTGAAGGCGCTGGGGAACGCCTTCTGCTGCAGGTCCGCCGCTTTGATGGATTCATAACTCTTGGGTAGGAAGCTGCTCTCGTCGCTGTTCGAGGGCAGACTTGGCGCGGTGGCGACGATCGCCACCGCGGCGATCAGCCATGCCACGATCGTCCACACGGGATGTCGGACGACGGTGTTGCCAATACGTCGGAACATGCGGAAGGTCCTCCTGGACAGGAAGATCACCGCAGCCCGGGGAGCGGTCCCTGGCATCGGCGACCCCGAACGGCACCTGGGTGGCGGGCCGTTCGAATGGTTGTCTTGAGGCCATATGGTAGTGGCCGGATAAGAAGATCATCTCATGAGGCCCTCGGTCGCTCGGACGGGCCGTTCAGCCGAGGACGAACGGGAGTCGGGCGGCGAGGTCACCCAACGCGGTCCGCTCCGCGTCGGTCGGCGTACGGCGTCCGGTGCCGAGGAGCAGCGCGTCCTGGTCGGAGAACGAGGCGGGGAACGAGGTCCCGGCGATCTTCTCCAGCGACGCGCGCGCCGCCGCGAGGGTTGCGGCCGGCGGCTCGGGGGCCGACGGCAGCTGGGCGATCAGGTCGAGATGGTGCAGGGTCCACTCGACGACGTACGCGGACAGGTAGTCGCCGACGGTCAGCACCTCGTCGCGGGTGCTGACGCGGAGGGCCGGATCGGCGAGCCGGGCGGCGCGGGCCGCCGCGGAACCGATGTCGTCCAGGTGGAACTTCAGCAACCGTGGTTCGCCGTATGCGGCGGCCAGCCGGGGGATCAGCGCATCGAGCGGGTCCTCGCCGGTCGGGGGCTCCACCAGCTTCCAGTAGGTGACCGCGTCCACGGTCGGTTCGGTGTCGGCGGGCGTGGCGAGGGTGATCAGGACGTCCTGGGCGTCGATGACCAGGTGGCACACCAGGTCCCGTACCAGCCAGCCGGCACAGCCGGACGGCTGCTGGAAGTCCTCGTCCGGGAGTTCGGCGACCGCGGTGAGCAATGCCGTCCAAGAGCGTGAGAAGAGGTCCACCGCGGCACGGTAGTGCGGGAGCGGAGGGGCGGACAAACGAATTCGGACGCTCACCGCACGGAGGGCGACAGCCGGTAGGAGCCGGCGAGGTCCCGCACCTCCACCGAGACGACCGCCTGCTCCTCCAGGCCGTCGGCCGCCGGCAGATGCTTGGCGAGCAGCGCGAGTACGCTCTCGGACAGATGGGCCTTCTGCGCCTCGGGACGGCCGGGCATGAGGCCGATCTCCACGTGTACGAAGGCGGTTTGTGCGCTCGCTCTGTTCCCGACGTAGGTGGCCACCGGACGGACCAGCGTCTTGCAGACGCCGGACGTGCCGGATTCCTCGGCCACGAGCGGATGCAGCTCCTTCACCAGGGCGCAGGCGTCGAAGGTTTCGGCCAGGTGGGAGGAGTAGTCGATGGTGAGGTGCGGCATGAAGGACCTTTCCCCGGTGCCCGTAGTTTCACTAGGCAACTATTTTCCCTCATGCCGCCAGGGGCCTTTCACCGCACCCCTCCCCCGGCTCCGGTCAGCCGAGGCCGAGCACGCTCATCGTGCGCTCGGCCATGCGCTGTTCGCCCAGCGCGTTGGGATGCACCGGGACGATGTTCTGCCCGAACAGGAGCGGCTCGATCCACCGGGTTCCGACGGCCTGACACGCGTCGTGGCCCTCGGAGACCTGCGCGAAGTCGACGTACGTGGCCCCGGTCTCCGCGGCCGCGCGCTGTACGACGTTGTTGAGATGGGCCTGCAGGGCGTGCAGGTACGGCACGTCGCCGGAGGCGACCGGCAGTTGGGCGAAGCAGGACGGGTCGGCCTTGGCCGGGGTGATCCACGGGTAGCCGAGCACCGCGACCCGCGCGTCCGGCGCCTTGTCCCGGACGCTGCGCAGCGCGCTCTTCAGCGCGGGGTAGGTGTTCGCGTCGATGGCGTCGTCGAACGAGCTGCCGTAGGTGTCCTTGCAGGGGCTGCCCTGGCCCCCGCTGAGGATCCCCGCGGCGCCGCAGGCGAGCATGGCGCCGACGAAGGTGTTGTTGTCGTTGCCGCCGATCGTCAGCGTCACCAGGTCGGTGTCCGCGGTGACCGCGTCCGCCTGCGGGGCGACACCGGGGTACTGGGACCGGGTGAAGTCCTTGGTCTGGGCGGCGCCACAGGTGACGTCCGTGAGCCGGGCGCCCGTGCGGGCGGCGATGACGTGGGGGTAGTTGGCCGTGGAGCGCAGGCAGATGAGGTTGCCGGCGTCGACGGGCAGGACCCCCGAGGCGGCGCTGTAACTGTCGCCGAGGGCGGCGTAGTTCAGGGTGGTCGTGGCGTGCGCGGGGACGGCGGTGACGCCGAGGGCCAGGGCACCGGCGAGTGCGGAGGTCACGGCGATGGCACGGCGCAGGGCAGGCAGGGGCATGGCTCCCTCTTCTCGGGGTGGGGACTCGGAGCACAGCAGGCGGGCATGGGGGTGCCCGGGCGTGTGCTGATGCGCGAGAATGCGGCGGCTCAGAAAAGGTGGGCGTACCGGCCGTCGGGACGTGGGCGCGTGTGCGCACGCACGGCGAGGGCCGCGAAGTGGGGGTTCGCGGGATTACCGCTGGGTGCTACCGATAGGTAATGTGCGGCTGCGGCAGCACCGAGTCAACGTTGTTGACAGGAATTCTTGAAACCTTACGGAGTCGTGACGCGGCGGCCGTGTCCCGCGGTCGTGGTGGCGTGCGCGTCTAGCGTGGCCGTATGCGTGTACTGGTCACCGGCGGTGCCGGGTTCATCGGGTCACATGTCGTCGAGGCGCTGCGGGCGAACGGGCACGAGCCGCTCGTGTACGACGTCCGGGCCGATCCGGACGCCGACGTGCGCGATCGCGCGGCGGTCGCCCGCGCCCTGTCCGGCGTGGACGCGGTCTGCCACCAGGCGGCCATGGTGGGCCTCGGCAACGGCGTCACGGACGCGGCCGAGTACGTCTCCCGCAACGACCTGGGCACCGCCGTCCTGCTCGCCGCGATGGCCGAGGCGGGCGTGGGGCGGCTGGTGCTGGCCGGGTCGATGGTGGTGTACGGAGAGGGACGCTACGACTGTCCCGCGCACGGCGTCGTACGCCCCGGGCCGCGGGCCGCGGCCGACCTGGAGGCGGGCCGCTTCGAACCGCGCTGCCCCCGGTGCGGCGCACCGCTCAGCCCCGGCCTGGTCACCGAGGACGCCCCGCCCGACCCGCGCAACGTCTACGCCGCGACCAAGCTCGCCCAGGAGCACCTGTCGGCCGCCTGGGCCCGCGCCACGGGCGGTACGGCGATCTCGTTGCGCTACCACAACGTGTACGGCCCCCGGATGCCCCGCGACACCCCGTACGCCGGCGTCGCCTCCTTCTTCCGCTCGGCGCTCGAACGCGGCGCTGCTCCGCGGGTGTTCGAGGACGGCCGGCAACGGAGGGACTTCGTCCACGTACGGGACGTGGCCGCGGCCAACGTCATCGCGCTGGAGGCCGCGCCGCGCCCCGGAACGCTCACGGCGTACAACACCGGCAGCGGCGAGCCGCACACGGTCGGCGACCTGGCCCGCGCCCTGTCAGCCGCTCACGGCGGCCCGGAGCCGGTCGTCACCGGCGAGTACCGCCTGGGCGACGTCCGCCACATCACGGCGGACTCCTCCCGGCTGCGCGCGGAACTCGGCTGGAAGCCGGAGGTGGGCTTCGCGGAGGGAATGCGGGAGTTCACGCGAACGCACTGAGCGTGTCCGCCCCCACAGGACGGCGTCGCCGTCGATCATGGCGTTACTTCGGGGAAATCCACATGAACCAGTCGAAAGGACAGCCATGTTGCGACGGACTCTGAGACCAACCCGCGCGCAGGTCGCGGCGCTGCTCACCGCACCGGTGCTCGGCCTGGGCCTCCTCGCCCCGTCGGCCTCCGCAGACACCCCGCCGCCCGGCCAGAAGCTCAGCAGCAGTGACGTCATCGGCAGGGTCTGCCGGCACGCGGGCGCGGACGACGACGGGGAGGGCTCCGGCCTGTCCTGCGAGAAGGACATCGCACCCCTGCTCTCCCGCATGATCGGCCCTGGGAGCGGGATCACCTGCCGGAACGAGTCCGCGACCGACATCGTCTGCCGCCCGGACAAGTGACCGTTCACGCCTCCGCCGTCGGCAGGGTCACCTCGAAGCGGCAGCCGCCCGGGATGTTGCGGACCGTCGCCCGGCCCTGATGGGCCTCGACGATGCCCCGTACGATCGCGAGCCCCAACCCCGCCCCGGCAGGCGGGGTCCGGGCGTCGGTGCCGCGCCAGCCGGTGTCGAAGACGCGGGGCAGGTCCTCCTCCGGGATGCCGCCGCAGCCGTCCGTCACCGACAGCACCACACCGTCCGGCGCCCGTTCGGCGGCGATCGCGACCGTGCCGTCGGCCGGGGTACGGCGGATGGCGTTCACCAGCAGGTTCCCCAGCACGCGGCTCATCTCCTTGCCGTCCACCTCCACCGGCACGGGTTCCACGCGGTCGCCCACCAGCCGCACCCCGTGTTCCCGGGCGAGCGGGTCGGCTCCCGCCATCGCGTCGCCGACCAGGTCGTACAGGGATATCCGGGAGGGGCTCAGCGGGAGGGTGCCCGCGTGGATGCGGGAGAGTTCGAAGAGGTCGCCGACCATGTCGTTGAGCCGTTCGACCTCGGTGCGGATCTGCTTGAGGTAGCGGCCGGGGTCGGCGGCCACGCCGTCCTCCAGCGCCTCCGCCATCGCGCGCAGTCCGGCCAGCGGGGTGCGCAGGTCGTGCGAGATCCAGGCGACCAGCTCGCGCCGGGACTTCTCCAACGCCCGCTCCCGTTCGCGGGATTCGGCGAGCCGGGCGCTGGTGGCGGCCAACTCACGGCTGAGGGCGTCCAGTTCGGCGGTGGCCGGGCCGTGCGGGGCGGCGAAGGCACCGGCGTCACCGAAGGAGCGGGCGGCGTCGGCAAGTTCGCGGCTGCGGGCGACGACCCAGCGGCCCAGCAGCAGTGCGGTGGCCAGGGACACCACGGCCGCCATCGCGACAACGGTGGTGACCACGGTCAGGTCGTGCGAGGAGAGGAACATCGCCCAGGCGACGGCGAGCGTGCCGGCGAGCATCGCGACGACGCCGACCGCCGCGACCACGGCGAGGGAGGCGGTCAGCGAGCGGCGCCGGAGCAGGCGCAGCGCACCGGCTCCCGCGGCTCCCGCGGCCGCGGCGCCGGCGAAGGCGTAGAGGGCGATGAGGAGGGTGTCGCGCATGGTCAGTGCACCGCCTCGCCGGTGTCGAGGCCGGGCTCGAAGCGATAGCCCACGCCCCACACGGTCTGGATCAGGCGGGGCCGGGCCGGGTCGTCCTCGACCTTGCCGCGCAGCCGGCGGACGTGGACGGTGACGGTCGACAGGTCGCCGAAGTCCCAGCCCCAGACCTCGCGCATCAGGTCCTCGCGGCTGTAGACCCGGCCGGGGTGCCGCAGGAAGAACGCGAGCAGGTCGAACTCCCGGAGTGTGAGGGCGAGTTCGGTGCCGTTCTTGGTGGCCCTGCGGGCGTCGGGGTCGACGGAGAGTCCGGCCGCGGCCAGCCGGCGCCCGGTGGTGACGGGGCGGCTGCGGCGCAGCACGGACTCCACGCGCAGGACCAGTTCGCGGGGGCTGAAGGGCTTGGTGACGTAGTCGTCGGCGCCGACCTCCAGGCCCAGGATGCGGTCGTCCTCGTCACCGCGGGCGGTGAGCATGATGACCGGGACGGGACCCCGGTCCCGCATCCGCCGGCACACCTCCAGGCCGTCCATGCCGGGCAGCATCAGGTCCAGCACCACCAGGTCGGGCCGGTGCGCCGCGGCACGGGTGAGGGCGGTCGGGCCGTCGTCGGCGCGGTCGACCGCATAGCCGGCGCGGTGCAGATATCCGGTGACGACCTCGGCGACGGTCGGATCGTCGTCCACGACCAGGATCCGGGCCGCCTCGCCTGCGGCTTCGGTCCCGTGGGACTCGTAGGGCGGTTGCATGCCTCCAGCCTCGCACCACCCGGTGCCCGCCGCCGGGCCGCGGGCCGGGCGTCCGCGTTTCGTAAGGACCTTGAGTCCGATATGCCCGATTGGCGTTCGTAGGGTGAAACCGTGACGACCACTTCCACGGACGTCGACGTGGTGCTGCCCTGCCTGGACGAGGCCGAGGCCCTGCCCTGGGTGCTCGGCCGGATCCCGGCCGGCTGGCGCGCCCTCGTCGTCGACAACGGTTCCACCGACGGCTCACCCGACCTCGCCCGCGCGCTCGGCGCGACGGTGGTGCACGAGCCGCGGCGCGGCTTCGGCGCCGCCTGCCATACCGGCCTGACCGCGGCCACGAGCGACATCGTCTGCTTCTGCGACTGCGACGCCTCGCTCGACCCCGCGCTGCTCGTGCCCTTCGTGCGGGAGATCCGGGAGGGCGCGGCCGACCTGGTGCTCGGCCGGCGGCGGCCGGAGGGCCGGGGTGCCTGGCCCGCACACGCCCGTGCGGGCAACCTGGCGCTGGCGCGGATGCTGCGCCGCCGCACCGGGCTGCGCCTGCACGACCTGGGCCCGTTGCGCGCCGCCCGCCGCGAGCCGCTGCTCGCGCTCGGCCTCACCGACCGGCGCAGCGGCTATCCGCTGCAGATGGTCGTCCGCGCGGCCGACGCGGGCTGGCGCATCACCGAGCACGACGTGCCCTACCGGCCGCGGAGGGGCGCCTCCAAGGTGACGGGCACCTGGCGCGGCACCTGGCAGGCGGTGCGGGACATGAGCCGCGTGCTGGCCGAGGCACCGGCCGACGGGAGGGTCGTACGGTGACCACGCTTCTCGTCATCGCCAAGCAGCCGCTGCCGGGCCGGGTCAAGACCCGGCTCACCCCGCCGTTCACCCCGCAGCAGGCGGCCCAGCTTGCGGAGGCGGCGCTCGCGGACACCCTGCACGCCGTCGCGGCGACGCCCGCGACGCGCCGGGTCATCGTGCTGGACGGGGCGCCGGGGCCATGGCTGCCGCCCGGCTTCGAGGTGCTGCCCCAGTGCGCGGGCGGCTTGGACGAGCGGCTGGCGGACGCCTTCGCACACTGCTCGGGCCCGGCGCTGCTCATCGGCATGGACACCCCGCAGGTGACGCCGGAGCTGCTCACCGTGGACTTCGAGGGCTGCGACGCGTATCTCGGCCCGGCGGAGGACGGCGGCTTCTGGGCGATCGGCCTGGCCGAGCCGGCCCCGGCGCTGCTGCGGGGCGTGCCCATGTCGACACCCGAGACCGGGGCCGTGCAGCGGCAACGCCTGCTGGCCGCCGGGTTGCGGGTGCGCGAGCTGCCGCGGCTGCGGGACGTCGACACCGCCGCCGACGCCCACGCCGTCGCCGTGCTGGCCCCGCACGGCCGGTTCGCGGCGCGGCTGGCCCGCTGTACGTCGGCCGTCCGGTGATGGGCGGCTCTGTCGCCTGGGCGGCCGCCGACCCCTACACGGCCGCACTGCGCACCGGCCGCGGCCCGCTGTTCCTGCGCCGCGCCGACGGCTGGCTGCTGCCACTGGAGGTGGAGCGCTGGTGCGCCCGCGCGGACGCCGTGGACCGGGCGGTACTGGACCGCTGCGAGGGCGCCGTTCTGGACGTCGGCTGCGGTCCTGGCCGGCTGGTGGCGGAGCTGGCCGCCCGGGGCCGTACCGTGCTCGGCATCGACGTCAGCGAGGCCGCAGTCGACCACACCGTCCGGCTCGGGGGGCAGGCGCTGCGGCGCTCGGTGTTCGACGGGCTGCCGGGCGAGGGCCGCTGGGACACCGTGCTGCTCATGGACGGCAACATCGGCATCGGCGGGGAACCGTCGGTCCTACTGGAGCGGGTGGCGACGCTGCTGCGCCCGGGCGGTCTGCTGATCGCCGAGACGGTGCCGGGACACGTCGACGAACGCGCCCGGGTGCAGGTGGTCGACACCATCGGCGCCGCCCGGCCCCAAGGTGCGCCGTTTCCGTGGGCGCGCCTCGGCACCCCGGCCCTGCTGCGCTACGCGCGCAGGGCCGGCTGGCGGTCCGTCGCTCAGTGGGGCGCGGGGGGCCGCTGCTTCGCCGCCCTGCGCACCCGCCATCCCCACACCAGCGCCGAGCCGCCGAAGAGAACGGCGGTGATCAGCAGCCAGCGGGTGAGGAAGCCGTCCGGGGACAGGCCGGTGGCCGACCGGTAACGCCGCTGCGCCATGCCGCTGATCAGCGGGAACCACACCAGCAGGAGCAGCCCGGACAGCATCGCCGGGACGCGCACGTACAGCGTCCGGTCGCGCCGTCCGGCCGCTCCGAGAGCGCGTACGGCCGCCCGGTCGGCCGCCGTGTACAGCGGCAGCAGAACGAGGTCGTGCAGCAATGCGGCGCCCACGATCCACAGCGCCACGCCGAACCAGTCACCGGCGAACAGCCGGAGCCCGGCGTACGCGGCGAGCGCGAACGAGCAGGCGAGCAAGAGCAGCTGGAGGGGACTGCCAAGACGTACGCGACGGCGCATCACAGGTCTCCGAAGGTCAGCCGGGCCACCCACTTGGTGTTGAGCACACCGGGTGCCGCGGGGACGATGATCCGCGCCGGGCGGCCGTGGTCGGGGGACAGTTCCTCGCCGTTGACGTACAGGGCGAGCAGGGAGCGCCCGTCCGCCACCTGGTTGGCGCGCAGGGCGGCGCGGCGGAAGGCCCCGTGGCGTTGCAGGGACTCCACGAGCACGTCCGGCGGGTCGCCGTCGTACCCGACGAGCGCCGCGAGGTCGCGCAGCCGCACCCCGCGCCACCACTGGTCGGCGGTCGACCAGCCCTCCACGCAGGCGATGGGCAACGACGCGCTGTGCTGCGGCAGTCGGAGCAGCTCGGCACGGCTGAGCCGGACGGTTCCGGTGCGCCCGGTGACGACGAGCCGCCAGGCGTCCTCGTGGGTGTCGGCCGCCGTGATGCCGGCGTAGGCGGCGGTCTTGTTGATCTGGAATCCGTTCGGGCCGCCGCCGGGATCGGCCGTGCCGTGCGGAGCGAGCAGGGCCGTACGGCGCAAGGGTCCGCCGAGACTCTGCCCGACCGTGGTCAGGAACAGCAGCAGGGATCCGCCGCCGACCAGCCACAGGGCGCCGCGCCGGGAGACGGTGGGCGCCGTGGGACGCGGGGAGACCAGGTCGCTGGGCTCGTGCTGCCGGCGCCCGCGTACGGTGCGGACCGCTGCCGGTGTCTTGAGTGCGGCGTGGGCCACGAACGCGGCGAAGAACACCCATGCCCCGTAGAAGTGCAGCGGGTAGAAGGAGCCGGGGAAGACATAGTCCAGCTGGACGTTGAGGACCCCTGTGGTGAACTCGAACAGTCCTCCGCCGACCAGCAGCACCAGGGAGATCCGCTCCAGCGCGTGCGCGAGGGAGCGGGCCGGAGGCAGCGTGAACAGCCTCGGCACCACCGACCACAGTTTGGCCAGCAGGACGGGAATGAGGGTGATGCCGAGCGTCACATGGACGCCCTGGGTGAGCCGGTACAGCCACACCGGGTCGGTGGGCCAGGCGAAGAGGTAGAAGCCCAGGACGCCCTTGTCCGGGGTCGTGTCGTTCACCCGGGACAGGTCCGGGTTGTAGGCGGCGTACGACACCAGTCCTGTCACGAACAGCACGGTGATGCCGATGAGCAGGACGAGGCCGAGCACCGAGGTGAACCAGGGGCCGCGCAGCGGGCTGCGCCAGAAGCCGGGGGAAGTGGGAAGCCGGGGATGGTCGCGCATGTCCCGACCGTAGGCCGGGGCACCCCCGGAAACGGGTCCACGACCGGTGACGAAACGCTGACGTCCTGCCTGGCGGGCGGCCGGTCGGCGGTGCCCCGGCCTAGCGTTCCGGTGTGACTCGATCTCTCCGCCGTGACCTGTACGCCGCCGGTGCCGCCGTCTTGCTCGTGACGGCGGCCGTCCTGATCGGCCGGCACCTCCAGGACACCCGCCACACCCTGTTCGTGCACTGGCCGCCGGTGTTCGCCGAGTGGGAGCCGCACGTCGGCCCCGGAAGCCCGGCGGCCCTGGCGGTGGCGGCGGCCACCGCGGCGTACGGGCCCGGCGTCGCGGCCCGTCTGTCCTGGCGGGCGCTCCTCGCGGTGGCCTGGACGGCCGCCCTGGCCTGGATCCTGGCCCTCGCCCTGGTCGACGGCTGGCACCAGGGCGTCGCGGTGCGGCTGACCACCCGCGAGGAGTACCTCCGGGTCATCGGCCGCTTCCAGGACATCCCGGCGACCCTGCGCGACTTCACCCACCACATCGTCAGCGGCTCCCCTGCCCCCTGGCCCGCCCATGTCGCCGGCCATCCGCCGGGCGCCACGCTCACCTTCGTGCTGCTGGACCGGATCGGGCTGCGGGGCGGTGGCTGGGCCGGGATGTGGTGCATCGCCATCGGTGCGACGGGATGCGTGGCCGTGCTGATCGCGCTCCGCGCGCTGGCCGCCGAGACCCTCGCGCGCCGGGCCGCGCCGTTCCTGGTGCTCGCCCCGGCCGCGGTGTGGCAGGGCACGTCGGCCGACGGCTACTTCGCGGCCGTCGCCGCCTGGTCCCTGGCACTGCTCGCCCTGGCACTGACGCGGCGGTCCCACGGTTGCGCGGCGGCGTCGGGCCTTCTGTTCGGGCTGACCTGCTATCTCTCCTACGGCCTTGCGCTCGTCGCGCTGATCGGCGCTGCGGTGCTCGCGCTCGCTCGCTCCGGCCTGCGCGCACGCCCCGCGCTGCTGCTGTCCCTGCTCGCCGGACTGGCCGTGTGCCCCGTGGTGTTCACCCTGGCCGGCTTCGACTGGTGGACTGCCTACCACCTTCTCGTCACCCGCTACTACCAGGGCGTCGGCGGCATCCGCCCCTACGGCTACTGGGTGTGGGCCAACCTCGCCTGCACCGCCCTCATCACCGGCCCGGCCACGGCGGCGGCCCTGAGCAGGACGACGGCGGCCCTGCTGCCCGGGGCCGGCGTCCGACGCCCGGCGACACTGCTCGTCAGGACCGGCTCCCGGCACCCGGCGGCGCCGCTCCCCGGTACCGGCTCCATCCACCCCGCGCCACGCCCCACGATCAGCAGCCGCCCCCCGGCGGCGCAGCTCCCCGCGGCCGGCCGCCGGCTCTCCGCGGAGGCGCGCCTGGCGCTCCTCGTCTCCGCCGCGCTGCTCGCCCTGCTGGTCGCCGACCTGTCCGGCATGAGCAAGGCGGAGACGGAACGCATCTGGCTGCCCTTCGCCCTGTGGCTCCTGCCGGCCTGTGCGCTCCTCCCCCGCCCCCGAGCCTGGCTCACCGCCCAGGCCGTACTGGCCCTGCTCCTCAACCACCTGCTGCTGACGGGCTGGTGAGGCCGGCGCTCCAGATGACCGGCCCGTTCCCCACCGCCGTCCCCGCCGTCGGCCTCAGCCGGCATCCGGCAGTGCCGTCGGACCGCCCTCCTCGTCCGCTCTCCGCCGTGCCCGGTGGGCGTTCTCCGCCCGGACCGCGGTCAGCCACCGCCAGGGCCGGATCTCGTCCAGGCTGAGCCCCGGACACGCCAGGTGGTGCGGGATGCGGCACCGGGCGCCGGTCAGGGGCTCCTCGAAGCCGCCGTTCCAGGCGACTCCGTTGCTGTCGATGTGCCAGCGGTGCCCGCCCGGAACCAGGTGCGCGGGCAGCACGAGGCCGGGTTCGAGGAGTACGTGCTGCCCCGTGTAGGTGGGGCGCCGTTCTCCGGCGAGCCCGCAGTGCGGGCAGTGCGGCGGGCTGGGCGGTTCCGGGCCGGTGGCTCCGTCGAGGGCCGCCTGGGCGCGGTCCGTGTTCTCCCATGAGCGTGGCGCGCCGCCGGGCGGCCGCCCCTGCTCGTCGTGACCGGCCAACGGGATGATGCTGTCGTCGTATGCCCCCATGTGCGCCAGCATTCCCGTCCGGA
This sequence comes from Streptomyces sp. NPDC030799, assembly GCF_055572255.1. Lineage (NCBI taxonomy): Bacteria > Bacillati > Actinomycetota > Actinomycetes > Kitasatosporales > Streptomycetaceae > Streptomyces > Streptomyces sp. NPDC030799. The sequence continues at coordinate 162,522 of NZ_JBVIDS010000005.1, read as the reverse complement.
CGACATCCCAGGAGGGCGCGACGAGGGCGCACCGGGAGCAGGCCGGCTGCCAGACCCGCCGAGGACTACGACCACCGCCTCGGCCGCACGGTGAACACCCTCGCGCGCCTGCCTGCCCGCCGCCGGACGGTCCGTCAGTCCCAGTTCGGCGCAGATGAGTTCCGCGGCATTCGCCGAGCACCGCACCGAGGACGGGCGCCGCCGGCCGTCCCCGTGCACCCGCTCCGGGTGACCCGGCGTGACCGCCGTACGGTCCGGGCGTTGCGCTGGGTGTGGGAGGGGCCGCTGTGGCCGGAATCGCGTACTGGTGCCGGGCGTACCGCTGCCGCTTCGCTGAACCGAAACGGCACGAAGAACAGGGGACAGGGCATGGACTTCGGCAGCGTCGATCGGCGCAGTTTTCTGGGGACGGCCGCGGCAGGGCTGGTCACCGCCGTCTCCTCGCGGCCGACGGCGGCACCCGGAGTGCCGGACGCGTCCCGTGCGCAGGCCGGCCGAGCCGAGCGGCTCCTCACCTACACGCGGATGACCGGGGGTTCGGTCACTTCCGGCCGAGCCGGCGGCGCGTTGATCGCCGAGGTGCAGGGGGTGTTGTGGCGGATTCCCCGGGACGGCGGAACGGCCGTACAGGTGACGGGCTGGGAGCTGGAGGCGACGCGTCCCGCGCTGTCCCCCGACGGGGAGACCCTGGCCGTGTGCGGGTATCGCGGGGGTGGCTTCCATCTGTGGACGCTGCGGCCGGACGGCGGCGGGCTGCGGCAGGTGACGGACGGACCCTGGGACGACCGCGGTGTGGCCTGGTCGCCGGACGGCACCCGGCTGGCCTTCTCCTCCGAACGCGGCGGCGACGCCACGGCGGGCGCCTCCTACGGACTGTGCGTGCTGGACGTGACCGACGGCCGACCGCGCCGGCTCACCGGCGGGGCCTACGAGGACTTCGATCCGGCCTGGTCGGCGGACGGGCGGTCGCTGGTGTGCGTGCGCGCCGCCCACACGCCGGGCGGCGGCAACGACGGCGGTCTGTCGCTGGTCCGGGTACCGGTCGCGGGCGGCCCGGCCCGGGTGCTGCGCACGGTGACCGGGGGCCGGCTGCTGTGCCCGTCGGTGTCGCCCTCGGGGCGGATCGCGTATGTGCAGCTGACCGGCGCGGCCTCCGCGGGGCTGCCGGCCGACGCGGCGCTGCTGATGGTCGACGGAGAGGTCGTCACGGCGGACGAGGACCTGGCGGCCGCTCCGCCGTGCTGGCTGAACGAGGACGAGCTGCTGTACGTCGGTGACGGCCGGATCCGTGTCCGCTCGCTCGCCGACTCCTCCGTGCGGGAGGTGCCCTTCACCGCCCACATGCCGGTGCCCGGTCCGTCCCGGAAGCGCCCACGGCGTCCGCTCGTACCGGAGCGGCCGAACCCGGTGCTCGGTGTGCACCGGCCGGCCCTGTCCCCCGACGGCCGCAGCGTGGCCTTCGTCGCGCTGAACGCCCTGTGGCTGATGCCGGTCGGCGGCGCTCCGCGCAAGCTGCTCCAGGCGGCCGACGTCCACCTGGTGCAGATGCCGGCGTGGGCGCCGGACGGGCGCAGCCTGCTGTACTGCACCGACCAGGACGGGCTGGTGGCCGTACGCCGCCGTCACCTGGACAGCGGCGCCGACGAGCCGTTGACCGAGGGCGGCCGGCTGTATCCGGCACTGTCCCCGGACGGCTCCCGCCTGGCCTGCCAGGACCTGACCGGGAACCTGCTGCTGCGCACCCTGGCCACCGGCAGTGAGCAGCAGCTGGCCAAGCCGCTGGCCACCGACGGGCCGCCCGGCGCCCCCACCTGGTCGCCCGACGGCCGGTACGTGGCCTTCTGCGACCGTAACCGGCTCAACCAGCGGTTCCGCGAGGGATACAACCTCATCCGCGTCATCGACACCCGCACCGGCGGCGAACGCCGGTACCTGCCCGCCGAGCACCAGTCGCTGTCCGACCGGGTGGCCTGTGGGCCGGTGTGGTCCCCCGACGGCCGCTGGATGGCGCTGGTGGCCGAGTCGGCGCTGTGGCTGCTGCCCGTGACGGCCGACGGCACACCGGCCGGTCCTGCACGCCGGCTCACCGACGAGCCGGCCGACCACCCCAGCTGGTCCGCGGACTCCGGCACGCTCCTCTACCTCTCCGGCGGCCGGCTGCGCCGCCTCTCCCTGGCCACCGCCCGGGCGCGCACCCTCCGGCTCCGCCTCACCACCGGGCGCGCCGCGAGCGACGGGGCCGGGCCGCTGCGGATCCACGCCGGTCAGCTGTGGGACGCCACCGGCGCGCCGCCGCGGCACGACGTCGACATCCTCGTCACCGGCAAGCGGATCACCGCCGTCGAGCCGCACCGGGCCCGCCGCCCCGGACACCGCACCCTGGACGCCTCGGACCGGACCGTCCTCCCCGGCCTGTTCGACAGCCACACCCACCCCTATTCCGCGACCTACGGCGCCCGTCAGAGCCTCACCGCGCTCGCGTACGGCATCACGACCACGGCCTGTCTCGGCGCTCCGCTCTATGACGCGGTACGGCTGCGCGAGGCGGCCGGGGCGGGGGAACTGCTCGGGCCGCGGCAGCTCGCCTGCGCGGAACTCATCGACGGCGCGCGCACCGCGTACAGCATGGGGCGCGCCCACCGCACCGGGGAGGGGGTCCGGCGCACGCTCCGGCGTGCCACCGCTCTGGACGTCGACTTCGTCAAGACGTATGTGCGCGCCCCGGGCGGGGTCATGGCCGAGGCGGCAGAGGCCGCCCACGCGCTGGGGGTGCCCAGCGGCAGCCATCTGTGCGCACCGGGCCGGGCGGCGGGCCAGGACCTGACGACCCATCTGCAGGCCACCCAGCGCCTGGAGTACGGGCATGCCGTCACCCCGCTCGGCCGGGTGGGCCAGGATCTGGTGCAGCAGTACGCCGACGGCTCCTTCGCCCTGATCATCACGCCGTTCAGCGCGCAGATCCTGCTCGCCGCCGACCCCTGGCTGGCCGAGGATCCACGCGTGACGCGTCTCATGCCGCCCTGGGACGTCGCCGTCGTCCGCCGGCACGCCCGGACCGCGCCCACCGACGCGCAACGGCGCGCCCTCACCACCGAGATGGCCGGCTACCGGCAGCTGGCGACGCACGGCGCCCGCATCGCCCTGGGTACCGATGCTCCCCTGGTCCCGGTCGGTCTCTCCCTGCACCTTGCGCTGCGCGCCCTGCACGCCCACGGCTTCACGCCGGCCGAGGTCCTGCACAGCGCGACCACCGTGCCGGCCCGCCTCTTCGGCCTCGACGCCGACCTCGGCACCGTGCAGGAGGGCAGGATCGCCGACTTGACGGTCGTCGACGGCGACCCCTTCTCCGACTTCGGCACCCTGGTCGACATCCCGGTCGTGGTACGTGAGGGGGTTCCCCACACGCAGGGCGACCTGACGTCCGCGCACCCGCAGGACGGGGCGGCAGGTCAGGAGCCTCCCCGCGGCATGACGTGGCTCGAGGTGGCCGGTCACTTCCGGCGGGGCTCGTGCTGCCATCCCGGCACGGACGGCGCTCAGGCGGATTCCTCCTCGGTGGCGATGCGGCCGGCCAGTCGTTCGTAGCGCTGCCGGGCGGCCTGCGGAGTGCCGAGTCCGAGGCCGAAGGCGATCTCGGGCCAGGTCATGCCCCGGCCCCGCGCCATCTGGAGGAGCCCCGCCTCCAGTTCGTCCAGTTCCGCGCGCACCAGCGGGACGAGGGTGAGCGCGGCCGTGATGTCGGCGTGGTCCACCTCCGGCTCGCCGTCCTCGCGCAGCGCGGCCCCGCTGAGCAGGAAGGTGACGAGCCTGACGGCTTCGTGCGGCGCGAGGAGCGACGGGTTCGTCTGCCGCCGCCGTTGCTCCTCCGTGGCCGCATGCCGCTCGGCGATGCGGAACAGCGAGGCGTACACCCGTTGGGCACGGGCCTGCTCCGGCTGCGGAGGCGTGAAGGGATCGGTGTGGTCGCTGGTCGATGACATGCCATCAGGATCCGACCACACACGACATGGCGTCAACGGAATATTGTGAACGAGTTGTTCACCCCTCTTGGGCGGAGAGCGGCGCGGTGATCTCCCGCTTGAGGATCTTGCCGCTCGGGCCCAGCGGCAGGGCGTCCGTCAGCCACAGCCGGCGCGGGTACTTGTAGGCCGCGACCCGGTCCCGGACGAAGCGCTGCAGTTCCTCGGTGCCGGCCTGGGCTCCCGGCCGCAGCACGACCGCGGCGGCCACCTCCTCGCCGAGCCGCTCGTCGGGCACCCCGAGGACCGCGGCGAGGGCGACGGCGGGATGCTCGTGCAGCACCTCCTCGATCTCGCGCGGGTAGACGTTGTAGCCACCGCGGATGATCATGTCCTTCTTCCGGTCGACGATGAACAGGTAGCCGTCCTCGTCCTGGCGGGCCAGGTCCCCGGTGCGCAGCCAGCCGTCGGGGATGGCAGCGACCGTCTCCTCGGGGCGGTGCCAGTACTCCTTCATCAGGTTGGGCCCGCGCACGACCAGTTCACCGACCTCTCCCGGTACGACGTCCCGGCCGGCGTCGTCGAGCAGCCGGACCTCGACGTCGCGGATGGGTGTGCCGATGGAGCCGGGCTTGCGCGGGCGGTCGGGGTGGTTGAAGGAGACGACCGGGCTGGTCTCGGACATGCCGAAGCCTTCCAGCACCATGCAGCCGAAGCGCCCCTCGAACCCGTGCAGGATCTCCACCGGCAGGGACGCGCCGCCCGAGATGCACATGCGCAGACTGGACACGTCCGCCGCGGCGGCGCCCGGGTGCTGGAGCAGCGCCGCGTACATGGTGGGGACGCCCTCGAACACGGTCGCCCGGTCACGGGCGATGGCATCGAGCACCGTCTGCGGCTCGAAGCGCGGGACGAGCGTGAGGGACGCGCCGCTGCGGACGGCGACGTTCATGGTGCAGGTCTGCCCGAAGATGTGGAACAGCGGCAGGCAGCCGACGATCACGTCGTCGGAGGTCAGCCGCTGGACCTCGGCGACATTGACCTCGGTGTTGTGGCGGAGTCCGGCGTGGGTGAGCGCGGCGCCCTTGGGCCGGCCGGTGGTGCCCGAGGTGTACAGCAGTACCGCGATGTCGTCGCCGGCGGCGGCGGTCACCTCGTACCGCGGTTCCAGCCGTGCCAGTTCGGTGGCGAACGCGCCCGGTTCGACCACCAGGCGCCGTACACCGGCGGCGTCCGCCCCGGCTGCCCCCTCACCGGGCGCGAGGTGCCACTCGAAGAGCAGGACGGCGCCGGAGTCCCGCAGGTGGTACTCGGTCTCGCGCTCCTTCAGCAGCGGGTTCAGTGGCACCACGATGCCGCCGGCGCGCAGGACCGCGTAGTACAGGACGACGAACTCGGGCACGTTCGGAAGCATCAGCGCGACCCGGTCGCCGGTGCGCAGGCCCTCCGTGCGCAGCAGCGCGGCGGCCTGGGCGCTCAGCCGGTCAAGATCGGCGTAGGTGGTGGTCGCCGTCCCGAGCCGCAGCGCCGGGCTTTTGGGCAGCCGCCGCGCCGTCTCCACCAGGAATTCCGCCAGATTGGCCATGATGCCTCCTCGCACACATGCGCTCACCGCGCTCGTCGGGGTCCCGCCCCCGACGCGGGGTCCCGCCCCAACGCTCACGGCATGGTCGCCCGCACGGTCACGGGGGTCCATGGCGACGCCCACAGTTCCCTCCTGGCCGAGTTGTTCCTGGGAACAAACCGACCCCCGTACGCTGCGGACATGGGTCTGCAGAATGTGGTCGCCGCGTTGCGCGTGCGCCTTCCGGAGCTGGGCGAGCTGATGACCGAGCGCATCCGTGCGGAGGTCGAGTCGTACGCCGACGACTCGCTCATCCCCTTCGCGTCGCTCAGGGAGTCCTGCGCGGGCAACGCCGATCTGCTCCTCGGCCGTTTCGCCCACGGCGCCGAACCCGACGTGGGGGCCGCGCAGCAGACCGGCCGGCTGCGTGCCGAACAGGGTGTGCCGCTCGCGGACACGCTGCACGCCTACCGGGTCGGATTCGAGCTGCTCTGGTCGGAGATGGTCGACGAGGCGCGGCGGCACCCGGAGGTGACGGACGCCGAACTGGTGGCCGGTTCCTCGGAGATCTGGGCCCTGTTCGGCCGGTACGCGGAGGCCGTGGCGGCCGCCTACCGTGAGGCCAGTGCGGAGCTGGCGCTGCAGCGCGAGGCGCGCCGCTCGGCTTTGGCCGAGGCGCTGTTCACGGGCGCCCTCGCGGATCGTACGACGCCGTGGGAGGCGGCTCGGCAGCTCGGTCTGCCGGAGCGCGGCCCGTACACGGTCGTGGCCGCGGCGGTGCCGGATCCCGGCCAGGAGCCGCTGCCCGGCATCGAGGCGGCGCTGCGCCGCTCCGGGGTGCCGTCGGTGTGGCGGCTGCTGCCGGACCAGCAGATCGGGCTGGTCTCGCTCGCGCACCGGGACGCGGAGAAGGTGAGCCTGCGGGCGCTGCGGCGACGGCGGGCGCGGGTCGGCGTCAGTCCCCGGTTCGACTCGTTGCGGGACACTCCGCAGGCATTGCGTTTCGCCCGGCTGGCACTGGCCGGACTGCCTGCCGACGGGCCGGGGGTCGCCCGGTTCGACGACAGCCCGCTGGCGATGCTGGTGGCCGCGGCGCCCGCTGAGGCCAGCCGGCTGATGGAGGTCGCCCTGGGTCCGCTCCTCGACCTGCCGGAGGCGGAGCGGACACGGCTGCTGCGGACGCTGGGGCACTGGTTCGGTGCGGGAGGGGTGGCCGCCGAGGCCGCCGAGCGGCTCTTCGTCCACCCGAACACCGTGCGCTACCGGCTGCGGCGCATCGAGGAGTTGACCGGTCGCTCGCTGTCCGACCCGATCGCCCTCGCCGACCTGGGTGCCGCGCTGTACGCCCTGCGGCTGCTGCCTTCCTGAACAGTCGGCTGCGGTGCTCGGCGGTCCGTCGCCGTGAGTCGGTTTCCCCGGCGCTCCCGCCTCCCGCGTGGCATTGGCGCCGTCTGGCTACCGGGACCCGTACCCGAAGGCATCGGTCGACGACTTCCGGGTCTGCGGCAGGACGCTGACCGCGGGCGAGGTGGCGGCACCGGCCCGGGGCGAGCAGCCCCACCCGCCCGGCGCTCCCGCTCGGCGCGGCGGTACCGACGGTCAGCCCTTCGCCAACAGGCGGATCACCTCGCCGAGTTGGCGGCGTACTGCCGGATCGGCGATGAGTCCGTCCTCGTCGAGCGCGTCCCGGCCGACCGGAATCCGCACACAGGCCGGCTCCACCACCTTCGCGCCCGTGTAGCCCAGCACCGTTCGCAGCGTGGCCTCCGCGCCCTGGCCACGGCCCGGGGCGGCCGCGTTGATCCATGCCGCCGGCTTGTCGCAGATCTGCGTGCCGCCCACGGTCCAGTCGAGCAGATTCTTGAACGACCCCGGCAGAGTGCCCGCGTACTCGGGGGTGCAGATCAGGACTCCGTCCGCACGGTCGAGCGCCGCACGCAGCGCGGCGACCGGAGCCGGCAACGGGTCGGTGTCGTCGTCGGGGTTGAAATGCGGAAGCCGGGCCAGGTCCTCGTAGCTGACCGTGTCGACGCCCACGGACGGCGCCACGGTCTGTGCGGTACGCAGCACGGCCTCATTGGTGGAGCCCTTCCGCAGACTCCCGGACAGCAACAGAATCACCGGCCATGACATCACCCGCTCAACCTACCGCCCTTCGGGTCGCGGGTTCGCGCCAGATGAACACCTCGGCGCCGGGGGCGCGTTCGGAGAACGGGCCCGCTGGTGAGGCCGGGACGAGCAGGCGGCGCAGGAAGCCGGCGGCAGCAGCCCTCGGCCGGCGCGGCGGACCGGCCCCAGGTATCGCCCGACCAGTTCATCGATGTCTTGGTATGGCACAGCGGGGTACGGCAGCCCCTCGACCGTACGGGTCCTCACGTCCGACAGGTGTACCAGTGCCGCGCCGGGGCGCAGCATGCCGCGTACGGTCCTGGCCACGGCTCGTGGCTTCGGCAAAGTTCGCAGGAGGCAGCCGCACCCTCGAAGAGGGTCTCGTCCCGCTCCCAGTCGTCGTTCATCGGGAGGGGATCCATTCCGTCGAGAAACCGACTCAGCGGTTTGGTCAGGCCCGTCATGTCGAGGGCCACGCGGTGGGGACTCAGCTGTTGGCGGCGGCCAGAGGCGTTGCCGACTTCTGCCGCGCCTCCGCGATCACCCGGGCACCCCGGTCCGGTGCGGTGTCGAGGCGGACGAGGACGGCCGGCGCGGCGATCGCGGGGAGCAGATGGTCGAAGAGGGCCGACATGCGGTGATCGAGGTCGGCCCAGCCCGCGACCGCCTGAGAGACGAATTGCACGCCGATCCACGCGCCGAGGAACACCTCGGCGGTCTGCTCGGGCACCACGTGCGGAAGCACCTCGCCGCGCTCCTTGGCCTCGGCCAGCACGGCCCCGGTCAGCTCGGCCCAGGCCGGCCAGGCGCTGCCGAAGACATCGCGGCCCTGGAGGTCCGCCGAGAGCCGGACGCCCGCGAGCAGCATGGGTTCTTGGGGCAGCCGCTGGGCCAGGGTCATGCCCGTGTCGACCCACTCCTGCAACTTCAGTTCCCGGGTGACGTGGTACTCGGTGGTGATCTGCTCCTGCAGCACTCCCTGGGCGAGGGCCGCCTTGGAGTCGAAGTGGAAGTACAGGGCGCCCTTGGTCACACCGGCGCGGTTGAGGATCTCGGCGATGGTCGCCGCCGCGTATCCGCGCTCGGCGAAGACCGCTGCGGCGGCTTCGAGAACAGCACGTCGGGTCCGGACAGCTCGCTCCTGCTGAGCCATGGACCCTCCTCAAGCTGAAAATTAAACCAAACAGGTCGTACCTTACCGCAGCACATGTCAACGCCGAGGTGCAGCGGGTCAGTTGTCGTGGACTTGGCACATGCGCCTGACATGAGCCTCGAAAGGGCTGGAACCCAGGATTTTTGAACGCGTTCAAATATGCGGCTACGCTGGGCGCAGCGAACCGAGGAGGCTCGATGAAGGTGGTTCTGCCCGGGGGAACCGGACAGGTGGGCACGATTCTCGACCGGGCACTGACGGCAGCCGGGCACGAGGTCACCGTGTTGACCCGGCGACCGACGCGGGAACGACAGGTCGCATGGGACGGGGTCACGCTCGGTCGCTGGGCCGAGGTGGTCGACGGCAGCGATGTCGTGATCAACCTGGCCGGGCGCAGCGTCTCCTGCCGCTACACCGCCGAGAACCTGCGGGCCATGATGGATTCACGGGTGGACTCGGCGCGGGTGGTCGGGGAGGCGATCGCCGCCGCCGCGCGGCCACCGCGGGTGTGGCTGCAGATGAGTACGGCGACGATCTACGCCCATCGCTTCGACGCGGCGAACGACGAGGCGACAGGGGTGATCGGCGGCTCGGAGGCCGGAGTCCCGGAATACTGGGCGTACAGCGTCGACATCGCCCGGAACTGGGAGCGCGCGCAGTCCGAGGCACCGACACCGGCGACACGGAAGGTGGCGCTGCGCGCGGCGATGGTGATGAGCCCCGACCGGGGTGGCGTCTTCGATGTGCTGCTGGGACTCACCCGGTGGGGGCTGGGCGGACCGGTCGCCGGTGGGGCACAGTACGTCTCCTGGATCCACGACGAGGACTTCGTACGCGCGGTGGAGTTCCTGATCGAGCGGGACGACATCGACGGACCGGTGAACCTCGCCTCCCCCGGCCCACTGCCGCACCGGGAGTTCATGCGGGCGCTGCGCGCGGCGTGGGGCGTCCCCGTGGGGTTGCCGGCCACACGGTGGATGGCGGAGCTGGGGGCGCTCGCACTGCGCACGGACACGGAGTTGCTGTTCAAGAGCCGCAGGGTGGTCCCGGGCCGACTGCGGGAGGCCGGGTTCGACTTCGCGTATCGCCAATGGCGGCCGGCCGCCGAGGACCTCGTACGACGGGCGAGGTCGTCCCGGGCCGGGCGCAGGCGGGCAGGGGCGGCGGCGTCCGCACGGCGGAACTGACCCCTCACGGGCGACGGCCTTCGCGCGGCGGCTCTGTCCCGGTCACCCGCATCGGATCCGACCCCGGTCACGGACGACGCAGTGGGCTTCGGTCACGGACCACGGAGTGGGCTCCGGGTCGCCCGGGTGGCTGCCAGCAGCGCCAGCGCGACCACCTGGATCGCGGACACGACCGTGATCAGCAGGGGAATCGAGTAGCCGTACAGGCCGCCGGTCAGCGCGCCGCCCGCCAGGCTCGCCGCGCCGACCACGCCGGCGAAGAGGCCGTACGCGGTCGCGCGCCGTCCGCTCGGCACCAGGTCCGCCACGGTGGCGCGCAGGGTGGACTCCTGGATGCCCAGGGCGGCGCCCCAGACCAACGCCCCGGCCACCGCGACGGCGACGGTGTCCGTGAACGCCAGCAGCGCCACGCCGGCCGTGAGCACGGGCAGGCCGACCAGGACGCGCGGGCCGAACCGGTCGTACAGCCACCCCGTGGCCAGTGCCGCCACGGCGTCCACGAGCATCGCCGCCGCGTACAGCACCGGCACCCACACGGCGGCCATCAGACGGTGCTCGACCAGGTGGTAGGAGAGGAGACCGAAGGTGGCGAAGCCGGTCGTGGTGGCCGCCGTGAACGCGGCGTAGGTCCAGAACGCCCCTGGCAGCCGCCCGCCTTGAGACTGCTCCGGCGGCGTCGCACCGACGGTCGTCCCACGCTCGTACGCCTCCGGGTCCGGCACCCGGGCCCTGAGCCACAGCAGCAGCACCAGAACCGCGACACCGGGCAGTGCCAGCACGCCGAGCGCCGGCCCGTAGTCGCCGCCGGTCAGGGCGAGCATGCCGGCCACGAGCAGGGGGCCGACCAGTGCGCCGATCTGGTCCATGGCCTCGTGCACGGCGAAGCCACGGCCCCGCCCTGTCGCCGCCGTCGCGTGCGACAGCAGGGTGTCCTTGGCCGGAGACCGCACCGCCTTGCCGACGCGCTCCGCGGTCACCAGGGCACAGGCCGCCCACAGGACACCGACGACACCGAGAAGCGGAACGGACGCGACGGTCAGCGCGTACCCGGCGATCGCCAGCCCCCAGAAGCGGCCGGTACGGTCGGCGAGCGGGCCCGAGACCAGCCGCAGACCCAGCGCGGCGGCCTCCCCCGCGCCCGTCACCATGCCGACCACCAGGGCGGACGCGCCCAGCGAGGCCAGCAAGGGGCCGGTGACCGAACGGGCGCCCTCGTAGACGAAGTCCGCGAGCAGACTGACCGTGCCGAACCACACCACGAACCGCCAGGGCCCCATCACGGGCCGCTCCGGGTCCGGACCTCGGTCTCCCGCTCTCATGGTCTCATCGTGTCGTCCCGCTCACGTCTGCCGGAAGTGGCCCGGTCTGCCGTCGACCGTCACCGGGCGGCCCAGCTGTGCGGCCCTGGTACGCGGCATCAGCATCCAAGTCCGTCCTCGCGGTGCAGGGCGGCCGAGTGGGGGAGGGCGGCGCCGGCCGTGTGGATGCGGCGCCGCCCTCCGGACGGCTCAGGCCACCAGCGTGGTGGCGGGCCGCTCCGCCGCTTCGAGCAGGGCCGTCAACGTGGCCCGGGCGCGGGCCACTCGGGAGCGGACCGTGCCGATGGGACAGTCGCTGAGCTCGGCGGCTTCCGCGTAGGGCAGGCCGAGCAGCTGGGTGAGGACGAACGCCTCCCGGCGCTCGTCCGGCAGACGGGCCAGCAGGTCCAGCAGGGCGATGCCGTCGTCGAATCCGGGCAGGTCGCGCGGCTGGGCCGACTCGACCGCCAGTTGCCAGTCCGCCACGTCCGACAGCCTGGGCCGCGCGGCGGCGTACCGGTAGCTGTCGATCACCGCGCGGCGTGCGATGGACAGCAGCCAGGCGCGTGCCGAGGAGCGGCCCTCGAAGCGGTGCAGGCTGCTGATCGCGCGCAGGAAGGTGTCCTGAGCGAGGTCGTCGACGGCCTGGGGATCGGTGCAGAGGTGGGCGACGTAGCGCTGGACGTCACGGTGCAGGGCACGGACGAAGTGCTCGACCGCGTCCGCGTCGCCGCCACGGGCGGCCAGCGCCCAGGCGGTTATCGACTCGTCGGCAGATACCGCCGGGTCGCACGCGGTCCGCGATGCGGGCAGGACAGAAGTGATCACCTGGTGTCCTTCTCGGGTCAACTGTGACCGGACCGGGGCGCGGGTGAGCGCGGAGGGTCCGGTGAGTGAGGAGACGGTCCTACGGTGCGCGGCACCACAGCAGGAGGCTGCGGCCGGATCGTCACGGCACGGCGGAGTGCTACGACACGGAAGTGCTACGGCACGGGCGTGCTACGACATGCGCACGGACGTACGACCGTGGCCCGAGGCGCACAGGGGCGGCCCCGGGATACCGGCTGTCATCAGACGACAGCGGTCCCCACGGGAGGCCCGCGCGAGGTGATCGCGTGGATGAGGAGATCGAGGCTGGGTGCCCGGTCGGAACGGGGCCGGCGCGGACGCCGGTCCGGGCGGTCGCCGGTGACGGGCAGGGCCAGCAGCAGCCTCAGTGGCGCGGCCAGCCGTCCGGCCACGGCCCGCAGGATGCGGAACGCGGCCTTCTCGCCGTACGCCAGCCAGAGCCCGGTGAGGAGCGCGGCCAGCAGGTGGGCGGCCGGCATCCCGAACGACGAGGTGCCGCCGTCCATGGAGTGCCCCATGTGCGGCATGGTTCCCATGGGCATGTGCCCCATGCGACCCATGTCCATGGAGTCCATCGGCACGGACCCCATGTCCATGCCGGTGCCCATGGCCATGCCCGCGTGTCGGGGCGCCGTGGAGGGAGAAGTCCCGACTGCCGACTGGGCGAGGGAGAAGGCCGAGTGCAGTGCCGTCTGGGCGGCGACCACGAGCGGGACGATCAGCCACGGCCCGCGCTCACGGCCCGTCAGGCACCAGCCCACGACACCGGTGCCGGCGAGTCCCGCGGCCAGCGCCCAGGCGGGAACGTCCCGGCCGGACATGAGGACGTGGCCGAGGGCGGCGAGCACGACACAGACGGCCGCGAACACCGCGGCCCGTACTGTGCGCGAACACCACCCTGCTGTCATGTCGGCCCATCCTCGCATCCCGGCTTTCGTCGTCATGCAGAGGTACGGATACTGCCCCGCCGTCACACTCACCGCACCGGAAGTGACACACGTCATGACTCGGTGCGGGAACCAGCAAGCCGTCGCCCACGACTGCCAGGAAAGGGGCTCTGCCGGGTCGTCACCTGCGAGGTCGTCAGAGGATGCCTTCGCCCGGGCGGACCACCACCGCGAGCGTCCTGACCGGGCCGCTGCGGGCGAAGTGCAGCGTGAACGGCACTAGGTCGCCCGTGCGCCATCCGGGGCGCGCCCGCAGCGTCACGTCGAGCCCGCGCGGCGCCATGGATACCGTGCCGCCCGCGGGAACGGGCACGGAGTCCACCACGTCCCGGTAGGCGGTCCCGGGGCCGCTCATCCGGTGCCGGCTGAGTCCGGCCTCCCCACCGGTGCCGGGGGACGTCACCGCGAGCAGCCGGTCGTCCGCACCACCGCTGTTGGTGATGACGAAGAAGGCGGCCGTCTCGGTGGTTCCGCCGTAGGGCAGCAGGACGCGTCCCGACGAGACGGCGATCCGGGCCGGCCGGCCCGCCTGGCCGGCCGTCACCCAGGTGGTCAGTCCGGCCAGCGCGGTACTGAAGGCGACCACGGGCGCCAGTGCGGCGAGCAGCGCGTCGGTCAGCCGGCGGCGACTGGGACGCCAAGAGGTGCCGGCCGTGTCGTCGGTCGTGCCGGCCGTGTCGTCGGTCGTGCCGGCCACGTCGCCGGTCGTGCTGGTGGTCAATGGGGGGTCCTTCGGGTGCCGCGGCGGACATCGGGGTGAGCGGGCCGGTCATGGCGAGGGGGGAGGGTGACGAGGCTCGATGAGGGCCTCGGTGGCTTCTCGACGCGCTTGACGCAGGCCGCGCAGGTCGTTCGGCCGACGGTCAGGTCGGTCGTCGCCGGGGATGAACATCAGCGCCGGCAGCACGAGGAAACCGCACGGGGCGGGAGGTGGTACGGCCTCGCGCCACACCCCTTCCGCGCCCGAGCCGGATCGCCGGGGCTCGACCCTCAACTGCCTCTCCTCGTCCTGCCGTTGAGCGGCGACCGGACGGCGCCGCGACGATTCAGAGGTCGGGCCGGAAGGGAGGCAAGTTCCCGGCGCCACATGTGGCTCCTGTCACTGCCCCACAGCGGGCTTCGCGTTCGCTCACCCGACGGTCGGCAGGGCACTCGACTCGGTGCTGCGCGCGGCTGGTTGAGGAGCCTCCCGGATCTCTGTGGGAGTCTGCAGCCCCCCGGCGGGGGGCGTGACCGAACACCGGCCGGTGCGCCGGGTGCGGGGACGCCCCCCACGCGGGACCATGGGCGTCCGGGCGCCGCGCGGCGGGTCCCGGCGGAGGACGGGCGACGAGGAGGATGCCGTGTGCCGACTGTTCGGACTGATCAGTTCCCCGCTCCGCACGCACGCCACGTTCTGGCTGCTGGACGCCCCCGACAGTCTCAGCGCGCAGAGTCACCGCGAACCCGACGGCACCGGTCTCGGCTTCTTCGACGCGGACGGCACGCCCGAGGTGCACAAGGCACCGATCGCGGCCTATGAGGACCGCGTCTTCGCCAGGGAGGCACGGGAAGTCGAGTCGGCGACCTTCCTCGCGCACATCCGGTTCGCCTCGACCGGCGGGCTGGACGTACGCAACACACATCCCTTCGAGCAGCGGGGGCGGCTGTTCGCCCACAACGGTGTGATCGAGGGGCTGGACGAACTCGACCGCCACCTGGGCGAGGACCGGGCGCTGGTGCACGGCGACACCGACTCCGAGCGCTTCTTCGCCCTGGTCACGCGGGAGACCGCGAAGCACCGCGGGAACGTGTCCGCCGGTCTGGAGTCGGCCGCACGCTGGGTGGCCCGGAACCTGCCGCTGTTCGCGCTCAACGTCGTCCTCGTCACCGCCCGGGAGCTGTGGGCGCTGCGCTATCCCGCCACCCACGAGCTGTACGTCCTGCGGCGCCCGGCGGGCGGTCACCAGGGCTCACGGCATCTGGACCACAGCGGCCGGGGCGGTCACCTGCGGGTGCGTTCGGCGCATCTGGGAGATCGTCCGTCCGTCGTCGTGGCCAGCGAGCGCCTGGACGAGAGCCCGTACTGGCAGCTCATGGCGCCCGGCGAACTGCTCCACGTCGGCCCCGACCTGCAGGCGGCCTCCCGCATCGCACTCGCCGATCCCCCGGCCCACCCCCTCACCCTGTCCGACCTGCGCCCCGAGGCGGCGGCCTCCCAGCGGCCCGCGTAGCCCGGCAGCCGTCCCAGTGATCCGCCTCACCGGCTCAAAACTTGCGCAACCCGTAAAATTTCCGTCGTGGAGACTACCGAAGTGACGGGTTGGGAGACCGCCGTGCTCGACGGAGGGCCGGCGGACGGGCTGCGGATGAAGGTCTCCGACCGGCCGCGCGTGATCCAGGTGACGTACCCCTGCCCGGTCGAGGCCGCACCCCCCGGCGGCATACGCGCGGACGCGGTGTACCTGTACCGCCGCGACTACGCCGTCACCAGCGAGCCGCTGCGGTACGGCTTCGACGTCGCCAGTCCCTGAACCGGTGGGAGACCTCCGCCACGCGCAGGTCCTCACCGGCGGTCAGGCGTCCGAGTCGGGCTTTCCGCGCGCGGCCTCGTAGGCCTGGGACGGTGTCATGGAGACCCCGTTGAGTTCGACGGTCTTGTAGGGGCTGACCTTGGCGCAGGTCTTGGCCTGGTCGGCCGTGGAGGCGTGGGCGTTGGAAACGGCGGCGTGGGTGTCCGCGGGCGCCGGCGAGGAGCTGCCGCCCGGGTAACTGCTGCCGCTGGGCCAGTCGCTGCCGATCACCAGGGTCAGGCCCGTGCCGGTGCCCTGCTTCAGGTGCGAGGAGGACAGGCCCAGCGCCTTGGCGGCCGTCTGTGCCTCGCCCTTCTGACCGGTGCCGTAGGTCAGGGTCGTGGTCGTGGCGGGGCTCGGCGCGTTCGCCGTGGACGTCTCGGGGCTGAAGCCCTGGTCGGTCAGCGCGGTCGCGATGTCCGAGGCACGGCCGGTCACCGAGGTGCCGTTCTCGACGGTGACGGCGATCCGCGACGCCGGTACGGCAGGGGCGGTGGGCTTGGTCGTCGCCTGGGCCGCCGCGGACTTCTTGCCCGAACCGGTGGTCAGCGACTGGTCGTCGGCGATGGTGGAGAACAGCGTCCTGGCGCCGGGGCCCACGACGACGCGGTCCTTGTTGTTCGGGTCGGGGGCCGTCTGCATCGTCGTGAAGGTCATCCGGTTCGTCGGCACCTTGTTCACGTCCGACGCGAGTGAGATCAGCTTCTTCACGCTGCCCAGGCCGTCGTCCACGGTCAGCGCCTTCGTCGCCGCGTCCGCCAGGTCGTACACCGCCGTCGGATCGGTGAGCGTGCCGGCGCTCTTGAACTTGCGGATCATCGCGCTGAGGAAGATGTGCTGCGAGATCGTACGGCCGAGGTCGCTGCCGTCGCCGAAGCCGTGCCGGGAGCGGACGAACTCCAGCGCCGCGACGCCCTTCAGGGTGTGGGTGCCCTTGGACAGCTTCAGGTGCGAGTAGGTGTCGTAGACCTTGTCGCTGACACAGACGGAGACACCGCCGACGGCGTCGGACATCTTCACCACGCCGGAGAAGTCCAGCTTGACGAAGTGGTCGATCGGGATGCCGGTGAGCTGGTGGACGGTGGCCACCTGACAGGCGGGGCCGTACTGCAGGGCGCTGTTGATCTGCCCGTAGTAGCCGTTCGTGGACTGGCCGCTCTCGCTGTCCTTGCAGGCCGGGACCTTGGCCATGGTGTCGCGGGGGATGCTCATGACCGTGGCGTTGGAGCGGTCGGCGGAGACATGCACCACCATCTGCACGTCCGCGTTGCTCCCGGTCTGCACCCCGGTCTTCGAGCAGCCGCCGCCGAGCTTGCAGTCGGCCGCGCTGGTACGGCCGTCCGACCCCATCACCAGGATGTTGATCGGGATGCGGCCGAAGGCGTCCGCCTTCTCGGTGCCGCCCTTGCCGTCGAGCGCGACGCTGTGGAGGTTGCCGTTCAGGTGCTCGTAGAACCACCAGCCCGCACCGGCCGTGACCACGATGAGGGTCGACAGGCCTATCGCGAGTATCTTCAGCACCCGCCTGCCCCGGCCCGCCTGACGGGCCCGGCGCCCCCGGCTGCCGCCGTGCGAGCGGGCAGCCGCCCGGGCCGCGGCCCGTCCGCCCGGCGGACGCGGCCCGTCGGGCTCGGCCGCTCGCTGTCCGGGCACCCTCGCGCTACGGCTGCGGGTGGCCTGGCCGGCGGGCCCGTCCCACGGGTCGCTCATCTCCCACTCCCCTGAACGGTCGGGCCGTCAGGCCGGGCCGTGCGGCGTACGGCCAGACCCGCACGGCGAGGTACGGGCGGGCGGAACACGCGGCTCCGCCTTGCTTGCGTGGTTGCGCAATCTAACAAACCCGTGGCCCGAGCAGTGCAGCTCCACACAAGATTGCACAGGTGAGGCATCTCATGGAGCGGGATGCGGACCCGGGAGGGTACGGGAGCGGGAGTCTACGCGCCTTGTATAAGAAAGGACCCCGATGTGAGTGAGAACGGCCGGCGCCGTCAGCCACCGATTCTGCGCAGGCCCTGGGCGGGGAGCCAGGCGTGCCGGGAGCGGGCGGTCAGCTGTCCGACCATCACGCGGACCAGGGTGACGACGTCGGGGTCGTCGATGTAGTAGACCTGCCGTCGGCCCTCGCGGCGGGAGCGGACGAGGCCACCGAGCTTCAGCTTCGCCAGGTGCTGGCTGACCGCGGGCAGCGCGCCGCCCACCCGGTCCGCGAGATGGGTGACATCGCTCTCCCCCTGCGACAGGGCCCACATCAGGTGCAGCCTGGCGGGCGAGGCGAGCAGGCCGAACGCCGCGGCGGCCTCCGCCAGCACCTCGGCGGGCGGGTCCTGGAAGCCAGCGGCGTTCTCCGTCACGGTTCTCTCCCGTCCCGCCCTCGTCACAGTCGACGCACACGCGCCCACCCAGTGTAGGCGTCCGGATTCCGGGGGCGGGCGCGGGCGATCGGTCTTCGTGGCAGTGCCCGACGCATCGCACAGGCGTCTCCTGGGGTCCGGCGATCGGCGGCTCCCTTGCGCTGCTCATCGGCTACCGCATCCTCTTCGGAAACTCCCGCGACTGATCCGGTTCGGGTGCCACAGCACTGCAGAAGCGGCACTTTTCATCCCTACGGGTGAATCAACGGATGGATGTCCGGACTCCTCCCGCTCTGTGCGGTGTGCTGGGCCACGTAGCCCTGACGCCGTCACAGGGCCCGGCCGTACCAGGACAGGGGGAACGGACCGTATGGGTGTCTTCGTTCTGTGCGCGTGGCTGCTGACCGCCGGTCTCGGCGGGTACCTCGCCACGGTGTGGGTCCGGCACGGTGGACTGCGGCAGCGCACACCCGGTGTGACACGGCTGCCGTTGTGGCTCGTGCTCGGCCATGTGGGCCTCGCCGTGGCCGGACTCGCCGCCTGGACCGCCTACGTGGTGCGAGGGGTGCGGGGTTCGGCCTGGGCCGCCTGCGCGGTCGTGCTGATCGTGGCCGCGTTCGGCTTCATGATGCTGCTGCGCTGGCTGCCCAGTTCCGGACGGCACTCCCGCGGGGCCGCCACGGCCGAGCGGCACTTCCCGCTCACGGCCGTCGTCGCCCACGGTACGACCGCCGGCGCCACCGTACTGCTGGTGCTCCTCGTCGTCCTGGACAAGGTGTGAGCGAGCGTAGGTGCGCTTCGCCGGCCGCCCACGGGGCGGCTGCGGCCCGGCTTGCCGGGCGCAAAGTCGCCGGACGGTGGCTGCCGGGCCTGGTGGGGCGGCGGAATCCGTGGTGTGCTGGTAGTGGCGGGAAGGACCGAGAACAGACGCGGGGAAGCGGCTGGGAGCCGTGCACCGCGCAATCCGGATCCGCGAGAAGCGGGTGGCCCTTCCCGCCCTGTCGTACCGCCTTCCCGAACGGCCCAGCGGACATGGAGGACCGGCCGGCGAAGCTCCCGCGGCCCGGTGGTCGGCCGCTCAGCCTCGTCCGCCGCTGAGGTTCCCCCACCGCGGCCCGATCTGCTTCCACTCCTCGTCCCACTCGGCCATGCGCCGCCGGATCAGCCGACTGCGGACCAGCCATCCCGCGGCCCAGACCGCCGCACCGGCCGACGGGGCGACGAGGGCACCGGTGAGGGCTGTCTGCAGGTCCGCCGCGGCGCCGGTGACGGGCGCGGAGACCACGTGGCCCGACCGGTTGGTCCACACGGTCACCTGGGATCCGGCGGGGGCGCCGGGCCGGACCTTCGCCTGGTCGGTGTGCACCCTGCCGTGGTCGTCCGTCCAGCGCACGGCGGCCCATACCCGCCCGTCGTCGTAGCCGCTCGCGGAAGTCGGGGTCCTCGCCGCGCCGTCGATGAGCACGGCGGACACGGCGTGCACCTGGGCCTGCCGGGCGGAGAACGCGGAGTCGGCGGTCTGCACCGCCGCCAGACCGGCGACGGCCCCGCCGAGGACGGCGAGCACCCAGGTCACGAGGACGATCCAGGCCTCGACCACGTCGCTGTGCCGCCTGAGCGGATTGCGCCGCCAGCGCCACAGCCGTACCCGGGCGACCGTCGTGGGAGGTGTCCGGTTCATCGTCACCGCCTCCTCTCGCGCACCGGCGGCTTCGCCGCACACTCCGCGGGGTGCCACGACACCATCGTGCACCTCAAACCGGCTGTCGGCGGTGCGAGCGCCGAAGAGGGGCATGAAGAGGGGCACAACGACCTCACGCCGGCCCGCGGAGTCGGGACGTCCGGCCCTGCTGCCGAGGACCGAAGGGCACTGGGCGCACGGCAGGAGGCCGGCGGAGGGTTGGTTCAGGAGCGGCATCGTCCCCCGCGGTGCCGCTCCGTCCCCCGCGGTGCCGCTCCGTCTCACTGCGCCATGCCGCGCGCACCGGGGCCGGAGCAGGCGAGGAGACAGTCACGCACCCAGAAGAAGCCGGCCATGACCCGTAACGACGCCCGCGCGCACCGACGCGTCGACCTCGACCCGGTCGAGGCGCTGCGGCTGCTGGGCAGTGTCTCCCTGGGGAGGATCGTCTTCACCCGGCAGGCGCTGCCCACCGTCCGTCCGGTCAGTCACGTCCTGGACGACGGCGACATCGTCATCCGCACCCACGAGGGTGC
The DNA here is from genome assembly GCF_055572255.1 of Streptomyces sp. NPDC030799. NCBI lineage: Bacteria > Bacillati > Actinomycetota > Actinomycetes > Kitasatosporales > Streptomycetaceae > Streptomyces > Streptomyces sp. NPDC030799. Next base: position 142,336 of record NZ_JBVIDS010000005.1, on the reverse strand, counting down.
GGAGCTGACCGCGCAACCGCGGCAGGGCGGCGGCGAGGGCGTGGTGGTCGCCTACGAGGCCGACGCGCTCGACCCGGACACGCACCTGGGCTGGAGCGTGGTGGTCACCGGCTACGCCCGGCTGGTCACGGACCCGGCGGACCTGGCCCGGATCCGCACGCGGCTCGCCCCCTGGTCACCGCAGGAGGGCATGGACCACGCCGTGCGCATCAACCCCTGCCTGATCACGGGCGTACTGCTCACCGACACGGCGGCCACGGCCTCTCGGTACGGGACTGTGGACGCTGAACACCGTCCGGCGTCCCGGCCGCCGGGTTCGTGCCCGTGCGGCGGCTAGGACGGCGTGAGCGGCAGATCGTCGGTGTAGGCGTTCACCGGCTGGGCGATGGGGCGGGTGGCCTTGGCGTCGAGGGCCGCCTGCGCGGTCCTCGTGCCGAGACTGCCGTGGGGGTGCCAGGTGCCGGTCACCGCGAGCCAGGTGTTCGCGGGCGGCGCCTCGGTGCCGTACACGCGGACCTTGACGGTCTGGGAGTCCGCCGCGCAGCACGTGAAGATGATGCGGGTCAGGTAGAAGCCGTCGTCGTCCTCGGCGGGGGTGACGAAGCCCGTCAGCCGGACGATCCGGCTCCCGATGGCACGGCTGCGGTCTTGTTGGACGCGTTTGGTGAAGTCGGTGAGGGTCAGGGGCAGCGGTGAGGTGGCGGGCAGCGCGGCGAACCCCTTCTGCACCGCGACGGGCTTGCTGTTCGAGCGTGCCGCGGTGTACGCGCCCAGGGCGGGCGGCGCGTAGCACAGCAAGCTGATCGCCGGGAGGAACAGCAGCCAGGCGATGCGCGGGGTGCCGGCGTGGTCGTGGCCGTGCTCGTGGCCGTCGTGGCCGGTGTGCCGCGGTTGGTCCCGTACGGCTGCCGCGGCCAGGCCGAGCAGCAGGAGGACGGCGCCGGAGACGATCAGCAGCGGGCGCAGACCGGCCTTGACGTAGCGCAGGTAGATGTCGGTGAAGAGGGCGGTGTGCAGCAGGCCGGTGCCGGTCAGCGTCAGGAGCAGGGTCTGGACGGGGCGTTTCACAGCAGTGCGCCTCCGATCAGGACGCTCGCGGCGACCGCCACGACGGTGGTGGCCGTGGAGAAACGCCAGGCGAAGGCCCGCCCGAAGGTGCCGGCCTGAAGGGCGATCAGCTTCAGGTCGACCATGGGCCCGACCACCATGAACGTGAGCCGCGCGGTCGGCGAGAACCCGGTGAGGGAGGCGGCGACGAACGCGTCGGCCTCCGAGCAGACCGCCAGCAGCACGGCGAGTCCGGCCAGGAAGAGCACCGAGAGCCAGGGTGAGCCGGAGAAGGCGTCGAGGACGGAACGCGGCACGGCGACGTTGAAGGTGGCGGCGGCCATGGCCCCGAGCACGAGGAAGCCGCCGGCGTGCAGGAAGTCGTGCTGGAAGCCGAGCCGGAACTCGTTCCAGCGACTGCGGCCGTGCTCGTGGCCGGTGTGCCGGTGCCGCAGGACCGGCCGCAGCCACTCCTCCTTGCCCAGCCAGAGCCACAGCCAGCCCATCACGGCCGAGGCGGCGAGGGAGGCGAACAGCCGCGCGGCGACCATCGCGGGGTTGCCCGGGAAGGCGACGGCGGTGGCGGTCAGTACGACGGGGTTGACGGCGGGCGCGGAGAGCAGGAAGGCGAAGGCGGCGGCGGGGGTGACTCCCCGTCGGATCAGGCTGTGGGCGACGGGGACGGAGGCGCACTCGCAGCCCGGCAGCACCGCGCCCGCGACACCGGCGACCGGCACGGCGAGGGCGGCTCTCTTCGGCAGGACCTTGGTGAACAGGCCGGCCGGCACGAACGCGTTGATGGCACCGGACAGGGCGGTGCCGAGGAGGAGGAAGGGCAGGGCCTGGACGGTGATGGCCAGGCAGACGGTGCGCCAGGCCTGGACGGCCGGGTGGTTCAGCCACTGGGCGCCGCCGAGGAGGAGCACGGTCGCGGCGCCGGCCGCGATCGCGAGGGCGGCGCCGAGCGGCCACGGCCGGATGCGGCGCAGGGGCGGCGAGCCGACGGGGACGACCGCCACGCCGTCGACCACATCAACCAATTCATCCGATTTTTCCATTATCACTCCGGATGTCGGTGTCTGGCCGACGATAAGCGAGACACGCGATCCGCCCGCGCGTACACGCCGCCGCATGACCGGCTCATGCGGCGCAATGCGTCCCATTGGTGGCGTCGGCGGCGTCGGTGGCTCTTCTCACAATTCGCCGGCGACCGGCGGGAAGGTGACGGCTGCCACTTCGCCCCGGACGCGATTTGTCTACGTTCGGGGCCATGCCGTCTCGCCTCTCCCCCACCGCCGCACGCACGCGGACCGGCGTCGTCCTGGCCTCGGTCGGAACCCTCCTCTCGGCCGGCGCCCTGCACCCGGCACCGGCCGCGGCCGCCTCCGCTCCCGTCGCCTCCCCGCATGTCACGGCCGCCGTGCTCGACCTGGACGGAGCCGGCCGCACCCCCGTGGTGCACGGGAAGGACACTGCGTACGACACCGCCAGCATCGTCAAGGTCGACATCCTCGCGGCGCTGCTCCTCCAGGCCCAGGACGCGGGACGGCGGCTCACCGCCGATGAACGCGGGCGTGCCGAGCCGATGATCGAGCGCAGCGACAACACGGCGGCCAACGCGCTCTGGCGGCAGATCGGCCAGGCCCCCGGGCTGGCCGCCGCCAACAAGCGCCTGGGCCTGACCTCCACCACGGGCGGGCCCGGTGCCAGGTGGGGGCTGACGCGGACGACCGCGAGCGACCAGATACGGCTGCTCAGGGCCGTGTTCGACGGTACGCCGGCGAAAGCCGGCTCCGGCGGGCTGACCACGGAGTCCCGGGCCTACATCCGTACCCTCATGGGCCACGTCGTCCCCGAGCAGACCTGGGGGGTCTCGGCCGCCGGCGGCTCCGGCTCCCCGCGGGCGCTGAAGAACGGCTGGCTGCAGCGCAACACCTCCGGCCTGTGGGACGTCAACAGCGTCGGTCAGGTCACCGTGAAGGGGCACCGCTGCCTCGTCGCGGTCCTGTCGAACGGCAGCGCCTCGATGCGTGACGGGATCTCCCTGGTGGAGAAGACGGCCCGCCGGGCCGTCGCGTGAGCTCGGCCCGTCGTCACCGGTCCACCGGGCGGCGCGGGCGGACGAGGGCGGTGCCGGTGAGCGCCGCCAGAGCGGCCAGACAGAGCCAGGCGAAGGTGTCGCCGACGCGGTCGTAGACCGTGGTGACGCCTCGTACGGGCACGTAGGCGACCGTGGTCTGGCGGCCGGTCGTGAAGTAGTCGGTGGTGGCGAGGAGGTGACCCTCGTCGTCGAAGGCGGCCGAGACGCCCTCCGCGTCCTGGCGGACCAGGGAGTAGCCGCCCTCGACGGCGGCCAGGGCCGCCTTGTCGGTGTGGGCGCCGCCGTACTCCTTCCAGTCGTGCGCGGGTACGAGCATGATGTCGGCGCGGGTACGCACCAGGGCCGGGAAGTCGGCGTCGTAGCAGATGACGTTCGCGAGCCGGCCGTACGGGGTGCGGACCACCGGCACCTGGCCGTCGCCGGGCGTGAACCGCTCCGAACCGGGGATGGGGCGGGCCTTCTGGTAGGTCCACAGCACCGTGCCACGCGGGTCGATGAGGAGTGCCTCGTCCCGGCCGTAGGCGGGTGCGGTGGTGCTGTAGACGCGCACCCCGATCTCCAGGTAGATGCGCGAGCGCCGGGCCTCTGCCCGGGCGGCGGCGAGGGCGGCGGACCTTTGCGGCTCCTGGGTCCTGACGGCTTCCTCGGGCCAGATCACGATCTTCGCGCCCGCGGCGGCCTCGCGCCGGGTCGCGGCCAGCAGGTCGTTCTCGACCGCGGTCATCGCCGGCCGTACCGCCGAGGCGGGGGCAGCGGCGACGCCACCGGGGCCGTCGGCCAACCGGGCGAGCGTGGCCCGCAGCCGCTCGGTCACGGCGCGGGACGGACTGATGCCGGCGATCCGTACGGTCGTGCCCTGGGGCGGGAGGAAGGCGAGCCGGGCACCGCCGGCGAGCAGGACACTGAGCAGGACGGCGATGCAGACGAGGCCGCCGCGCCAGGAGGGGCGGTCCCCGTGGCCCCAGATGCGGTTGACCGTGCTCGCCACGTAACCGATGAGGAAGCCGATGCCCCAGGGGCCGGTGACCGAGACGACCTGGAGCAGGGGCAGGTCCGCGTGCTGGGTGACGGCCAGGGAGCCGTAGGCCGTGCCGAACGGGGACAGCAGGGTGATCAGGAACTCGGCGGCGGCGACACCGGCCGGGAAGACCAGTGCGGCCGGCGCCGGTCGCAGCCGGTTCGCCAGCAGTCGGTCGGCCAGAAAGGGCAGCGTCTGCAGGGCGGACAGGGCGAGGGCCCCGGCGAGCACCACGGCGTTGAAGCCGATCGCCGACTCCTGGATCCAGAAAACGGCGGCCCCGAGGTGCGCCGGCCAGATCCACAGCGCTCCGGACCAGGCGCGGCTCAGCCGTGTGAAGCGCAGGAGGAGGACGGGGAAGATCCAGGCGGCGGCCGTGATGTCCCATCGGCCCCCGACCGCGAAGAGCATCGTCCCGGTGCCGAGCAGCAGGAGGGGCCAGACGTGCCGGTGGGCGCGAGCCGGCGGCGAGGACGGTTCTTCCGTCCGGTCCGTCGGGCGGGGCGGTGCCGGTGGGGCTGTGTTCGTCATGGTCCGGACGCTAGGGCGGCCCACCCCGCCGGGCCTCGGCCCGGATGCCGATCCTCGGCGCGCTGACGCATCTTTCGATGCGCGCCCCACGGCGGATCCGGCCCTGCGTCCGCGTCGTCTAGCCTGACGGACCGATGACCACCCAGGTGAACGCCCTGCCCCGAGCCGCACAGCTGTGGCTCGCCGACCGACCGCGTCTGACGGATGCGCTGTGGGGCGGCGGCCTCACCCTGCTCGACATGGCCACGGTGCTGGACCGCACCCCACGGCCGCCGGTGTGGGGCGTGGCGCTGTGGGGCGCGCAGACCGTGCCGCTGCTGTGGCGGCGGACGCATCCGCGGACCGCCCTCCTCTCGATGACCGCGGTGTACGTCGTCTTCCAGGCGCTCGGTCCGATCCCCGGGAAGATCCCCGGGCCGTTCCTGCTGATGATCGGCGTCTACGCCGTGGCGCGGCACGCACCGGCGCCGGCGAGCGTGCCGCTCACCGGGTCCGTCCTCGTCACCGCCGCCGTCACGGACGCCCTGACCGGACACTGGCAGCCGCCCCGTCCCGGCTCCCTGGAGCCGATCAGCGTCACGACGTTCGCGTTCTTCTTCGCCCTGGCCTGGCTGCTGGGCCACGGACGGCGCCGGATCGACTCCGCCGCGGAACGTCTGCGCGAACTCAACCGGCGGCTCGCGGCCGAACGGGAGCTCAACGCCCGGCAGGCCGTGCTCACCGAGCGGGCCCGCATCGCCCGCGACCTGCACGACGTCGTCGCCCACCACGTCAGCGCGATCGCCCTCCAGGCACGCGCCGCCGAGGACGTTCTGACCTCGCGTCCGCCCGATGCGGACGAGGCCGCGCACGGTGTCGGTCTCATCGCGCGGACCGCGGACACGGCGCTCACCGAGATGCGGCGGATGCTCGGGCTGCTCTCCTTCGGTGAACGCGGCCTCGCGCCCGAGCCGTCCCTGGACCACCTGGACCTGCTCATCGGCGTCGCGACCTCGGCGGGCTGCCGGGTCACCTGTGTCTGCGAGACACGCGCCGGGGGCGCGCTGCCGGCCGGGATGCAGGTCTCGGCGTACCGCATCGTCCAGGAGGCGCTGACCAACGTGGTCAAGCACGCCGGTCCGGTCGGCGTGCGGATCGCCGTACACGGTGACGAGGCGCGCCTGACGATCGAGGTGGACAACGACGCGCCGGCCCCGGGCCACCGGCCGGTGCCCGGAGCCGGACTTGGGCTCGTCGGAATGCGGGAACGGGTGGCGGCATTCGACGGCACCCTGCACGCCGGGCCCGGTCCGGACGGCGGCTGGCACCTGCGTGCCGTCCTGTCCGCGCGGGGTCCTGGATCGGCTCAGGAGGACGGATGACCGTACGCGTGCTCGTCGTGGACGACCAGGAGATCGTGCGGACCGCTCTGCGTCTCGTCATCGACCGCCGGGAGGGGCTGTCGGTGGTCGGCGAGGCAGCCGACGGCGAGCAGGCCGTCGCCCGGGCCGAGGCGCTGCGGCCGGACGTGGTGCTGATGGACGTACGGATGCCGGGCACGACCGGCGTCGAGGCGACCCGGCGTATCGTCCAGGACTGGCCCGGCCCGGGGCCGGTGCCGCGGGTGCTGGTGCTGACCACCTTCGACCTGGACGAGTACGTCCATGCCGCGCTGCGCGCCGGGGCCGTCGGCTTCCTGCTGAAGAACAGCCGGCCCGACCAGCTCGCCGAGGCCCTTCGCGCCGCGGCCGACGGCGAGTCCGTGCTCGCGCCGAGCGTCACCCGGCGTCTGATCGACACGGTCACCGCGCTGCCGCCCGCTCTCCTCTCCCACGCGCCGGCCCCGGCCCCGGAGGCCGGCGCACTCACCGAACGCGAGATCCAGGTCCTCGTGCTGGTCGCGCGGGGACTGTCCAACGCACGGATCGCCGCGGACCTCGGGCTCAGCGAGGCGACCGTCAAGAGCCGGATCAACCGCATCCTGACCCGGCTGGGTCTGGAGAACCGCGTCCAGGCCGCCCTGTTCGCCCATCGGGCCGGGCTCGCCGCGCACACGGCGGACGGCAGGCCGCCCCGGCCGTCGCACGGGTCGGACCGCTCGGCGAGGCCTTCGAGTACGGCCACCGGGCCCACGCGCTCACCGAGTGGCGACGGCAGAGAGCGGCCGGCCAGGGGTTGAGGTCACCCCGTGGGCTGCTTCACCGCGCGAATGCGCGTGGGCCCGCTTCTTTCCGGAGCGGTCAGCCGACGGCCAGGGAGAACGGGCCGGCCAGGACCGAGTAGCCGTCGTTGGCCAGGTAGTACACGTCGTACTTCCCCGCTCCGCTCAGTTTGCCGGTCGAGAAGGTCGGGGCACCGCTGGCGTTCGGGGCATAGGACCAGGTGAGCGAGGACTGTTTGCCCGGGGTGACGCCCGCCGGATAGATGCCGATCCAGTTCTTGGTGTTCACCTGGGCCGTCGACGGCACCGAGTAGCGCACGGTGACGTTGCCGCCGTCGGAGACCGCGTTCAGGTCGCCGGTGAGCGTCGGTGTGCTCGCGCTGGACGGGGCGAACGCGGCGTTGAGCGGTGTCGCGTAGGTGTCGTTGGCCGTGAGACCGGGCAGGCCGAGGGCCGCCTCGATGGTGCGGCCGATGCCGTAGTGGTCGTAGTGCAGCGGGCTGCTGGTGCCGGCCGGGACGGTGCCCTGGGAGCCGACGAGGGTGGTGACGATGTGGTTGTAGCCCTCGTTCTGGCTCTCGTCCCAGGTCAGGATCAACAGGGAGCGCTGCTGGGTCCAGGCCGGGGAGGCGAGGACCGGGGCGAGGGTCTGCTTCAGCCAGCCGTCCTGTGTCCTCAGGCTGGTGGCGTTGCCGTTGCCGGAGGCCTCACCGTCGTAGTAGTCGTCGGCGGCGATCCAGGAGAAGTTCGGTGTGGTGGCCGCGGACTTCAGGTCGGTGGTCAGCTGGGTGGTGTCGAACAGGTGGGCCGCGCAGCGTGGGGCGTCACCGCTGATGTCGGTGTAGTTGATGAAGGGCGCGTCGTCGGGCTCGTAGTAACTGTCGTTGTTGTTCTTGGTGTTGCAGGGCGTGCCCATGCCCTGCTCGTAGGCCTTCCACGTCTTGCCGGCCGCTTCGACGGTGTCGCCGAGGTTGCGCTGGGGGGGAGTTGATGTCGGGGAAGTAGGTGGCGCCCTTGGCGTAGGTGTCGCCGCCGGCGATGGCGAGGTAGTTCTCGTCGCTCGGGTGGTAGACGCCGTGGAAGTCGGTGAGCGTGGCGCCCTGGGACATGAGGCTGTGCATGTACGGCGTGTCCGCGGGGTCGTTCATGACCTCGGAGTAGTCCGTGTTCTCCATCATGACCATGAAGACATGGTCGTAGCCGGGGACCTTGGAGACGGGCGGGGCCAGCGGGGCGGGTGCGGTGACCGGGGTGTCGAGGGTGAGGGAGAGGTTGTCGAGGTAGCCGGTCTCGCTGCTCGTCGACAGGAACTGCACCTCGACCTGGATGGACCGGGTGCCGCCGGGGACCGCGCCGGTGGCGCTGCGCGAGAGGAACTTGGTGGCCAGGCCCCGGTCGCTCGCGGACACGGTGGGCAGCTTGGCGGTGGCGCCGACCGGACGGCCGCTGCCGTCGTGGAAGTGCAGGCTCACGGCGGCGTGTCCGCTGTAGGTGGTCCAGCCGCCCAGCCAGCCGGAGAGGTCGTAGTGCACACCGCCGCCGTCGATGGCGGCGGCGGCCGAGGAGACGTCGACGGTCTGGCTCATGGAGCCGTCGCCGAAGTTGCCCGGCCCGAAGAACGCCCTGCCCGGTGTCCCGCCGTCGCTCGGCAACCCGAACGAGGCGACGCTGTGACACATGACGTCCGGTCCGCCGGCCTGGGTGGTCCAGCCCGGGACCGTGGTGGCCGCAGCCCAGTCCTGGGTGCAGTAACCGCCGCTCTCCGCATCGCCGTTGACGATCAGGTTGCCGCTGCTCCCGGCCGCCCGTGCGGGGGCGGGAGCGGCGACGATCAGTGCACCGAGGAGGGCCAGGAGCCCGCCGAGGGATCTGGAGCGCAGTCTCATACGTGGTACCTCGTCGTGTGGGTGAGGATGCCGTGAGGAGTGCTGTCCGCACGGCCTGACTGTGCGCAACGAACGGGACATGAGTACGGGACGCCGCTGTCGAGCGGAAGAACCACGACCAAACTTGACCAGACAAGTTGGCGGCGCACGCGGCTCGTTCCGTGGGGCCGGCCGGTGGGGCTTTTCGCTCGCGCCGGAAGGGGCACGCGGTGGGGGTACGACTTCCGAGTGGAGGGGCGGTAGCACCATGGGCGAGTACGAACGGTCCCGCACGATGCCCGCACAGCCCGAGCAGGTCTTCGACCAGGCGGCCAACCTAGGCCAGCTCGACGCGTGGCTCCCGGACGCCCTGCACGTGGACGCCGAGGACCCGCCCGCCGTGACCGTGCACGAGGACATCTCCGGCGAGGACATGCCCGCGCTGCTGCGATCCGAGCCCGACCAGATGCGGCTGGAGTGGGGGACCCGGGAGCAGGGCAGCTACGCCGGGTGGCTGCAGGTGGCCGGGATCGGCAGCGGCGCCAGCGAGGTGACGGTGCACCTGTCGTTCTTCGACGACGGTCACGACCCCGGCGAGCAGGCGGTGTACGACGCACTCGACGGCAGCCTCAGGCGTCTGGAGGAGCAGGTACGCCTACGCGTCGACAACACGGCCGGCTGAGATGCCGGGCCCGGTGACCTGGTATCCGCCGGGCCTCAGCACACCGGTCGAGCAGCATGTCTTCGGCGGTCGGGCTCTGGCCGGCCGGCTGGGGCGCACGGGTCTGCCGGCGGGCCGGGTCGCCGAGACCTGGGAGGTGAGCGGTGTCGACGGCGAGGGCGCCACGGTCACCGAGGGCCCGCTCGCCGGACGGAGCCTGCGCCGGCTCATTGGCGGAGCACCCGGACGCCCTGCTGGGCGACCGCCCGCACGGCCCCCGCTTTCCGCTGCTCACCAGTTCATCGACGCAACCGGGCCCCTGCCCGTGCATCTGCACGCCGACGACACCACCGCCCGGCGCCTGGAGGGCGAGCCGCACGGCAAGACGGAGGCCTGGCACGTCCTGGACGCCGTACCCGGCGCCACCGCGCTGGTCGGGACCCGCCCCGGAGTCGACCGCGAGCGGCTGCGCCGGTCCCTGTTCGCGCAGGACTTCGACGCGGTCATGCGCCGTCTGCCGGTACGCGCCGGGCAGACCGTCTACGTCCCCGGCGGGACCCTGCACAGCTTCGGGCCGGGCACGCTGGTGTACGAGATCGAGCAGACGTCCGACATCCAGCAGCACGCCATGCCGTGGCGGATGGAGGACGGCGCGCCCCTGGGGGAACGGGAGCGTGAGGCGAACGTCGAACGGTTGCTGGAGGAGTGGCGGCCCGGGCCGCGGCCGGAGTTCCAGCCGGGGCTGAGCATCCCGCAGGCGGACTCCGTGGTGCGCACGGTGCTGTGTGCGGGGCCGTATTTCGCCCTGGAGCGCTGGGCCGCCGGCAGCACCGCTTCCCTCACCCGCGGCTTCACCACGGCCCAGGCCTCACCAACGCCGGTCCACCGGTCACCGTCGCTGCCGGCGGCTGGACCGGCCGCCTGGACCGGGCGCGGACTCTGCTGCTGCCGGCGGCGCTGGGAGAGGTGCGGGTGGACGGGCCCGCCGACGTCCTCTTCGGCCATCTCCCCGACCTGGCGGCCGACATCGACAAGCCCCTGACAGCCGCCGGGCACGGTCCCGCCGCGATCTCCGCCCTCGGCGACGTGCCGTAGGGGCGGCGGCTTGCCTCGCACGGGCGGCCGCGACCCGTGGACCCTGGAGGTGATCGTGATGCCCGAGCCAGGCAGCTCGGCGTTTCTGCCGGCCGACGGCACGTGGGAACGCCTGCTGCAGCAGGTGCGGGCCGCGGCTGACGCCGTGGGCGGGATCGGCTGGGACATCGCTGTGGACTCCACCGTTGTGCGGCCGCATCGGCACGCGGCTGGGGCCTGCAGCAACGGCCCGTACCGCGGGTGTCTACGACGTCGCGGCGTCCGCCGCACGATCCCGGCAGCAGCGATCAGCTGGCTCCGCTCATGACGGACCGGACATGCTCGGCTCAAGCGCAAGGGTCTGGCCGACCGCCGCGAGCAGTTCGAGCGTAAACCCCTTGTCCGCCTGCCCCATGGCGAGCCCAAGCCACCGGCCCAGATCCTGGTCGTCCCAGAACTCCTGGCATGCGCACACGATGTTCCGCGTTTCTATCTCCGACCTGGGTTGTTCCTAGAATGGCCGGGTGGAGGACATCGAAGCGATCGCGGCGCTGCAGGATCCCGTGCGGCGGCGCCTGTACGAGTACGTGGTGGCGCAGGGCCGCGAGGTCGGCCGCAACGAGGCCGCCGAGGCGGCCGGGGTGGCGCGCACTCTCGCTGCGCACCATCTGGACAAGCTCGCCGACGTCGGCCTGCTGGAGAGCGGCAGCCGGCGCCTGACGGGTCGCTCGGGGCCGGGGGCGGGCCGTCCCGCCAAGGTGTACACGCGGGCGCGGGCCGAGCGAACGGTGTCGCTGCCGGCCCGCGACTACCGCACCGCCGCGGAGCTGCTCGCCGAGGCCGCCGAGGAGGCCGGGCTGGATGCCGGGCTCTGCGCGGCTGCGCGACGCCGGGGTGAGGCGCTGCGCGGCTCGGCGGCACCCTGCGGCGGTCTCGAAGAGGCCATGGAGTTGCTGGCCGCCCGCGGCTACGAACCGCACATGGAAGGCGCCGAAGGCGCCCAGGGGGCGGCCGGGACAGCCGCGCACGTCGTGCGCATGCGCAACTGCCCCTTCCATGCCGTCGCCGAACGCTTCCCGCCGCTGGTCTGCGGCATGAATCTGGCATTGCTGGAGGGGCTGCTCGGCACGGACGGTCCGGTCCGTGCCCGCATGGACGCCCGGCCCGGGGAGTGCTGCGTGGTGGTCGAGGCTTCTAAAGACAATCATCATTGACATAGAAAGGGGGCCGTGCTGGGATGAGGCCATGACCTCATCCCCGCGCGCCGTCCACCTGGCCCACTTCAACGTCGCCACGCTCCGCCACCCCCTCGACGACCCCCGCACGGCACCTTTCGTGGACATGCTCGACCCGGTCAACGCCGCCGCCGACGACGCACCCGGCTTCGTGTGGCGGCTGACGGAGGACGGGAAGCCCGACGCCACCGGCCTGCGCCCGGCGGGCGAGAACGTCATCGTCACCCTGTCGGTGTGGGAGAACCAGCAGGCCCTGTGGGACTTCACCTACCGCAGCGGGCACCTGGAGGCGATGCAGCGACGCCGCGATTGGTTCGAGCGGCACGTCGAGGCGCACCTCGTGCTCTGGTGGATCCCCGCCGGTCACCTCCCGACCGTCGACGAGGCCATGGAACGACTGGCGGACCTACGAGCCCACGGACCATCCCCCCGCGCCTTCACCTTCGCCTCCTCCTACACCGCCGCCGAGGCCGCCCAGCACCCTCGGGCCATGCCGCCGGCGGACGCGACGACCCCCGCCGGCACCACCAGAGGCCCGAACACGCGCCTAGCTGTTGAGATTTGAACGGGACATACACAAGCCGAGCAATGACCACCCCTACATATTCCTTATTTGCCATATTCGGCATTTGTCCGATTATCCTTGGCGGCCTTGTCCGACCGGATACGGAAAGGGAAGGGGAGGGACGAGCATGCACAGCGCACGGTTGCCCGCTCTCATGGCACGGATCGGACAGGCCGGCGGCGCCGAGGCCGCGCGCGCCACGGTGGCGGCCGGTCTGACCTGGCAGACCTGCGCGACGCTGCTGCACATCTCCGATCCCTACGCGGGCGCCGTCGCCGCGCTGCTCATCGTCGAGACGACGGTGGTGGCCACGGTCTCCGCCGCCACCCGCTACACCGTCGGCTGCCTGCTCGGCGTGCTGGTCGCCGTACCCGGCGCGCTGTACGCCGAGCCCGGCATGGCGGGCCTGGCCCTCGTCGTCTTCGCCTCCGTGCTGCTGGCCCGGCACGGCTTCCTCGGCCACCACGGCCTGCACGTCCCGGCGACCGCCCTGCTCACCTTCGCCCTGGTCCGTGGCCGCCACCCCGGTGAACTGGGAGCACACCTGGCGGAGATCGTGCTCGGCATCGGCTTCGGGTTGGCGTGCAGCGTGCTGCTGTTCCCCGCCGTGCGCGTACGGTCCGCCGAACGGGCGCTGGAGGAGCTGCGGATGCTGATCGCCCGGCACCTGGACGGCCTGGCCGACGCGGTCGTACGGCACGAGCGGCCGCGCAACAGACTCGGCGCGGCCTGGGAGGACGACCTCGGCACGGCACTGACCCGGGCCCGCACCGCCGTGGACGAGGCACACGAGAGCCTGCGCTGGAACGTCCGGCCGACCGCCCGGCGCCGCCGCTGGCACCTGGATCACCGGGTGCTGCGCACGCTGACCGACGTGGCCGGGCAGGTGACCGCCACGGGCCGGCTGCTCGACGTCCACCCCGGCGCGGCCGAGGCCACCCGCCCCGGGCCCGCCTTCACGCAGCCGTACGCCCGTTTGCTGCGGACGACCGCCCTGTGCGCCTACTCCTGCCGCGGCGGCCGGCCGCACCCCGCCCTGCCCGCCGCACGCCAGGCCCTCGCCCGGCTCGGCGCCCCCGGCCGGGGTCCCGCCGGCACGGCCGCCCCGGACCAGTGCCTCCTGCGCCCCCTGGAGTCGGCCCTGACCTGCCTGTCGGCGCCCGCACCCGCCCCGCCCGACCGAGCCCACCGGCTCCTCGACCCGCTTCGGCCCTCACCGCGACGATGACCCCTCACACCACCGGCCTCCCGGACACGACCACCGAGCGGGCCGCCGCACCCGCGCGCCGTACAGCGGCACCCTGGACCCGCCGCCCGGGCTCCCGCGCGCTCCTGGCCCCGGCCCCCGTGCTGCTCATGGTGGTCGTCGCCCTCACCGACCTGCTCACCCCGGACTGGCTGCACGTGTCGCCGGTGATGGCCGCCGTCCCGGTGCTGGCCGCCGCCCTGCTCCCCTGGCGGGCGACGGCGGTACTGGCCTGCGTCGTGCTCGTGATCACCGGGCTGCTCCAGTGGGACGCCGGCAGCTGCGGACGCCCGGACGCCGACGTCACCCTCGGCAGCCTGTTCGTGGTCGGACTCGCCTCGCTGGCCGCGTGCTCCCTGCGGCAGCGCCGGGAACGGCAGCTCCGTCAGGTCCGCTCCGTCGCCGAGACCGCACAGCGCGCCCTGATGCACCCTCTCCCCCACCGGATCGACTCGATCGCCCTGAGCGGTGTGTATCTGCCGGCCGAGTCGGAGGCGCGGATCGGCGGCGACTTCTACGAGGCGCTGCCGACGCCGTACGGCACGCGGATCGTGATCGGCGACGTACGGGGCAAGGGGCTGGAAGCCGTCGGCGCGTCGGCGACCCTGCTCGGCGCGTTCCGCGAACTGGCGTACCGCGAGCCGTCGTTGACGCAGGTGGCGGAGCACCTGGACGAACGGGCTCGCCGGCACATCGCCGCGCTGGACGGCGCACCGGACACGGGCGGACCCGACGGTGGTGACGCGGGCGCGCTGTTCACGGAACGGTTCGCGACGGCGCTCCTGGTGGAGTTCCCGCCCGGCGAGTCCGTGGCCCGCATCGTGCACTGCGGTCATCCCGAGCCGTACGTCGTCCACGCGGGCGAGGTGAGGCCGTACGAGCCCGACCGGCCCGGCGCGCCGCTCGGCCTGGGCGATCTGCTGCAGGCGGAACCGGTCGCCCAGACGGTGCCGTTCGCCCCGGGCGACCGTCTGGTGCTGTACACCGACGGCTTCATCGAGGGCCGCGACCGCCGGGGCCGCTTCCACGACCTGGCCGCCCCGGTGCACGCACACGCCGGCCGACCGCTGGAGGCGATGGTGACCGCCCTGCGCCGCGACCTCCTGCACCACGTGCACGGCGACCTCGACGACGACGCGGCCCTGGTCGCCCTGGAGCACCTGCCGTGACAGTCGGCCCGTGCGTCATGTGAACCTACATGGGCGAGTTCCACGACAGCGGACCTTTCGAGCGAAGGAGCTTCGAGCGAAGGGGCAGCCCGGCGGGGCGCGCCCGAGACGGCCAAGGCGGTGTCTCCTGACCCTTGACCAAGCGGACCCGGCAGCTGGAGACCCAGCTCGGTGTACGGCTCTTCGACCGCTCGCCCACCGGCATGGCGCTCACGGACGCCGGCTGGGAACTCGCGCGCCGGGATCGCCTTCCGCGAGCTGTGGGACGGGCCGTTCGTCGCCGCGCCCGAGGGGACCGGCGCTGGCGCGAGGACTGGCCGGCCGCGGACGAGCCTGAAAGCCGCCCGGTGCGCGTCGGCGCGGTCACCGAGCAGCCCGACGACTGGCTGAGCGCGATCGCCAACGGGGACGGCATCGCGCTCGCCCCCGAGTCCGCGGCGCGGTTCTACTTCCGCCCGGGCGTGGCCTGCCGACCGGTCACCGGAGTGAGCCCGACGCGGGTGGGCGTGGCCTGGGCACCGGCCGACGACCGCAATCCGGTCGTACGGGACTTCGTCCGCTGCTGCCTGGACCTCGCACGGCCTGCCTGACGGGATGGAGCGGGGGACCGCAGTCCCTGGGGTTCTTCAGTGCGGCGTGCCAGGCGGCGGGGACGCGCGAACCACCCGGATGTGCCGCCGTCCCCTGCTTGGCCCAACCGACGTGCGCCGGAGGGGCGAGCGGCTGTGACGGGTGTGACCGTGGTGGAAGGCATGTGCGAACTGACCCGTGATGAGGAGGCGGCATGTCGGTCCGAACCGGCGAGGACGGCGCGGTGCTCGCCGCCCTGGAGGACGGCGACGACGCCGGCCTGCCGTGCGGTGCCTTCGAGCAGATGGGAACCGTCGCCGACGCCGTGCTGTACGAGGGGTACCTGCTCTACCCCTACCGCCGGTCCTCGGCGAAGAACCGGGTCCGCTGGCAGTTCGGCGTGCTGCTGCCCCGCGCCTGGGTGGAGCGGGACGGGCCGGTCACTCCGGGGATCTCCGGCTCCGCCGACTCGTGGTACCAGCAGACCGAATGCCTCCTGCGGGCACCGCGCGCCGACGCGGTCGTACGGGTGAGGGTGCGGTATCTGCAGATGCAGGACAAGCAGGTCGAGGAGGCCGACGGGGACGGACGCCACCGGCCGGTGGAGTCGTTGCGGACGGCGGACGGCGTGGCGCATCTGTCGTTCGAGGAGGCGGTGCCGCGCGAGTCGGAGCTGGTGCTGCCGCTGGCGGAGCTGGTGCGGGGTGGTCGTACCGCCCCGGTGGGAGCGGCCGGCGGGGCGGAGTCCGAGCCGCTGCCGGGCGGTACGGGGCGGACGGTGCGGCGGCGCCGGGAGGTGCTGGCCGCGACGACGGTGGTGGCGAAACCGCTCGCGCCGGGGCTGTACCGGCTGCGGGTGCGCACCGAGAACACCGGCGAGGCACCGGACACACGGGCCCCTCGCCATGAGGCACTGCGACAGGCGCTGATCGCCACGCACACCCTCGTGGGCGGGGAGGGCGTGGAGTTCGTGTCGCTGATCGATCCGCCCGAGGGCCTGGCGGAGCAGGCGCGGGAGTGCCGGAACGCGTTCACGTTCCCCGTTCTCGGCGGTCCGCCCTCGGGGACGGGGACCGCGGACGTCCTGCTCTCGGCCCCGATCATCCTCCCCGACCATCCCCAGGTGGCGCCGGAGAGTCCCGGTGACCTGCACGACGCCGCGGAGATCGACGAGATCCTCACGCTGCGCACGATGCTACTGACCGACGAGGAGAAGGCCGAGGCCCGGGCCACCGATCCGCGGGCCGCGCGGATCCTCGACCGGGTCGACACCATGCCCCGCGAGGTCTTCGAGCGGTTGCACGGCGCGATCCGTTCCCTGACGCCGGTGCCGCCGCCCGCCGAGCGGCCCGCCTGGTGGCAGGAGGGCGGCGACGACGGGCTGTCCCCGGCGACCGACACCGTGCTCGTGGACGGCGTGTCCGTCGGCGGCGGCAGCCGGGTACGGCTGCGCCCGCGCGGCCGGGGCGCCGACGCGCAGGACATGTTCCTGGAGGGGAGGACGGCGCGGGTCGGCGCGGTCTTCCACGACGTGGACGGCAGCGTCCACCTGGCGGTCACGGTCGACGACGATCCGGCCGCCGAACTGCACGGCTGGTACGGCCGTTTCCACTACTTCCGGCCCGACGAGGTCGAACCGCTCGGGCGCACGGTCGCGCCGGAGCCGACGGGACCGGTGGGATCACCCGGGCCGCGGTCCCCGCGGCCACAGCGTCCGGCCGACCGGCCGGAGGAGCGGCGGTTCGCCGGACGACGGTTCGGCGGACGCCCCTGAGATGACGGCCCACGACCAGCGCATGCCCGAGCGGCTGTTCCGCGCCTGCGGCGCGGCAGCCCACGACCCACTCCGAGACCGGCTGCGACGGAGGTTGCAGACATGACCACACAGAGCGGTACCACCGAAGTCCGCGGGGAGCCCAGCCGAGCCGAGGCGCGGCAGGGCTTCGACGAGATCACCATCCTCTGGATCTCGGAGGGCATGAGCTGCGACGGCGACACCGTGTCGCTGACCGCCGCGGGCCAGCCGTCCATCGAGGACGTGGTGCTCGGGCTCATCCCGGGCCTGCCGAAGGTGAACCTGGTCAACAAGGTGCTGTCGCCGAGCCTGGGCGGCGAGGACTTCCTGGCTCCGTACCGGGCGGCGGCCCGCGGTGACCTGGCCCCGTTCATCCTGGTGATCGAGGGTTCGATCCCGAACCAGAACATCATCCAGGGGGACGGTTACTGGACGTCGTTCGGCAACGACCCGGACACCGGTGAGCCACAGACCCTGAACTGGTGGATCGACCAGCTCGCGCCCAAGGCCTGGGCGGTGGTGGCCGCGGGGACCTGCGCCACGTTCGGCGGGATCCACGCCATGGCCGGCAACCCGACCGGCTGCATGGGTCTCGCGGACTACCTGGGCTGGGACTTCAAGGCGCAGTCGGGGCTCCCTGTCGTCAACGTGCCCGGCTGTCCCATCCAGCCGGAGAACTTCATGGAGACCCTCGTCTGGGTGCTCCAGCACGCGGCCGGTGCCGCTCCCCCGCCGCCGCTGGACCACATGCTGCGTCCTCAGTGGCTGTTCGGGAAGACCGTCCATGAGGGCTGTGACCGGGCCGCGTACTACGAGCAGGCCGACTTCGCGAAGGACTACAACTCCCCCAAGTGCCAGGTGAAGGTGGGCTGCTGGGGCCCGGTCGTCAACTGCAACGTGCCCAAGCGCGGCTGGATGGCCGGCATCGGCGGCTGCCCGAACGTCGGCGGCATCTGCATCGGCTGCACGATGCCCAGTTTCCCCGACGCCTTCATGCCGTTCATGGACGAGCCCCCGGGCGGCACGCTGTCGTCGATGGTGATCCGGCCCTACGGGGCGGTCATCCGACGGCTGCGCGGCCTGACCAACGACATGGTGAACCACGAGCCCAAGTGGCGCCACAACAAGCGCAAGCTCACCAGCGGTTACAACCCGCACTGGCGTGCCTGACGCCGCCCCACCCCGTCCCGCCAACGACCCGCCCGACCCGAACAGCGAGGGGCAGAACCGCAGATGACCACCACCGAATCGCGGCCGACAGAACGCAAACCCGCCCAGATCGTGGACATGTCCTGGGATCCGATCACCCGGATCATCGGCAACCTGGGCATCTACACGAAGATCGACTTCGCCAATCAGGAAGTCGTGGAGTGCCACAGCACCTCATCGCTGTTCCGCGGCTATTCGGTGTTCATGAAGGGCAAGGATCCGCGCGACGCCGGGTTCATCACCTCCCGGATCTGCGGCATCTGCGGGGACAACCACACCACCTGCTCGAACTACGCCCAGCAGATGGCCTACGGCGTCAAGCCGCCGAAGCTGGCCGAGCACATCACCAACCTCGGCGAGGCGGCGGAGTACATCTTCGACCACACGATCTTCCAGGACAATCTGGTCTTCGTGGACTTCTGCGAGGCGATGGTCAAGGCCACCAACCCCGGGGTCCTGGCCCGCGCCGAGCGCACCGACGCGCCCCGCGGCGACATCCACGGCTACCGGACCGTCGCGGACATCATGAAGGCCTTCAACCCCTTCGAGGGCGAGGTCTACAAGGAGGCGCTGAAGGTCAGCCGGATCACCCGGGAGATGTTCTGCCTGATGGAGGGGCGGCACGTGCACCCCTCCACGATGTACCCGGGCGGCGTCGGCACGATGCCGCAGCCGAACACCTTCACCGACTACCTCAGCCGCCTGATGCGCGTCATCGACTTCATCAAGAAGGCGGTGGCCATGAACGACGACGTCTTCGACTTCTTCTACGAGGCCCTGCCCGGCTACGAGGAGGTCGGCAAACGCCGGATCCTGCTGGGCTGCTGGGGGGCCTTCCAGAACCCGGACGTCGTGGACTACCGCTACGCGTCGATGAACGAGTGGGGCCGGGCCATGTACGTCACGCCGGGCGTCGTGGTGGACGGCAAGCTGGTCACCAACAACCTCATCGACATCAACCTCGGCCTGCGCATCATGTTGGGCAGCTCCTTCTACGAGGACTGGGTCAACGAGGACCCGTTCGTCACCCACGATCCCCTCGGCAACCCCGTGGACATGCGCCACCCGTGGAACCAGACCACGGTGCCGGTGCCGCAGAAGCGGGACTTCGAGGGCAACTACAGCTGGGTGATGAGCCCCCGCTGGTACCACCCGGACACCGGTGAGCACCTCGCGCTGGACACGGGTGGCGGACCGCTGGCCCGGCTGTGGTCCACCGCGCTGAGCGGCCTGGTCGACACGCCGTACGTCAAGACGACCGGCGGCGCCATCCGCATCACCCTGCCCAAGGGCGAGAAGCTGCCGGAGACGACCCTGGAGTGGCGCATCCCGAAGTGGAGCAACACCCTCGAACGGGACCGCGCCCGGCCGTACTTCATCGCCTACGCCGCCGCCATGGCCCTGCAGTTCCTGGAGGAGGCCATGGGGATGCTCAGGAGCGGCGACACCAAGGTGTACGAGAACTTCGAGGTGCCGGACGAGTCGATCGGCTGCGGCTTCCACGAGGCGGTGCGCGGCGTCCTCTCCCACCACCTGGTGATCCGGGACAAGAAGATCGCCAACTACCACCCGTACCCGCCGACCCCGTGGAACGCCAGTCCCCGCGACATCTACGGCACCCCGGGCCCGTACGAGGACGCCGTGCAGGGCCAGCCGATCTTCGAGGAGAACGGTCCGGACGACTTCAAGGGCGTCGACATCATGCGCACCGTGCGCAGCTTCGACCCCTGTCTGCCGTGCGGCGTGCACATGTACATGGGTAAGGGCAAGACCCTGACCACCGTGCACTCGCCGACGTACGGGGCCAACCATGGCTGAGACCGCCGTACGGCTGGCGGACCCGGAGGTGGAGGCGCGGCTCGCCCGTCTCGACGAGGTGCTGGCCGGGCTGGAAGCCACGCCGGGCCCGGCCCTGGAGGCGGTGCGGCTGCTGACCGAGGTCTACGGCGAGGCTCTCGCCCGCGTGCTGGACCACGCCGACGCACCGTTGCGGGAGCGGCTCGCCGACGACGAACTGGCAGGGCATCTCATGGTGCTGCACGGGATCCACCCCGAGGCCCCGGAGCGCCGGGCTGCCCGCGCGGTGGAGAAGCTGCGGCCCGTGGTGCGCGACCGCGGCGGTGACCTGGAGTGGGCCGGGGTCGACGGGCAGGTGGCGCGGGTGCGGCTGAGCACCGGCGGCGGATGCGGCTCCGGGTGCGGTGGCGGCTCCTCCGACGTCACCGAGGCGGTCCGGGCGGCGGTGCTGGCCGTCGCTCCCGAGCTGACCGCCGTGGAGACGGTGCCGAGCGAGCGCAGGGCGGCACCGGCGTTCGTACCGTTGACCACGATCAAGCGCCGGGCCACGCCGCAGGAGGCGCGGTGACCGTGGACGGTGCGCTCGCCCGCGTCATCCGCTCCGCCGCCGACCGCGCGGCGACGGCCGAACCCGAGGTCTGCGAGCTGTGCGCCGCCCGTGTGACCGAGGAACACGCTCACCTGTACGACACCGCCGCAGCCGAAGTGCGGTGTGTGTGCGGCCCGTGCTCGGTGCTGTTCGCCGACGACGCGGCGGGCCGCTACCGGCTCGTGCCCCGCCGCCGGCTGCGGCTCCCGCCGGTCGACACCGGCGTGCTGGGCGTCCCGGTGGGCCTGGTGTTCTTCGTGCCGCGCTCCGACGGCACGGTCACCGCACAGGGGCCGAGCCCGGCCGGGGCCATGCGCTGGGAGGTGGACGCGGCGGCCTGGCAGCGGCTGGCCGCCACGGTCCCGCAGCTCGCCGCCATGGCACCCGACGTCGAGGCGCTGCTCGTGAACACCGTGCGCGGCCTCGACGAACACTGGATCGTGCCGGTCGACGACTGCTACCGGATGATCGCTCTGGTCCGCCGCGAGTGGCGGGGCCTGTCCGGTGGCGGCCGGGTCTGGCCGGCCGTAGAACAGTTCTTCGGGGAGCTGACCGAGCGGTCGTGAGACCGGGAAGGAGAACCGACATGGGGAGCATCCGAGTGGGCCGCCCCCAGGCGAAGCCCGATACGCCCTCCCACGTGCGCGGACTGCACCAGGGCAACAAGGGCCCGTACAAGCACCAGCCCGGACACCACAAGGACGGCAGTTCCGACGCCCGCCGCTCCACCGGTATCCACTGGAAACGGCATGACGCCCTGGTGAAGGACATGCCGAACATCTCACCGGGATGAGGGAGCAGACAGTGACAGTCATGAACATGGCCATGCGAAGAAGAAGGCCCGTGCGTGCGGGGATGTCGGGACGGCAGCTGCTCGCGGCGCAGGCCGCGCTGGTCGGCAGTCTCGTGGCCGCCCTGTTCGTCAGGGAACTCCCGGGCATCCTGCGGGAATTGCGCATCTACCGGATGACCGGTGGGCTGCGCGCCAACCGCCGGTACCCGTGAGCCGCTCGTGCACGAGCTGTCGATCGCGACCGCGATCGTGGAACAAGCCGAGGAGATCGCCCGCGCGGACGGCGTGGACCGTGTGACAGCGGTGACCGTCCGCGTCGGGGAGCTGGCCGGTGTCGTGCCGGACGCGCTGTGCTTCGCCTTCGAGGTGGCCCGCGACGGCACGCCGCTCGCCGGGGCGCGGCTCGTCGTGGAGCAGGTGACCGCGCACGCCTGGTGCGGCGGGTGCGCCGAGGAGTTCGCGGTCGGCATGCCGCCGTTCTTCTGGTGCCCGCGCTGCGACCGGCCGTCGCAGGAGCTGCGCAGCGGACGGGAGCTGGAGATCACGGCGGTCGATCCGGTACCGGCCCCGTCCTGACGGGGCCGGTCCGCTCGGCAGATCCTCCGCTCAGCAGATCCGGGGCAGTTGCTCCCCGAGCGGCAGGTCCACCACCCGGGTGCCGCCGAGGCCGGTGGCGACGACGACCATGCCCGGGTGGTCGGCCACGCACTCGCCGATGAGGGCGGCGCCGTGGCCCTGCGGGTGCGCCCGCATCGCCGCAAGAACCGCTTCGGCGTGCCGCGCGGGTACGAAGGCGACGAGCCGGCCCTCGTTGGCGACGTACAGCGGGTCCAGGCCGAGGAAGCCGCAGGCGTTCGCGACCTCCTCCGGGACCGGGATGGCCCGCTCGTGCAGCCGCACGCCGGTGCCGGAGGCACGGGCGATCTCGTTCAGGGACGTTCCGAGTCCGCCCCGGGTCGGGTCACGTAGGACGTGGAGGTCCGTGGTGACCGCCAGCATGGCCGCCACGAGGTCCGCCAGGGGCGCGGTGTCGGAGGCGATCTCGACGCCGAACTCCAGGCCCTCGCGGACGCTCATGATCGCCACGCCGTGCAGCCCGATGGGGCCGCTGACGATGACGGCGTCGCCCGGCCGGGCGCGCTGCGGGCGGATGTCGACTCCGTCCGGTACGAGGCCCACGCCGGCGGTGGTGACATAGACGCCGTCGCCGTGTCCGGACTCCACCACCTTTGTGTCGCCGGTGGCGACGGTGACCCCCGCCGTCTCGGCCGCCGCGCCGATGGCCTGCGCGATGCGGCGGACGACGTCCAGTTCCACGCCCTCTTCCAGGACGAAGGCGGTGGACAGGTAGGCGGGCCGGGCTCCGCTCATCGCCAGGTCGTTCACCGTGCCGTTGACGGCGAGGTCGCCGAGGCTGCCGCCGGGGAAGAACAGCGGCCGTACGACGTAGGAGTCCGTGGAGAAGGCCAGCCGGGCCCCGCCCAGGTCGAGGACGGCCGAGTCGGTGAGCGCGGCCAGGGTGGGGTTGCCGTAGGCGGGGGCGAAGACCTGCTCGATGAGTTCGGCGGACAGGGCGCCGCCTCCGCCGTGGCCCATGACGACGACCGGCTGGTCGCGCAGGGGCGCGGGACAGGCCCAGTTCGCGGGGTCGACGGCCGCTTCGGTAGCCAGGTCAGCCAACGGGGTTCATCTCCTCCTGCTGGGACTGCGGCGTGCGGGATCCCTGCGGCGTGGGGGCGTTGTGCATCCGGCG
This sequence comes from Streptomyces sp. NPDC030799, assembly GCF_055572255.1. NCBI lineage: Bacteria > Bacillati > Actinomycetota > Actinomycetes > Kitasatosporales > Streptomycetaceae > Streptomyces > Streptomyces sp. NPDC030799. The sequence continues at coordinate 119,178 of NZ_JBVIDS010000005.1, read as the reverse complement.
GTACAGGTAGTAGGCCGCGCAGGCGCCCTCGCTGGAGACCATGGTGGCGCCGAGCGGGGTGCGCGGGGTGCAGCTGGTGCCGAACGCCTCGCACTCGGTGGGCTTGATCAGGCCCTGCAGCACCTCACCGGCGCGGCACACGGCGGGTTCCTCGGTGCGGATTCCGGCGACGTCGAAGCGGTGTTCGGCGTCGTAGGCCCGGTAGGCGTCGGACAGCCGCCAGCCGCTGGCGGGGATGCGGCCGATGCCGCGCCAGTTGCGGTCGGTGACCTGGAAGACGTCCTCCAGCATGCGCAGGGCCGCCGGGTTGCCCTGCTCGCGTACGGCGCGCGGATAGGCGTTCTCCACCCGGTGCTCGCCGCGCTCCAGCTGGTGTACGGCGCGGCGGATGCCTTCCAGGATGTCCAGCGGCTCGAACCCGGTCACGACGATCGGCACCCGGTGCCGGTCGGCCAGCTCCGGGTACTCGGCGGTGCCCATCACGCTGCACACGTGCCCTGCGGCGAGGAAGCCCTGCACCCGGCATTGCGGTGCCGTCATGATGGCCTCGATCGCGGGCGGGACGCGGACGTGGGAGACCAGCAGGCTGAAGTTCTCCAGGCCGAGGCGGCGGGCCTGGTGGACGGCCATGGCGTTGGCGGGTGCGGTCGTCTCGAAGCCGATGGCGAAGAACACCACCTGGCGGTCCGGGTGCTTGCGGGCGAGGTCGAGCGCGTCCAGCGGTGAGTACACCACGCGGACGTCACCGCCCCCGCCCTTGACCCGGAACAGGTCCCGGTCGGTGCCGGGCACGCGCAGCATGTCCCCGAAGGAGCAGAAGATCACCTCGGGGCGGGCGGCGATCTCCAGGGCCTTGTCGATGACGTCGAGCGGGGTGACGCACACCGGACAGCCGGGCCCGTGGATCAACTCGACCTTCTCCGGCAGGAGTTGGTCGATGCCGTGCCGGATGATGGAGTGCGTCTGGCCGCCGCAGACCTCCATCAGCGCCCAGGGCCGGGTGACCGTGGCGTGGATCTCGTCCAGCAGCCGGCGCGCCAGGTCCGGGTCGTTGAACTCGTCGATGTACTTCACCGGGCCTCACTCCCGCTCTCCTGCCGGGCCGCCTGCTCCCAGGCGTCCCCGAACTCCTCCTCCAGCAACCCCAGTTGCTCGAACAACTCCAGGGACGCCCGGGCCGACTCCTCGTCCAGGCGCTGCAGGGCGAAGCCGACGTGGACGATGACGTACTCCCCCACCCGCACGTCGGGCAGGTACTCGAGACACGCCTGTTTCTGCACTCCGCCAAAGTCGATCATCCCGGTCAGGGGGTCGGCGCGGTGGTCGATGGACACGACCTTGCCGGGCACTGCCAGACACATGGGTCACTCCGTCTCGTGGTGGTTCGCTGTTCCCGCGACCATGAGCTGACCGAGCGCCAACCCTCCGTCGTTCGGGGGGACTTCGCCGTGCCGCAGGATCGTGAAGCCGGTCGTGGCCAGCCGTGCGGTGCACTCCTCCTCCAGCAGGCTGTTGGCGAAGACACCTCCGGTGAGGGCGACCGTGGTCAGGCCGGTCTCGGCGCGGGCACGGTGACAGATGCCGGCGACGGCCGCCGCGACGCCTCGGTGGAAGCGGGCGGCGAGGACCGGTGCGGGGGTGCCGCGCCGCCGGTCCTCCAGGAGTGCGCGCAGCATGGGCGCCGGGTCGATGTCCCGCTGCCGGGCGAACCCGAAGGGGTACGCCACCCCGTCCGCGTCGCGGGCCTCGGTCGCCGTCGCCTCCAGCTCCATCGCGGCCTGCGCCTCGTATCCCGCCCGGTGACACACGCCGACCAGGGACGACACCGCGTCGAAGAGGCGGCCCATGCTGGATGTGGGCGCACATGCCACCTGCCGGTCCAGCTGCCGGCGCAGTATGGCGCGTTCGACGTCCGTGCAGGCCCGGACGCTGGGCAGGTCCGGTTCCCAGTCCAGTCCTGCCGCCCACAGCCGGGCCAGCGCCAGCCTGCACGGATTGGCCACGCCTGCGTCCCCGCCGGGCAGCGGTGCGGGTGCGAGGTGGGCGAAGCGCCGATAGCCGGTGTAGTCGGCGAGCAGGATCTCGCCGCCCCACACGGTGCCGTCGTCGCCGTACCCGGTGCCGTCGAAGGCGACTCCGATCACCGGGGTCGTACCGTCCAGGCCGTGTTCGGCCATCGCGGAGGCGATGTGGGCGTGGTGGTGCTGGACCAACCGCAACGCCTGGTCCGGCAGTTGGGCGGCCCGGGTGCGGGCTCGGCGGGTCGAGTGGTAGCCGGGGTGCCGGTCGGCGGCGACGAGGGCCACGGCGACTCCGGTGAGACGGGCCAGGTGTCGCTCGACGCGCTCGGCGGCCTCCAGGCCGGCCAGTTCGCCCATGTCACCGATGTGCGGCCCGAACCAGGCGTGGTCGCCCTCGCCCAGGCACAGGGCGTTCTTGAGGTCACCGCCGACCGCGAGGACGGGCCGTACCGGAACCGGGAGGCGCACGGGGCGCGGGACGAAGCCGCGGGATCGTCTGAGGACCTGTCCGGTGCCGTCGGGGCGGACCCGCAGCAGGGAGTCGTCGCACGGCGAGGCGATGGGCCGGTCGTGGGCGAGCCAGGCGTCGGCGAGTCCGGCGAGCCGGGTCAGCGCCTCGGCGTCGTCGGTGACGATGGGCTCGCCGGAGCGGTTGCCGCTCGTCATGACCAGGACCCGGGGGCCGGGCGGATCGCCGGGCAGCCCGAACAGCAGGGTGTGCACCGGGGTGTAGGGCAGCATCACGCCCACGTGCGGGCTGCCCGGGCAGACCTGGTCGGCGAGGCGGAGGCCGTCGGCCGGGGTGCGCCGGCGGAGCAGCACGATGGGGCGCCGGGCGCTGGTGAGCGCGGCCCGTTCGGCGGCGGAGACGTCCGCGAGCCGCTCGGCGGTGGCGAGGTCGGCGCACATCACCGCGAAGGCCTTGCCGCCGCGCTCCTTGCGGTCGCGCAGCGTGGCCACGGCCCGGGCGTCGGTGGCGTCGCAGGCCAGGTGGTAACCACCGAGGCCCTTGACGGCGACGATCCGCCCGGCGGCCAGCAACGCCCGTGCCGCCGCCAGGGCGTCCGCGTCCCGGGCCGGGCGGACGCCGAGATCGTCGGCCGGGACCAGGGTGAGCCGCGGTCCGCAGTCGGGGCAGGCGACCGGCTGGGCGTGGAAGCGCCGGTCGCCGGGATCGCCGTACTCGCGGGCGCAGGACGGGCACATCGGGAAGCCGGCCATGGTCGTGGCCACGCGGTCGTACGGCATCGCGGTGGCGATGGTGAAGCGCGGGCCGCAGTGGGTGCAGGTGACGAACGGGTGCCGGTGCCGGCGGTCGGCCGGATCGGCGAGTTCCCGCAGGCAGTCGGCGCAGGTGGCGGTGTCGGGCGGGAGCTGGGTGCGACCCGCGGCCCGCTCGGTGGAGCGGATGGTGAAGGCGCCGGTGTCGCCGGTCGCGGGCAGGGCCATGTCCTCGACGGCGGTGACGGTGGCGAGCGGCGGCGGCTGCTCCGCGAGCAGGACGCAGAAGCGGTCCACCTCCGGCGCCGGGCCCTCGATCTCGATGTGCACGCCGTCGCCTGTGTTGCCGACGAATCCGGCCAGACCGAGCCCAGCGGCGAGGCGGTGCACATACGGCCGGAAGCCGACCCCCTGCACGGTTCCCCGCACGGTGAGGACGCGGCGTACCGGTCCGGCGGCGGGGGCGGTCATGCGACGGGAGCGGACGCGGTGGGGTGGTGGCCGTGCGGCTGCGGGGCCAGGGGCGGGCGGTGCGGGGCGCCGTCCCGGGCGGCGAGGGCGCGCTCCAGGAGGGTGCCGACTCCGTCACCGGTGCGGGCGCAGGACCGTACGATCTCCACGCCCGGGTTGACCCGCTGCACGTTCGTCCGGAACGCGGTCTCGTCGAAGCCGGCCGGCTCCGCGAGGTCCGCCTTGGTGATCACCACCAGATGGGCAGAGCCGAAGGCGGTGGGGTACTTCAGCGGCTTGTCCTCGCCCTCGGTGACCGCCATCAGCACGACCCGCAGGGTCTCGCCGAGGTCGTACGCGGCCGGACAGACGAGGTTGCCGACGTTCTCCACGAAGAGCACCGAGGTGTCCGGCGGCAGCCAGCCGTCCAGCCTGGCGCGCACCTGACGGGCCTCCAGGTGGCACAGTCCGTCGGTGAGCAGTTGCTGGACGGGGGCGCCGGAACGGGCCAGCCGGACCGCGTCGTTCTCGGTGGCCAGGTCCGCGGTGAGCGCGGCCACCGGCACGCCCTGCTCCACCGCGCGGGCCAGGACCCGGCCGAGGAGTTCGGTCTTTCCGCTGCCCGGGCTGGACAGCAGGTTGACGACGGTGACGCCCTGCCGGGCGAGGTCGCCGCGCAGATCCGCGGCCAGGTCGTCGTTCTTCGCCAGAACGGCCTGCTTGACGTCGGACCGGCACATGGGCACAGCTCCTCGGATACGGCGGTGGGGCCCGGGCCGCGTCCCTGTGGCCCGGGCTCCCCCGATCTTCCGCTCAGCCTGCCGTCGTACCGGGCAGCGCAGCCGGGCGCGGGGGCCCGGATTCCATCGGGCGGCCCAACGGGGGTGCGGACGCGGCGGGGTCGGCGAGCAGCACCGGGATCAGGGCGTGCAGCGTGTCGACGGCCCGGGGGACGGCTTCCCGTACCGGTGTACTGAGCCCCGGCAGCAGGTCCTCGTCACCGGCCGGCAGCACCTGCGGCTCGCAGGCCAGGACGAGGACACGGGGCAGTGGCTCCTCGCCCAGGTGCGCGGCCAGGGCCAGCACCTTCGCCGGGTCCATGCCGTGGGCCTCGGGCACGACGGTGCCGTCGGGGGGTGCGGCCTCGATCAGCGAGAGGGTGCCGGGGCGGTGGCCGCGCCGTGCCGCGTCGACCAGAACGGCGGTGTCGTATCCGTCCAGCAGGGCGTAGGCGAGGTCCATGCCGCGGATGCCGTAGTCGTGCACCCGTACCCGGGACGGCAATGGGCGATCGCCGAGGGCGCGGATCACCTCGGGGCCGAAGGCGTCGTCGGCGAGGAAGATGTTGCCGACGCCCGCCACCAGCAGGCGCGGCGTCAACGGACGTCTCCGGCGGGCAGCGCCAGGGGGCGGGCGGTGCCGCCGGGCACCTTCCGTACGAAGGCCGACCGCAGCGCGTGGTACGGGGCTTCGGGATCGAAGAAGACGGCGTGCATACGGGCCAGTTCGACCTGTCGGTACTTCGCCAGCGGTCGCACCTTCTCGTCCGAGCGGCGGGCCGCCGCCTTGTCGGAGATGCGCCGGGCGATGTTCGGAGCGGCCGCGACGTCCGCCGCCATCCGCTCGACCTCTGCCGCGAAGTCCTGCGCACCGGTCGGCACCAGCCGGTCCACCAGCCCGATCCGCTGGGCCGTCGTGGCGCTGACCGGCAGCGCCTCGGTCGTCAGCCGGTGGGCCGTGTCCGCTCCGACGCGGCGCGGCAGCGTGTACGTCCAGAACTCCGAGCCGTACAGGCCCATCCGCCGGTAGTGCGGATTGAGGACGGCGCCCGTACGGCACCAGACCTCGTCGGCGGCGAGAGCGAGCATGGCGCCGCCCGCCGCCGCGTTGCCGGCGAGCGCGGCCACCACCAGCCGGTCGGTGGTGCACAGGACCGCCTCGACGAGGTCGTCCATGGCGTTGAGGTTGGCCCAGGACTCCTCGGCCGGGTCGGCGGCCGCCTCGATGACGTTCAGGTGGATGCCGTTGGAGAAGAAGTCGCGGGCTCCGCCGAGCACCAGGACCGACGTGCGGCGGGCGAGGGCCGACTCGTAGGCGGCGAGCAGCCTGCGGCACTGGTCGGTGCTCATGGCCCCGCCGGGGAAGGAGAAGGCCAGGAATCCGACGTCACCGCGCTGCCGGTAGCGGATGTCGGTCCAGGTGCGGCGATCCGGGGACAGTTCGAGCGGCAGGGGGCAGGCCGCGAGCCGGAGGGAGGGCTGGTACGAGGCGAGCACGGAGGCGGCCGGGCGGCGGAAGGGCGCCGGGTCGCCGGAGTTCTTGCGCGGGCGCAGTTCCGGGATCCACACGGCGCCGTCCCGGGTGGCCCGGCAGACGGCGCCCGCCCGGGTCGCCAGCAGGGCGCCGGGGCGGCCGCGCAGCCGGTCCTCGGGGTGTCCGCCGTGCAGGAACACCTCACGGCCGAGGAGTTCGTCCAGGACGCCCGGCTGTGAGTCGGCGCCGCGGAGTTTGCGCAGGACCGTTTCGGTGTCGTCCCGCTCCCAGTCGATACGGCGCCGCTCCTGACGGAAGGCGTCGCGCCAGACCACGCTGATCGAGTCGTCGGTCTGCCGCTGGGGCTTGTAGGACCCCTCGGCATAGCGCCGTACGGCGGTCAGGACGGCGGTGACGGCGGCGTCGGAGGCCTCGTTGCGGTACAGGTCGCTCTTGCCGACCGGCGCCACGGGGAAGGGTTCCGCCGCCCAGATCGCACCCGCGTCCATCGCCGCCTCCGCCTGCAGGACCGTCACCCCCCACTGGTCCGCCCCCTCGGCGATGGCCCAGTCCAGCGAGGACGGGCCGCGGTCACCGGGCGGGCCGGGATGCACGATCAGGCAGGTGTGCTCCCGCCACACGTCCGCGGGCAGGGCCGTCCTGAGCATCGGCGCGATGACCAGCTCCGGCCGCAGCTCGCGCACGGCGGCTCGGACCGGGTCGGCGCCCTGCGCGGCGAGGACGACGTCCACGCGGTGCCCGAGGTCCGACAGTTCGGCGTACACACGCTGGGAGAGGCTGTTGAACGCGCTGGCGACGAGCAAAATGTCCATGACATCGCATGGTCGTCCCTGGCCGGGGTGCCGTGAAGAACCGCCGCGCGGATTTGCCCCCCTCTGTCAGGTCTCTTCCTCCATACGGATCGCATTGCGCAGATCCTCGAAGGCCTGGCTCCGGTCGTCGGAGTGGGCCTCCAGCAGGGCCCCGGCGATCGCGTCGAGCTTGCGCTGGATCGCGTGCTCGGCCCGCATCTCGGCGTTCTTCAGGAGCGCCAGGAGCAGCAGGGTGACCGCGGTCATCGACTCGCCCGCGAGCAGCAGCAGCTCGATCCGCAGCTGCGCGAGGTGCGCGGCGACGAAGAAGCCGACGAGGAGCAGGCAGAAGAGGAAGAACACCGGGGAGCTGGTGAAATTGGAGGCGTATTCCGCGAACTGCTCGAACCGGCCGCGGCGCGCCCCGCCGCGGTGCACGGGATTCTTGAAGGTCATGACCGGGCCTTCCCTTTCGGCCGACGCCACCGGCCACTCGGCCGACTGGACCGGCTTGGCCGACTTGGCCGACTCGACCGGCTCACTGGCCGCCAGGCGGTCATGCGGCGGCCCGGGCCGCGGCCCGTATCCGGTTCGGCGCCCCCATGCCCGGGCCCACTGCCCCGTCCGCCGATGTCTCGTCGCCTTGCGCGCCCATCGCCTTCTCCTGCCTGCCGCCACTCGGGCCGGCCGCCGCCGGCGAACGGCCCACGGATCAGCTCCGCAGTACCCCGGCAAGGGCGTACGACACCGGAGGGGGCCCGACGGCACAGGGGCCCAGGCGGAGGGCGCCCAGGGGGAAGGGCACAGGAGAGGGGCGGTGGGACACGGGCTCAGGCGGCGAGGGCGCCGTCCGGTCCCAGGCGGTCCAGGAGCTGGTCGAGGTGCAGCTCGGCGACGGGGGCGAGAAGGTCGGGGTGGCGCAGCAGCGCGGCGGCGCGGCAGTCACCGTCGTCGGGCGCGAGCAGGCGCCGGAACTCCACCGGTGCGCCCGAGGCGTGCTCGCCGTCGGCGAGTGCGGCGACGGCGAGCCCGGCCAGCTCGGGATCGGTGAGCAACCCGGCCGCCCAGCTCGCGACGACCTCGTCCACCCAGGTGCGCCAGGCCCAGTCGTCCACCGGGCCGTCCTCACCGGCCCGCTCGGTACCGGTGATCCAGTCGAGGCGTGCGGCGCCGCCGGGACCGGCCATCGTGACCAGGGCCGCGTCGATCTCCGTCGGGTAGCGCAGCCACGCGGCGACGGTCACGGCCTGCCGGGCCTGTGCCTCGCACAGGGCGGAGGCCAGCGCGCCGCCACTGGGTGGGTAGGCGACCGTCAGCCAGCGTGCCGTCGCGGCGATGAGAGGGGACAGATCAGTGAGCACAGCCGGGCCGTCCGAGAGGCGAGGGGAAGGGGAACAGGGGCTCGTCGCAACGGTAGCCTGGCGCGGGTACGACGGGGAGGGGGTTGCGAACCAGGTCATATGTGGCATTGCCCACGTCACAGGGGGTCTCGCACCACGCATCGGGTGGACGCCGCCCCGCCCGCGGGTCGGCGCCGTCCCGTCGGCGTCGGCAGCCGTCGCCGGCATCGGCGTGGGGCCAGCGGCGGCGGAGCGGTTCGGACGACCCTGACCCAGTCCACCGGTGCCGCATGCCGCCCCTGCCCGTCCACCCGTGCCCAGCCGGTGTCCCGGCCCGTCCACCCGTGCCCGGTCGGCATCCCGGCCCGCCCTCTCGCGCCGGGCCCGGTGCCCAGGGGGTACGTGTCGCCACCCCGGCCCGGGGAACTCGAGGCGGGCCCGCTGCCTGCTGGGCGGACGTGCGGGGAGGTTTGGGAGGTCTCATGACGACGGACGCCGTGCGGTACGACGACCAGGGCGACGTCCCGCTCGCCGGGTATGCCGTCCTCGCCTCCGTCTTCACGGCGGGCGCCGGCACCTTCGCGGTGCTGGCCCGGCGCCGGGGGGTCCGGCTGCCGGACGAGGTGCCGCCGTGGGACGTCGTACTGATGGGTGCGGGGGCGTACAAGGCGTCCAGGCTGCTGGCCAGGGACAAGGTCACGAGCTTTCTGCGGGCGCCGTTCACCCGCCGCGCGGACGAGGGCGAGGCGAACGAGGTCATCGACGAACCGCGGGGCCGCGGGATCCGGCGAGCCGTGGGCGACCTGCTGTCCTGCCCGTTCTGCATCTCGGCCTGGACCGCCGGCGCTCTGGTGTGCTCGTACGCCGCGACGCCGAGGCTCACCCGCCTCGTCTGCGGGGGCCTCGGCGCGCTGACGGTCGCGGACTGGCTGCAGTACGTCTGGACATGGACACAGCAGACGGAACAGACGCAAGGGAGCTGAGCGGCACGGGACCGGCGCTCCTGCGCCGGAGCGGCCGTACGCGCTATTCGTCGTCCGCCGCGGCGCTCACCTCGACGTCGAGCACCCCCGCGTCCTGGAAGAACTCCGACGCCAGCCCCGACGAGTCCCCGGTGCCCTCCAGTTCCAGCAGCACCCGGGCCGCGTCGTCCGCCCGGCCGGGCAGCCGTTCGACCTTGACCTGCACGATCCGGAAGCCGCGCCGCGTGCAGGTCTCCATCAGGCGTGGCAGCAGTGCCGCACCGGTCCGGTAGGTCAGCCGCGCCTCGAAGGTGCCTGCGGCCGTGCCCGGGATCAGACGGGACGTGAAGAGCGGATAGCCCCGCACCACCAGGAAGTGCAGGGCGGTCACCGCCAGCGCGAGGAGGGGCAGTCCGCCGCCGCAGGCCATGCCGACCGCACAGGTCAGCCAGATGGTGGCGGCCGTCGTCAGCCCCCGTACGGCGTCCCGCCGCACGAAGATCAGGCCGCCGCCGATGAAGCCGATGCCGGACACGATCTGCGCCGCGACGCGGGAGGGGTCGAAGGAGACGTTCTCCAGCCCGAGCACCGCCGTGAACCCGTGCTGGGACACCTCCATCATCAGCGCGCTGGCGATGCCGACGAGCGTATGGGTGCGCAGTCCGGCGCTCTTCTGCTGGGCCGCCCGCTCCCAGCCGATCAGGCTGGACAGCAGCAGCGCCAGCCCCAGCTCGGCCAGCTGCCGCAGCCCCTGGCCGTTGTGCACGTCCCACAACGGTGCCGCCAGTCCCGCTCCTATCATGCACACCTCACATCTCGCTCCGCCGGTGTCCGGTCGTTCGATGGTCCGCCGCCGGCGCCTACCCCGCGACGGGAGCGCGACTCCACCGGGGCGGACACCGGCCGCAACCGGGTACTGGGCCGCGGCAACCGGGTACTCGGCAGGCCCAGGTACCCGGACGGGCCGAGGCTCGCGCCTCACCCGCGGCGAGGGACGTACCACTGCGTCAGGACTTCGTGCGGAAGGAACCGGCCTCATGCGGCACGACGAGATGATCGGAAAGGTGCAGGAACTGGCCCAGCTGCCGGACCGGGGTTCGGCCGAACGGGCCGCGCACGCCGTCGTCAGCACCCTGTCGGAGCGGCTGCCGTCCGGGCTGGCCCGGCATGTGGCCGCCCAGCTGCCGCCCGACATGGCGGCGGCCATGCGGGAGGCGGCCGACGCCTCGGCGGCCGCCGACTCCGGCGTGGCGGGCGAGCGGTTCGGGCTGACCGTCTTCGCCGGACGCATCGCCGACCGGGCGGGCACCGACGAGGACACGGCCCTGCGGGAGGCCGCCGCGGTGCTGGAGGTGCTCGACGCCGCGCTCGCGCCGGAGCTGACCGAACGGATGGCCGGCGCCCTGCCCGCGGACATCCGTGACCTGCTGCCGGTGGGCCGGGCGACCGAGAGCGCCGAGAACACCCGTGGGGGCGGGCAGGGCTGACACCTGGGCACCTGCGCGACCCGGCGCGCTGCTGGTTCAATCTGTGTGTCGGCGCCCACCGAGGGCAGGCGTAGCAGTGACGCCCCCACTCCTGCAAAGGTGCTCCATGGCCTTCTTCGCGCTCTCCCGGCATCAGCCACTGGTCCTGCTCTCCTCCACCGACCTGGCAGCCGAGTACGAACGGCTGATGACCGAGAACGAGCAGCTGCGCCGCGCCGTGTCCTCGCACGCGGTGATCGACCAGGCCATCGGAGCCGTGGTCGTCATCGGGCAGATCGCCCCGGAAGAGGCCTGGCGGGCGCTGCGGGACGTCTCCCAGCGCACCAACACCAAGCTCCGGACGGTCGCCGAGCACATCCTGCAGTACGCCCGGGGCGGGTCGCTCCCCGAGCCGGAGCGGCTGGAACTCGCCAGGGCGATCGCGCGCTACCGGAGAGCCGCCGACCTTGACGAGATCCCGACGGGACGTCGGGCGACGGGGGATCCGGCACCGGATCAGTGACGGCCCGCCTTTGTACGGTTCGTCTTTGTACCGTTCGCGCGGCGAAGTCGGCGGTGCCTGCTGTGCCGGGCGGCCGGAGGCCGCAGGATCCACCGGTCCTCGACCTGGTCCAGCCCGTACAGCAGGATGCTGAGGATCGGAAGCAGCAGTACGGCGATGGTGATCACTGGTGGATCCCTCTCTGCCGGCGGCAGCTCCCGGGTGCCCCGCTCGGTCCGGCCCACCCCGGGCTGTTGTGAAGGTCCTGTGACGCACGCTCCGGTCACATCCCGAAGAAGCGCGCGGGCGTATTCCGCGCGCTCCGCCGGCCACGTGCGCTTACGGTGCTGTACATGTGACCGACCGTCATCAGGGGTGGCGGAGAGGAGCCGGAATCGGTGGAGGGCGATGGGCCGCGGGTGGCCGGAGCGGGCGGCCGGCGCCGCGGGAGGCGGGTACTGGGCAGCCGGCCGGCGTATGCGGTGCGGATCCCGGCCGCCCCGCGGCCCGAACCCGTGCCCGTGGCCGAGCGGACGGTGCCCTGGCTGCGGGTCGGGGCGGCCTACTCCTGGCGGCTCATCCTCGTCGGGATCGTCGTCTACGGCGTCTTCAGCGTCCTCGGCAGCTTCCAGCTCATCGCCGTCGCCCTCTTCCTCGCGCTGGTCGTGACCTCCGTCCTGCGCCCGCTGACGGACCTGCTCAGCCGGATCGTGCCGCGGCCGCTGGCCGTCGCCGTGACGCTGGTGGGCAGTGTGCTGCTCCTGCTGGGCCTGCTGGCCCTGGTGGGCAATGCCGTGGCGGGCGAGTCGGCCCGACTGGCGGGTGAGTTCCGGGGCGGGGTGCACCGCATCGAGGAGTGGTTGCGCAGGCCGCCGTTCAAGCTGAGTCCCGGACGGCTGTCCGAGCTGGAGAACCAGGTCACGCACTACATCTCCACGCACCGGTCCAGCCTGCTCAGCCGCGCCGTCAGCGGACTGAGCAGGGTGGTCGAGCTGGTCACCGGGGTCGCGCTGGCGCTGTTCGCCTCGGTGTTCTTCATCCACTCCGGCGAGCGCCTGTGGGGATGGATCCGCGACCAGCTGCTGCCGAGCGGCGCCCGTACGGCGTGGGACCGGGCCGGCCACGCGGCCTGGCAGGCCTTCGCCGGGTACACGCGCGGCATCATCATCGTGGCGGCCACCAATGCCATCCTCGTCGGAGTCGCACTCCTCGTGCTGCGGGTGCCGCTCGCGCTGCCGCTGACGCTGCTGGAGTTCTTCGCCGCGTTCGTGCCCCTGGTGGGCTCGCCGGTCGCGCTCGCCGTCGCCACGGTCGTCGCGCTGGCCGGACGCGGGCCGATCACGGCGGTGGCCGTGCTGGCGCTGATCGTCGTCATCGGCCAGCTGGAGGGGCATGTGCTGCATCCGCTGGTGATGAGCTGGGCCGTACGGCTGCATCCGCTCGTCGTCGCGGTCTCGGTGATCGCCGGCAGCATCATCGCCGGTGTGATCGGTGCGGTGGTGGCCGTGCCGCTGGTCTCGGTCGTGTGGGCGGTGCTGCGCGCGCTGCGCGCGGTGCCGCCCTGAGAAGAAGCGCGCCGCCGTCGTACCGCTCAGCGCAGAGCCGCCGCCACAAGGCCCCTGATCTCCTCCTCCGACACACTTCCGCCGTTCACCAGCCGGTCGAAGATCAGGCCGTCCACACAGGTCAGCAGCGTCACCGTGCGTTCCTCCGGGTCCGCCACACCCTGAGCTGCGAGAAAGTCGCATGCCGCCTGCCGCGCACGGTTCTCGCGCGGCAGCAGGATCTCGCGCAGTTCGGGATGACGCGCGCTCTCGACTGCACACGCGTAGCGCGCCAGGGAACGTCTGCGCCCCTCCCCGGTGAGCCGCGCTGCGGCGAACTGCGCCAGTCCGGCGACCATGTCACCGACGGTGCGCGGCACCGGCACCCGGGCGCCGATCTCCTGCAGCTCGGCCTGGTCGAGGGCCACCAGGCGCCGGACCAGCGCGGTGAGCAGGGCCTGACGGGTGCGGTAGTAGGCGGAGGTGGTGCCGTCGGGCAGTCCTGCCGCCCGGTCCACGGCGCGGTGCGTCAGCCCCCGCATACCGGTGTCGGCGAGCACGGCGATGGCCGCGTCGGTGAGGACAGTACGTCGATCTGTGGACACCCCCTCTTTCTACACCCCCGTTTCTACAGCCGTAGAACACGCCTGTACGCTCTTCTACATCTGTAGAAGACGAAGGGGGACCGGCATGGGCGGTACGGCGGTGGTGGTCGGCGGCGGCATAGGCGGGCTGGCGGCGGCGATCGGTCTGCGCCGGATCGGCTGGGAGGTACGGGTGGTGGAGCGGTCCGCGACCCTGGCCGACGCGGGAGCGGGCATCTCGCTGCACGCGAACGGTCTGCGCGCCCTGGACGCGCTCGGCGTCGGAGCAGCCGTGCGCGCGGCGGCCCGACCGCAGTACAGCGGCGGCACCCGCACTCCCGAGGGCCGCTGGCTGGCCCGGATGGACGGCACCGCCCTGGAACGCACGCTCGGCACGCCGATCGTCGGCATCCGGCGCGCGGTCCTGCACCGCCTGCTGCGCGCGGCCCTGCCGGCCGAGTGCCTGCACACCGGGATCACCGTGCCCGCACTGGACCGGTCGGCCCCGGACCGGGTGGCGGTGCCGGTCGGGGACGGCGTTCTGGACGCCGACCTGGTCGTCGCGGCCGACGGGGTGGGCAGCCGGCTGCGCGGACTGCTGTTCCCCGGCCATCCCGGTCCGGTCTACGGCGGCTCGACGGTGCTGCGGGCGATCACCGCAGGGCTGCTGGAGCTGAGCGGCGACTTCGAGCTGACCTGGGGCGGGGGTGCGGAGTTCGGGCACATCGCCTTCGCCGACGGCCGGGCCGAGTGGCACGCGGTGCTCACCGCCCCGGCCGGGGTCCGCCACCCCGACCCGCTCGGCATGCTGCGCCGGCGCTTCGGCGCCTGGCACGATCCGATCCCCGCGCTTCTGGAGGCGACCCGGCCGGAGGATGTGCTCCACCACGACATCCACGAGCTGGCCACGCCCTTGGGGTCGTTCGTCGCGGGTCGGGTGGCGCTCCTCGGTGACGCGGCGCACGCGATGACGCCGAATCTCGGCCAGGGCGCCTGTCAGGCGCTGGAGGACGCGGTCACGCTGGCCGCCGCGCTCGCCGGTGAGCCGTCGGTCGGCGCGGCACTGGCCCGCTACGACGCCGAGCGCCGCCCACGCTCCCAGGCGGTCGCCCGCGCCGCCCGGCAGGCGGGCCGCATGGGTCAGCAGCTGTCCCACCCCCTCGCCGTGACCCTGCGCAACACCGCGCTACGGCTCGCCCCGTCCCGGGCGACGACGCGGGCGATCCTGCGCCACGCCGACTGGACACCGCCCAGCCTGGGTTGACCGCCGACCGCCTGTTCGGCGGTGCGCGTCCCCCGTCGCCTTCGCTGCTGGCCCCGGCCTCCGCATGGGCGATCGCCCGACCGGCGGCTGCCGGTGCTGATCCTGGCCGGCCGGGCGCCCTCCGGACACGCCACAGACGTCGGTGGACGCCGGGCAACGGTTGATGCCTCGGTCGCCCACGTACAGGCGGACCGGAGGCAGGCCCGCTCCCGCGCGGCCGACGTGCTGCTCGTCCGGGCTGCGTGAGCCGCAGGCACCGGGCAGGCCGTTGGACGTCTGCGATGCGGGCGCCGGCATGGAACGAACGATTCAGGTTGGGCGGCATCGAGCGGGCGATTGGGGCGGCCGGCGTGGAGCGGAGGATTCGGGCCGCCGGCATGGAGCGCTGTCCGGGGTGGCACCCGGGCTCGGTGTGTGGCATGCGAGTGAGCTGGCAGGCGCTGTGGCGTGAGGTGAGGGCCGCGGCGCACGGTGCGGCACGGGCCTGGGCGGGGCCGTGCCGGGAGCGGGATCTGGCCGCCCAGGCGATGAAGGCGGCACTGGCCGCATGGCTGGCGTGGGCGGTGGCGGGCTGGTGGCTGCACGCACCGGTGGCGTTCGTCGCGCCGTGGGTGGCGGTGGTCCTCGTGGAGTCGACCGTGTACCGGTCGATCGCGCACGGGCTGCAGCAGCTCGCGGCGATCGCGGCCGGCACGATCGCGGCCACCGCGATCGCGCTGCCACTGCACGACACGGTGGCCGCGATGGCCGTCGTCCTGCCCCTCGCGATGCTGCTCGGCCAGTGGCGGCGCCTGGGCAGCCAGGGCATCTACGCCGCCACCGGCGCCCTGTTCGTCCTGACCAACGGGTCCGTCACCGTCGCCACCTCCGCGGCCCGGCTCGCGGAAGCCCTGTTCGGAGCCGTGGTCGGCATCGCGGTCAACGCCCTGGTCCGGCCTCCGCTGTATCTGCGGGACAGCCGGGCCGTCCTCAAGGACGCGACCGAGGAGGCCCACGACATCCTGCGGGCCGTGGCGCAGGGGCTGGCCGAGGGACGCTGGGACACCGACGAGGCCGGCGCCTGGCACGAGCGGGCCCTGCGGTTGCACCGGCTCGTGGAGCAGGCCCGCTCGGCGCTCGCGTGGAGCCGGGAGAGTCTGCGCGGCAACCTGCGCCGCAGGCGCCCCCGTGCCGCGCCACCGCCCGGCAAGGGGTACGACGACGCGGTCGTGGTGCTGGACTACGCGGCCGTGCACACGGCGGGCGTGACCCGCACGGTACTGGAGGCCGCGACCGAGCACCGCGCGGCATCCCGGCCGCACCCCGAACTCGCCCGCTGCTACGCCGAGTTCCTGCGCCGCACCGCACACGCGCTGCGGCTCTACAGCCACAGCCGGTTCGGCGACGAGGCGTGCGACGGAGAACTGCGCACGGCCGTCGCGCGGCTGCGCGGGACGTTGGACGAGCTGCGCCGGGACCTGGTCCGCTCCACGACGGACGACCCCGACGAGGTCGCCACATACGGCGCGCTGCTCGCCCAGGCACACCGGCTGGCCGATCAGCTGGCCGCCTCGGGGACGTGACACGGGGACCGGTCACCGAACGGCACGACGCCGAGCAGGCCCGCTCGGCGCTCGCTCGATGCCGCCCGCCATGCGCTCGTCAGTGCCGTTCCGGGGGCCGTGGCCGGCCGCGAGCTGCTGTGAAAAGGAGTTGTCCGGGCGGACGCGCCGCCGTCATGCTCGGCCCATGACCTCGCTGACCGTCCTTCTGCCGTCGACCGCCGCCGACCGATCGGTGTGTGGCCGACAGCAGCAGCCCGGTCGCCCGCGGAGGCCGCTGCCCGTCCGCGCATGACGGCGGCGCTGGTCGCGGGGCTCCTCGCGGGGTACGGCATCGCCGTTCCCGTGGGGGCCGTCGGGACGTATCTGGTGGCGTTGACCGCCCGGACCTCGTGGAAGACCGGCGCGTGCGCCGCGCTGGGGGTGGCGGTCGCTGACGGCCTCTACGCGTTGATCGCCGTGCTCGGAGGCTCCGCGCTGGCGGGCGCCCTTGAGCCGATCACGCACCCTCTGCGCTGGATCGCCGGCTCGGTGCTCGTCGTCCTGGCCGTACGCGGCGCAGCACAGGCGATCACCCACTACCGGGAGCCACGGACGGCCGCACGGAGCGAGGAGGCTCCGCCCCGCCCCGCACGGGCCTTCATCGGACTGTGGGGTGTCACGATGATGAACCCCCTCACCGTGCTCTACTTCGCGGCTCTGGTCCTGGGCGGCCAGACCTCGGCGGAGCCGAGTCACCTGGAGCGGGCCGTGTTCGTGGTGGCCGCCTTCGCGGCGTCCGCCAGTTGGCAGCTGCTGCTGGCCGGCAGCGGAGCCCTGCTCGGCCGGCTCCTGACCGGCAGCCGCGGGCGGCTCGGCACGGCCCTGGCGTCCAGTGCCGTGATGACCGCCCTCGCCCTTCGCATGCTCTTCGCACACGCCTCCTAGTCGGGCAACCGCTCCAGGAACGCCGCCAGTTCGGCATCGAAACGTGCCGGGTCCTCCATGTTCGGGTAGTGCCCGACGCCCGGCACGGTAACGGCCCGTGCGCCGGGCACGAGACGGGTCAGCCGGGTGGCCGCGGCGAGGTGATCGGGGGCGTCGAGGGCGCCGTTGATTGCGTACACGGGGACCGTGATGCCCGCTACGCGCTCCCAGGTGGCGGTGACGGGCACCCGGTGGTCGGGCTCTTCGGGCGTGTGCTTGGCGAGTGTGCCGTGGGCCATCTCCGCTATGCGGCGGACGACTTCGGGGGCGACGTCGGCGAGGTCGCGGTGCGGTCCGGCGGTGAAGCGCTGGAAGGCGTCCACCCAGCCGGCCACGTCACCGGCGACCAGGGCCTGCTGCTGGGCGGCGAACACGTCCAGGGCCCAGGGATCCTCGAAGACGGGCTCGCTCGTCCCGACGCCGCTGACGACGACGGCGCGGACCAGTTCGGGGTGTTCCAGCGCACAGTCGACCGCCGTGGCCCCGCCCATGGAGACGCCGACGAGCACGGCGGGGGCGGCGTCGAGGCCGCGCAGCAGCGCGGCGAGGTCGTCGACGGGCCGGAAGGGGCCGGTCGCGTTGGCCGAGCCGCCGTGGCCGCGGGCGTCGTAGGCGATGACCCGGTGGTGGGGCGCGAAGGTGCGGACCTGTTCCTCCCACATGCGGTGGTCGAGGAAACCGGCGTGCAGGAAAACCAGGGGCGAACCGGAGCCCGCCTCGCGGTAGGCGAGGGAACCGTCGGCGGTCGGCAGCAAACGGGTGGGCAATGAGGCGATGTCCACAATCATGACAACCAAGGTGTCATTTCTCGCGCGCGTTGGCAACCGAGGTGTCATCCTGGTGCCATGAAGGACGACCGCACCGCAGCCCCCGCCGAACGCTCCCCCGACGAACTGGCCGAACGCCTCACGGAGGTGTTCGACCTGGTCGGTCCGCTCTACCGGCGGGTGCACCGCAAGGTGGAGCAGACGGCGCCGATCGAGGGCCTGTCGGTCGGCGTGCGTGCCGTACTGGATCTGCTGCGCACCCAGGGGCCCATGACGGTGCCGCAGATGGGGCGGGCCCAGGCGCTCAGCCGGCAGTTCGTCCAGCGCATGGTGAACGACGCCGCGCGGCTCGGTCTGGTGGAGAGTGTCGCGAACCCCGCCCACCGCCGGTCCTCGCTCATCCGGCTCACCGGCCCGGGCCGGGCCGCGATCGGCGCGGTACGGGCCCGTGAGCACGCACTGCTGCGCCGCGTGGACGGGGATCTGACCCTGGCGGACGTGGACGCGTGTCTGCGCGTGCTCGGCGCGATGCACGCGCTGTTCGAGGACGTGGACGTGGACTGACCCAGGGCCGTCGGCGGTGCAGCCGGTGCCGGGTCAGCCGTTCACGAGGGCCTGCAACCGGTCCTGGGTGCCGTTGAAGCGGTCGTGATCGCCGACGGTCTTGCCGGACGAGGTGTACTGCCACATGGTGTGATACGGCCAGCCCGCCGGCAGTGTCCCGGCGGTCGAGGCATAGCGGGCGATCCACAACGGGTTGGTCTTGCCGAAGCCCGAGTAGTTGCCGGTGCACTCGGTCCACCAGCTGGTCGCCGTGTAGATGACCGCGTCCCGGCCGGTGCGGGACTTGTAACGGTTCACGAAGTCACGGATCCAGCTGACCATGCCGCTCTTGGACTTGCCGTAGCAGGAGCCGCCGTACGGATTCCACTCGATGTCGAGCACGCCGGGCAGGGTCTTGCCGTCCTTCGACCAGCCGCCGCCGTGCTTCAGGAAGTAGTCGGCCTGGGCGGCGCCGCCGGATGTGTCCGGGGTCGCGAAGTGATACGCGCCGCGGACCATGCCCGCGTTGTAGGAGCCGGTGTACTGCTGGGTGAAAGAGGGGTTGGTGTAGGACGTCCCCTCGGTGGCCTTGGTGTACGCCCATTTGACACCGTCGCCCCACAGCGTCGCCCAGGCGACGTTCCCCTGGTGGCTGGAGACGTCGACGCCCTCGATCTGGTTCGCGCGGGCAGGGGCGGGCGTGGCGTCGGGGCCACTGGCGCGTCCGTCGTGGGCGAGGACGCCGATGCCCATGTACGCGCTGCCGCGGGGAGGGACGTCCGGGGCCGACGCGGACTGGGCCGCGGGGCCGGGCAGGGAGAGCAGGAGGCCGGTCAGGACGCCCGTGACGACAAGGCGTGAGCGGCCGCGGGAGAGGGACATGACGCTTCGCACGAACACCATCTGACCCGTGGTCGGGCCACGGCGCACTTCGGGTTCCCCCCAACGAAGCCATTGCGGGCCGTGTTTGGTCCGTTCGGGTGGGCGCGGGGTGGCCTGCGAACGGTGTGCGGGCGACCTACGAGTGGTGGCGGGCGGTGTGCAGGGCCGGTCGTGGGAGCCACCCGGGGCGCTCCCGCGACCGGCCCGCACCCGTTCAGCCGTCGATGCGGTGCTGGGCCCAGAACGAGGTGAGGTCGGTGCTCGTGGCGGCCTGGGCGGCGGCCTTGAACTCGGCCGTGGTCGACACGCCGTACCAGTGGGCGGTCGCGTAGTCCTTCATCAGCTTGGTCATGGCGGTGTCACCGAGGACGCGGCGCAGGTCGTGCAGCGCGCACTTGCCGTAGCCGTAGACGACGGTGGAGTAGCGGGAGGAGTGCGCGTCCCAGTAGGCCATGGAATTGGTGATCTTCTCGGCGCTGGAGGCCCAGGAGACACTGCTCCAGCAGTTGGTACCGCTCTTGCCGAGGGCGAGGTCGGTGGCGTAGTCGGTGAACGCCTCGTCCAGCCACGGGCTGTTGTACTCGTCGTCGCCGACGATGCCGTACCACCACTGGTGGCCTATCTCGTGGGTGAGGGCGGTGGTGCTGACCAGGTCCAGGACGAAGCCGGGGTACTCCATTCCGCCGAACCAGTAGTTGTTGTCGATGACGGCGTCGAGCTCGCCGTAAGGGTAGGCGCCGAAGCGGGCCGCGTGCGCGTCGACGGCGGTCTTGGCGGTGCTGAGCATGGACTGGGCGCCGGAGGAACTGATGCCCGAGACGGAGTACACGTTCACCGCGACGCCGGCCGACGAGGTACCGGAGATCTTGGCGAAGGGCCCGGCGGCCCAGGCGAAGTCGCGGACCTTGGACGCGGTCGCCGTGGTGACGGTACGGCCGCTGGAGCCGGGGGTGTCGGTGGAGGTGCCGGTGGCCGGGACCAGCAGGCCGCTGGGGTGGTCGAGGGTCACCTTGAAGTCGGCGGCGAGGGAGTAGAACGACTCGCCGTTGTTCGTGTACGGGTCCAAGTGCCAGCCGGCGCTGTCACGGACCGCGAGGACGGGCAGGGCGTTGCCGATGAAGCTGTAGGCGCCGTCGTGGCCGAACCGGTCGGCGCCGCTGGGGACGGTGATGCCGAGGTCGAAGCCGATGGTGGCACTCTGGCCCTGGGCCAGCGGGGCCGGCAGGTCGATCTTGAGCGCGGTGCAGCCCACGGAGAGCGCGCCCGCGGTGCCGCCGGTGACGCCCGTGACCCGGATCGGCATGGCGTCGCAGGTGCCGTGGTAGTTGTCCCACAGCCTCAGGTAGACCTCGTTCAGCGCGGTGGCCGAGGCGTTGGTGAAGGTCGCGCTCTCGTGGCCGGTCCACAGGGTGCCGCTGGTGTCGCTGCTGAGGTTCACGGTGTACGAGGGCGCGGCCGGGGTGCGGGTGGAGTCGCCCGGCGGTGTGGTGCCGCCGGAGGTGGCGAGCGCGATGTCGTCGAGCACAAAGCTCGTCTGGAGGCTGGAGTCCTCGGTCCCGGTGAAGGAGAGGCTGACGGTCTGCCCGGCGTACGCCGACACGTCGATCGACTTCTGGACGTACCCGGTGTTCTCGTCGAGGTTCGAGTAGGTGGCCAGCGTCGTGCTGCCGATCTTGGCCGTGAGCTTGTCGTACGCGATGGACGAGGTCGTCTCGTCGGTGTCTATGTGCAGCCAGAAGGTGAGGGTGGCCGCATCGCAACCGGCCGGGATCGTGACGCTCTGGCTGAGCGTGTCCGTGTGGGTGCTGCCGGTTCCATCCAGCCAGGCGTAGGAGCTGCCACCGTGGGCGGCCTCACCCGTGCGGCTGGTGATGACGGTGGAGGAGGACGTCGACCAGGGCGATGTCCCGCTCTCGAAGCCGCCGTTGCCGACGACCTGCGCCGGAGTGCAGGCGGCGGGTGCCGCGGCCGGGCGGGCTGCGGCGGGCGTGCCGGGGAGCACGAGGGCGGCGACCGCGGCGACGGTGAGCGCACCGGCGCCGAGGGCCTTGTGGGGGGTCGATCTCACACGCTACTCCTTTGCGGCGGCCGGGATTCCCGGCCTGCTCGATGGCCGACGGCTGGGGTGAGCCGGGGCGGCCACGGACGGGGCTTGCGCGATCGCTGCACCGAGCGGTGCGCCGCGCCCTCACAGGCGTCAGGGCGCGGAATGCCGGACCTTCGAGAGAGTGCCAGATTTGACCGGGCCATGCCAGAAGGCGCGGAGTTTTGTGTGAGCGTGCCGGGTCAGGTGCCGGTCAGGGGGTGCGCAGCGTCACGAAGACCGCCGACAGCCCGGCACCCTGCGGGTCCTGCCAGCCGCGCGCGACATGGCCGATCGCTCCCTCGGGGCGCTGCGGCGGGTTGTCGGGGACGGGGTTCAGGACGCGATGCAGGTGCAGGACCGTGCCGTGCGGGGTGCGCAGCCGGGTGCCGTCCTGGTCGTCGGCCGGCTCGGGGGTGAAGCCGTCCGCGCCGAAAGGGGCGCCGGTGTAGGAGCGGACCACCTCGGAGTCGAGGGCGCCGTCGATGCTCTGGGCGTGCGCCTGCGCCTTGCCCTCGATCAGCGACAGCAACTCGCCGACCAGCACCGGATCGTGGCAGCCGTCGTAGACCCAGCGCTTGCCCAGCACGCCGTGCTCCATCGTGCCGACGAGCGCATGCTCCGCCCCCTCCAGCGGCGCACCGCGATAGGACAACACGGCCAGGTAGGCGGTCGGTTCGGGAGTGGAGGTGTCCGTGGCCACCATGAACTCCATACCGACCTCGCCCTCGGGATCCTCCAGCCGGAAGCCACCGGACTTGGTCAGCACCGGGGCGTCCGGGCCGCCGCGGTACCAGGGGCGGGTGGGCAGCCAGTCGGTGAGCAGTTCCAGCTTTGTGGGCTTGAGCGTGGTGTGATGGATGACGGCCATCCCGGCCGCTCCCTTCCGTCGTACGCAAGTTGACCAGCGCAGCTTCGCACACCGTTCGCTCTGTGCGGGGCGGAGGCCTGGGCCTACGGCGTCAGGGCGGCGCCGGGAGCGGGCCCGGAGGCCGAGTACGCAAACGCGCGACTGGGCCGCCCCTGCGGGGCGGCCCAGCGCGCCTCATGCTCCTACTCCTTCTCACCGCCCGACTTCGACGACTTCTCCGGGTGCTTCGGGTACTCGGGCTTCTCCGGGTGCTTCGGGTACTCGGGCTTCACCGGGCGCTGCGGGTACATGGGCTTGACCGGCTTCTCGGGGTAGACGGGCTTCACCGGAACCGCAGGCTTGACGGGCTTCTCCGGATACACCGGCTTGACCGGAACGGCCGGCTTCACCGGCTTCTGCGGATACACGGGCTTGACCGGAACGGCCGGCTTCACCGGCTTCTGCGGATACACGGGCTTGACCGGAACCGCGGGCTTCACCGGCTTCTGGGGATACACGGGCTTGACCGGATACGCAGGCTTCTCCGGATACACCGGCTTGACCGGCTTCTGCGGATACACGGGCTTCACCGGAACCGCAGGCTTCTCGGGGTAGACGGGCTTGACCGGCTTCTGCGGATACACCGGCTTCACCGGAACCGCAGGCTTGACCGGATACGCAGGCTTGACCGGGTAAGCAGGCTTGACCGGCTTCTCCGGATAGACGGGCTTCACCGGAACGGCCGGCTTCACCGGCTTCTCCGGATACACCGGCTTCACCGGGTACACAGGCTTTGCGGGACTACGCGGGTAAGCAGGCTTCTCTGGATACACCGGCTTCACCGGAACAGCCGGCTTGACCGGCTTCACCGGGTACGCGGGCTTCTCCGGGTAAACGGGCTTGACCGGCTTCACCGGGTACGCGGGCTTCTCCGGGTAAACGGGCTTGACCGGCTTCTGCGGGTAAACGGGTTTCACCGGAACGACCGGCTTGACCGGCTTCTCCGGGTAGACGGGCTTGACCGGAACCGCAGGCTTGACCGGGTAGACAGGCTTCACCGGAACCGCAGGCTTGGCCGGCTTCTCCGGATACACCGGCTTGACCGGATGCGCAGGCTTCTCCGGATAGACAGGCTTCACCGGATACGCGGGCTTCATCGGATGAACCGGGTACACGGGCTTCACCGGATGAGCCGGGTACACGGGCTTCACCGGCGTGACAGGCTTCTCGGGATGCATCGGATACGCCGGCTTCACCGGGTACGCGGGCTTCTCCCGGTGATGCGGATAACCGGCCTTCTTCGGGGCCGGCGGGTTCGGGGTGGTGTGGTCCTGGGCGTAGGCGGCTCCCGCGTTCGCCAGCGTGGCTGCGGCGAGCGCGGCTACCGTAGCGGCCGACGCCAGAACGTATCGCCGTCGCGGCGATGTCGTCATTCTTTCCACTCTCCTCGACTTGGGTCAGAGCTTTATGACGGCTGGTCAGTCCCAAGGGCTCGATAGTGGAATGATCAGGAAATCCGAGACACGAATAACGCTGCGGCAGCCATAAGCCACCAGATGGGGTAGCGCAGGGCGCCAGTTGGCCCGGTCGGCGACGGCAATCGGTGCAAGCCGGTGACGACCGGAGATACGGGCCGGCACATCGCCGCGGCAGCGCGGCACCCCGTGATCGCCGCCGTGGCATGCCGCGCGCCGCTGCGGGTAGTCGCGCTTGCGACTTCGTACACCGGCGACCCCCCAGGGAGGCGGAACCCATGCTGATGGCACACCCCGCGGTACTGCAGGACCTCATCGCCCAGTACGAGACCCTCACCCTCCTCGGGGCCGGGAAGAGCACCCCGCAGGCCCGGCAGCGACTCGCGGACATTTCGTACACGCTGTGCGTGGCCACGGGGACGGGCGACACCGACATGGCCCTGATCGCCGCCCGGCACCGTCTCTCCGGGGCCCGGCCCGACGACGACTCCCTGCTGCAGACGTCCGCCTCGCCGGCGGCGCCCGCTGTCTGATGCAAGAGACGTGAGAGATGCGAGAGATATGAGACGGGCCGCCGGCCGAACCCGCGGCCGGCCGGGCTCGGCCCGCTGAACACACCGGTTCCTCGGCGCGGTTGCGCCCGATACTCCGCCCAGTCGCCCCCGCGCCTCGGCGCCCCTGCCCCCTGCCTCCGCCCGGTTGCTCCCCCGCCGCGACGTCGGCGCACCCGCCCCCGAACTCGTTGCTTCCCGCTTCTGGTCGGCGAGACCTACCGGGCGGTATACAGAGCCGGTCGAACACGCGAGGGACGTTCTACGGTCCGTCACCGCGCGAGATACCGGTCTCAGGGGGAGGACTCATGGCGAACGACACGCGTCCGGCGGACGGTGCGAGAGGCCGACGGCGGGTCGCCGTGCTGGGTACGGCGCTGGGCGGTTGCGCGCTCGTCGCCGCCGCCACGGCACCGGCCGCCGCACACCCCGCCGGACACGGCCGCGACCTCGATTACGTGGCCCTCGGCGACTCCTACACATCGGGCCCCGGCATCCCGCGCCAGGTGGACGCCGGCTGTGCCCGCTCCGACCACAATTACCCCTCGCTGGTGGCGGCACAGCGCCAGGTGACCGCCTTCACGGACGTCAGCTGCGCCGGAGCGACGACCGCCCAGATGTGGCAGGCGCAGGGCACCAACCCGCCCCAGCTCGACGCGCTGGGCCGGGACACTGATCTGGTGACCGTTCAGATCGGCGGCAACGACGTCGGGTTCGGCTCGATCATGACCACCTGCGCCCGCCTGGCCGGCCAGGATCCGACGGGCAACCCCTGCGAGCGCTCCTACGAGGCGTCCGGTTACGACGAGCTGGCCCTGGCTGTGCTGCGGACCGCGCCGAAGGTCGACCGGGTGCTGCGGGCCGTGCACGCGAGGGCGCCGCACGCGCGCGTGGTGGTCGTCGGCTACCCGGACCTGCTGCCCGACGACGGCAGCGGCTGCTTTCCGCAGGTGCCTTTCGCACAGCAGGACTTCGCCTACCTGCGGGACACCGAGAAGCGGCTCAACCTGATGCTGCGCGTGGCGGCCGGCCTCAACCGGGCCGAGTACGTCGACACCTACGGCCCCACGGTCGGGCACGACATGTGCAAGGCGCCCGCGGACCGCTGGATCGAACCGCTGCAGCCGGCCTCGCCCGCAGCCCCGGCCCACCCCAACGCCACGGGCGAGCAGGCCATGGCGCAGGCGGTCCTGGGCCGGCTGGACAGGCGGCACGGGCGCGGCTGAACCGGCGGCGGCCACCGCAAACGCCCGCCGGGGGCCGCCGTATCCCTGCCCCTCAGTCGCCAAGGGCGCCCAGCACCACGGCCTGGGCCTCCTCCTGCACGCGGGCGAGGTGCTTGGGGCCGAGGAAGGACTCGGCGTAGACCTTGTACACGTCCTCGGTGCCCGAGGGGCGGGCCGCGAACCAGGCGTTGTCGGTGGTCACCTTGATGCCGCCGATGGCGGCGCCGTTGCCGGGCGCCTCGGTGAGCACGGCCCTGACCGCCTCTCCGGCGAGCGTGTCGGCGGTGACCTGGGCCGGGGACAGCTTGCCGAGCAGGGCCTTCTGTTCGCGGGTCGCGGGCGCGTCGATGCGGGCGTAGGCCGGTGCGCCGAAGCGGGCGGTCAGGCCGGCGTAGTGCTCCGACGGGGTGCGGTCGGTGACGGCCGTGATCTCGGAGGCGAGCAGCGCCAGGATGATGCCGTCCTTGTCGGTGGTCCACACCGAGCCGTCGCGGCGCAGGAAGGAGGCGCCCGCGGACTCCTCGCCGCCGAAGCCGAGAGTGCCGTCGGCCAGTCCGTCCACGAACCACTTGAACCCGACCGGAACCTCGACCAGGTGACGGCCGAGGTCGGCGGCCACCCGGTCGATCATGGTCGAGGACACCAGCGTCTTGCCGATGCCCGTGCCGGCGGGCCACTGCTCGCGGTGCCGGTAGAGGTAGGAGATGGCGACCGCGAGGTAGTGGTTGGGGTTCATCAGGCCCGCGTCCGGGGTGACGATGCCGTGCCGGTCGGCGTCGGCGTCGTTGCCGGTGGCGATGCGGTACCGGTCGCGCTGCTCGATGAGCGAGGCCATCGCGTACGGCGAGGAGCAGTCCATACGGATCTGGCCGTCCCAGTCCAGCGTCATGAAGCGCCAGGTGGGGTCGGTGTGCGGGTTGACCACGGTGAGGTCGATGCCGTGCTGTTCGGCGATGCGGCCCCAGTAGGCGACGGAGGCCCCGCCGAGCGGGTCGGCGCCGATGCGCACGCCGGCCGCGCGGATGGCGTCCAGGTCGAGCACGCTCGGCAGGTCGCCGACGTAGGCGCCGACGAAGTCGTACCGCCCGGTGGTGTCCGCGGTGAGGGCCCGGGCGCAGGGCACCCGGCGTACGTCCTTCAGGCCGCCCGTGATGATCTCGTTGGCCCGGTCCTGGATCCAGGAGGTCGCGGCGGAGGCCGCCGGGCCGCCGCTCGGCGGGTTGTACTTGAAGCCGCCGTCGGCGGGCGGGTTGTGCGACGGCGTGACGACCACGCCGTCGGCGAGGCCTGAGGTGCGGCCCCGGTTGTGGGTGAGGATCGCGTGCGAGACGGCGGGGGTGGGCGTGTAGCCGTCGGCGCTGTCGATGAGCACGGTCACGCCGTTGGCGGCGAACACCTCCAGCGCGGTGACCTTCGCGGGCTCGGACAGGGCGTGGGTGTCGGCGCCGAGGAAGAGGGGGCCGTCGGTTCCCTGGCGCGCGCGGTACTCGCAGATGGCCTGGCTGGTGGCGGCGATGTGATCCTCGTTGAAGGCGCTCGCCAGGGACGAGCCCCGGTGCCCGGAGGTGCCGAACGCCACCCGCTGTGCCGGGTCGGCCGGGTCCGGGTGCAGTGCGTAGTACGCCGTGACCAGCCGGGCCACGTCGACAAGGTCCTCGGGACCGGCCGGCCGGCCGGCGCGCTCGTGCGGCATGGGTCCGCTCCTCCGCGTGGGTGTGGTCGATCGCTCACTGCCCATCTTTCCTCGTCAGGGCCCTGACACGCGAGTCCGCCCCGCCTCATGATCCGGTGCTTCGATCTTCCCGCCGTCCCGCCGTCCCGCTGTCCAGACAGGACGCCTTCCACAGACAGGTCTTCCACCGCGCTCGCCGTGTCGGCGGCGGCCGGGGCCGACGTGGTCCGGGTGCTGAAGGCGCGCGCTGTTCCTCGTGTGGTTCGCCCGCCGGCGGCGCAACGCCGGCCTTCTCTCCCCCGACGCGGTGCGCGGCTCGGCCGGGTGGGCCGTGGTCGCCTGGCCGATACCGGTGATCAATCTCTGGCCGCCGCCCTGGCGGTCGCCGTGATCCAGCGCATCACGGCACGGCAGGCCGCCGCATTCGGCTCCGGGAACCCCGGTGCCCGCGTCCGACGGCCTGCCGCACACGCCGTAGCACGCGCGCGTCAGCCGATGTGGTAACTGTCCCCGTACACCTTCCAGTCGAGCGGGGTGTGCAGGTCGAGGTTGCCCTTGCGCAGGAACACCCGCTGCTCGGTGTCGACGCGGCTGGTGTCGCTGTGCGCCTCCTCCTGCTTCATGGCCCACACCCTGGCGTCGAGGAAGGCGTTGAGGTACGTCGTCTCGTTGCCGCCCTGCGCCGGCGGCTTGGCGCTGCGCAGGGCGCGCTTGCGGATGTTGCGGAAGCTGGTCGGGTCGTCTCCGTCGCCGTGCATGACGATGGCGTCGTAGTAGCAGAACTGGCCGAGGGCACGCAGGCCGTCCGCCTTGCCCTGGGTGACCGCGGGGTCGAAGTAGACGCGGTCTCGCTCGTCGTTCTGGCACTGCTGGAACACGGTGTCCTGGGCGGCCCTGCGCCAGTCCTTGGGGAAGTTCGGGTCGAGGCCGGCGTGCGAGTCGGTGCCGTTGACCTTGCGCAGGGCGGGCAGGTACGCGGCGAGGACGTTGCCGGGCTTGCGGTCGGTGTAGAGCTGGACCACATCGAGCATGTCGCCGGTGCCGGAACAGAAGCCGATGATGCCGCCGGTATAGCCGCGGCCGTCGCCGATGTCCTCGATGTACTTGTACTGGGCCTTCCAGTCGAGCGAGGAGTTCTCCGCGCTCGACACGAGTTCCATGGCGATCTCCTTCTTCGCCGGGTCGTCGAGGCCCGGCGCGGCCGCAGGGGCGGCGAGGGCGCGCTGGGTGCCTATCAGGGCACCGGAGGCGAGTGCGCCGAGCGCGGCGACGACGGTCCGGCGGGAGAGGCGGGCGGGGGCTGTTTCGCGGTCTGCGTGCACCACAGGGCTCCAAGGAGGGGTGGGGGGTGGCGAGTTGGTCCGTACGCCTACTGGTAGGAAAGTTTCCTATCAAAGCCAGCCGGCCCGGGTAACCCGGATGCGACAAGTTCGTAGGTTCGAACAGCTGGCACCGCGTGTCAGAAAACCCTGGACAGAAGGAAAAAGTAGGACATAATGGAGGTAGCTCGGACAGCGTTGTCATCGGGTGGCCACTGTCCCCTGCCTCTCATTCCCCCGCGTTCGTCCCGCGACTTCGAGGAGCCGCTCACCGCATGGCGTACGGAGCCCACCGCAGCCCCCTTCTGCCTCCCCACCCCGATCTGACCCTCGCCCGCGACTGCGAGCAGTGCCTCGGCTGGGGAACGGTCGTCACCCGCGACGGGGACCACGAACTGTGCCGCATCTGTCAGCCCGCCTCCGGCGACGACGAGGACACCTACCCCGCCGGTTCCTGACACACGTCAGCCCGCCACGTCGGCCGGTGAGCCGCCGCCCGGGCGAGAACCTGGCCGCTGATCGCGGCGACGTACCGTGGAGGCATGGCCGCCCCTCCGCTCCCGGGTCCGCTGGCGCACCTGGCGCCTCTGCTCGGCCACTACGGCTACTGGGCCGTGGGGGCCGTCGTCTTCGTGGAGGACTTCGGGATCCCTGCGCCCGGCGAGACGATTTTGCTGGCCGCCGGGGTGTATGCGGGCGCAGGGCGGCTGAACGTCGTCGCCGTGGCGGTCGTCGCGTTCATCGCGGCCGTCGCCGGGGACAACGTCGGCTATCTGATCGGCCGGGTCGGCGGGCGGGCCTTCGTGCACCGGTGGGGCCGGTACGTCTTTCTGACGCCGAAGCGGTTCCAGGCCGCCGAGGCGTTCTTCGGCCGGCACGGCGGCAAGATCGTGACCGTGGCCCGCTTCATCGAGGGCCTGCGCCAGGCCAACGGCATCATCGCCGGCACCACCGGCATGCGCTGGCGCCGCTTCCTCGCCTTCAACGCACTCGGCGCCGCCCTGTGGGTCGGCCTGTGGACGACGCTGGCCTACCTGGCGGGCCGGCACATCACGACCGTCTACGACGAGATCTCGCGCTACCAGCTCTACGTCCTGATCGCCGCCGCCGTCCTGGTCGCGGCTCTCGTCGCATGGCACTTCGTACGACGGCAGCACGAGCACTGACCCGCCCCGCGCGCCCCGCCCAGCCGCCCGCGGCGCACTGGCGGGGGCGTCGAGCGTTCCCGACAGCCCACTGACCGGAGGTCCGGGAGCGAACTGGTATGTGCTCAGGTGTTACCTGTGGGTAATCGCGGGTGGTTTGATGTGCGGCGCCACTTCGCCCCCTTCGTCCGACAGGGAGATCCAGTGACACCCTTCGCATCGCGCCGCGCACTCGCCGCTGCCGTGCTCGCCCTCGCCCTGCCCGCTGCCGCGCTCGCCGGCCCGACGCCCGCAGCCGCCGCCGAACCGGCACCCGCGCTGAAGGTCCTGACGTACAACGTCTTCCTGATGAGCAAGAACCTCTACCCCAACTGGGGGCAGGACCACCGGGCCGCCGAGATACCGAAGGCGTCCTTCTTCCGGGGCAACGACGTCGTGGTGCTGGAGGAGGCGTTCGACAACTCCTCCTCGGACGCGCTGAAGAGCGCGGCGGCAGCCGCATACCCCTACCAGACACCGGTGGTGGGGCGCAGCCGCACCGGCTGGGACGCGACCGGAGGGGCGTATTCCTCGACCACGCCGGAGGACGGCGGGGTCACCGTCCTGAGCAAGTGGCCGATCCTCCACCGGGAACAGTACGTCTACAAGGACGCGTGCGGCTCCGACTGGTGGTCCAACAAGGGCTTCGCCTATGTGGTGCTGAACGTGAACGGAACCAAGGTTCATGTGATCGGCACCCATACGCAGTCCACGGACTCGGGCTGCGCCGCGGGTGAGGCGGCGCAGGACCGCAGCCGCCAGTTCCAGGCGATCGACGCCTTCCTGGACGCCAAGAACATCCCGGCCGACGAGGAGGTGCTGGTCGCGGGAGACCTCAACGTCGACTCGTGGAGCGCCGAGTACACCTCGATGCTCGCCGACGCCGGCCTGACCGGGGCCGACGCGCGCACCGGGCACCCGTACTCGTTCGACACCCAGGAGAACTCCATCGCCCGCTACCGCTACCCGGGCGATCCACGCGAGGACCTCGACTACGTCCTTCCCCGCGCCGGCCATCCCCGTCCCGCCAGGTGGACGAACGAGGTCGTCCAGGAGGAGTCGGCGCCCTGGACCGTGACCAGCTGGGGCACGTCGTACACCTACACCGATCTGTCGGACCACTATCCGCTGCGGGCCTGCGCCGGCTAGGACGAGGTGCGTGTGGGCCGGGCCCCGGCCGGGTCCGGCCCGGGCTGCCGGGTGTCGTCGTCGGCGCGCTCGTGGCCGCCGCGCAGGGCGGAGGCCAGCGCGGCGGCCAGTGACATGACCGCGGCCACCGTGAAGACGATGGTCAGACCGTGGTGGAAGGGTCCGGAGACCAGCTCAGGAAAGAAGGTGTGGCCCGTCAGCCCGGCCCGCTGGGCGGCGGTCAGGTGGCCCAGGGTGCCACCGGAGCCGAGCAGATGACCGATCGGGTTGTCGCCGAGGAACGTGGCGAACAGAGTGCTGACCGGCGGCAGCGCGGCCACCTCGTGCGCGGTCCCGGCGGGCACGCCGTGCGCCTGGAGTCCGCTGCTGAGGGTCTTCGGCAGGGTGCTCGCGAGGCCGGAGACCATCAGGGAGAAGAAGACGCCGATGGACAGGGCCGTGCCGGAGTTCTGGAAGGTGGCGCGCATGCCGGAGGCCACGCCCCGGTGGCGGGCCGGCACGCTGCCCATGACGGAGGAGGTGTTGGGCGAGGAGAACATGCCCTGGCCCAGGCCGTTGAGCAGCAGCAGCGTCGCGAAGAGGCCGTACTCGAAGTTCACCGGGAGGGCCAGCAGGCCGAGGAAGGAGGCGGCGACGATCACCAGTCCGGCGGTGGAGAAGACACGCGCGCCGAACCGGTCGGACAGATAGCCGGAGACCGGCCCGGCGACGAGGAAGCCGAAGGTGAGCGGCAGCATGAAGATGCCCGCCCACAGCGGGGTGTCCTCGAAGTCGTAGCCGTGCAGCGGCAGCCAGATGCCCTGCAGCCAGATGATCAGCATGAACTGCAGTCCGCCGCGGGCGATCGCGGTCAGCAGGGCGGCCAGATTGCCGGCGGCGAACGCCCGCACCCGGAACAGCGAGAGCCGGAACATGGGCTCGGCGGCCCGCGTCTCGACGAGGCAGAACACCAGCAGCAGGCACACGCCGCCGATCAGGCCCGTGAGCACCCAGGGGTTGGTCCAGCCGGTGGGACGGCCGCCGTAGGGCTGGATGCCGTAGGTGATGCCGGCGAGCAGGATGCCGGCGCCGGAGGCGAAGGTGAGGTTGCCGAGCCAGTCGATGCGGCCGCGCCCGCCGGCCGAGGTCTCGCGCAGGCTCAGGTACGACCACACGGTGCCGGTGACGCTGACCGGGACGCTCACCCAGAACACCGCCCGCCAGTCCACCGCCGCGAGCAGGCCGCCGGCGAGCAGGCCCAGGAACTGCCCGGCGAGCGCGGTGATCTGGTTGACGCCGAGGGCCATGCCGCGCTGCCGGGCCGGGAAGGCGTCGGTGAGGATGGCGGCCGAGTTGGCGGTGAGCATGGAGCCGCCGAAGGCCTGCACGATGCGCCACAGGATCAGCCAGAGCGCGCCCGCACCCGCCCGGAACGGGTCGAGGGAGAGAGCGACGGAGG
The DNA here is from genome assembly GCF_055572255.1 of Streptomyces sp. NPDC030799. Lineage (NCBI taxonomy): Bacteria > Bacillati > Actinomycetota > Actinomycetes > Kitasatosporales > Streptomycetaceae > Streptomyces > Streptomyces sp. NPDC030799. The sequence continues at coordinate 87,113 of NZ_JBVIDS010000005.1, read as the reverse complement.
CGCCGGCGAAGACCAGGAAGCCCAGGTTGTAGATCCGCACCCGGCCGAACATGTCGCCGAGCCGGCCGAGGACGACCACCAGGACGGCAGAGACGAGCAGATAGCCCAGGATCATCCACAGCAGGTAGCCGATGTTGCCGGCCGCGAGCGGGTCGAGGCCGATCCCACGGAAGATCGCCGGCAGCGAAATGATCACGATGGAGGCGTCCATCGTGGCGATGAGCACGCCGAGCGTGGTGTTGGAGAGGGCGACCCACTTGTAGCCGGGGCCCGGAGGTGTGTCGCGCAGGCGGGCGGAGCGGGCGAGCAGCCGGGCGCGCAGACCGCCGGCCGGGGAGCCGTGCGGGGCGGAGGCGGGGCCGGTCACAGTCGTTCCGCCAGCCGGTCGAGCAGGGGCAGGGCATCGTGCAGGGCCTGCCGCTCCTGCGGGGTGAACTCCTCCAGGGCGTGCGCGAGGCGGCTCACGGACTCCGAGCGGCGCTGTTCCAGCACGGTCCGTCCCTCGTCGGTGATCGACACGATGGCCCGGCGGCGGTCGGCCGCGTCCGGGGTACGGCTCACCAGTCCGCGGTGTTCGAGTCCCGTGAGCGTGCTGGCCATCGCCTGCGGCCGGACCCGTTCCAGCTCGGCCAGCGAGCCGGGCGAGTCGGGACCGGTGCGGGCCAGCCGGGCCAGCACCGAGACGCCGGACAGCGTCACGTCCCCGACCGCGTGCGCCTGCCGCAGTCGGCGGACGACCCGGCCCATGGCCAGCCGCAGCGCGGCGGCAAGTGCAACCGTGTCCATGGGTACTAACGATAGGCTTATCAGTTTGGACTGTTCAACCAAACGTAAGTAGTCACGGGTCCGGTTACTGGTTTGGATGGCGTCCCAGTGGCAAGCCGAATGTCGTCCAGACACCGCGAACACGTTGGGATGTGACACCGATGGCTGGCAATCAGAAGGCGAAGGGCAAGGTCGAGCAGGCCAAGGGCAAGGCCAAGGAGGCCGTGGGCCGCGCGGTCGGCAACGAGCGCCTGGAGGCCGAAGGGCGCATGGAGGGTGCCCGCGGAGACGCGCGGCAGGCCAAGGAGAAGGCCAAGGACACCTTCAAGCACTGACGCATGCCGGTTCAGGCGGCTGTTCGACTCCGAGCGGGTCCGGGAAACCCAGCGGACGCTGGCCTCCCGGGCCCGTTCCGCCGTGTACGGGGGACCGTTTCCACTGCCCGTGCCCGTGCGCCTCGCACGGCCGCGGCCCCTCACCAGGGGGGCCTGCGCAACTGGAGGATTCCCCGCGAACGTGCCCTTGACCGATGGCTCAGCGGGTAACCGGGCAAGGACGGCACGACCCCCCGTGTGCGCAGGAAGGGACCCTGATCCCGGAGGAAAAGGGCAACGACGTATGGACATCTCGCTCAGGACCCTCGCGACGACGCAGGCGCGCTCCGCGCCCCTGCGCTACAGCCGCACCTGGGACACCGGCGTGACCAGCATCGGCGACGCCAGAGACGCCGTCGCCTCCCTGCTCTCCCGGGCCCGGCCCGCACTCGCGCGACGCTCGGTTCAGGATGCCCAGCTCGTCGTCAGCGAACTGGTCACGAACGCGGCCAAGCACGCGCCCGGCCCGTGCGCCCTGTGCCTGGAACTGCTGCCCGACGCCGCGGCGTTGCGGATCACGGTGACGGACACCTCCGCCGAGCCACCCCGGCGCCGCCCGCCCGATCCCGGCCGGGTCGGCGGCCATGGACTGCACCTCGTCGCCATGATCTCCCGCGACCTGGAGGTGACCCGGCTCCCCCGCGGCAAGCGGGTCACCGTCACCGTACCGCTCACCGACGGGGAGACCGGCCCCGCGGTCAGCCGACCCTGATGCCCACGATGCAGGTGTCGTCGTCGGTGTCCGACTTGCTGTAGGTGAGCAACCGGTCCAGCTGCTGGTCCAGGGTCGTCGGCGCCGAGCGCGCCATGTCCAGCAGATGGGACAGCGACTCCTCCACCGAGCGGTCCCGGCGCTCGATCAGCCCGTCGGTGTACATCAGCAGGGTGTCCCCGGCGGCCAGTTGCTCCTCGGTCTCCTCGTACACCGCCTCCGGCAGGGCGCCCAGCAGCAGTCCCTTGAGCGCGGGCAGCGCGGTGGCGTCCCCCTCACGGACCAGCACCGGCGGGAGATGGCCCGCGCGCGCCCAGCGCAGGGTCCGGCGCTCGCCGTCGTACAGGCCGCAGACGGCGGTGGCGGTGACGGCACCCGTCAGATGGTGGGCGACGATGTTCAGCCAGGCCAGCAGCTGGGCCGGACCGGCTCCGGTGACGGCGAGCCCGCGCAGCGCGTTGCGCAGCACGACCATGCTGGTGGCCGCCTCGATGCCGTGCCCGGCGACGTCCCCCACGCACAGCAGCACCAGCCCGGAGGGCAGCACGACGGCGTCGTACCAGTCGCCGCCGACCAGCTGCTCGGTCTCGGCCGGTCGGTAGCGCACCGCCACCTGCAGGCCGGGCACTCGCAGCGGTGCCTGGGCGGGCGGCATGATGGCGTGCTGGAGCTGGAGGGTGAGCCTGTTGCGTTCGTGGGCCTGCTGCTCGGTCTGGGCGAGCTGGTCGCGGGTCGCGGCCAGGGCGACCTCGGTCCAGTGCTGGGCCGAGATGTCCTGGTAGGCGCCCCGGACGACGAGCAGCTGACCGCCGGTGTCGAGGACCGGTTCGGCGACCACGCGGATGTGCCGGGTCACCCCGTCCGGACGCAGCAGCCGGAACGCGGCCGACGCCGGCCTGCGGTGGTGCAGCAGCGCGCGCAGGAAACGGCCGATGGTGACGGCGTCGTCGGGGTGGGCGTGGGCGGGCAGGTCCTCCAGGGGGACCGGCGGGCTGGTGGTCGGGCGCCCGTACAGGTTGAACAGCTGGCCGTTCCAGGTGATCTCACCGGTCAGCTGGTTCTCCTCGAAGCCGCCGATCCGCCCGAGCCGCTGGGCGTGCTGCAGCAGGCTGGCCAGCCGCGCGGCCTCGTCCTCGATGCGCCAGATGAGCAGCACGCTGCAGCCGTGCCGGCTGATGCTGATGTCCGCAACCGCGGAGAGCGGCACCTGGTCGACCAGCGCGGTGAGCCGCATACGACTGGCGCGGAACGGCTCGCCGGTGGCGTAGACCCGCTCCACGCGCTGGAACAGCTCGCTGGAGCCGGCGGCCATGGGATAGGCCTCCAGCAGCAGGGCGCCCCCGACGACGGCCCGCGGCCGTCCCGCGGGGTCGAGGAAGCGGCTGTTGACGTGCTGGATGCGGAAGTCGACGAGCTGCCCGGTGTGGTCGAGGTGCGGCACCAGGACCAGCGCCGGGTCGTGCAGGCCGTCCGCCAGGTCCATCAGCTCCACCACGTCGGGCAGCACCCGGAGGTCCTGCGTGGCCGCGGAGGGCAGTACGAAGGTCTCCAGGGTGTGCGCGCAGAGCTCGGCAAGCGCCTCCACCTGCCGCACCACTGGGCGCGGCAACGGCTCCTCGGGTCCCGGCCAGGCGATCTCCAGGACGCCGTGGATCCGCCCGCCCGCACCCGCGGGTACGGCGATCCGGGCGCCGTCGGCGTAGTCCCGTCGGCCGATCGTGGGCAGCCCGGAGGCGGTGAGCGAGGGCAGCCACTGCCCGTCCGGCTCGGTCAGGCCGCGCCGGGCCACCGTGGCCACGTCGGGTGGGACGTAGCGCCAGCGGGCTGCCTCGGCCGCAGGGAATCCGGCGCTGCCCGCCAGGGTCAGCGACCCGTCGGAGCCGGCCGCCCAGATCGCGACGGCGACCGCGCCGAGCGGGCGCAGGGCGTGGTCGAGCAGCGAGTCGGCCATCGCCTGGGTGTCGGGCGCGGCGAGGACGCCGCTCTCGGCGGCACGCAGCCGTACGGCGGCCGACTCCTCGACCGGCCCGGCGGGGTCCGCGGCGACGGACAGGAACGCCTCGCTGACCTCCGTGACCCGGTCCCGGGCCGCCTGGTTGATGACGTCCACCGCGAACTCCAGCGGGGTCACCTGGGCCTGCTCGGCGAGTTCGGCGAGCTGGCGGGCGGCCTGGGCGGGGCCACAGCCCAGGCGCTCCACCAGGATGCCCTTGGCCAGCTCGATCAGCGCCCGGCCCTCGGCCTCCGCCTGCGCGGACCGCACCTCGCGGCGCAGCCGCTCCACGGTGGCGGCGAGCCTGCCCACCGGCGACGTCGCCGGAACGTCGGCCGTCATGGTGTCCACGGCCGGCAGTTGAGCGGGCGCGCCGGTCGGCGCGTCCGCTCCGGCCGGCGGTTCATGGCGGTTCACCGGTTCGGTACTCCTCGGCCTGCGGACGGGCGGGTGAGCGGTGCCGTCGCCGCCGTCATGCGGGGAGCCAACGCCGGACGCAGGCGATGAGGTCATGGGTGTCCACCGGCTTTGTGACGTAGTCGCTGGCGCCGGAGGCGAGGCTCTTCTCCCGGTCACCCTGCATCGCCTTGGCGGTGACGGCGATGATCGGCAGGTCGGCGTACTGCGGCATCTTGCGGATCTCGGCCGTTGCCGTGTACCCGTCCATCTCGGGCATCATCACGTCCATCAGCACGAGTTCGACGTCCGGGTTGTTCACGAGCGTCTCGATGCCCTTGCGACCGTTGTCGGCGTGCAGGACGCGGAAGCCGTGCAGTTCGAGGATGCCGCTGAGCGCGAACAGGTTCCGCGCGTCGTCGTCGACGACGAGGACGGTACGGCCGCGGGTGTGCTCGTCGGCGAAGTCCGCCGCCGCGTGCTGCGGTTCCTCGGTGCGGACCAGGGTGAGCACCTCCCCGGGCTCCTCGGCCGACAGGTGCAAGGCGATCCGCTCCCGCAGCTCGTCCAGGCTGGACAGGTACTCCAGCGAGCCGCCCGGCTCCCCAGCCGGGTGCTCGGCACGCAGGGAGCTGTGCACCAGCACGGGGACGCCCGAGAGGGCCGAGTCCGCGCGCAGTGCCTCGAGGAACCGGGCCGACTCCCCGTCCGGCAGCCCCAGGTCCACGACGACACAGTGGCACGGCTCGGCAGCGAGGGCGCCGGCCGCCTCTTGGGCGCCGACCGCGGTGATGATGTCGACGGCCACGCCGGCGCCGTCGGCGCGGCTGTGCCGGAGGTCGCCGACCACGCTCTCGGCAACGAGCGTCAGCAGGCCGCGCGGCCGCTCCTCGACGATCAGCAGCCGGCGCGCACGCTGCCTCTTCCCGCTGCCGAGCGGCGCCGCTGCCGTCGGCTCTCCCCCGGTCGCTCCGTCCGTTCGCTCCGGTTCGGCCGCCTTCGGCACCGTGCGTCCACTGCGCAGGAGCGTGTCGAAGTCGGGCCGGGCGACGGGCAGGAAGAGCGTGAAGGTGCTGCCCTTGCCCGGTGTGCTGTCGACGGCGACGGCGCCGCCGAGCAGGTGGGCGATCTCCCGGGTGATGGACAGGCCGAGCCCGGTGCCGCCGTACTTGCGGCTCGTGGTGCCGTCCGCCTGCTGGAACGCGCCGAAGACGGACTCCAGTTGCTGTTCCGGAATCCCGATGCCGGTGTCCTTCACGCGGAACGCGACGACCGCGCCGCCGCGCATCACCTCCTCGGGCACCTCGTCGTCGGCAGCGGGCTCCACGCGCAGTTCGACACTGCCCTGTTCGGTGAACTTCACCGCGTTGGAGAGCAGGTTGCGCAGGATCTGCCGCAGCCGGGAGTCGTCGGTGAGCAGGTCGGCGGGTGCGCCGGCGGCCGTGCTGACGGTGAACTCCAGGCTCTTCTGCGAGGTCATGGGCCGGAAGGTGGCCTCGACGTACTCGAGCAGCTGCCTCAGCGACACCCGCTCGGGGGTGACGTCCATCTTGCCGGCCTCGACCTTGGACAGGTCAAGGATGTCGTTGATCAGCTGAAGCAGGTCCGAGCCGGCCGAGTGGATGATGCCCGCGTACTCCACCTGCTTCGGGGTGAGGTTGCGCGACGGGTTCTGGGCGAGCAGCTGGGCGAGGATGAGCAGGCTGTTGAGCGGGGTGCGCAGCTCATGGCTCATGTTGGCGAGGAACTCGGACTTGTACTTGGAGGCGAGCGACAATTGCTGGGCCCGCGCCTCGAGTTCCTGCCGAGCTTGCTCGATCTGCAGGTTCTTCGCCTCGATGTCCCGGTTCTGCTCGGCCAGCAGCGAGGCCTTCTCCTCCAGTTCGGCGTTGGACTGCTGGAGCTCCTCCTGCCTGACCTGCAACTCCGCCGAACGCGATTGCAGTTCACTGGTCAGCCGCTGCGACTCCTCCAGGAGTTCGTCGGTGCGGGCGTTGGCGACGATCGTGTTGACGTTGACGCCGATGGTGTCCACCAGCTGCTGCAGGAAGTCCCGCTGGACCGCGGTGAACCGGGTGACGGACGCCAGCTCGATGACGCCGAGGAGTTGCTCCTCGAACACGATGGGCAGCAACAACAGCGCGGTCGGCTCGATCCGTCCGAGTCCGGACGAGATGGTGACGTAGCCGGGCGGCAGCTCGTCCACCGCGATGGTACGGCGGCTGCGCGCGGCCTGGCCGACCAGGGAGCGGCCGAACGGGATGACGGCGGGCCGGGTGTCCTCCTCGGGCCGGCCGTAGGAGCCGACGAGCCGCAGCCCGGGTCCCGACGGGCCGTCCTCGGCGAGGTAGAAGGCCCCGTACTGGGCCAGGACCAGGGGCGCCAGCTCGTCCATGATGAGTTCGGCGACGACGGGCAGGTCGCGGTGACCCTGCATGAGGCCGGAGATCCGGGCGAGGTTCGTTTTCAGCCAGTCCTGTTCCTGGTTGGCCCGGGTGGTCTCGCGCAGCGACTCCACCATGGAGTTGATGTTGTCCTTGAGGTCGGCCACCTCACCGGAGGCGTCGACGGTGATGGACCGGGTCAGGTCGCCCTCGGCGACGGCGCTGGCCACGTCGGCGATGGCACGCACCTGCCGGGTGAGGTTCCCGGCGAGTTCGTTGACGTTCTCCGTGAGGCGCTTCCAGGTGCCGGAGACGCCCTCCACCTCGGCCTGACCGCCGAGCCGCCCCTCGGTGCCCACCTCGCGGGCCACTCGGGTCACCTCGTCCGCGAAGGCGGAGAGCTGGTCGACCATCGTGTTGATGGTGGTCTTCAGTTCGAGGATCTCGCCGCGCGCGTCGACGTCGATCTTCTTCGACAGGTCGCCCTTGGCCACGGCCGTCGTCACCAGCGCGATGTTGCGCACCTGGCCGGTGAGGTTGTTGGCCATGGAGTTGACGTTGTCGGTCAGGTCCTTCCAGGTACCGGCCACGTTGGGCACGTGGGCCTGCCCGCCGAGCCGGCCCTCGGTGCCCACCTCGCGGGCCACCCGGGTCACCTCGTCCGCGAACGCCGACAGAGTGTCGACCATGGTGTTGATGACGTCGGCGAGGGCGGCGACCTCGCCCTTGGCCTCGACGGTGATCTTCTGCGAGAGGTCGCCCTTGGCCACGGCGGTGGCGACCTGGGCGATCGAACGGACCTGGCCGGTGAGGTTGGAGGCCATCACGTTGACGTTGTCGGTCAGGTCCTTCCAGGTGCCGGCGACCCCGCGCACCTGCGCCTGCCCGCCGAGCCGGCCCTCGGTACCGACCTCGCGGGCCACCCGGGTCACCTCGTCCGCGAACGCCGAGAGCTGGTCCACCATCGTGTTGATGGTGTTCTTCAGCTCCAGGATCTCGCCGCGCGCGTCCACCGTGATCTTCTGGGACAGGTCACCCTGCGCCACGGCCGTGGCCACCTGGGCCACGTTGCGCACCTGGGCCGTCAGGTTCCCGGCCATGAAGTTCACCGAGTCCGTCAGGTCCCGCCAGGTGCCCTTGACGCCCTTGACGTCCGCCTGGCCGCCCAGCCGGCCCTCGGTACCGACCTCGCGGGCCACCCGGGTCACCTCGTCCGCGAACGCCGAGAGCTGGTCCACCATCGTGTTGATGGTGTTCTTCAGCTCCAGGATCTCGCCGCGCGCGTCCACCGTGATCTTCTGGGACAGGTCACCCTGCGCCACGGCCGTCGTCACCTGGGCGACATTGCGCACCTGGGCGGTGAGATTCCCGGCCATGAAGTTGACCGAGTCCGTCAGGTCGCGCCAGACGCCGGCGACGCCGGGAACCTGTGCCTGTCCGCCGAGCCGGCCCTCGGTGCCCGCCTCGCGGGCCACCCGGGTCACCTCGTCCGCAAAGGCCGAAAGCTGATCGACCATCGTGTTGACGGTCTCCTTCAGCTGAAGGATCTCGCCACGCGCGTCGACGTCGATCTTCTGGGACAGGTCACCCTTGGCCACCGCCGTGGCGACCTGGGCGATGTCACGGACCTGGGTGGTGAGATTGCCCGCCATCGCGTTGACGGAGTCGGTCAGGTCGGCCCAGGTGCCGGAGACCCCGGGCACCCGTGCCTGCCCGCCGAGGGTGCCCTCGGTGCCCACCTCGCGGGACACGCGGGTGACTTCGGAGGTGAACACGGACAACTGGTCGACCATGCCGTTGAAGACGGTGGCGATGTCCCCCATGAGCCCGGTGGAGTCGTCCGGCAACCGGGTGCCGAAGTCTCCGTCGCGCACCGCGGTCAGCCCCGCGAGCAGTCTTCTCAGTTCCTCATCACCCGGGACCACGTCCGTCGTCCCGCTAGCCCTGCCGGCCATGCACACCCTCGTTCCACTCCCCAGGAGCCCTCGTGCGGAAGGCTCGGAACCACTGCCGGGCACACGGCCTGACCCGGCGGCTGGCATGTGCATTTCCGCAGTTCACGGACGTGCACGATGAGAAAGTACGCCGCAGGTTAACCCGACTGCACCGGCTCGGACAAAGCATTCGGCCAACCTTCGACGATCATGAAAATCACCCGGGGAGACGGGAATGAGGCCGGATCAGCCGGGTATCCGAAAGGGTTTGTCCAAGGCGGTCGGGCGGCGCTTCTCCCCCGTCCCCGCGATGCGCGTCCGGGCCCCGCCGGACGCCCAGTCGGGCGGGGTCTCCCCGTCCACCACGAACTCCAGCACCGTGGGCCCCGGCTGGGCGAGCACGTCGGCCCAGACCGAGGCGACGTGCCGGGGCCGGTCGCAGCGGACCGCCGGCAGACCCGCCAGCCGCGCCCACTCGGCGTACGGCATGGCGGGGACCTCGGCGGACAGCGGGATCAGCGGATCGCCGGCCGCGGCGCGGCGTTGCCAGGTCAGCCGGTTCAGGTCGCCGTTGTTCAGCACGCAGAACACCAGCGGGGGAAGACCGGCCAGCCGGTCCGAATGGCGGCGGACCGTGATGAGTTCGTTCAGGCCGCCGCTCTGGAAGGCGCCGTCGCCGACGAGGGCGACGACCGGGCGGTCGGGGGCGGCGAAGCGGGCGGCGACGGCGTAGGGCACGGCCGCGCCCGGCATGGCCAGCCGGCCGGACAGCAGCGCGCGCATCCCGCCCCGGAGCCGGAGGTGGCGGATCCACCAGTCCAGCGAGGTCCCCGAGTCGGTGACGACGACGGCCCGGTCGGGCAGCCGCTCGGACAGCTCGGCGACCACGGCACGCGGGTTGACGGACGTACCGAAGTAGCGGCCGGCCTTGGTGTGTCCCTCGGCCCGCCAGGCCCGCACCGCGTCCTCGACCCGCGTGCGCCAGGTACGGTCGGCGGCGCGGTGCAGCAGCGGGATGAGCGCTTCGAGGGCCGCGGTGGCGTCGCCGTTGACCCGCACCGCCGCACGTGCTCGGTCCAGGGGGCAGTCGGCCGGTTCGGGATCGACCGTGACGATCCGGCACCGGTCGGGGCCGGGCACCAGCGCGGGGTCCAGGTCCTCCGCGCCGACAAGCAGCAGGGTGTCGCACTCCCGCAGCAGCGCGGCGGCGGCCTCGCTGCCGAGGGTGCCCGCCACGCCCGTGAGGTACGGCAGGTCGTCGGGCAGGGCGTCACGGGCCAGGGCCGTCGTGGCGACACCCGCGCCGAGCAGCGCCGCCACGCCCACCGCCGGCCCGGACGCGGCGCGCCCCGCGTTGCCCACGACCACGGCCGGTTTCCCGGCGCCGTCCAGAACTTCGGCCGCGCGCCGGACGTCCCCCTCGCCGGGGGTGTGCACCGGCGGGCGGAAGTCGACGGGTACCGCGCCGTCCGGCCCGTCGGGCGCCGGCGCCGCGAGGACATGGCGGGGTACGACGAGGCCCGCGACGCCCCGGTCGGTGAGCGCGGCCCGCACGGCCCGGTTCAGGGCGTCACCCATCAGCTCCGGCGCGGAGACCTCCTCGCAGAAGACACAGACCTCCGCCAGATGGCGCACGATCCGTCCGCCAGGACGACGGGCGCTCGCCGTGTCCCCCACGACGGCGAGCACCGGAGCCCGGTCCGCCGCCGCGTCCCACAGCCCGCCCAGCAGCCGCAGCGCGCCCGCGCCGGGCGGGGCGAGGCAGCAGCCGAGGCGGCCGGTGAGCTTGGCGTCGGCGCACGCCATGAGGGCGGCGGACTCCTCGCCACGCGTCTGCACGAACCACGGCGCCGCCGGCCCGCCGCCGAGGGCGCCGACCAGCGGATCGACCTCCACTCCCGGCACGCCGTAGACCCGCTCCGCGCCCCAGGCCCGCAGCCGGACGGCGAGCATATCGGCCACGTTCACCACGCCGGCCTCCTCACACCGGGACACCTGTCCGGGCGCCGGGTAGCCGCGCGCCGGTCCGGGCAAACGGACAACGGCACCGGGTACCCCGTCCGACCGTGCCGTTTCGAGCGAGCGGAGCAAGGGCACCCGTGCCAGGCTCGGGACAGAGCAACCGAGAGTGAGGGGCCCGGCACGGGCGGAAGGCGGGCGCGGTGGCGGTGTCCGAGGAGCGGCGGTCGGTCCGGAACGAGGGACGCGGTGAGCGCCTGGTGTCGGCGCTGGACAAGCGGCTGCCGGTCGCCTCGGCCGGCAAGGAGTTCCTCCGCAAGGCCTTCCCGGACCACTGGTCCTTCCTGCTGGGCGAGCTGGCGCTGTACAGCCTGCTGGTGCTGGTGCTGACGGGCGTCTGGCTGACGTTCTTCTTCCACCCGGACATGACGGAACGGCCGTACACCGGCTCGTATCTGCCGCTGCGCGGCACGATGACCTCCGAGGCGTATGCGTCGGTGCTGCACATCAGCTTCGACGTGCGCGGGGGCCTGCTGGTCCGGCAGGTGCACCACTGGGCGGCGCTGGTGTTCGTGGCGGCGATCGGGGTGCACCTGCTGCGGATCTTCTTCACCGGCGCGTTCCGGCGGCCTCGGGAGGTCAACTGGACGGTCGGGGTGACCCTGTTCCTGCTGTCCCTGCTGGAGGGCTTCTGCGGCTACTCGCTCCCCGACGACCTGCTGTCCGGCACCGGTCTGCGCACCTCCCAGGGCATCGTGCTGTCGATCCCTGTCGTGGGCACATATCTGTCGTTCTTCATTTTCGGCGGCCAGTTCCCGGGGCACGAGATCATCTCCCGGCTGTACGTGATCCACATCCTGCTGGTGCCCGGCCTGCTGCTGGCCCTCGTCGGGATGCATCTGACGTACATCGTGGTCCACAAGCACACCCAGTGGGCGCAGCCCGGCCGCACCAACCGGAACGTGATCGGCAAGCCACTGGTCCCGCAGTACTCCGCCAAGTCCGCAGGCCTGTTCTTCGTCCTGGCGGGCATCCTCACCCTGATGTCGGCTCTGTTCCAGATCAATCCGGTCTGGGCCTTCGGGCCGTACCGCGCGGACCATGTGTCGCTGGACGCGCAGCCCGACTGGTACGTCGGCTACCTGGAGGGCGCGCTGCGGCTGATGCCGGCGGCGGAGACGAACATCGCCGGACACACGATCGTCTGGGACGTCCTCCTGCCGGGCGTGATGCTGCCCGCGGTGCTGTTCCTGATCCTGTACGGCTATCCGTTCTTCGAGCGCTGGCTCACCGGCCCGCAGCCCGAGCAGCACCTGTGCGACCGGCCGCGCAACCAGCCGACGCGTACCGCGCTGGGCGCGGCGGCCGTCTCGGCGTACGGGGTGCTGCTGATGGCGGGCGGACAGGACGTGCTGGCCTACAAGTTCGGCCTGCCGGTGGAGTTGCTGACACGTGCCTTCCGTACGGCGCTGTTCGTGGTGCCGTTCCTGACGTACCACGCCACCAAACGCGCCTGTCTGGGCCTGCAGGCGGCGGACCGGCGGCGGCTGCTGGACGGCGAGACGACGGCGGAGGTGCGGCGCACGGCGGGTGGCGGCTACGAGGAGGCGCACACCCTGCTGTCCCGCGAGGAGGCCTATCGCATCCTCGTGCGCGACACGCCCCGGCCGCGCGCCGAGGGCACGGAGGCCTGGCGCTGGTTCCGCAAACACCGGCTGCGCAACGCCCTCAGCCGCTGGTACTTCGCCAAGAGCGTGGAGATGCCGGCCACCGCCTGGCAGAAACACCGGGTGGAGGTCGTGCGGGCGGCGCCGGGCGAGGTACCCGGGGAGGGCGAGGAGTGATGGGCGAGGAGGTACGGGGATGAGCGAGGGCGACGAGGTCCGCGGAAACCTGCTGTACGGCCCGCAGCCGGACGTGGCCGGTGACTCCGGCTGGCCGGGCGCCCCGCCGCGGATGGGCTTCTTCACCGACACCTCCGTGTGCATCGGCTGCAAGGCGTGCGAGGTGGCCTGCAAGGAGTGGAACGCCATCCCGGAGGACGGCCTCGAACTGACCGGCATGTCCTACGACAACACCCAGGGGCTGGGTGCCGACACATGGCGGCACGTGGCCTTCATCGAGCAGCGCAAGCCGTTCGGCGGACAGGAGCCCGGGGTCGCGCACGAGGACGTCGACGTGTTCGCCGCCGCCGCGCGCCTCGGCACCGATGACGCCTCTCCCGGTCCCGGCGCCACCACTCCCCCGCCCGGCCGGGCCCCCGGGGGCGCGCCCGCCGGGCAGATCTCTCCCGTCTCCCCCGACGGCCGCACCGAGCTGCGCTGGCTGATGGCCTCGGACGTGTGCAAGCACTGCACGCATGCGGCGTGCCTGGACGTGTGCCCGACCGGGGCGCTGTTCCGCACCGAGTTCGGCACGGTCGTCGTGCAGGAGGACATCTGCAACGGCTGCGGCTACTGCGTGCCCGCCTGCCCGTACGGCGTCATCGACCAGCGCGAGGACGACGGCCGGGTGTGGAAGTGCACGCTGTGCTACGACCGGCTCGGCGTCGGCATGGAGCCCGCCTGTGCCAAGTCCTGCCCCACGGACTCCATCCAGTTCGGCCCGCTGGAGGAGCTGCGCGAGCGGGCCCGGGCCCGGGTGGCGCAGCTGCACGCGGCCGGCGTGACCGACGCCCGGCTGTACGGCGAGAGCCCCGAGGACGGGGTCGGCGGCGACGGGGCGTTCTTCCTGCTGCTGGACGAGCCGGAGGTCTACGGCCTGCCCCCGGACCCGGTGGTCACCACCCGGGACCTGCCCGACATGTGGCGGCACGCGGCCCTGGCCGCCGCCTCCCTGGCCGCACTCGCCGTCGGCAGTTTCGTACGGAGGCCGCGATGAGCGAGTCGGACGTCACGCGGAACGGCGTACAGGGCGCGCGGCCCGGCCGGGAGGCGACGACGGGCGCGCACGCGGGTCGCCGCCGGCGTCGGCGCGGGCGGGGCGAGCAGCCGATGGTGCCGGACGCCGCCTTCTCGTCGTACTACGGCAAGCCCGTGCTCAACAAGCCGACATGGAAGCCCCTGGACATCGCGGGCTATCTCTACCTGGGCGGCCTGGCCGGGGCGTCGTCGCTGCTCGCGGCCGGGGGCCAGGTCACCGGCCGGCCGGGGCTCGCGGCACCGGCGAAGCTCGGGGCGGCCGGGGCCATCTCGCTCTCGCTGGCCGCGCTGGTGCACGACCTGGGCCGCCCGGCACGCTTCCTGAACATGCTGCGGGTCCTCAAGCCGACCTCCCCCATGAGCGTGGGTTCCTGGCTGCTGGCGGGGTACGCGCCGCTGACGCTGACCGCGGCGGCCACCGAGGTGACGGGCCGCTGCCGGCTGCTGGGCTCGGCGGCGACGGCGGCCGGCGCCGTCCTCGGCCCGGCGGTGGCGACGTACACCGCAGTCCTGCTCTCGGACACGGCGGTGCCCTCCTGGCACGAGGGCTACCGCGAACTGCCGTTCGTGTTCGCGGGTTCCGCCGCCACGGCCGCGTCCGGTCTGGCCCTGGCGGCGGCTCCGACCGCTCAGGCGGGGCCCGCGCGCCGGATGGCCGTCCTCGGGGCCGCGCTGGAGCTCGGGGCCTTCCGGACGATGAAGCGGCGCATGGGACTGGCCGCCGAGCCCTTCGAGCGGGGCGGGCCGCACCGGTTGCTGCGCGCGGCGGAGCTGCTGACGGCGGGCGGCGCGGCCCTCGCCCTGTTCGGCGGACGGGACCGGCGCCCCGCCCTGGCGGCCGGAGCCGCCCTGCTCACCGGCTCGGCGGCCCTGCGCTTCGGCGTCTTCCACGCCGGGGTGGCCTCCGCCGAGGACCCCAAGTACACGGTCGTACCACAGCGCGAACGGCTCGCCGCACGCGGCCACTGACCTACTCGGCCCCGAGCCGGGCCGCCAGGTCGGGCAGCGAGGTGGCGGTCAGGCCGGCGGGGTGCGCCACCGAGGGGTAGGGGTGCGATGTCCGGCGCAGCCAGGCGGTGGTCAGGCCCGCGCGGGCGGCGCCGTCGATGTCCCACGGATGCACCGAGACCAACAGGGCCTCACCGGCGGTCACTCCCACGGCGTCCAGGGCGTAGGCGTAGGCCTCGCGCGCGGGCTTCCAGCGGCCCGGGCCCGCCACGTCCAGGTGGGTGGTGAAGCACTCGGTCAGTCCGGCCCTGTCCAGCACCGCGCGGGTGGTGTCGGCCGAGCCGTTCGTCAGGGTGGCGAGTCGGAAGCCGGCCGTGTGAAGGGCACGTACCCCTTGGGGCACGTCCGGGTGCAGGGGCAGCTCCCGCAGTCCGGCGAGGACGTGGGCCGCGGCCTGTTCCGGGTCGGTGGCGCCCTCTTCTCCGGCCACCAGCGCCCGCAGTCCGTCCCCGGCGACGGCGGCGAAGGACGCGTGGCCGCCGGCGAGGGTGAGGGCCACGCCGTCGCGCAGCACTCCGGCGAACCAGGTGGCGAGGAGATGGCCGGGCAGACCGACGTGCTCCAGACGGGCGGCGAGCGGGGCCATGTCGGTGAGTGTTTCGTTGACGTCGAACAGCAGGACGCGGGGGCGCAGGTCAGCGGGCATATCGGTCACCTCCGTGCGCGGGCAGGGCCGGGCTCTGTGCCTCGCGCTCCTCCCGGTTCACCCAGGACCAGGTGAGGGCCGCCGCCGCGACACCGAGGGGCAGCATGCCGACGATCATGGCGAGGCCGGCCGCCGAGTGGCCCGTGGCGACGACACCCACGGCGGGCAGGTCCAGCAGGGGTGTGGCGAGGAACAGATACAGACAGCGGCCGGGGTCGTCCAGGCGGTGCCGGGTGCGGGCGGCGACCGGGAGCCAGAACAGCACGGCGGCCGCCAGGAGGACCGGTTCGGTGACGAAGGCGCCACCGGGAGCACGCAGGCCGGCGAACGCGCCGAGTACGGCCCACGCGTGGACCAGCACCAGCAGGGGCAGGGCCACGGGCGCGGGCACGCTGATCCGCTCCCACAGCGGGGAGCGCCGCAGGACATGGACCACGCCCGGGACCACGGCGGCGGCCAGCAGCGCGGAGGCGGCCATCGGGACGACGGACATGTGCGCCATATGGTCCATCCCGCGTCACCTCTCCCGGGCCGTCGTGCCCCGCACCGCCATGGCCGCCGACACGGCCAGCAGAGGTACGGCGACGACCAGCAGCCAACGGCCGTAGACGAAGCAGAGCGCCGCGAGCAGCAGGCCGAACGCGGCGGGCGGGACCGCGCCCCCGCCCCGGTCCGGGACGTGGTAGCGGACGTGCTGGTCGGGCGCCCTGCGCGAGGACAACAGCACGAGCAGTGCCGCCAGTTCGAGGACGAGGACGACTCCGCCCCACAGCCAGAAGACCAGCGCGCTCTCGCCGTAGACCGCGAGCACGGCGAGGAGGACGCCGTTCAGCAGGCCCCAGCCGGCGACCAGCACGGCGGACAGGTGCCGTTTCATGTGCCGCTCCTCTCCCGCCGCCTCAGGTCGAGCAGCGGGGCGAAACTGCTGACGGGCACGAGCGGGCGGTCGGCGGGGAAGTTGAGGCGCGGCGGGGGTGAGGTGGTGGTCCACTCCAGGGTGTGCGCCTCCCACGGGTCGTCACCGGCCGGCTCGGCCCGCCCGAGTGAACGCCTGCGCAGTGTCCGGAGCACATTGACGGCGAACACGGTCATGCCGGCCGCGAGGAAGGCGGCGCCGATGCTCGCCAGCAGATTGAGCAGTCCGAAGCCGTCGAAGACGGCGTAGGTGGCGACCCGGCGTGGCATGCCGAGGTAGCCGAGGGCGAACATCGGCAGGAAGGCCAGGTTGGTGCCGATCACCAGCAGCCAGAAGTGCAGCCGGCCCAGGCCCTCGTCGAGGAGCGTGCCGGTGACCTTCGGGAACCAGAAGTAGACGGCCGCGAAGAGACCGAAGGCGCTGCCCGCGAACAGCACGTAGTGCAGGTGGGCCACGACGAAGTAGCTGTCGGTGACGTGGTAGTCGATCACCGGGGTGCCGACCATGATCCCGGTGAGGCCGCCGATCAGGAACTGCGGGATGAACGCCAGCGCGAACAGCATGGGCGTGCGCAGCCGGAGCCGGCCGCCGAGGATCGTGCCGAGCATGCCGAAGTACTCCACGCCCGCGGGGACGAGCAGGGCGATGGAGGTCAGGGAGTAGTAGTCGTTGGCGGCCTGGCCGGTGGCGAACATGTGGTGGCCCCACACGCTCATCGACAGCGCGGCGAACACCAGCAGCGACAGCGCGGTGCCCTTGTAGCCGAAGAAGCGGCGGCCGGAGAACACGGCCAGCACCTCGGCGACGGCGGCGAGATAGGGGAAGAACATCACGTACACGACCGGGTGGCCGTAGAACCAGAAGAGGTGCTGGTAGCCGATGTTCCACACGTTGGACGCGAAGACGGAGGCGTCGGCGCGGCCCACGGCGAGCAGGATGAGCGCGGCGAGCAGGGCCGGGAAGGCGCCGATCACCATCAGACAGGTGGCGATCATCGCCCAGCAGAACACGGGCAGCCGCAGCATGGTCATCCCGCGGGTGCGGCGGCGCAGGACGGTCCACAGCACCGCCCAGCCCATGAGGATGGTGCCGGTGACGGCGAGGAGGACGCCCGCGATCCACAGATCCGTGCCGGCGCCCGGCGAGTGCTCGCTGTCGGCCATCGGCGGGTAGGAGAACCAGCCGTCGGCGTGCGCCCCGGTGGGTGTGGCGAAGCCGGCGAGCATGGTGAGCGCGCCGAGGACGTAGAGCCAGTGGCCGAGGAGGGTGAGGCGGGGCAGCGCGATGGCGGGGGCGCCGATCTGCAGGGGCACCAGGTAGACGCCCATGCCGAGGGCGAACGGCGTCATGACCAGGTAGATCATCCCGGAGCCGTGGACGGTGAACAGCTGGTCGTAGGTCTGCGGGGTGAGGAGATTCTCGTCGGGCTGGGCGAGCTGACTGCGCATGAGCAGGGCGAACACGCCGTAGACCAGCAGGAGGACCAGGGATGTGCCGACGGTCAGCAGGCCGATGCGCTTGTGGTCGGTGGTGGTGACCCAGCCGAGCCAGCTGCCCGGCGGGACGGGACGGCCGGCGTCGTCGCGCTGACCGGCGGCGGGCGGCGCGACCGTCATACGGCACCGGTCCCGCCGTGCACCCAGCGGTCGTAGTCCCGGGGCGGGACCGCCTTGATCCAGAAGTCCATGGCGTAGTGCCGCTGCCCGCAGAACTCCGCGCACCTGCCGCGCCAGCGGCCCTCCCGGTCCAGGGTGAGGGTGAAGGTGTTCTCGTGGTGCGGGAAGGCGTCCATCTTGTAGCGCAGGTCCGGCACCCAGAAGGAGTGGATGACGTCCCGCGCGGTGACGCGGAACTGCACGGTGCGCCCGGTCGGTACGACGAGCGTCGGGATGTCCTTGCCCTTGCAGGTGCCGGAGACGCGGCGGTGGGCCGGGGACTGCGGATAGCCGAAGGTCCAGCACCACTGGAAGCCGGTGATGTCCACGCGCAGGGGCCCGGGGTCGGCCGTGTGCTGTTCCTCGTGGTTCTGCCAGGCGGTCCAGGCCACCAGGAAGACGGCGAAGGCGACGAGGGCTCCGACGTAGAAGGCCTCCAGCCGGGGGCGCTCGGGCCGGTCGGAGGCTTCGGTGCGCCGTCTCACCAGCGCCCGGACGAGCACGCCGAGGATCACCAGGAACACGCCGCCGGCGACGATCCACTCCAGCGTGAAGACGGTCCCGAAGACATGACGTTGCCTCACCGCGCCGCCGCCCACGCCTCGATGACCCTGACGCTCATGCGATCACTCCCGTCACCTCACTCAGGGCCGCAACCAACCGGACATTACGATCATCGGGTACGGTCCGTGCGCCGACACACCAGCGCCGGGGTTTCCCGGCTGGGGGGACTCACACCTGCCGGTGCCGTTTGGCCCCGCCCGGCCGGGGTACTCCGCGGCTCACCAGGGCGCGAGATGCCGTGGCCGCGCGCATGCGGGAAAATCAGGGGACCGGGCGGAAGGAGTGGTCGTGGGCGTACGCACCTGGATCGACTCCTGGCCGGTCTACCGCCAGCTGACGGGCACCGACCCGCTGGGCCGGGGCGCTGCCGCGAAGAGCGGGCGCAGTGAGCGTCTGCAGCCCCGGGTGGCCACGGCCGACCGCGTGGTGAAGTCCGTCTGCCCGTACTGTGCGGTGGGCTGCGGCCAGAACGTCTACGTCCAGGACGAGCAGGTCACCCAGATCGAGGGCGATCCGGACTCCCCCATCTCGCGCGGCCGGCTGTGCCCCAAGGGCGCGGCGAGCCTGCAGCTGACGACCGGCGACGCACGCGAGCACCAGGTCCTCTACCGGCGTCCGCACGGCACCGAGTGGGAGCGCCTGGACCTCGACACGGCGATGGACATGATCGCCGACCGGGTGATCGAGGCGCGCAGGGCCGGCTGGGAGTGGGAGGTCGACGAGACCCGCACCCGGCGCACGCTCGGCATCGCCAGCCTCGGCGGGGCCACGCTCGACAACGAAGAGAACTACCTGATCAAGAAGTTGTTCACCGCGCTGGGAGCGATCCAGATCGAGAACCAGGCGCGTGTTTGACACTCCTCCACCGTTCCCAGTCTGGGAACGTCGTTCGGACGCGGCGGCGCGACCACCTTCCAGCAGGACCTGCAGAACGCGGACTGCATCGTCATCGAGGGCTCGAACATGGCCGAGTGCCATCCGGTCGGGTTCCAGTGGGTGATGGAGGCCAAGGCGCGGGGCGCGAAGGTGATCCATGTCGATCCGCGCTTCACCCGCACCAGCGCGCTCGCGGACCTGCACGTCCCGCTGCGTGCGGGCAGCGACATCGCCTTCCTCGGCGGGATCATCCACTACGTCCTCACGCACGAGAAGTACTTCCGCGACTACGTCGTGGCGTACAGCAACGCCCCGGTGATCCTGCGGGAGGACTTCCGCGACACCGAGGACCTGGCGGGTGTCTTCTCCGGTCTCGACGCCGACAGCCGCTCCTACGACAACAGCAGCTGGCAGTACGAGGGCACCGAGATCCAGGCGGCCTCCGGCGAGCGCGACCAGGAGTACGAGGAGCGCACCGGCGGCGGCAGTTCGGTGACCGAGGCGGCGCGCGGCGAGGCGCACGGTTCCGGCGGCGCGGTGATCGGCGAGGGCGAGCCCGAGCGGGACGAGACGCTCACCCATCCGCGCTGTGTCTTCCAGGTGCTCAAGCGGCACTACGCCCGCTACACACCGGAGATGGTCGAGCAGGTCTGCGGGGTGCCGCAGGATCTGTTCCGGCAGGTGTGCGAGCTGGTCACGGAGAACTCCGGGCGCGAGCGGACCACGGCGTTCGCGTACGCGGTCGGCTGGACGCAGCACACGGTCGGAGTGCAGTACATCCGGGCCGCCTGCGTGCTGCAGACCCTGCTCGGCAACATCGGCCGGCCGGGCGGCGGCATCCTCGCGCTGCGCGGACACGCCTCGATCCAGGGCTCCACGGACATCCCGACGCTGTTCAACCTGCTGCCGGGCTACATCCCGATGCCGCACGCCCACCAGAACCAGGACCTGGACGCCTTTGTGCAGGCCGAGGCGGCTCACAAGGGCTACTGGGGCAACATGCGCTCGTACCTGGTGAGTCTGCTCAAGGCGTACTGGGGCGAGGCGGCCACCGACGAGAACGACTTCTGCTTCGACTACCTGCCCCGGCTCACCGGCTCCCACTCCGCGTACGAGACGGCCATGGCCCAGCGGGAGGGCACCTGCAAGGGCTACTTCCTGTTCGGTGAGAACCCCGCGGTGGGCAACGCCAACTCCAAGCTGATGCGGCTCGGCATGGCGAACCTGGACTGGCTGGTGGTCCGCGACTTCTCGCTGATCGAGTCGGCGACCTGGTGGAAGGACGGCCCGGAGACCGAGACCGGGGAGCTGCGTACGGAGGACATCCGCACCGAGGTGTTCTTCCTGCCGGCCGCCGCGCACACCGAGAAGGACGGCAGCTTCACCAACACCCAGCGGCTGCTGCAGTGGCACCACCAGGCCGTCGAACCGCCCGGCGAGGCGCGCAGCGACCTGTGGTTCACGTACCACCTGGGGCGGATCATCCGGGAGAAGCTGGCCGGGTCCACCGACGAGATGGACCGCCCGGTGCTCGATCTGGCCTGGGGCTATCCGACGCGGGGGCGGCACGCCGAGCCGGACGCGGAGGCCGTCCTCGCCGAGATCAACGGCCATGACGCCGACGGCAACCCGCTCTCGTCGTACGAGCAGCTGAAGCCCGACGGCTCGACGACCTGCGGCTGCTGGATCTACTGCGGTGTCTACGCCGACGGCGTCAACCAGGCGGCCCGCCGCAAGCCCGGACGGGAGCAGGACTGGGTGGCGGCCGAGTGGGCGTGGGCCTGGCCCGCCAATCGGCGCATCCTGTACAACCGCGCCTCCGCCGATCCCGACGGCAGGCCGTGGAGCGAGCGGAAGGCGCTGGTGTGGTGGGACCCGGAGAAGGGCGAGTGGTCCGGGCACGACGTGCCCGACTTCAAGAAGGACAAGTCGCCCGATCACCGGCCGCCCGAGGACGCGACCGGCCCGGAGGCGCTGTCCGGTACGGACCCGTTCATCATGCAGGCCGACGGCAAGGCCTGGCTGTACGTGCCGTCCGGGCTCACCGACGGTCCGCTGCCGACCCACTACGAACCGCAGGACTCGCCGTTCCCGAACCTGCTCCACGACCAACAGCGCAACCCGGTACGGCAGTTGATGCCCACGGTGCGCGACAACCGCTACCAGCCGAGCGGTGACGAGCCCGGCGCGGAGGTGTTCCCGTACGTGGCCACCACCTACCGGCTGACCGAGCACCACACGGCGGGCGGCATGTCCCGCTGGCAGCCGTACCTGGCCGAGCTGCAGCCGGAGTTCTTCTGCGAGGTCTCCCCCGAGCTCGCGGCCGAACGGGGTCTGGAGCACACCGGGTGGGCGACGATCGTCAGCGCGCGCGGGGTGATCGAGGCGCGGGTGCTGGTGACCGACCGGATGGCGCCGCTGACCGTGCAGGGGCGGCGGCTGCACCAGGTGGGCCTGCCCTACCACTGGGGTCCCAACGGCTACAGCACCGGCGACGCGGCCAACGAACTGCTGCATCTCTCCCTGGACCCGAACACGCACATCCAGGAGTCGAAGGCGTTCGCCGTGGACATCCGCCCGGGCCGCCGGCCACGGGGCCCGGCGTCCGTGGAACTGGTGCGGGCCTACCGGATCCGGGCGGGCATCGACGAGCACACGGGCACGGAGCCCTGAGTCACCTGAGCACCAGGGAGTGGGGGCCGCGCGGCACCAGTTCCCCCACCACCGGCGCTCCGGGCACATCGCCCGCGACGAGCAGCCCGCCGGAGGTCTGGGCGTCCGCCAGCAGCAGCCGGGTGTCGGCGTCGGTGGTCCCGAAGTCGGTGTGCGGGGCGACCCATTCGAGGTTGCGGCGGGTGCCACCGCTGACGTAGCCGTCCCGGACGGCCTCCCGCGCCCCGTCCAGGTAGGGCACGGCGGCCGTGTCGACCACGGCGGTCACGCCGGAGGCGCGGGCCAGCTTGTGCAGATGGCCGAGGAAACCGAACCCGGTGACGTCGGTGGCGCAGGTGGCCCCGGCCGCGAGCGCGGCCTCCGCGGCGTCCCGGTTGAGCGCCGTCATGGTGGCGACGGCCTGCTCGAACCGCTCGCCGGTGACCTTGTGCCGGTTGTTCAGCACCCCCACGCCCAGCGGCTTGGTCAGCGACAACGGCATGCCCGGCCGTCCGGCGTCGTTGCGCAGCAGCCGCTCGGGGTCGGCGAGGCCGGTGACGGCCATGCCGTACTTCGGTTCCGGGTCGTCGACGCTGTGCCCGCCGCCGACGTGACAGCCGGCCTCGGTGGCGATGTCCAGGCCGCCGCGCAGCACCTCGCGGGCCAGGTCGAAGGGAAGCCGGTCGCGGGGCCAGGCCAGCAGGTTCACCGCGAGCACCGGCCTGCCGCCCATCGCGTACACGTCGGACAGCGCGTTGGCGGCGGCGATGCGTCCCCAGTCGTAGGGGTCGTCCACGACCGGGGTGAAGAAGTCGGCCGTACAGACGACCGCCGTGCCCCGGTGGGTGACGACGGCGGCGTCGTCCCCGGTGGCGAGTCCGACGAGCAGCGGGGTGTCGCCTCCGGCGAGCGGGGGCACGGTCAGCCCGGCGACCACCTCCTCCAGCTCTCCGGGCGGGATCTTGCAGGCGCAGCCGCCGCCGTGGGCGTACTGGGTGAGCCGGACGGGCGCCCGGCCGATCGGCGGGGATGTCGATGTCATACCGGCGGTCTCCTGGGGCAGTAGCCTGACGTGCGGGGAGGCGTGTGGGTGCCTGGTGGCCCTCCCGGTCTTCAAAACCGAGGGGCCCGAGGATCTCGGGCCGGCGGGTTCGATTCCCGTCCGCCTCCGTTCACCGCGTCGGTGCGGCAGCGTCTGCGCTGGTCGTCGACGCGTTCGGTGTGGCCGTGGACGTCCAGGAACTCCAGCAGCGGTACGGCCACCCGGCGGGTGGTGTCCAGGGCGCGCCGGGCCTCGCTGAGCGTGAACGGCTGGGGCAGGGTGCGCAGCACGGCGGCGGCCTCGGTGTCGGCGCCGGGCAGCAGCACGATCCCGTCGGCGATCCGCAGCAGGGCGCCGGCCGTGACGGCGGCGGCCAACGCCTTGCGGTCCAGGCCGAGTTCGGCGAGCCGACCGGCCTCCGGCGCGCGGAACGGCGCACGGGTGAGGTCGTCGCGCACCGCGTCCACGCCGGCCTGGACGGGCGGCGGCAGGGCGGGCCGGAGGCTGTCCGAGCGGTACAAGCGGCCCTGCCGGGCGTGGAGTCGGGGTGTTGCCCCGGCCAGCGCGTCGACCAGGGCGCGGTCGGGCAGGCCGAGCAGCCGGCGGGCCGCCTCGGCGGGCAGACCGGGCTCCAGCGGGTGCGCGCGGGCATGCCGGCCGACCTCAGTGGCCAGCCGGTCCTTCAGGGCGTTCCAGTAGGCCGCATCGGCCACCCAGTCCCCGGCGACGGTGTGGGCAGGGGACCGCCCTTCGCCGGTTCGCCGGCCGGCGGTGCCCGCCGGGTCCTGGACCTCGGGTGCGGCAGGTGGCGGAACGCCCATCGCCCTCAGGTCGGCGCACCGGATCAGCTTGCGGCGGCGCAGTTCGGCGGTGCCGTCGGGACGGCCGGTCATGCCCGCGAGTTCCGCCGCGCGGGCCCGGCCGGCGCCGCGCCGGGTCAGCCGGGGCGGCCGTACGTCGAGGACCGTGACACCGCAGGGCATGCGGCTGCCACCGGGTTCGCGCAGCACCGCGCGGTCGCCGACCCGCAGGGGCAGCCCCCGGGCGAGGGTGAGCCGGGCGGTGTCCTCGCCGAGCGGGCGTACGGCCACCGGTACGGCGGCGGTGCCGATGTGCAGGGTGACGGAGCGGGGCAGGTCGGCGACCGGCTCACCGGTGACCCGGACGTCCGTCACCTCACTGCTCAGCCAGCGGTCCGGGGTCAGCAGCACCTGACCCCGGCGCAGGCGGTCGTCGCCCGGTCCGTGCACGTTGACCGCCACGCGGGCCACGCCGCTGACCTCCGTCCGCTCCTCCTGCAGCGTCTGCAGCGCGCGCACCCGGAGCACGGCCGTACCGTCCCCGGTGACCAGCCGGTCGCCGATGCGCAGGGTGCCCGCGCCGAGCGTGCCGGTCACGACGGTGCCGTGTCCGCGCACGGTGAAGGCCCGGTCGAGCCAGAGCCGTACATCGGCGTCGGGGTCGGGGTCCGTCAACTCGCCTGCCAGTCGCGCCAGTTCATCGCGCAGCTCGTCGAGTCCGGCGCCGGTGACCGCGCTCACCGCGACCGCGGGCACCTTGCCGAGGGAGGTCCGGGCCAGCCGTTCGACGGCGTCGGCGCGCACGGGTCCGGGGTCGGCGAGGTCGCTGCGGGTCACCGCGAGGACGGCGTGCCGGACGCCGAGCGCGTCGAGGACGGCCAGGTGCTCCTCGGACTGGGGCTGCCAGCCCTGGTCGGCGGCGACCACGAACAGCACGGCGGGCACCGGTCCGACTCCGGCCAGCATGGTGGGCACGAAGCGTTCGTGCCCGGGAACGTCGACGAAGGCGAGGTGGTCCCCGTCCGGGCCGAGCCGGGTCCACACGAAGCCCAGATCGAGGGTGAGTCCGCGGCGGCGCTCCTCCTCGTAGCGGTCGGTCTCCATGCCGGTGAGGGCCCGTACCAGGGCGGACTTGCCGTGGTCGACATGGCCGGCGGTGGCGAGCACCCGCATCACGCCCGCCCTTTCCCGGCGGGCCGGGCCGAGCGCACGGCATCGGCCAGCCGTTCGTCGTCCTGCTCGGGCACCGCCCGCAGATCCAGCAGGCAGCGACCCGCCTCCAGCCGTCCGACGACCGGGCCGCGGCCGGTGCGCAGCGCGGCGGCGTACGGCTCGGGCAGGGACAGGGCGGCGCTGGGCAGGGTGACCCCGGGGGCTCCGCCGCCGCCGACGGTCGCGGCGGACTCGACGGCCCGTACGTCGATGCCGTCGGCGGCGAGGCTGTCGGCCAGCCGGTCGGCGCGGGCGCGCAGGCGGGCCGGGTCGGCGGTGAGGGCGAGGGCGGTCGGGGTGGGCGGGCCGGTGAGGGTGGCCTCCAGCGCGGCCAGGGTCAGTTTGTCGACGCGCAGGGCGCGGGCCAGCGGGTGCCGGGCGAGGGCGCGGACGAGGTCCCGGTCACCGAGCAGCAGTCCGCACTGGGGGCCGCCGAGCAGTTTGTCGCCGCTCGCGGTGACGAGCGCGGCGCCCGCGCGCAGCTGCGTCTCGGCGTCGGGCTCCTGAGGCAGCGCCGGATGCGGGGCGAGCAGCCCCGAGCCGATGTCGACGACGACCGGCACACCGAGAGCGGCGAGGTCGGCGACCTCGGCGGACTGCGTGAAGCCGGTGATACGAAAGTTGGACGGATGCACCTTGAGCACGAACCCGGTGTCCGGGCCGATCACGGTGGCGTAGTCGGCGGCGGTCGTGCGGTTGGTCGTACCGACCTCGCGGAGCCGGGCGCCGGTCGTGACGAGCAGGTCGGGCAGGCGGAAGCCGTCCCCGATCTCCACCATCTCGCCCCGGCTCACGACGATCTCCTTGCCGACTGCGAGGGCGGTGGCGGCGAGCACCAGCGCGGCGGCGCCGTTGTTGACGACGTGCACCGCCCCGGCGGCCGGGACCCGCTCGCGCAGGGCGGCGAGGGCGGAACGGCCACGGCGGGCGCGTACGCCGGTCACCAGGTCCAGTTCGACGTCCGTGGGCCCGGCGGCCTCCTGCACGGCCTGCCGGGCGGCATCAGACAGCGGGGCCCGGCCGAGGTTGGTGTGCAGCAGCACTCCGGTGGCGTTGAGCACCGGACGCAGCCCGCTCGCGGTACCGGGCAGCAGGGCGAGGGCGGTCGGCAGCACCTGCTCGGGCGGGACGGTCTTCTCGCGGGCCCGCCGCTGCGCCTCGTGCACGGCAGCCTTGACCACGCCGACGCCGAGCCGGTCCACGGCTGCGGCCAGGCGGGGGTCGCGCAGCAGACGGTCGGTGCGCGGAATACGACGGCGCACGTCGGCGCCGTCCGGCGGCCGTACGGAATCCTCCGACAGCCGTGCACAGTCCTCCGGCGGCCGTGCGGAATCCCCCAGCGGCCGACCACAGTCCTCCGGCGGCCCTGCGGAGCCCTCCGGCGGCCGTGCGGTGTGATTCCGTGGTCCTGCGGTCGTGCCGGAACGCCGTTGCGGGGCGGCCGGGCCGGGCTGGGTCGCCCCGGTCCGCTGTTCGGCCGCGCTCGCCGTCCGCTGCTCCATGCCGCCGCTGTCCCTCCGGTCCGGCCCGGGCCCGTCCGGGCTGCGCCCATCGTCTCCCAGTGCCCCGGACCGGCCGTTCGACACGCCGGGAGCCGGGTTGGCGGCGGCCACCGCCCGGGTACTCGACGCCGCATGAACGACAAGGAGCGCGTACACGCCGGCGAGGACCGCGGCCGGCAGGACGAAAGGGCCGCGGCCGCCGAGCGCGCCGCACACCGCCGGCGCGAGACGGAGCGCGAGCGTGCCTCCGCCGAGCCGTTCGACCACCCGTACCCGGAGCGCCGGGCGGGGATCCGGGCCCGGCGGCACGTGAGCGAGGCCCACGCTGTCGCGGACGCGCCGCCGGGCATCCCGGGCGGCTACGGCACGACCGGCGGGGGCCAGGCCGGCGCCACCGGCTCCGCACATCCGCCGGTGCAGCGGGACACCACGTCAGGTACGGGCTCCGCGGAGCCGGGCGGCGACGACGAGGGCCGGTGAAGCGCTCCGGCCGGTGAAGCGGGACCGCGGTGTCCTGGCACTCCCGTTCCTGTGTGACGGGGGCCCGGTCGGTCAGCCCCGGCCGTCCGTGTTCGGGAAATTCTCGGCGTTCTCGGCGTCCGGCTGCGGCCGGGGCGGCGGGGCTTCGCCGGCGGTGAGGTGTTCCAGTACCTCGACCAGTTCCTGGCAGGCCCTCTCCACCGAGCGCCGGGTGTTGCGCTGCTCGGTGATCAGCGCGGACAGCAGGAGCGCGGTCAGGGCCATGGAGCCGTTGAACGCCTGGAGCTTCGCCATGACCTCGATCCGGCTGAGCCCGGTGAAGGAGCCGACGCCGTCCGTCGCCGCGACGGTGGCCAGCACGGACGTCAGCAGCGCGGACAGCGCACTGCCCGCCAGCTGGAAGCGCAGGGCGGCCCAGATGAGGAGCGGGTAGACGAGGAAGAGCAGGCTGACCGTGCTGTAGACGGCCAACGGCACCAGACAGCAGGCGACGACGGTCAGGGCGGTCGCCTCCTTCCACCGGGCCAGGGGCAGCGGCCGGCGCGCGCGGTGCAGCAACAGCAGGAGCGGGGTGACGATCAGGACGCCCATGGCGTCGCCCACCCACCAGGCCAGCCAGACGAGCCAGAAGTCCGCCGCGTCGAGCTTGTCCGTGAGAACCAGGAGGCCCACGCCGACGGTGGCGCTGATCAGCGTGGCCGTCAGTGCGCCCAGGAACACCAGGGCGATGCCGTCCCGCAACCGGCCGAGGTCGGTGTGGAAGCGGGCGCGGCGCAGCAGAAGCGCCGCGCACACCGGTGCGCCGGTCTGGCCGGCGAGGGTGATCAGCACGTCGGGGCGGAAGCTGGTGACGGACATCACGGCGAAGAAGGCGCCGATCGTGATGCCGGGCCAGCAGCGCAGACCCAGGATCAGCAGGGCGGCGACGGCGACGCCCGTCGGCGGCCAGATGGGGGTGACGACGGCGCCCTCGACGGTGAGTTCGCGCACGAGTCCGAGCCGGGCGGCGGCGTAGTAGCAGGCCGCGACCGCCAGTACCTGGACGGCGTAACCGCCTGGCCGGCGCAGAACCTGGAAACCCACCACAGCAGCCATCTCACACCGGCGGCCCCGGGTCGGCGAGGCGAGAGGCGGTGCCGTCCGGCCCTATGGCTGAATCCCCGCCCCGGTCGAGCGGCGGCGGGCCGCCCCGGTCGGCGCCGGATCCGGACGACGCCGGACCCACGGCTCCGTCACGATGGGGCCGAATGGCGCGGTGGCCCGGCGGTCGGGGCGGGTCATGTGCGGATTCCGTCCAGGCCGACGACGAGGACGGCCGCGTCGTCCTCGTGCCCGACGCTCTCCGCGCCCTTGATCACGGCGGCGGCCAGCGCGGGCGCCTCCAGGCCGGCGACGGCGGCGATACCGGCGAGGCGCACCACTTGGTCGAGGCCGTCCTCGACGGTCAGCGAGGGGCCCTCCACCACGCCGTCGGTGAGCAGCACGAACACGCCGCCCGTGGTGAGCCGGTGTCGGCTGACCGGGAACTCCATGCCCTTGTCGATGCCGAGCGGCGGCCCTCCCTCCGCGTCGACGACGCCGGACCTGCCGTCCGCCGTGGCCCACACGAACGGGATATGGCCGGCCCGTGCGCTCTCCAGCACTCCGGTGGCCAGGTCGAGGCGCATGAAGGTGCAGGTGGCGAACAGGTCGCTGCCCAGCGAGACCAGCAGGTCGTTGGTGCGGGCGAGGAGTTCGCCCGGCTCGCCGGTGACGGAGGCGAGGGCGCGCAGTCCGGCCCGCACCTGGCCCATGAAGGCGGCGGCCTCGATGTTGTGCCCCTGGACGTCGCCGATGGACAGCCCGATCCGGCCGTCGGGGAGGGTGAACGCGTCGTACCAGTCGCCGCCCACATTGAGACCGAGGTTGGCCGGTGCGTAGCGGACGGCGAGATGCAGGCCCGGTGCCGTGGGCAGGTCCCGGGGGAGCATGCCGCGCTGCAGGGCGATGGCCAGCTCGACCTGGGTGCGCTGCAGCTCCGCGCGCTCCCGTGCCTGGGCGGTGAGCGAGCCGAGCCTGGCCAGCAGCTCGTCGCCTTCGTCCGTGGAGCGCTTGCGGGGCATCGATCACTTCCGGCGGGGCGGTGGTCTTCCCTGACCGGCCGCCTGCATGTTCGGCAAACGCCTAGATTTTACCTATATCGGAAGATCTCGCCCTGCGGGTGGAGCGCGGTACGGCTCCCGGTCAGCGCACCTCGGAGTCGATCCCGGTGATCACGGCCGGTCCCAGCGGCGCGCTCCGTTCGTCCAGTCCCGCGTCGTGCAGAGCGGAGTCGGCCAGCCGACGGGCTTCCTGCTCGGCATGCGGACCGGTGTCGGCCTCCACGGTCAGGCGGAGCGTGAAGGTGTTGTCCTCGTTGACGCTGAGCACGTCGAGATCCTCGGCGCTGCCCATCCGCGTGCCGTGCGGATCGGCGGGCCTGAGCGACGCGGCCAGGCGGCTGCGGGTACTGGTCCCGACATCCGCGGTGAAGGTGCCGGGAACGCTGATCACGTAGGTCGTCATGACGATCCTTTCCTCGGGCGTCCCCCCGCCTACCCCGATTCACGGCGTTCGCACGGTGCCCCCGCGGATCAGCCCGTGCAGGCCGGAGGCGGCCGTCCACACCAGGAGCGGCAGCACGGCGACCCGTTCCATGCCGCCCATGCCGAGCCCCGGGTAGTGGTGGGAGACGAAGAGCCCGAAGGCGACGAGACCGACACCGCCGAGCACCGCGCTCCCCCACCGCAGCAGGCGCGGCACGCCGTCGGCGAGAACGAATCCGGTCAGCATCAGGCCCGTGTTGCCGGTCACCATGATCAACAGGGCGCCGAGCACGTGCTGGTTCTCGTGCACGTCCGCGGGTGCCGACCCGACCAGCACGAACCCGACGCCGGACCCCGCGAGCAGCACCCGGCACAGGAGCGCCGCGCTGCCGCGCCGCCAGAGCGAGCCCGTCAGCACGACCCCGGCGACGAGCAGCAGGCCGAGGGTGACGAACGAGGTGTTCATCAGGGCGTGGCGGGGAGAGCAGACATACCGCGGCTCGGGCTCGGCCTGCCAGGCGCAGCGCGCGTTGCCGAGATCGCTGATGTTGTTCCGCGCCCAGCTGTACGGCCGTGCCCACGCCGACTCGGCGAGGCCGTGGCACACGAAGAACTGCGCCACTCCCGCGATCCACGCCGCACGCCCGACCCTGTCCCACATCCGTTCGCCTCCCCGTCCCCGGCCTGTGTCACGGCAAGCCGATCACGAGGCGGGCGAGCGGCACACTGCGGCAGGCCCCCGTATCCCTGGTGCCGGTACCCCCCGGCACCTGTCCTGGCCCGGATCCGCCGTAAACCGGGTGGCAAGCACGTGCGCTTCAGGGTTGACGGGCCGGGGCCACGTTGCTCACCGGCCGGCCGCTGCTCGCACCGGCCGCCGGGCACACCGTGGCGACCGTCCTCCTTGTCCTGCCCAGGCCCTCCGTGTTCGGGGTCGGTGCGACGCTGATCAGCCGGGTGCTGTACGAGGCCACGGACGACCCGTCGCTCGCGGGTGCGTTCGCGACGTCGGCGCTGAACGCCGGCGCCGCCCCGGGGCCGGTGCTGGGCGGCGCCGTGATCGACGGCGGCCTCGGCCACCGCTCGCCGGGCTGGGTCGGCGCCCTGCTGGTGACCTTCGCACTCGCCGCCCTGGGCGGCGTACGTCGGGGCGGGCGGGAGCGGCAGTCCGTGTGACGAGCCGGCGGTGGCTCACAGCGGGGAGTGGGCCACCGCCGTCACATAGGCGCCGAACAACAGGGACACGACGGTCAGGGCGCCGTAGACGACCACGGCGTGGGCCGGCCGGTGCCGCCAACTGCGGGCCAGGGCACGGGCCATGGGGATGAGGAGCGGGAAGGCGGGCAGCAGGAACCGCGGCTTGGAGGAGAAGGAGCCGGAGCCGCCGACCACGAGCAGGACCAGGACCCCGGCGAAGACCACGAGGACCAGCGGGGCCCGTTCCAGGCACAGCAGCGCGAACAGCAGCACACCGATCACGACGATCATCAGGGCCGCCGGGTAGACGACACCCCCGCCGTACAGCAGCAGGGCTTTGAGGAAGCGCACCGATCCGGCGCCGAAGTCGAAGCGGGAGTCCCAGGCGCTCTGCACCTTGAAGTAGCCGCCGAGCATGTCTCCTATCCGGCTGCCCACCCACAGCACATAGCCGAGCCAGCCCAGCGGCGCCAGTACGGCACCGGCCCACAGGCTCACCGGTACCCGGCCGCGCTGCCGCAGCGCCTCGTACCCGGCGGCGAGGGCGACGGCCACGGCGATCGCGAAACCGCTCGGCCGCGACAGTCCCGCCAGCGCGGCCAGCGCCCCGGCCCACAGCCAGCGGCCTTTGAGCACGCAGTACAGGGACCAGATGGCGAGCGCGGCGAACAGCGACTCGGTGTAGGCGATGGTGAGTTCGACGGAGTGCGGCAGGGCGGCCCACAGCGCGACCAGTGCGGTGGCCACCCCGCGGCCGTAGAGGTGGTGGCCGATGACGTACACGCCGTACGCCGCCACACCCGCGGCGATCCAGGCGATGAGCAGCGCGGCCTGGCCGGGGGTGAACGGCAGGACCGTGGTCAACGCCCTGATGAGCCACGGATACAGCGGGAAGAACGCCCAGTCGCTCTGGACGTCGCCCTGCGGTGTGATCCAGATCTTGTGGCCGTAGCCCTGGGCCGCGATGTGCAGGTACCAGCGGGAGTCCCAGGAGTGGGCCAGGGTCTTGACGAGCGGGTGGCCCCTGACCGCGTTCATGAGGATCACCGCGAGGACCCCGGCGAACCGGACGGCCACGAACAGGGCTAGAGCCGGCAGCGCTCCCTCGGGGATGCCGCGCCGGGTGATCCGCGGCAGGCCGGGGCGGCGGAGGGGACCGGAAGGGGCGGCCGACTCGGACGGCCGGGGTACGGAAGAGGTGCTCACTCTGTTGACCTTGGGCACGCCGGGTAAGACGTGCAAATCGCGACCCGGGTTTCTTACGCACTTCCACCCCGATTCAGGAATTGGTCAAGAAATGGGTGCACATCCCTTACCTCACCACCCCCGGGAGGAGCACCTGAGAGGTGTGGTTACCATATGAGCGCTGCCTAGCTCGAAAGATGGATCCGTGACTGTCAACGACGACTCGTTCACCAACTGGAAGATCCGCGAGGAGATCGCGGAGGCGATGATCCCGCTCATCGGGAAGCTGCACCGCGAGCGGGACGTGACCGTCCTGCTGCACAGCCGCTCCTTGGTGAACAAGTCGGTGGTCAGCATCCTCAAGACGCACCGTTTCGCCCGGCAGATCGCCGGCGCGGAGCTGTCGGTCACCGAGACCATGCCGTTCCTGCAGGCCCTGACCGCGCTCGACCTCGGGCCCTCGCAGATCGACCTGGGCATGCTGGCCACCACCTACAAGGCCGACGACCGAGGCCTGAGCGTGGCGGAGTTCACGGCCGAAGCCGTCGCCGGCGCCACCGGTGGGAACAAGATCGAGCGCCGTGAGCCGCGCGATGTCGTGCTGTACGGCTTCGGCCGCATCGGCCGGCTCGTGGCCCGCCTGCTGATCGAGAAGTCCGGCTCCGGCAACGGTCTGCGCCTGCGCGCCATCGTGGTCCGCGGCGGCGGCGCCGAGGACATCGTCAAGCGCGCCTCGCTGCTGCGCCGCGACTCCATCCACGGCCAGTTCCAGGGCACCATCACCGTCGACGAGGCCAGCAGCACCATCGTGGCCAACGGCAACGCCATCAAGGTGATCTACGCCGACGACCCGTCGGCCGTGGACTACACCGAGTACGGCATCCGGGACGCCATCCTCATCGACAACACCGGCAAGTGGCGCGACCGCGAGGGCCTGTCCAAGCACCTGCGCCCCGGCATCGAGAAGGTCGTGCTGACCGCGCCGGGCAAGGGCGACGTCCCGAACATCGTGCACGGCGTCAACCACGACACCGTCAAGCCGGACGAGCAGATCCTGTCCTGCGCCTCCTGCACCACCAACGCCATCGTGCCGCCGCTGAAGGCGATGGACGACGAGTACGGCGTGCTCCGCGGCCATGTGGAGACCGTCCACTCGTTCACCAACGACCAGAACCTGCTGGACAATTACCACAAGTCCGAGCGCCGTGGCCGCTCCGCGCCGCTCAACATGGTGATCACCGAGACCGGGGCCGCCTCCGCCGTCGCCAAGGCGCTGCCGGACCTCAGGGCGAAGATCAGCGGCAGCTCGATCCGCGTCCCCGTGCCGGACGTCTCGATCGCGATCCTCAACCTGCAGCTGGCCCGCGAGACGACTCGCGAGGAGGTCCACGACTACCTCCGTGAGGTGTCGCTGACCTCGCCGCTCAAGCGCCAGATCGACTTCATCACGGCGCCCGACGCGGTCTCCAGCGACTTCATCGGCTCGCGCCACGCCTCGATCGTGGACGCCGGCGCCCTCAAGGTCGACGGCGACAACGCCATCCTCTACCTCTGGTACGACAACGAGTTCGGCTACTCCTGCCAGGTCGTCCGCGTCGTCCAGCATGTGTCGGGCGTGGAGTACCCGACGTACCCGGCGACGGCGGTGTGACGCCGAAACCCTGAGCATGTGTGCGGCCGCCGACCGGGGTTCCGGTCGGCGGCCGCCGTGTTCGGGCGGGTGCGGTCAGGCCTTCGTCGGCTTGGCGCACGCGCCCGCGGCGCACGCCGTGAGCCACTGGTCGAAGTCGGCGTCGTAGCGGGTGCCGATGCCGTCGTGGTAGACGGCGTATCCGCCGGCGAAGTCACCGGCCCGGAAGCGGGCGAGCATGCGCTGGAGGTCGTCGGGGTGGTTCTCGGCCATGTAGCGCACGGCGAGGTAACCCCACGGGTAGGTGCGGATCACATCGCTGTTCTCGTAGGTGTTCTCGAACAGCGTGCTCAGCTTGTAGGTGTGCTTGCCGGCCTCCTGGATCGCCTGGTCGTCGGCGAGGCCGCGGTAGCTGTACGAGATGTACTCGGCCACGCCCTCGATCCACCACACGTCCGGCACGGTGGTCTCCTGGGCGAAGTCACCCTTCATGTCGTCGCGGCCGTCGAGGAAGTGCGTGTACTCGTGGTTGAGGTTCCAGATCCGGGCGGTGAAACCGTCGTCGTAGTTCTTCTGGTACATGATCGACGTGACGTGGTTGGCCGGATCGGTCGGGTCGCCGTCCAGGGTCATGCCGCCGTTGTCGGTGCTGATGCCGTAGATCGGCCCGGCGTAGGTCTGGTAGTCGGCGCGGCTGGCGAAGACCACGAGCTGGATGGTGGAGACGTACTGGCCGGGTATCGCTGCGTCGGCCTTCACCACACCACGGAAGTAGGCGCTCTGGTTCAGCACGCTCGCGCAGGCGGCGTCGAGGTCGGCGGCGGTCAGCGACTGGGCGAGGACGGTGACGTTCCCGTCACAGTGGCGGCTGACCGGCAGGACTGCCCGGGTCAGCTTGCCCGCCAGGTCGCAGACGTCGTAGTAGGCGCAGTTGGCGCCGTCGTAGGAGTTGGCCTGTGTGGCGACGGCGACCCAGAGCCCGGCGGTGGGACCGGTGATCGCGGTCCGGTCCAGGACGTCCTTGGTCAAGGGCCGGACAGCGTCCTGAAGTTCGGGGTGCTCGACGTAACGGGCCAGGTTCATCCCGGCATTGGAGTCCAGGAAGGCCAGATCGGTGCCGAGCTGGTCGGTGTTGGCGAGCGCGAAGTCGTACAGGGTGTCGATGACGCGCGGGTCGGACTCGACGGCCTTCACGTACTCCGGGTTCCAGTTGCCGCGCCACAGCGGGGTGTAGACGTCGTTGACGGCCCGGATCATGCTGTCGACCGAGTCGTAGGAGCTGTCGTAGTCGTTCAGCAGCCGCCGGTAGACGTCCAGGTAGCGGCCCTGCTGGTCGGCGCTGTCGGTGAGGATGACGCTCTCGCCGAGGATGTCGCCGTTGGCCGCGCTGACGTCCCGGGAGTGGGAGCGGGCGAAGAAGGCGTCCAGGCCGGCCGTGACGGCGGAGGTGAGGCGGGGCGTGTACGACCCCACGTCGCCGGAGTGGTTGAACTGCACGTAGTAGCCGGCGCGCAGGAAGAGGACCAGTTGCTCGACGCTGCCGGAGTTGTCGCCGCGGTACTGTCCGGCCGCACGCGTGTACGCGTTCGCGACGGTCAGCATCTGGGCCTGGCGGAAGATGTCGTGGGCGTCCCTGCCGGTGACCGAGAACAGTGTGTTCACGCAGTCCGTGGACGAGGCCTTCACGAAGGAGACGAGAGCGGATCCGGTACGGCGGCCGAAGTCGGCCGGGGTGCACGAGGCCGCCTTGGTCACACCGCGCGGTGCGGCTTCCATGCTGCGGGTGAACGCCGGTGCCCGCGGCGGGAGCTGGGCCGGACTGAGCCGCCGGGCCTGGTTTGCGGAATGCTCGGTGACGGCGGTGGTCGCGCCCGCCGGCGACGGCACGGACGTGTGCCGGTGGGGAGCGGCGGTGGCAGCGGAGTGCGGCATCGGTGCCGCCGGTGCCGGCGTGGCCAGCAGACCGGTCACGGTGACGCAGACGGCCGCGGCGCCGGCCAGGCGTCCGCCGGTGCGGGGGTGCCTGCGGCCGGGCATGCGTCTGGGCAGCGCGAAGCGATAGCGCATCTGGATTCCTCCACGAAGGGATGCGCCTCTGTGGGGTGTTGAGGCGTGTGAGGCACTGTCTCAGCGGGCCGCCCGGCTCAACAATGCCGTGTGACATAGCACATGCCACTACCCGCTCATAACATCACGGTGCACCTTTGACACACCATTCCCGCGTCTCCGCCACGATCCGCCGGACAGGCCTGGTACTCCCGTCGGAAGTCGTTGCCCGAGCGGGCCGGCTTTGTTGTCCCTATGACCCGGCGTCCTCATCGTCGGGGCCGTCGGGCGCGGGCGCAGCCGGCCGCGGGGCCAGGGCCTGGACCGCCGCCAGCCGGACGGTGTCATCCGGGTCGTGTTCGGCGCGGTCGCGGAGCACTCCACCGGTGCGGGGATCGTGCCTCCAGCCGGCCCCCAGCGCGGTGACGGCGGCCTCCCGCACGGAGGCGGCCTCGTCGTCCGTGGCGTGCCGGACGAGGGCGGACGCGGTGGCGGGGTCGTCGGGCCAGCCCGCGGCCAGTTCGGCCAGGGCGACGTCGCGGACCATCTCGTTCCAGTGCCCGGCGTTGAGATGGTGGTGCAGGACGGCACGGGTGTCGTCCTCGCCCGGCCATCGGGCGCACAGGGCACGGACCGCTTTGAGCTGCGCGGTCTGACTCTCGTCGGTGAGGGCACGCTCGCGCAGGAACGGCGCGGTGTGCGGATCGTCTTGCCAGCCGGCGGCGAGCGCATCGAGCGCCGCCTCGCGCACGTCCAGGCTGTCATCGGATGTGGCGCGGTCACGCAGGAGCGCGGCGATCGCGGGGTCGCCGGGCCATTGGGCCCCGAGAGCCCGCATCGCGCCCTCTCGTATCCAGCTGTCCCGGCACCTCACCGCCTGGTCGCGGAGCCATTCGACCGTTTCCGGGTGGTCCCGCCAGCCCGCGGCGAGCGCCTCGACGGCCGTCATCCGCACGTCGGGGACCGGATCCTTGCGGGAGCGCCTGCGCAGCAGGCGTTGAGCCTTGGAACTCCCGGCCGCGATCACCGCCAGGGCGGTGATCGCCGCAGCCCGGACATCGTAGAAGGGGTCCTTGACGGCGATCGTGCGGATCAGGCGCTCGGTTCGGGGATCGTCGCGCCACCAGGTGACCAGCGCGTCGAGCGCCGCTTCCCGCATGGTCCGCCAGTCATCGGCGCACAGCGACGCCAGCGATTCGAAGGAGACGTCACCCGCTCCCCCGGCATGTTCGGCGCCCCTGCTGTCCCCGGCGAACAGCGCGAGCCGGGTTTGCAGCGCCACGACGCGCACACGGGCGTCGAGGGCCGGACGGATGATGAGCGAGGACAGCTCCCGACGGAGCGCCTCCCCTTCCAGGCGGACATCTGCCGCGTCAAGGGTGCGGAGATAGTGCAGGGCCTGATGTATCGCCACCTCCCTTCCAGCCTCGCCGCACCTGAGCTCCGCCAGCACCAGTGCCACCCGTTCGGCGCCGTCGAAGTCGTCGTACTGGCCCTCCATCAACGCCCAGAAGGCGTGGCTGCGCACGTCCGGGTCGGTGTCGTTGGCGGCGCGGTCACGCAGCAGTGCGCCGGTGTCCGGATCACCGGCCCAGCCCAGGCCCAGTGAAACGACGGCCGTGAGGCGCAGGTCGTAGGGCTTGGCCTCGGTGGCCAGTCGCCGCAGAAACCCCCCGATCTCCGGGTCTCCCCGCCAGGCGTCCAGCGCGGCGATGGCGGCCTTCCGCACCTTGCGCGTACGGCCCCGTACGGCCAGGCCGCGCAGCGTACCGCCGACCTGCGGGTCGCCCGGCCACCCGGTGCCGAGATCAGCGGTGGCGAGATCGTCCCCGTGTTCGGCGTGCGCCTCCAGCAGGGCACGCGCCTGAGGGTCGCCGGGCCACGCCGTCGCCAGCGCGTGGCGGGCGGCCTGCGCCTGGTGGACGCGCCGGATGTCCCGGTCGTCGGCGAGGTCGAACAGCAACTGCCGTGTCTCGGGGTCGTTCCGCCACCCCTCGGACAGCGCGGCCACCGCGGCCTGTGTCACTGCCGGATATTCGTCGCTCGTGGCCAGGGCACGCAGAATCCGGCCCGTGTCGCCGTCTCCAAGCCAGTCGGCGGCGTCCTGCACCGTCGCGGTCATCGGCCCCTCCCCTGACGACACGTTACCCCTTGGTCGCCCCAACGGGCCGTCCCGGGAGCCGCAGTTCGCAGTGATACCCACCGATCGGAGCGGTACGGTGAACCCTACTGATCAGATCATCTGTCAGGATACGCCGTGGTACGGGTGGGTCGCTGCTTCTTCCAGAACCCGGGGGTGCCAAGTGGCAGACGAATCGGACGAGTTGCACGAGCTGTTCGTGATCGCGTCCCTGGCCGCACAGGAGGGTGCCCGCCTCCTCCGGGACACCGACAAGACCGTGAGCGGTGCCGACCGGCCGACCCGAGCGGGGTCGCGTGCCAGGACCCGCGACGCCGGGATGATCCAGACGACACCCCCTAGGCGCCGGTGACGCTCCAGGTCCGCGAGGCCCAGGCCCGCAGGTGAGGTGCCTGGGCGACGAGGTCGCTGTAGGCCGCCGTCGCGGACTGGGACAGCGCCTCCACGACCTCCTCGGTGACGGTGTCGGGCCGCCAGGCCAGCACATAGCGGCACCACAGCGGGGAGCCGACCAGCGGCTTGACCACGACGTGCGGGATCGGCCGCAGCGTCGGCTGCACGAGGGACACCCCCAGGCCGTCGGCGATCATGCTCTGCAGCTGGGTCTGGTCACCGAGGAACTCATGGACCGTGACCGGGGTGAACCCGGCCGCCGCGCAGGCGTCGTAGAACACCCCGGGCCAGCCGGCGCCGTCGTCCGGGGTCACGAACCACGCGTCCTCGGCCAGATCGGCGAGCTGGACCTGGGCGCACTGACGCAGCCGGTGCCGGGAGGGCAGGGCCACGAACGTGGGTTCGGTGACGATCCCGCGATGCCGCACCGCGCCCGAGTGGCGCAGTTCCATGCCCGGATAGTCTGCGGCGATGGCCGCGTCCACCGCGCCGTCCTCCAGCAGCTCGACGATCCGCGAGGAGGCGTAGACGCTGGTGACGGCGAGGGCCAGTTCCGGCAGCCGGGCGCGGACGCGCGAGACCGTGCCGGACAGCATGGGTGAGTTGGTCGCCGCCACCCGCAGGGTACGGCGGGCTCGGGCGGCGGCCGGGCGGTGGCCGATGGCGTCGGCGCGGGCCAGTACGTCGCGGGCCTGGGCGACGACCTCGGCTCCGTAGCGGGTCGGCCGTACTCCGCTCGTACCGCGCTCGAAGAGCGGCTCGCCGAGGTGGCGCTCGATGCGCCGCAGCTGGGTGCTCACGGCGGGCTGCGAGTAGCCGAGCTGTGCCGCGGCCCGGCCCACGCTTCCTGCGTCGGCGATCGCGCACAGCACCCGCAGGTGCCGCAGCTCCAGCTCCATCGCTCCACTCCTCGTTCCGTCCACGGCCGCCCCGGAGATCCGTCCGCCTCCCGGGAAAACCACTGCTCACAGCCACCGCCGGCCGAGGTGCGGCCGGCGGACCGAAGCGTCGCACTGTGCCGCGCCCGGCACAAGTCGCAGGTCCGCCGAGCTGGGGCACCGCTTCCGAGCGGACCGGTCCGCGTCAGTGGCGGCCCAGCACCTCCGCGACCCGGATGAAGCCGTCCGCGCCGTGGCCGAGGCCGATGGTGCGCCGGGCCATGCCTTCCACGGCGCGCATCACGCCCGCGTCGATCCCGTGGTCCTCGGAAACGGCCACCACATGGGCCATGGTCGACGCGGCCGAGGTGAGGGGATTGACCGCCCCGGAGTAGGTGCCGTCGTCGGCGTCCTGCGCGAACTCGGCGAAGAGCGGTGGCAGGATCGCGCCGATGCCCTGGGCGAAGGGTGCCAGTTCCCCGGCGGTGACACCCTCCGCACGGGCGATCGCCACGGCGTGCGCGTAACCCGCCATCGCAGTCCAGAAGAGGTCGAGCAGCGCGATGTCGAACGTTGCGGCGCGCCCGATCTCCTCGCCGAGGTGGGTGTGGGTGCCGCCGAGCACCGCCAGTACGGGCCGGTGCTCCTCGTACAGGGCGCGCGGTCCGCTGTGCAGGAAGACCGCCTCGGGTGTCCCGATGCTGGGGGCCGGCGTCATGATCGCGCCGTCCAGGTAGCCGATGCCGTGGGCGGCCGCCCAGTCCGCCGTCTCCCGGGCGCGGGCCGGGGTGTCGGCGGTGAGGTTCACCACGGTACGGCCCTTGAGGGCGGTGCTGACGGGATCGGGCCGCAGGAGGGCGTCGACCGCGTCGTAGTTCACCACGCAGACGACGGTCAGGTCACCGGCGGCCACGGCCTCCTCGGCCGATCCGGCGCCGACCGCGCCCTGCTCGATCAGCTCCCGGTCCCTGCCCGGTGTGCGGTTCCAGACCGTGGTGCGCAGACCCGCCCGCAGGAACGCGCCGGCCAGCGAGCGGCCCATCGGGCCGAGACCGAGCACGGTGACGGCAGGAAGATTCGTGGACGTGGACATGTTTCAACTCCCGTATGTGTAAAGGACTGTGGCCGTACGGCCCGACGAGGAACAGAAGAGGACGCCGATGACACGCAGCCGCGCCCAGGATCCGAACGTCTGCGGGGTGACCGCTGCGATCGCCGTGATCGACGGCAAGTGGAAGACGTCCCTGCTGTGGCTGCTGGAGTCAGGCCCGCACCGGCCCGGCGAACTGCGGCGCCGGCTGCCGGGGTTGAGCGAGAAGGTGCTGACTCAGGCGCTGCGCGAGATGGAGGAGGACGGCCTGGTGCACCGTGAGGTGTACGACGTGCTGCCGCCGAAGACCGTGTACACGCTGACCGGTTTCGGCCGCGACCTGTCCGAGGCCCTGGGCCCTGTCTCCGAGTGGGGACACCGCCATGTGGAACGGCTCCGCGAACGCGGGGCGGCGTCCTGACGCACCACCGCTGTCACCTCCTCCCGTGCCGTCGCCGTGGTCCCTGACCTTGGAAAACAGCCTCTCCCGGGCGGGTCGCGCTGCCAAGTACGCACAAAAAAGTGGGTGTGCGGGCGGCGGTGCAGCACGGCAACCACCACATCGGCACGGAGCAGGCCGCCGAGCGCGTCGTTCGGACCTCGTACTCCCGCGGGGCGCGGGACACGGAACTCACCGACTGCGACCACCTGTTGCTCGGCCCGGCCGGAGTCGGGCGCGGGCCGGCGGCCACCGTGCTCGCCGAGGCGGGTTTCACCGCGGACACCTGTACTGCCGGTTCCGCGGAGCACCAGTGCGGGCGGGCGCCCCCTCCCCCGGCGGCGGAGGCGCCCGCGTCCGTCAGTACGCCCGCGCCACGACCGCCACGTTCCCCGGCTGGTCGTCGCTCTCCGGGACCGAGCCGTCCGCCGCGACCAGGCACCGCACCGACACGCCCTGCTCGGCGAGCCTCGCCTCGCCCTCCGGGCCCAGCGTGGCCCAGGGAATGCGGGCCCAGCCGGTGCTCGCGGACTCCACGGCCTCCTCCAGCGTGGTCACCTCGACCGTGCGGTCCTCGCGGCGCCGGCGGGACTGCTCCAGCAACAGCGCCTGGTCGTCCTCCAGCACCCCGGGCAGCAGCGTGGGCAGCGCCCCGATCGCGGTCGGTTCCTTGGTGCCCGGGACACGGCGGACCAGCACGGCGGTGCCGTTCTCCAGGTCGCGGGGCCCCACCTCGATCCGTACGGGCACGCCCTTCAGCTCCCAGTCGACCGCGCGCCGGCCGAACGGTACGTCCGTGTGGTCGTCGACGTGGACCCGGACACCCGCCTCCTTCAGCCGGTCGCCGATCGCATGGACCAGGTCCAGGACCGCCGCGTCGCCCTTGACGGCGAGGACCACCGCCTGCACCGGGGCCAGCCGGGGCGGGACGCGCAGCCCGTCGTCGTCCCCGTGCATCATCACCAGCGCGCCGACCATGCGTGTGGTGGAGCCCCAGGAGGTCTGCCAGACGTATTCCTGGGAGCCGTCCTTGGACAGGTAGCGGGTGTTGAACGCCCTCGCGAAGTTCTGCCCCAGCTCATGGCTGGTGACCATCTGGAGGGCCTTTCCGTCGCCCATCATGCTTTCCAGGGTGAGGGTGTTGACGGCGCCCGCGAAGCGCTCCTTGACCGTCTTGCGGCCGGAGACGTGGTCCGCCGCGAGGACGTTCTTCAGGAAGTCGCCGTAGACCTCGCTCTGGATGTGCGCCGCGAAGGCGCGCGCCTCCTCGTACGTGGCGTGCGCGGTGTGGCCCTCCTGCCACAGGAACTCCGTCGTGCGCAGGAACACGCGCGGGCGCAGCTCCCAGCGCACCACGTTCGCCCACTGGTTGATGAGGAGGGGCAGATCGCGGTAGCTGTTCACCCACTTGGAGAAGTACTCGTTGACGATCGTCTCGGAGGTGGGGCGGACCACGACGGGCTCCTCCAGCTCCTTGCCGCCCCCATGGGTGACGACGGCCAGCTCGGGAGCGAAACCCTCGACGTGCTCGGCCTCCTTGGTCAGGTAGGACTGCGGGATGAGGAGCGGGAAGTACGCGTTCTGCGCGCCCGCGTCCTTGATCCGGGCGTCCATGTCCTGCTGCATCCGCTCCCACAGAGCGTACCCGTACGGTCGGATGACCATGGTGCCGCGCACCGGGCCGTTGTCGGCCAGCTCGGCCTTGCTGATCAGGTCCTGGTACCAGCGCGGGAAGTCGTCCGCGCGGGGTGTGAGTACGGGTGCCTTCGCCATGCCCGGCAGGCTAGGCCCCGCTCACCGCCGCCTGCGAACCAATTAAGGCCCCCGCCGGCCCCTCATGCCCAAGCCTTTCAGGCAAGTCCATAATGGCTCATGACAGAAGGGGAGGCACAGAGACGTCCACCGCGACTAAGGGCCCGCGACGCCGGGATGATCCAAACGACACCCCCTAGGCCCGCGCACACCCCGGCCGCCGCGAGCGCCGGTGCACGGCACGCGCAGCTGACCCGGGCCGTCCTGCGCGGCTACGACCTGGCCGGGCCCGACCAGGCCCAGGCGGTCCGTCTCCTCGGCGGCGTCCTCCACGGCTACGTCGGCCTCGAACTGGCCGGCGGATTCGGCCACAGTGTCCCCGACCTCCAGGAGTCGTGGACGCCGATCGCGGACGCCCTGGGCCCCCTGCTGCGCAATTGGCCCGCCCCCTGACCCCCAGGACAGCCGCATGATGCACACCACGCCCCTGACCGCCGATCTCGTCCGCGGCGCCCTCGATCTGGAGCGCACGGCCATCGGCCTGCTGCCGCACCGGCTGCCGGCCCGCGCCCGCGCGCAGTGCGCCGATCCGCAGCTGGCCATGGCGGAGTCCCAGCCCTCCGGCGTACGACTGGTCTTCCGCACCCGCGCCACCACCATCGAGCTGGACACCCTGCCCACCAAGCGGGTCTTCGTCGGTGCACCGCCCCGCCCGGACGGCGTGTACGACCTGCTCGTCGACGGACGTCCGGCCGGCAGCGCCCGGGTCGCCGGCGGCAGCACGCTCACGATCGACATGGCCGCCGGGACCGCCGAACACCGGCCGGGCCCCGTCGGCACCGTGCGCTTCACCGGTCTGCCCGGTGCCACCAAGGTCGTGGAGGTCTGGCTGCCGCACAACGAGACGACCGAACTCGTCGCCCTGCGCACCGACGCGCCCGTCGAACCCGTACCGGCGCGGGGCGCCAAGGTGTGGCTGCACCACGGCAGTTCCATCAGTCATGGCTCGGACGCCGCGAGTCCGACCACCACCTGGCCCGCGCTCGCCGCGTCCCTCGGCGGAGCGGAACTGATCAATCTGGGGCTGGGCGGCAGCGCCCTGCTCGACCCGTTCACCGCACGCACCCTGCGCGACACGCCCGCCGACATGATCAGCGTCAAGCTCGGCATCAACGTCGTCAACACCGACCTGATGCGGCGGCGCGCATTCGGCCCCGCCGTCCACGGCTTCCTCGACAGCATCCGGGACGGCCACCCGGACACCCCGCTCATCGTCGTCTCGCCGATCCTGTGTCCCCTCCACGAGGACACGCCCGGTCCCACTCTTCCGGACTTCTCCGCCCTGAGCGAGGGGCGGCTGCGGTTCCGGGCGGCCGGGGACCCCGCGGAGACGGCGAGCGGGAAACTCACCCTGGGAGTCATCCGCGAGGAGCTGGCCCGGATCGTGCGCGAGCGGTCGGCCGAGGACCCGCATCTGCACTACCTCGACGGCCGTGACCTGTACGGCGAGGCCGACTTCACCGAACTCCCGCTGCCCGACGGCCTCCACCCGGACGCCGCCGCGCACCGCCGGATCGGCGAACGGTTCGCGGCGCTGGCGTTCGCGCCGGGCGGTCCCTTCGCGCACTCCGCCGTCTGACCGTCCCGGCCGGTTCACACCAGGTGGGCGAAGACGACTAGGTTGTCGGTGTAGTCCCGCACGTCGTGGTCGTAGTCCCCCGCGCAGGTGATCAGCCTGACCTCGGGGCGCCGGGCGTCGGCGTAGACCCGCTTGCTGGGGAAGGCGTCCTTGGCGAAGGTCTCGACGCTGTCCACGACGAACTCGGCGTCGCTCCCGTCGGCACGCTGCACGGTGAAACGGTCACCGCGCTCCAGCTCGTCGAGGCCGGCGAACACCGCCGCGGAGGTCGTCGTGTCGACGTGTCCCGCGATGACGGCGGTGCCCCTCTCGCCGGGCGAGACACCCTTGGCGTACCAGCCGACGAGGTTGGTGTCGCCCGCCGGCGGGGGCTCGAGCTGGCCGGAGGCGCCGATGTCCAAGGTGGTGAAGGGGGCGTCCACGGAGATCTTCGGGATGACCAGGCGGGTCGGCGCGGACCGGGGCAGCGCCTCGCCGGCCTGCCGCGGATCGGTCTGTGCGGCGGCGCTCGCGCCCGCGGCACGGGACGCATGCGAGCTGCCGTCCGAGCCGTGGTGTCCGCCGAACATGGTGACGGCGAGGATCGCGATCGCCGCGCCCCACAGCGTCAGCCGCCCGCCACGGCCCGAGCTCTGCCCGTCCGCCGGCGGTTCCGCGGGGGGTGAAGAGGAGGAATCTGCTGCCATC
This sequence comes from Streptomyces sp. NPDC030799, assembly GCF_055572255.1. NCBI lineage: Bacteria > Bacillati > Actinomycetota > Actinomycetes > Kitasatosporales > Streptomycetaceae > Streptomyces > Streptomyces sp. NPDC030799. The sequence continues at coordinate 42,682 of NZ_JBVIDS010000005.1, read as the reverse complement.
GGACACCACCTCACTCGGGCACGGCAGCACGGGGATCAGAACAGGAGGGCGCCGGGGCGCATGGCGCGGCGCGGGAGTGGGACGTACACGGGCGTCGGTGTGCAAGGCCCCGGGTGCGGGGCGGGACGTACCGGGTGCCGGCGCAGGGGCCGAGCGCCGGGAGGAACGCTCACGCGGCACCGGTGCGCATGGCCCGGCCGGGGGCGTACGGGGCGCGGGCGCGGCCATGCCCCGGGTGTTGGGGGGGACGTGCCTGGGCGCGGTGCACATCGCCCGGCGTGGGGCAGGGTCGCAGGGCCGGGTCGCCGCGGGTGCGGGCCGCCGACGCGGTGAGCGCGTCGGCGGCGGCCGCAGCCTCTGGTGACGAGTCGTCTGGTCAGGACGCCGGCTGGCCGGCCTTCTTACGGCGCAGCGCGTACATGCCGGCGGCTCCCACGCCCAGCACGGCCAGACCGCCCGCGGTGACACTCGGAGTGGCAAGCGCGCCGCCGCCGGTGTGCATACCGCCGCGCGGCTTCTCGTGGTCGTCGCCTCGCTCGTCGCTGTCGCGACCGCTGTCCCGGCCGCCGCCCTTGCCCCCGTCGCGGTAGCTGTCGGGGTCGAACCGGCTGTCGTCGCGCCCCGAGTCCGAGTCCGAGCCCCAGTCGTCGCCCTGCACCATGGCGAGCGCTCCGCCACCCGTGTGCATTCCGCCGCGCGGCTCGTCGTGTCCGCGGCCCTTGTCGTGGTCGTCGCCGTGATCATTGTCCTGGTCGCGCCCCGAGTCGTCGCCACGGTCACCGCCGTGGTCGTCGTCGGAGCCGTGGTCGCGCCCCTGGCTGTGGGAGGAGCTGTCGCGGCCTCCGTCGTCACCCGCGGGAACCGCGAACGCGGCGCTGGGCGCGCCGAAGGCGAGGGCTGCAGTGGCGGCAGCCGTCGCCAGAATCATGCGGGCAGAACGCATAGTGATGTCCTTCCGCCGTGGTCGGGCAGCGGATACCTCATCAGCTGAACAGACCCGGCCTCGACATGAACCACCGTCAGTGAGCCCTCCGGCTCCCACCATCCGAGCCGCCCAGCCGGGTCACTGCGCCACCCGTCTGCCTCACTTTCCCCACCCGGCGTACCCCTCGTCCGGGCGTATCCGTTCCTTCGAGGGCCGAACGGCGCTCGGGACACCCCCCTCTTGTTATGACCGTCGTCATAACGCAGGCTGGTGCCGGCAGCACGGAACGTCGACGCGGTGGGAGGAAGCGGTGGCTGACGGGATGGCGCGGCACCTGTGGGAGCGGTACGAGCCGGTGCACGATCTGGTGTACTTCGCGCCGGAGGTGCGCCGGGAGGCGGACGCGCTCGGGATGCGCGGGTTCTGGATGGGCTACTTCGCGCTGCGCGCCGCACCGCTCGGCGCCGTTCCCCCGTCCGTCGTGACGAGCTGCTTCTACGTCTTCCACCCGGCCCGGGTGACCCGGGCGCTGCCGGACGCCTGGGCGTACGCGACTCCCGCCGATGTGCTGGCCGCCCGTCAGGATGCGCTGAATGCGGCCATGACAAGCCTGTTCGGACCGGACGCCGTGGGCTCGGCCGAGTTCGCCGAGGCCGCCGACCTCGCCTGGGAGGCCGCCGCCGTGGCGGACACCACGGGCCGGGTGCTGGCCGCCGCGAATCAGGCACTGGAGCGGCCGGACCGCCCCACCGCGCGGCTGTGGCAGGGCCTGACGACCCTGCGCGAGCATCGGGGCGACTCGCATGTCGCGGTGCTGGTGAGTCGGGGGCTCGGCCCTGTCGAGGCCATGGTGCTCAAGGCGGCGGCCGGCGAGTCCGACGGGGCGCTGCTGCGGGAGACCCGCAAGTGGGAAACGTCGGACTGGGAGGCGGCCGGGACACGGCTGCGCGAGCGCGGATTGCTCGCGGCCGACGGCTCGCTCACCGCGGCCGGGGCGGCCGCACGCGCGGAGGTGGAGGCGCTCACGGACGCGGCGGCCGAAGGACCGTGGACCGCGTTCGGCACCGAGCGCACCGCACGCCTGGCCGAGCTGCTGGAGCCGTTGGCCCGCATGGTGGAGAGCTCGGGCCTGCTGCCGTCGGGCAACCCGGTGGGCCTGACCAGGGGCTCGCACCACGTCGGCCGCTGACCGGCGACCGGCGACCGGCGACCGGCGACCGGCGACCGGCGACCGGCGACCGGCGACCGGCGACCGGACAAACCCGTCGGCGCGCCTCGGGTCACCCTCCGCCTTCCAGGGAAACCCCGAGGACCGACCCGGTTGCCCGGCCGTCGGCCGGGCGCTCGGCGTCCCCGCCCCGGGTGCCGGGTCGGGGACGTCGCAGGGACGGCGGGGTGTCCCGCCTTACCAGGTCACCGGGAGCCGCTCGGGGATGCGCTTCATGAAGCCGGTGCGCCAGACCAGTTGGCCGGGCGGTACGGCGAGCGCGAGGTCCGGGAACCGTTCGAGGAGGACCTCCAGGGCGATCCGGGCGTGTGCGCGGCCGAGCGCGGTGGCGGGGCAGTAGTGGGCGCCGCCGCCGAAGGAGAGGTGGTCGGCGGTGTTGTCCCGGTGGATGTCGAAGCGGTGCGGGTCGGGGAACTTCTCCGGGTCGAGGTTGGCCCCCTCCACCAGCACCAGGACGAGTTCGCCCGCGCGGATGTCCACGTCGCCCAGCCGGACGTCCTCCAGGGCGAGGCGTGGCAGGGCGTCGCCGATGGAGAGGTTGACCCGCAGCAGCTCCTCCACACCCGGGCCGATCAGGTCCGGGCGGTCGCGGAGGAGGTCGCGGGCGATGGGGTGGGTGAGCAGGTACACCAGGGCCATGGAGAGGAAGCCCGAGGTGGAGATCACTCCCGCGCCGAACATCGTGACACCGACGGTGGCCAGCATCTCGTCGGTGAGGTGAGCGTAGTCGGGGTCCTCGCGCAGGGCGGCGAGTTCGCCCATCAGGCCGTGCGTCGCCGGGTCGTCGAGCAGGGCCGTCATACGGGTGATGTCCCGGTCCCAGTTGATCTTGGCGCCGGTGATCGGGCACGGGGAGTTCATGAAGGCGATGTCGAGGCTGCGCAGAAAGCCCGGGGCTTCGGTCTGCGGGACGCCGAGGATGCGGCAGTGCATGCCCGCCGAGTACGGCTCGCAGAACGCGCCGCGCAGATCGGCGGTCGGGCCGTCGGCCGCCATCCGGTCCACCAGCCGGTACGCCTCCTCGCGCAGCCATTCCAGCAGGCCCGGTGACTTCGGGTTGAGCGCCTTCAGCACGGCCCGGCGCAGCCCGGCGCCGGTGATGTTGCCCATGTTGTTCACGACCTCGGGCGGGATCGTGAGGGCGTACTGCCGGGGCACTCCGGGGGCGGAGGTGTCCTTCAGGGAGAACCGGTCGTCCTTCAGCACCTGCGCGCACAGGTCGTACGACGACACCAGCCAGGCCTCGTCGCCGGCGATGGTCCGCACGCGCCGTACGGGGGTGGCGGCGCGTACCTCCTCGACCTCGGCGGGGACCCGGGTGCCGTCCCAGGAGAACGGGAAGTCGAGCAGGGGCGGGTGGTCGGTGCGGGTGTCGGGGGCGGTGGTCATGCCACGGCTCCTTCCAGGGCGGTAGGGGTGACGATGGCGTGGCCCTGGTTGCGGGAGGCGCGCAGGCCGGCGCCGCGGGAGTACAACAGCTCGGCCATCGGCAGCAATTGGTGGTAGCAGTTGAGCGAGGAGGGCACCTTGAGAATCGCGGGGGTGTCCAGGAAGAGCGGGGCCTCGGCGCAGACGTACTCCAGGCACACCGCGCGCTGCCGCTCGGTCGGAGCCTCGCCCCGGGCACTGAGGAAACGATTCACCAGGGCGTCGCACACGGCCCGGAAGGCTGCGTCGGAGGCCAGGCGCGCCTGGAGTTGCCGGTGGATGTCCTGGTAGGCGGGATTGGTGCGGAACTCCGACATCGGGTGCCAGTCCAGCCGCAGGCCCTCCGGGTCGGCCGCCGACACGGCGTCACGAACCTTGGCGCGCACCCCGCGCAGGTTCTTCACCGCCTTGCGCCGGGCCTCGTCCGGCGGGTAGCCGGAGGCCTCGTACATCTCGGCGACGTACAGGTCGGTGTACACGAAGTCGACCCTGTCGAAGTGGTCCAGTCCCCAGCGGGCGAGGTCGTGCAGGCGACGGGCCGAGAAGTAGCTGTTGCCCGGGGACACACCGATCACGGCGTGCGCGCCCTCGCCGAGGATGACTTCGCAGTGGGATGTGTACGGCTGGACTTCGAAGACGTCGGCCATCAGCACGGATGCTGTGGTCAAGGGGGATTTCCTCCGCCGCGCGCTAGTCCCTGCGGAGCCCTGTGCCCCTGGTGTGGCAGCGCGGCGTGCTCACGCTAGCCGTACGGAATCAGCACGGGTAGTTACCGCCGGGGTTTGGCTGAAAACAATCGTAGTAATGGTTGAAGTCCCGCACTACTGCCCCTTGTTGCGGGCCGTAGGCTGGGGCCGTGCTCAACCGAGACGAGGATCAGGAGGATCCGCGGCGGGCCGCGTCCCGGCTCACCGGACGCCCGGTCACCGGCGCACGGCCGGCTCCCGGGTCACCGGCCCAGGTCACGCTGGACGGGGGGACTTCGGTGATGGTCAAGCGCGGCAACGCTCCCGGGGCCGTACGCGCCGAAGTGGCGGGACTGCGCTGGCTGGCCGCCGCGAACGCGGTCAGGGTGCCGGCGGTGCTCGGACACGACGAACACTGGTTGGTGACGGAGCGGGTGCCGACCGGTCGGCCGGATCCGGCGGCAGCATCGCGTTTCGGCCAGGCACTCGCCGCGCTGCACGCCGCGGGTGCTTCGGATTTCGGAGCGCCGCCGCCGGACGGCCCCGAGGACGCGTTCATCGGCCTCGCCCCCATGCGCAACACGCCGGGCACCGACTGGCCCGGCTGGTACGCCGAGCACCGGGTGCTGCCGTATGTGCGTGCCGCGGTCGACCGCGGCACGCTGCGCCCGGACGAGGCGGCCGTGTTCGAGCGGGTCTGCGCGCGGCTGCCGGAGCTGGCCGGACCCGCCGAGCCGCCCGCGCGACTGCACGGGGACCTGTGGAACGGGAACGTACTGTGGGGCGCCGACGGCGAGGTCCGGCTCATCGACCCGGCCGCGCACGGCGGCCACCGGGAGACCGACCTGGCGATGCTTCAGCTGTTCGGGTGCCCGTACCTCGACCGGGTGCTCGCCGGGTACGAGGAGAGGGCACCGCTCGCGGCCGGCCGGCGGGAGCGGGTGGGTGTGCACCAGCTGTTCCCGCTGCTGGTCCACGCGGTGCTGTTCGGACGCGGGTACGCCGAACAGGCCCTCACTGTGGCCCACAGCACACTCGCGGCCTGACGCGGACACCGGCCGTTGCCCCTGCCCTGTTGTCCGGGCGGCCCTTCCGGTGCACCCTCGACCTGCGGTTACGCAGCGTAAGGAAACCAATCACCCGTTCGATTCGTATAAGGACGTGAAAGCCGAATCAGGGAGAGACCATGCAACCGTTCACGCTCAACTACGCGCGGCCCGCTGTGCAGTTGGACGTCACCGCACCGTACGCGTACGACTCCGGACTGCAGTTGAACGTCCTCCCGGACGGGCGGATCGCCGCCACCGACCATGCGACTCTCAGGGCCCTTGGGACCACGACCTCGACGGCCGGTTCCAAGACGCACTTCGACGACTGAACCGCGGGCCCTGGAAGATGACCGTGCTCATCCTGACCAGTGAAGAAGACGTGACGGCCGACATGGTGGTCCTGCGACTGGGCGAGGCCGGCGTGCCGGTCGTCCGGCTGGACCCCGCCGACCTCACCAACGGGGTGGCGCTGTCGGGCGAGTACGTGCAGGGCGCCTGCCGTGGACACCTGTCCGCCGGCGGGCGCCTCGTGAGCATGAACGGCCTGCGCTCCATCTGGGTACGCAGACCCGGGGAGGCCGCCGCCCGCGCCGCCCAGCCGTCCGCCTGGCTGACGGAGGAGTCGTCGCAGGCGCTGTACGGCATGCTGCGCGCCACCGACGCGCGCTGGATGAACCATCCGGACGCGGCCCGGAGAGCCCGCCACAAGCCCTGGCAGCTGCGCCTGGCACAGGACAGCGGCCTGGCGGTGCCGGCCACGCTGATCACGACGTTCCCGCAGGCGGCGCGGGAGTTCGCGGAACGCTTCCCGGACCTGGTGGTCAAACCGGTGTCGGGTGCGCATCCGCAGGAGCCGCCACGTGCGGTGCCGACCAGCCGGGTCGCGCCGGACACCGACTTCTCGGCGGTGGCCTTCGGTCCGACGCTGCTGCAGCGGCGGATCGCCAAGCGCGCCGACATCCGGCTCACCGTCGTCGGCGACACGCTGCTGGCCGCGCGCAAGCCCACCGCCCCGGACGCCCACCCGGACGACGTGGACGTCCGTTTCGCCCCGTCGGTCTCTCCCTGGCTGCCCGCGGACGTGCCGCCGCGCGTCGCCGAGGGCGTACGGCGGTACATGAGGGGCGCGGAACTGGCGTACGGCGCATTCGACTTCGCGGAGGACGCGGACGGGATCTGGTGGTTCCTGGAGTGCAACCAGTCCGGCCAGTTCGGGTTCGTCGAGATGGACACAGGTCAGCCCATCTCCGCCACGATCGCCAAGTGGCTGGCCGAGGGCGGGGACCGGGACCGCAGGTGTGCGGAGGGCGAGCGGAGCGCAGCATCTTGAGGGTGCGGGGATCGGCTGGGAGGAAGGAACGCCACATGCGTATCGGACTGCTGGGGACGGGCCCTTGGGCCCGGGCGGCGTACGCCCCCGCCCTCGCCGGGCACACCGGCGTGGAGTTCGCCGGGGTGTGGGGCCGCCGGCCGGAAGCGGCCACGGCACTGGCCGAGCAGTACGACGTCGCCGCGTACGCCGACGTCGACGCACTGCTGGCCGACGTGGACGCGGTGGCCGTGGCCCTGCCGCCGTCCGCCCAGGCCGAGTTGGCGGTGCGCGCGGCTCGGGCGGGCCGTCATCTGCTGCTGGACAAGCCGCTCGGGGTGTCGGTCGCCGAGGGGCGGGCGGTCGCGGAGGCGGCGGAGCGGGCGGGGGTGGCGTCGGTGGTGTTCTTCACCGCGCGCTTCCAGAAGGAGCCGGAGGCCTGGATCGAGGAACAGGCGGGGGAGGCGGGCTGGTTCACGGCGCGTGCCCAGTGGCTGGGGGCCGTGTTCACTTCCGACAGCCCGTTCGCGGCCTCGCCGTGGCGGCGGGAGAAGGGGGCGCTGTGGGACGTCGGCCCGCACGCGCTGTCGGTCCTGCTGCCGGTCCTCGGTGACGTACGGCAAGTGGTGGCGGCGGCGCACGGTCCCGCGGACACCGTCCATCTGGTCCTCGACCACGCCACCGGCGCGTCGAGCACGCTCACGCTGAGCCTGACGGCGCCGCCGGCGGCGGCCGGGGCCGATGTGGAGCTGCGGGGCGAGGCGGGCGTGGCGCTGATGCCGGGGAGTTCCGAGGGAGCGGTCCCCGCGCTCGCCCGCGCCGCCGACGCCCTGGTGCGGGCCGCTCGCACGGGCCGCCCGCACGCCTGCGACGCCGCGTTCGGCCTCCGCGTCACCGAGATCCTGGCAACGGCGGAGTCCCGCCTCACAGCCCCCAGTGACTAGGGGGTGTCGTTCGGATCAGGCCGGCCGGCACCCCCCAGGGGGTGTCGTTTGGATCACCCCGGCGTCGCGGGCCCTGGCACCCCCTGGCCCCGGACGCCCGGACGCCACCGCCCGCGCACGGCTCCTGCTCCGCTCCGGCCACTCGGCGCGGAGCAGTGGCGCGGGCGGTGCCGTCTCGATCACCGCCCCGTCAGCATGTCACCCGGCGCTGACAACTCCGTGGGCCCAGTAGTTGATCCGCTCCCGCACCACGGGGTAGCCGGCCGTGGTGAAGTGGGCGGCCATGGGGACGTTGGTCCGGTCGGTGGCGGCGGCGATGAACTCGGCCCCCTGAGCCGCCAGGAAGTGGGTGCATTCGGCCAGCAGGTCGTAGGCGTAGCCGTGGCCCCGCTGCTCGGGCACGACGCCGATGAAGCCGACGCAGGGCCCGGCCGGATTGCGCGCGGGGATGTGGACGCCGACCGTCTCGCCCTCGGGTGTGCGGGCGATCCGCCACCACGTGCGCGGGGACGGAAACCAGTGGAAGACGTCCAGCTCCTGTTGTGCCGCCCGGTCCGGTCCGCCCTGCTCGATGGCCCGGCGGGCGTGGGCGTCGAGGGTGACGGAGTGGATCCGGCGCAGCAGGCCGAAGAACACCGCATCGTCCGGCTCTCCCTCGAAGAGCAGGCGCCCGGGCCGCTCGGGCAGTCCCCGGTCCGGGGTCCAGCGGTACACGAACCGCTCCGCCAGGGGTGCGTAACCGGCTGCGCGGGCGGCAGCGGCGCACGCGTCGGCGGCGGCCCGCTGCCGGGCTTCGGCCCGCCAGCCGGCGGGCAGGTCGAGTTCGAGTTCGTCGGTCCGCCAGGGTGCCGTGCGCAGGAGTTCGGCTCCGGCCTCCTCCTCGCCCTCGGCCACGTCGAACCAGTTGATCACGAGCGGCTCGGGGTCCTCGGGGCGGCCCCACCAGGCGGCGCGGGCCACGGTACGGCCGTCGCGTACGGCGATGCGCTGCCAGTCGGGGCGGTAGCGGGTGCGCCGGTGCTTGTCCTGGAACGCCAGCGGGTCGGGCATGGTGTGGAAGAGATGCGCGGTGCTCTCGTCGAGCGTGCGGATGACCGGGGTGGTCATGGATTCCTCCGGGATGCGTGCCGCGGTGCGGCGGGGACGCGCTCCCGGTCAGGCATGGCACACCCGGGTGACGGAGTGGCGGGAGCGCGGGATGACAGTGGCCATGACGCTCGCCTCCTTCCTTCCGTCTCGGGCGTGCCGGCCACAGGCTATGCGGCCCACCTCCGGGGCGTCCACCGCTTATCGCCGCCGGCTCATCAGTGCCGGCGGCGGCCGCGCGACTCCGGGTCCGGGCCCGGACCACGACGCGGCTCGGCTCGGCTCGGCTCGGCTCGGCAACAACCGAACGCCGCGAGCAGACGGTCCAGGCGCGCCGAACTGGGCAGGAGGCGTCGGTGCCGTCCCAGGCGGGCGGCGGCAGAAGGCCTCCGTGCCGTTCCAGGCGGCAGGCCCGGGTGCGGTGGGCGGCGTAGGTTGGGGGTGTGCGATGGGTGCGCGGCGGGTCGTCGCGTGGGGACCTGGAGGATCGCGGCTGGCTGCGGGGCGCCCCGCCGCCGTGGTGGGTGCGGGTGCTGCCCGTGTTGCTGCTCGTGGCCGTCAGCACGGCCACGATGGTCACTGTCCACGCGCGCGATCTGGGCTTCCTGCTCGGGGCGATCCCGCCGCTGGCCGTCCTGTCGTACGGCCCGCTGGCCACCGCGCTCCTCGGCCTCGGGGTGGTCGTGGTGCTGAACGTGCCGGCCACCCATCTCGACCGTCCCGGCGACACCGATCTGCTGACCATCGTGTTCGTGGCCGCGCTGAGCGTGTTCGTGTCGTTCGTGCGCAGTCACCGGGACGCCCAGCTGGACACGGAGCGGGCGATCGGCGAGGCCGTGCAGCGGGCGGTGATGCCGCTGCTGCCGCAGCGGGTCGGGGGCGTGGGGTGCACGGGCTTCTACCGGGCCGCGCAGAACGGGACGCTGGTGGGCGGGGACTTCTTCGACGTGCGCGACGGACCGTACGGGGTGCGCGCGGTGATGGGCGACGTTCAGGGGCACGGACTGTCGGCGGTCGCCACGGTGGTGTCGCTGCTGGGCGCTTTCCGGGAGGCGGTGCTGGACCAGCCGGACCTGGAGTCGGTCGCCGCGCGGATGGACCGCAGGCTGACGGTGGACTCGGCGGGTGTGCGGCACACGGAGCTCTTCGCCACCGGGGTGCTGCTGGAGTTCGCCCCCGACGGGCGTGTGGTTCGGGTGGTGGCCTGTGGTCATCCGGCCCCCGTGCTGCTGCACGAGGAGCACGCCCGGGAGCTGACAGTCGTGCCGGGACCGCCGCTGGGGCTCGGGCTGGTCGGCGTCGACCCGCCGAAGGAGGTCACGGTGACGCTCGGGCCGGGCGACCGGCTGTTCCTGGCCTCGGACGGGGTGTGGGAGGCACGGGACGCCGGCGACGCCTTCTATCCGCTGCCCGCCCGCCTCGCCGCCCTGGCCCGTACACCGCCCGTCGAGCTGCCGGGGGTGGTGTGGGCGGACCTCATGCAGTTGCGTTACGAGGTCCGGGACGACGTCACGATGCTGGTGCTGGCACCCGAGCCGCCGGCTGCCTGATCGCCCCGTCTCCTCCCCCGACCGGCGAACTCCTGGCCGTGGTTCGAACGTTCCGTCTCAAACGCCACGGTTCGCCACCCCTTCCGCCCCGTAGAAATATCTACGAGCATGCATATGCCGGGTCGGTGTGCAGGCGCACGAAGTGCCCGGTCACGGTCGTTCCCTGCGCCGGGCGTGGGCGAGCGAGGACACCCGGAGCAGTGCATGACGAACACGATGTGGATGCGGGGCGTGGAGTGGCTGGCCGCGGCGGCGGCCGACCCGCGGTCCTGCAAACGGGAGTGGGATCACGGAGAGGGCATCGCGCTGCTGGAGGCCGGCCGCTTCTGGGACGTGCTGACAGTCCCCGACAAGCTGGGACTGCTCACCCTGGACCTGTTGTGGCGCCCAGGGAGGCCGGCGCCGGGACCCACGCTGGTCGACACGGCGGCGGGCCGGGTCGGGTTCTTCCTGCCGCCGGACCCGTCCGGGGGCTGGGTGGGAGCAGGTCTGCGATACGCGACCAAGGGGGCCTGGCTCGCCGTACCGCCGCCGTACCGGCCCGCCCGCTTCCTGGAATGGCTCGTGCCACCCGACGGCACCGGCACGCTCCACTCACCCGGCGCCCTCGAGGACGCGCTGCGCCAGGCCAACGGCACCCTCGCCGTCCTCGCGCCGGTGTACGGTCAGTGAAGGCTCAGTCACCCTCCGACGCGGACGGCACACCGGAAGCGAGCCCGGGGCGAACGGGCAACTGCGGGGGTGGGGGGCCGCTCCGGTACGACCGTCCGGTCGGCGGGCGGGGCCGGATGGGCGCTCCTATGCTGGGGAGGTCCGGGCTCCGACGTCCCGCTCACCGCACGTTCGGCTCTCCCGTGCTTGGAGTCAGACCATGTCGCCATCCCGCCGTCTGCTGAGGGGGGCCGCAGTCGCCGTCACGGTGGGGACGCTGATGGCACCACTGGCCGCCGTACCCGTCTGGGCCGCACCGGTCTCCGTGCCGGCCACCGTCGCCGCCGAGCAGCCCAGCCCGACGCCCTCCGGACCGGCCGTCCGTGACCTCACCCCCCGCGTGGCACGCCAACTCGACGCAGCCGTACGGAAGGTGATGCGCGAGGCGAACGTGCCCGGCGTGACCGTCGGCGTCTGGACGCCGGGACAGCCGGACTACGTCCGCTCGTTCGGGGTCGCCGACAAGCGCACGGGGCAGAGGATGGCGCCGGACATGTACATCCGCATCGGCAGCGAGACCAAGACGTTCACCGTGACCGCGCTGCTGCAGCTGGTGGACCGGAAGAAGGCCGGTCTGGACGACCCGATCGGCAGGTACGTCGACGGCGTACCCAACGGGAACAGGATCACGTTGCGCCAGCTCGCCGAGATGCGCAGCGGGCTGTTCAACTACTCCGAGGACCCGGGCTTCTTCGAGGCGCTCACCTCGGACCCGCAACGGCCCTTCACGCCCCAGCAGTTGCTCGCCTACTCCTTCAAGCACCCGGTGATGTTCCAGCCGGGGCAGAAGTTCGACTACTGCAACACCAATCTCATCCTGCTCGGTCTGGTGGTGGAGAAGCAGAGCGGGCAGCACCTCGGGGACTACATCGCGCGGCACATCCTCGCCCCGGCCGGCATGAAGCACACGCTCTTCCCGTCCGGCAACGAGTTCCCCGCCCCGCACGCGCAGGGCTACACCCGGCAGACCGCGAACGGCAAGGAGGCCGACTCGGCCGACTGGAACCCGTCCTGGGGCTGGGCGGCCGGCGCGATGATCTCGACGCTCGGGGATCTGCACACCTGGGCGCGCACCGTCGCCACGGGCCAGTTCCCGGACGGCAGGCGGATGGTCGCCGCCGCCACCCAGAAGGAGCGGCTGATCATGCCTCCGACCGGCTTCAAGGGCGCCGGATACGGTCTGGGCATTTTCGACGTGCAGGGCTGGATCGGCCACAACGGCTCGCTCCCGGGCTACGAGACGGTGACCATCCATCTGCCGCCGTCGCGGACGACGCTCGTGGCCCTCCTCAACACCGACACCGGCTACCGGTCCCAGGAGCCGAGCACCGTGCTGGGCGAGGCCATCACGCGGATCATCTCTCCGGCGCACATCTACAACTTGCCAGTCACGCGGACCGGATGACGCACAGACGCGGCCGGTTTCCGACCCCCGCAGGGCCCGCGCGGTGTGCCGGGCGGCGATGACGGCGTCTACTGAGGGCGACCGCCTCGCAAGAGGGCCGCTCGGCCAGGAGAGCAGACGTGACCGTCACCGACCGCATCGCCCTCGATCCCTTCGGCTCGGACATCGTCGCGCAGAGCGCCCGGCTGCGCGCGCTCGGTCCCGTCGTACCGGTCGAACTGCCCGGCGGCATCCCTGCCTGGGCGCCCACCGGCCACGGCTGCCTGAAGGAGCTGATCCTCGATCCCCGGGTCAGCAAGGACGCGCGCCGCCACTGGCGACTGTGGCCGGAGCTGGCCCAGCACCCGTCCTGGAGCTGGATCGCGACCTGGGTGGGGGTGGTCAACATGCTCTCCACCTACGGCGCCGACCACGCCCGGCTGCGCAAGCTGGTCGCGCCGAGTTTCACGCACCGGCGTACCGAGGCGATGCGGCCGAGAGTGGCGGCCCTGACCGCCGAGCTGCTGGACACACTGGCGGCCGACGGGGCCGACGGCCGCGTGGTCGACCTGCGGGCCGGGCTGGCGCATCCGCTGCCGATGCGCATGATCTGCGAACTGCTCGGGGTACCCGAGGAGCTGCGGCCCGCCGCGGCACGGCTCATCGCCGACATCATGGACACCTCCGACTCCAGCCCCGAGTTCGCCGCGTCCGTGCACGAGCGGATCGGCTCGGTGTTCGGCGCGCTGATCGCGCACCGGCGGACGCATCCCGGCGACGACGTCACCACGGAGCTGATCCGGGTCCGCGACGAGGACGGAGACCGGCTCTCGGACGAGGAGTTGCTGCACACGCTGCTGCTGGTGGTGGGAGCCGGGTTCGAGACCACCGTCAATCTCATCGGCAACGCGGTGGTCGCGCTGCTGACCGGCCCGGCGCAGCTGGCGGCGGTGCGCTCCGGGGTGGTGGGCTGGGGCGCGGTGGTCGACGAGACCCTGCGGGTCCATCCGTCCATCGCGGCGCTGCCGCTGCGGTTCGCGATCGAGGATCTGAAGGTGGGGGACGTGATGATCCCGGCCGGTGACGCGATCATCACGACCTATGCGTCCGCGGGCCTGGACCCCGCGCACTACGGCCCCGACGCGGCCGTCTTCGACGCGGCCCGGGACGCCGAGGACCATCTGGCGTTCGGGATCGGTGCGCACCGCTGCATCGGTGCTCCGCTGGCCCGGCTGGAGGCGCTCACGGCGCTGCCCGCGCTGTTCGCCCGGTTCCCGGGCCTGCGCCTGGCCGTGGACGCCGGTGAGCTGCGGCATGTGCCGTCGTTCATCGCACACGGCTGGGAGGAGATCCCGGTCCTGCTGGGGTCCTGAGCCGGAGCGCGGGGCCGCGACCGGTCCCCCGTGCCGGTCGTGCCCCGCGGCCTGCCGAACCTATGTCCCGCTGCCGTACCCGGGACAGTGCACCGGTGCCCGGTGCGGCCCGCCCGGCACTCACCGGTGCACAGACGCGTCCGGTTGGTCCTGGTCCGGCGCACCGAGGCCGGGTACGGGCAGTTCGCCGGTGACGAGCTGGGCGAGGACGACCTCGTACAGGTCGGTGCCGCCGGCCGTCAGCCGGCGCTCCAGCACGGGTTCGGCCGCACGGACGCGTTCGCGCACGGTCTGGGCGTGTACGCCGAGTGCCTGGGCGGCGCGTTCGGCGTGCGCGTCGGCGGCGGTCCAGGCGCGCAGGGTGCCGCGCAGGTCGCGGCCGTCCGTGTCGAGGCGGCCGAGGAGCCCCTCGGCCCAGGAACGCAGCGCGCTCGTGTCGAGCAGCTCGGCGAGCCGGGTCCGGGCCGGCGGACCGGGGGCGCCGCCGCGTGGGTCGTACGTGCCGTGGGCGGCCTCGGTGTTGAGGGCGGCGTGGACGATGGCACGGGCGGTCGCCCGGGAGAGGTCGGCGCCGAGCAGCGCGGCCACCCGGTCCATCCGGGCGCGGACCGTGTTGCGGCTGACGCCCAGCACCTTGGCCGCGTTCACGGCGGTGAACTCCAGGCCCAGCCGGGTGGTGGCGAGCAGTTCCGCGCGCACATGGTGCGGCAGCGCGTCGAGCGGGCGCAGCACGGCGGCGGCCCAGGCCCGTAGCGCGGCGGTGTCCATGAGCTGTGCGGGGCGGGTGCGGGCGGCGTAGACGGCGGCCCGGTCGGGATGGAAGCGGGCCACGGCGAGCGCGGTGACGGCCTGCCCGTAGGCGGTGGCGGTCAGCGCGAGGCGCTGGCGGGGGCTGCCGCCGAGGAAGGTGCCGGGCCGGTCGGCGACGAGGGACCGCAGCCGCTGCCCCACCTCGGCGGACGGGCCGACGACGATGACGTGTTCGTCCACCGCGGGACAGCGCACGACCAGCGCCCGGCCGTCGGTGGCGGCCACGCACGCGTCGGCGAGCCGGTCCCGTTCGACGGCGGTGCCTTCGAGGACGTACACGCGGGCGGTGTCCTCCTCCAGCAGGCCCGGCCACAGCCCGGCGGCGACCCGGCGGGCGGAGACGGTGTCCTCCACCATGAGCAGCTGCAGGATCGCCAGCCGCAGATCGGCCGTGGCCCGCCGCAGCCGCCGCCCGGATTCGGCCAGCTCCCGTTCCCTGAGCAGCAGTTCCAGTACGCCCGCGGTGTGACCGAGGATGTCTGCGGTGCGCCGGTCGAAGGGCGCCGGGCGGGCCACGGCGAGGACGGCCCGGGCCGCCGGTCCGGGCCCCGGATGCCGTATCCCGAGCAGGCGCAGGTGCCGTTCGCCGTCCTGCAGGGCCGCGGCGGAGACCCGGCCGGAGGTGACGTCGGCGACGACGGCGTCGTCGAGCGGCAGGCGCTCCCCGGCGAGCAGGCCACCGCCGGCGTCCTGGAGACACACCGACGCGCGCACGGTCCGGGCGAGCCAGGCGACGAGCCGGCGAAGATCGCGTCCGGCGGGCCGCAGATGGCCGAGCAACTCCTGGGTCCAGGCGTTGTCGCCGCCGTACGGCTGCGGGAACGCCTGGCCTTCGTCCGGTCGGCCGGCCACGTGCCCCTCTCCTCGTCACCGCGTTCACCTGGGTGTACGCGCCGCACGCTACCCCACGCGCCGGACATGGCTCCGCCGGCGGCCCGGGGGGGTGGGCCGCCGGCGGAGACGTCGCGTCCCGGGGCCGGGGGGGAGGCCCGGGACGGCTCACGGGTCCGATGCCCCGGAAACACGGGACGTACGCACGTCGATTCAAGGGTCGGCCGGCCGCAGGCGGCTCGGTCCGTCCCGACCCGCGGCCGACCCGACCGCGCCGCACCGCCACGGGCCGGCCTCGCGAGTGGGGCACGTGGGTGTGTGGGTGCGTGTGGGGTGCGGGGACGGCATAAGCTCGACACGTGGCGAAGTACTTCGACGTGCATCCCGACAACCCGCAGCCGCGCAGCATCGCGCAGATCGCCGACGCGGTGCGCTCGGAAGCGCTCATCGCATACCCGACCGACTCCTGTTACGCGCTGGGCTGCCGGCTGGGCAGCCGGGACGGCATGGACCGGATCCGCTCCATCCGTCATCTGGACGACCGGCACCACTTCACCCTGATGTGCCGGGACTTCGCGCAGCTCGGCCAGTTCGTGCGGGTGGACAACGACGTGTTCCGGGCCGTGAAGGCGTCCACGCCCGGCAGTTACACCTTCATCCTCCCGGCCACCCGCGAGGTGCCGCGCAAGCTGCTGCACCCGAAGAAGAAGACCGTGGGTGTGCGCATCCCCGATCATGTGGTGACCCAGGCGCTGCTGGCCGAACTGGGCGAGCCGCTGCTGTCCAGCACGCTTCTGCTGCCGGACGAGGAGGAGCCGCTGACGCAGGGCTGGGAGATCAAGGACCGGCTCGACCACGCAGTGGACGCGGTGGTCGACTCCGGCGACTGCGGCACCGAGCCGACGACCGTCGTGGACTTCTCCGGCGGCGAGGCGGAGATCGTGCGGCGGGGCGCGGGAGACACCAGCCGGTTCGAGTGAGCACGCGGCACACCGGGTGCGGGGTTGCGGATCTTGCATGACAGCATGGTCCGCAGTCCCGGCGCCGGGGGGTGACTGCCATCCGGCGCCCGTTCCCCCAGGGAGGCCTGCTCACCATGACCGATGTCCAGGGAACCGACCTCGACATCCAGACCGAGGACGGCGTCGCCGACGCCTACCTCGCCCATCCCGCCGACGGGCGCCCGCGTCCGGGCGTGCTGTTCTACCAGGACGCCTACGGCCTGCGCCCGCACCTGAGGTCGATGGCCGACCGGCTGGCCGCCGCCGGCTACACCGTGCTGGTGCCGAACGTGTTCTACCGCCTGGGCCGGACCCCGGTCGTCGAACTGCCCGAGTTCATCGACCCGGGCGCCGATCCGACCATCTGGGACCGGCTGGGCCCGGTCGTGGGCTCGCTGACACCGGATCTGGCCGCGCGGGACGCGGGCGCCTATCTGCGCTGGCTCGCCGACAGCCCGCTGGTCGCCGACGGACCGGTCGCGCTCACCGGTTACTGCATGGGCGCACGGCTGGCCCTGTGGACGGCGGCCGCCCACCCGGAACGGGTCGCGGCGGCGGCCGGGTTCCACGGCGGTCGGCTCGCCACCGACGATCCGCACAGCCCCCATCTGAGCGCCCCGAACATCACCGCGGAGCTGTACTTCGGGCACGCCGACAACGACCACTCGCTGCCCCCGGAGCAGATCGAGCGCTTCGAGAAGGCCCTGACCGAGGCCGGGGTCCGGCACACCTGCGAGGTCTACCCGGGCGCCCAGCACGGCTACACGCAGGCGGACACCCCGGTGTACGACAAGGAGGCCGACGAGCGGCACTGGGCGGCCCTGCTCGGCCTGCTCCAGCGCACCTTCTGACGGTACGTCGACTGCCGGGCCGGTGCCGGTCGAAGGCGTCCACCGCATGGTGGCGCCTTCGACCGGTCCCCTCTGTTTCCCGTTCAACTCATTGACACGGACGCGGCCCACGGCCACGCTGAGAGCGCTCTCAAACAGGTACGGACCAATATCCGTACGACCCCGACCCCACACGGAGGTGGAGAGTGCCTCACGCACGCACACGCCCAGCACTGGCCCTGGCGGCCACCGCGGCCCTGACCGGCGGAGTACTCGCCCTGGGCGCCCCGGACCGCGCCGGTGCGGCCGTGGCAGACACCCTCCCGCTACGGATCACCAACAACTCCGGCCGCTCCGAACCGGTCTACGTCTACGACCTCGGCACCCAGCTGTCCTCCGGGAAACAGGGCTGGGCCGATGCGAACGGCGCCTTCCACGCCTGGCCGGCGGGCGGCAACCCCCCGACGCCCGCTCCGGACGCGGCGATCGACGGCCCGGCCCCCGGACAGTCCAAGACGATCCGGATACCGAAGTTCTCCGGGCGGATCTACTTCTCCTACGGTCACAAGCTCGACTTCCGCCTGACCACCGGAGGCCTCGTGCAGCCGGCCGTGCAGAACCCCTCCGACCCCAACCGGAACATCCTGTTCAACTGGTCCGAGTACACCCTCAATGACTCCGGACTGTGGCTGAACAGCACCCAGGTGGACATGTTCTCGGCGCCGTACGCGGTCGGGGTGCGGCGTTCCGACGGCAGCGTGAGCAGCACCGGATACCTCAAGTCCGGCGGCTACAACGGATTCTTCAACACGCTGCGGGGCCGGTCGGGCGGCTGGGCCGGGCTGATCCAGACCCGCTCCGACGGCACGGTCCTGCGCGCGCTCTCGCCGCTGTACGGCGTGGAGACCGGGGCCCTGCCGGCGAGCGTGATGGACGACTACGTCAACCGGGTCTGGCAGAAGTACACGACGTCGACGCTGACCGTCACACCGTTCGCCGACCAGCCGGACACCAAGTACTACGGCCGGGTGTCGGGTGGCGTCATGAACTTCACCAATGCCTCGGGCGCGGTCGTCACCAGCTTCGCCAAGCCCGACGCGGACAGCGTCTTCGGCTGCCACAAGCTGCTCGACGCGCCCAACGACAATGTCCGGGGCCCCATCTCCCGCACCCTGTGCGCCGGTTTCAACCGTTCGACCCTGCTCGTCAACCCCAACCAGCCGGACACCTCGACGGCCGGCTTCTACCAGGACGCGGTGAC
Organism: Streptomyces sp. NPDC030799; assembly: GCF_055572255.1. NCBI lineage: Bacteria > Bacillati > Actinomycetota > Actinomycetes > Kitasatosporales > Streptomycetaceae > Streptomyces > Streptomyces sp. NPDC030799. The sequence goes on along the minus strand of NZ_JBVIDS010000005.1, from coordinate 24,276 downwards.
GAACCAGTACGCGCGTGCGGTGCATGCACAGATGGCCGACGGCAAGGCCTACGCGTTCGCCTTCGACGACGTCGGCAACCAGGAGTCGCTGGTCCACGACGGCAGTCCGCAGCAGGCGTATCTGACGCTGGATCCGCTCGGCTGACAGGACACGTCACAGCCCCGCACCACCTCCGGGTGCGGGGCCGCGACGGGTGACTCAGCCGGTCGTCAGGGCGGTGTCGTCCACGACGAAGCTGGTCTGCAGCGAGGAGTCCTCCACGCCGTTGAACTTCAGCGTGACCGTCGAGCCCGCCAGCGAGGACAGGTCGAAGGACTTCTGGCTGTAGCCGGCGGCCTTGTTGAGGTTCGAGTAGGTCGCCAGCGTCTTCGAACCCGCGGTCACCGTCAGCTTGTCGTACTGCGTGCCGGTGGTGGTCTCCGCGGTGTCGATGTGCAGGTAGAAGGTCAGGGTCGCCTTGCAGCCCGCGGGGATCGTCACCGACTGGGACAGGGTGTCGGTGTGCGAGGAGCCGTAGCCGTCGAGCCAGGCCTTGTACGAGCCGCTGTGGGCGGCCTCACCGGTGTCGTTGGTGATGACGCCGCTGGTCGCACTCCAGCCGGAGCCTCCGGACTCGAATCCGGGGTTGCTCAGCAACTGGGTCGAGGTGCAACCGCCGCCACCGCCGGAGTTGACCGTCCAGGTGAAGGTCGCGGTACCGGTGGCGCCCGTGGAGTCGGTCACCGTCACCGTGGTGTTGTACGTGCCCGCCGTGGTCGGCGTGCCGGTGATCAGGCCGTTGGAGCTGTTGATCGACAGACCCGCGGGCAGACCGGAGGCGCTGTAGCTCAGCGCGCCGCTGTTGGTGCTGCTCGCCTGGATCTGCAGGCTCACGGCCGTACCGACGGTCGAGGTCTGGCTGCCCGGGTTGGTGACCGTCACTCCGCTGCTCGGCGGAGTGATGTGGCTGCCGACGTTGATACCCGCGAAGGCGTTGCCGACTCCCGCGTACTGCGTGGAGTTGGTGCCGTACAGGGCGGCCGCCGCGTTCAGGGCGGCGGTGCGGGCGGCGGCGTAGTTGGTGCTGGACGTCATGTACGTCGTCAGCGCCTTGTACCAGATCTGCAGCGCGGCGGCCCGGCCGATGCCGGTGACGGCGACGCCGTCGGAGGTCGGGCTGTTGTAGGTGACACCGTTGATGACCTTGGTGCCGCTGCCCTCGGACAGCAGGTAGAACATGTGGTTCGCCGGGCCCGAGGAGTAGTGCACGTCGAGGTTGCCGACGCCCGAATACCAGCTGTCCGCCGAGCCGCCGTCCTTGCTGGGCTTGTCCATGTAGCGCAGCGGGGTGCCGTCGCCGTTGATGTTGATCTTCTCGCCGATGAGGTAGTCACCGGGGTCGGTGGAGTTGTTGGCGTAGAACTCCACGCCGGTGCCCATGATGTCCGAGGTGGCCTCGTTCAGGCCGCCGGACTCACCGGTGTACTCCAGGCCCGCGGTGTTGGAGGTGACACCGTGGCTCATTTCGTGCCCGGCCACGTCCAGCGAGGTCAGCGGGTCGTTGTTGCCGGACCCGTCGCCGTAGGTCATGCAGAAGCAGCCGTCGTCCCAGAAGGCGTTGACGTAGCCGCTGCTGTAGTGGACCCGGCTGTAGGCGGCGACGCCGTCGTTCTTGATGCCGCTGCGGCCGAAGGTGTTCTTGTAGAAGTCCCAGGTCTCCTGCGCGCCGTAGTGGGCGTCCGCGCCCGCGGTCGCGGCGTTGGAGTTGGTGCCGTCGCCCCAGGTGTCGCTGGACTGCGAGAACAGGGTGCCGGTGCCCGAGGTGCCGTGGTTGAGGTTGTACGTCTTGTGGCCGCCGCGCGTCCCGTCGTTCAGCGTGTACGTCGAACCGGACTGGGTCGTGGTGAGCGTGACCTGCCCGCTGTAGTGGGTGTTGCCCGTGCCGGTCCTGATCGCCTGGTAGCGGTACAGCTCCTTGCCGGTGGTGGCGTCGGTGATGACGTGCAGCTGGCTGGGCGTGCCGTCGTCCTGGAAGCCGCCGACGACGGTCTCCCAGGCGAGCTTCGGAGTACCGGTGCCCGCCCAGATCACCTTGCGGGCGCTGTCGGTGGTGGGCTTCTTGGCGTCGAGCGCCTTGGCGGCCTTCAGGGCCTTGGTCTCGGCGGCCGACTTGGCGAAGGCCGCGGTGGTGGAGGCGACCTTGATCCTGTGCTTGTTGTTGTACGTGGTGCTCACGGTGCCCGCGGCCAGGGAGGCGGGCGGGGTGTGCACGACGAGGTCGCCGCCGAGGACGGGGAGGCCGGCGTACGTGCGCTCGTACCGCGTGTGCAGGGTGCCGTCGTTGTCCTTGACGACGTCCTTGACGACCAGCTTCTCCTTGGCGCCGAGGCCGAGGGTGCGGGCGGTCGCGGCGGTCTTCTGCCGGGCGCTCTCGATCAGCGCCTGGTGCTGGGCCGGGCTGAGCCTGGCCTCCAGGCCGCCGGCGCGCAGCGGGCTGGGGTGGGGAGCGGCGGGCTTGGCGGCCGCCGGGGTGGCCTGGAGGCCGACGGCGAGGAGAGCCGCGGTGGAGAGCAGGGCGGCTCCGACCGCGGCACGCTTGTGACCGCTGGGGGAAAGGGGTCTGTGGCGAACGGGTCTGTGGGGAAGACGTCTCACTCGTACTCCTCCTGCTGCGGTCGCCGGGTCGCGACCGGTGACAGACGGGCAGACGGGTCTGCTGCCCGGGTGAGCTGAGCTGTGCGGGACCGTGATCCGTGCACACACCGGGGATGTGCGGTGTGTGGGGGAAGGATTCCAGCCTTGACCCGCACATGTCAGCCATGGGCGGGTATTCAAGGGTTTTCCCTATGCCGGTCCCCACCGGTGCGGGGGCCGTCGTCGACGCCCGACTCCCGCGGCCGCGTACGCGGCATCCCCGGAGGGATCCGTCACCGTTCGTCGCGTAGCCGAAGAAGGTACACCGCAGTCAGTGCGACGGCACGGTCCTCGTCATGCGACAGCTCCACGAGGGCATGTGACGCCGTTGTCCCCGGGATGTCCGCCAGCGCCTGGGTCAGCCGTCCGCGTGCAGGCGCTTCAGTGGTGCTGTGAGCGAGGCGGTCGACGAGCCTGCTCGCGATCTGATCCGCTGTCGCGGTGTCGCTCGCCAGCACGCTCAGGGCATCGGCTGCATCGGTGTCGTTCCTGCCCTCCACGATCATCTCGATGAGCGTGGGGACCGCATCGGCCATTCCCCGTGTCCCGAGTGCCACAGCCGCACACCCGCGGACCGCGGCGTCGGGGTTCGCGAGAGCCTCCTGCAGCCGCGCGGTGGCCTCACCCCCCGGCAGCTCGGCGAGGGACCGGACGGCACGTTCACGCACCGCGGCCACCGGGGAGCCGAGGCCCTCCGCCAGCAGTGCCGGTACGCCGTCGCCCGATCGCGCCAGCGCCCATCGCAGGGCTCCGGCCACGTTCGGCTCCGTCTCGCTCAGTGCCGCCTCGACCAGGGCCTCCACCGGCACCGGAACCTCGTCGACCGAGCAAAGGGCCGCGCGCTGGCGCGCGTCGGCGCTCTTCGAACCCAGTGCCTGGAGGAGCGCGACGATCTGGAGGACGTCCTCCCAGCCGGCGGGGTCCGCGGCATCGATCCGGCGGAGCCGTGTGAGCAGTTCGGTCTCGGCTGCGATGCGGTCGCGTGTCTGGCGGATGAGGCCGTCGACGAGCCCCGAGGGGGTGAAGCCGGGATCGTCGAGCGCGCGCCCGATCTCACGCAGTGACAGCCCCAGCGATCGCAGGCTCTCGACATGGAAGATCCGCCGGATGTCGTCCTCGGAGTACTCCCGATAACCGGAGCCCGTACGCCCCGTAGGCCGCACCAGACCCAGCGACTCGTAATGCCGGAGCATGCGAGCACTGACCCCGGACCGTCGCGCCACCTCACCGATCAACACGCCCTATCGTCCCTCCTGGCCGGACCCGCCGAGGGCCACGACGCGCTTCGCCTCCTCGATCGCGAACTCGAATCCGGTGTCCGGCTCGCGCAGCAGCCGTTGTGTGGCGAGCGCGTGCGCGCGCACATGCGGGTCAGGGGCCGTCGTCGCAGCATGCAGAGTCGGCAGAACCACTTCACCCAGCGCGACCAGCGCCCGGCTGAGACTCAGCTGCGTCTCCCGCTCACCGCGCCCGAGCTGCGTGGCCAGCACCGCGGCCAGCGCGGACTCCTCGCCTTCCGGCACGAGCACGACCGCGGCCCGCCAGGCGCTCCGTGCCACCTCGTCGTCCGCGTCGGACAACAACGCCCGTGTGATCGCCGGCCACGCCTGCCGGTCCCCGATCTTGGACAGCGTGTGCAGCGCCTGGCTCCGCGCCTGCGCACGTTCCGAGCGCACCTCACGCAGCAGTCCGGGAAGCGTCATGGACACCGGGTGGCGGGTGAGCGCCCAGGTCAGCATGTCGCGGACGAAGAACTCGGGCTCGATCGCGCATCGTTCGACGAGCTTGTCGACGAAGCGCGGGTCGGGCGTCGTGCCGACCGCCAGGGCAGCCCGCAGTCGCACGGACGAACGGCCGTCCTCCAACCCCTGCAGCGCCCCTGTCGCATCCGGGTCCTGTCTTGTGATCGTCATCGAGACCACCTCCTCGGCAAGCAGTGAAGACCCTGTCACCGTGTCAAGGTCAAACAGGCGTGGACGGCGTCCTCTCCGGAGGCGCACGACGCCGGGCCCCGCCAACCGGCGCTGACCGGCGCGTTGTTACCGTGCGGTGCGTGTCTGACTCCTCGCGCGATACCGCACAGGGCGCCGGCTGGGGCTCGGCCGAGCCCGGTGCCTACCAGCAGCTGATGCCGGACCACGTCGAGAAACTGTCGTGGCTGAATCCGCGGACTCTGTGGGCCGCCCGCAACGGCGTGCTGGCGTCCTGGTTCGGTGATCCGACCGGCCGCACCCGCAGTCGCTGGGTGGCGCGCCGGGAGGCGGCCGGGGCGCCCGCCGACAAGGTGATCCGGCGGGAGGTCTCCGACTCGTTCTCGTTCATGGTCATCGGAGACACCGGCGAGGGCGACGACTCCCAGTACGCCGTCGTGCCAGGGTTTCTGAAAGCAAGTCGGGGCACCGACTTCGCGGTGATCGCGAGCGACGTGATCTACCCGGTGGGCAGCGCCGACGACTACGACAGCAAGTTCTTCCGTCCCTACCAGGACTATCCGGCGCCCATCTTCGCGATACCGGGCAATCACGACTGGTACGAGGACCTGGGCGCCTTCATGCGCGTCTTCTGTGCCGACACCCCGCCGCTCGCCCCCGAGCCCCGGCCGCGCCCGCTCACCCGCGCCTGGTGGCGCGCCCTGCTGTGGCACCGGCCCGGCCCGGCCGACGAGCAACGGCTGGCCGCCGCACGGGCCTTGCGGTCGGCCCCGGGCCAACAGGCCGCGCAGCCCGGGCCGTACTGGGCGATCGACGCGGGCCCGGTACGGATCGTCGGCATCGACACCGGTCTGCTCGGCACGCTCGACGCCGAACAGGGCGCCTGGCTGCGCGAGGTGTCGAAGGGGCCGAAGCCGAAGATCCTCATCACCGGGTCGCCGCTGTACGTCGACGGCGAGCACCACCCGTGTGCGATCGGCGGTGGTGGGACGGTGGACGACATCGTCCGGGACCCGGAGCACCACTACGTGGCCGCGATCGGCGGCGACATCCACAACTACCAGCGCTACCCGGTCGCCGTGGACGGCCGCACCATCCAGTACGTGGTCGCGGGCGGCGGCGGGGCGTTCATGCACGCCACGCACACCATCCCGCGGGTGTCGGTCGCGGGCGTCACCGAGCGGGACTTCCGCTGCTATCCGCTGCGCGGCGACTCGCTGGCCTTCTACAGCCGCCTGTACGGCCGCCGGCTGCGGCTGCGCCGCTTCTTCACCCTGACCGAGGCGGAGGCGACCGCGGTCGTCGCCGAACGCCTCGGCATCGAGCCGGGCCGCAAGGCCGACCCCGACACCCGGATCACCCGGCGCACCCGTCTCGTCGCGAGCCTGCTCGGCACCGGTGGGCGTCCGGATCGTACATCCCGGTTCCGGCTGCCCGTGCGCAAGGTCTACACCCAGTTGTTCTCGCCCGGCTCGGCCACCTACAGCCCGCCGTTCTTCAAGTGCTTCCTGCGGCTGGACGTGACCGCGGAAGCGGTCCGGCTGCGCTGCTTCGCCGCGACCGGCAACCGGGCCCAGGAAGTCGATCCGCCGGTCGAGGACGAGATCGTCATTCCGCTGAAGTGATCACACGGTTGTCACAGTCGCCTGCGAGAATCACCTGCAGCCGGAAGCGACGTACGACCGCTGGAGGAGCCCGTGCCGTCCACCGCCCGCCCGCTGCGCAAGCTGGGTTTCCTCACGATCGGCCTGTTCGACCCGGCGGACCCGGCCCGGGGCCACGCGTCCACGCTGGAGATCATCGAGCTGGGCGAGCGGCTCGGCTTCGACACCGCGTGGCTGCGCCACCGTCACCTCCAGTACGGCATCTCCTCGCCGGTCGCCGTCCTCGCCGCCGCTTCCCAGCGCACCCGCCGGATCGAGCTGGGCACCGCGGTGACCCCGCTCGGCTGGGAGAACCCGCTGCGGCTCGCCGAGGACCTGGCGACGGTGGACATCCTGTCCGGGGGCCGGCTGAACCCGGGCGTCAGTGTGGGCCCGCCGATGCACTTCGAGCAGGTCAAGGGCGCCCTGTACCCGGACACGGCCGACACCGAGGACTTCTCCTACGAGAGGGTGCGGCGGCTGCTGGACCTGGTGCGCGGCAAGCCCGCGAGCGACTTCAGCGGGGTCGAGGGCTTCGAAGTGTTCGCGGACGTGGTGCAGCCGCAGTCGCCCGGGCTCGGCCGGCGCATGTGGTACGGCGGCGGCAGCCTCGGCTCGGCGCGCTGGGCGGGCGAGCACGGCATGAACTTCCTGACCAGCAGCGTGGTCAAGGCCGAACAGCCGGACGGCCCCTGGGACTTCGCCGAGATCCAGCTGTCCCTCATCCGGGAGTTCCGCGCCCGTCACCCCGACGGTGAGGCAGCCCGGGTCTCGCACGGCCTGGTCGTGATCCCCACCGACTCCGCGAGCCCCGAGCAGCGCGCCAAGTACGAGGCGTACGCGGCGAAGCGGCTGCCGCGTACGGCCTCCCCGCAAGGGCCAGCCCGGCTGCTGTTCGCCCCGGACCTGGTCGGCACCTGCGACGAGATCGCCGAACGGCTGCGCGCGCACGCCGCGTTCCGCGAGGTGGACGAGGTGGCCTTCGCCCTGCCGTTCACCTTCGAGCACGGGGACTACGTACAGATCCTGACAGACATGGCGACGAAGCTGGGCCCGGCGCTGGGGTGGCGACCGGCGGCCTGACCCGGGTGTGCCCGCTGTGGGCGCGGTCACGAGACGTCCGCTGCCGCCGGCACCGCCCAACCGCCTACCAGCGGCCCACCGCCGTACCCGTGACGGCCTCGGACCGCCGGCCGTCAACCCCCACCGGCACGTCTCCGGCGAGCATCACCCGGTGCATGATCCGGGGGAAACCGAGGTGGGCGTTGTCGCCCGGGGCGAGGTGGATGGTGGCCCGGTTGTCCCAGAAGGCGACGCTGCCCGGCTCCCAGCGGAAGCGGACGGTGTACTCGGGGCGCACGGCCTGCTCCAGGAGCATCTCCAGCAGGGCCGCGCTCTCCGGCCGGGAGACGTCGGTGATCTGTTCCACGTAGTAACCGTTGACGAACAGCACCCGCTCCCCCGTCTCCGGGTGCACTCGGACCAGCGGGTGCACCGAGGCGACCTGGTGGTCGAGCAGATGGCGCAGGTACGCGTCGTCGCCGGCACGGGGCTGGTAGCCCACGCCCAGCCGGTGCTCGGCACGCAGCCCGTCCACGAAGGCCCGCACCGGCGCCGAGAGGCCGGCGTAGGCGGCGGCCAGGTTGGCCCAGGTGGTGTCGCCCCCGTAGGGCGGTACGGTCTCGGCGCGCAGGACGGTCGCGGCCGGCGGGTCGATCCGGGCGCCGTGATCGCAGTGCCAGCCGCGCAGCAGGGTGTGCCGGCGGCGCCGCAGCCACTCCTCGTGGTCCATGCCGAAGCGGCCGCCCAGTTCCAGACGGTCGGCGGTCGTCTCGATCTCGGGGAAGTCCTCCGGTGAGGCACTGCCGCGGCGGCCCAGGACGACGGGTTCGCCGAAGCGGCGGGCGAAGGCGACATGCCGGGCATGGTCCAGTTCCTGCCCGCGGAAGAACACCACCTTCCAGCGCAGCACGGCCTGCCGGATCAGGGCCACCACGGAGTCGTCGAGCGGTCCGGCGAGGTCGACGCCGGTGATCTCGGCTCCGATGCGCCCGGCGACCGGCCTCACCGCCACCCCCTCGACCCGATCCGTCTGATCCGCGGTGGCCCTGTGCGTCGTCATGCGCGCTCCGATGCTCGTCCGAACCGGCTGCACTCCCGATCGTGTCACCCCGGGCCTCACCCGGTCGCGCGGATCGCCGTCGGGCACGGGGTGACACCGGGGCAGGTACGGCCTGACCCTGACCCGGGTCGGGTACGGCGCCATGCCGCCGGCCGGGCCGCACGTCTTCGGGCCGCCGAAGGACCGTGACCGGGCGGTGGCGGTGCTCCGCGCGGCCCCAGGACCTGAAGGCGCAGCTGTACGACAACCTGCGGAACCTCGGGGTGGAGGCGCTGGACGTCGTCACGACGCGGTCGCCGAGCTGAACGCCATCGGGGGCTGAACGTCAGCGCGGGCTGAACGACCCGGCCCGGGGTACCCGGGGCCCGTGAGGCGGACGTAGGGGAAGGAGCCGCAGGTGGCAGCGGAGGACCGGCTGCGGACGTACCGCGGCAGGCGCGACTTCGAGCGGACCCGTGAACCCTCGGGCCACGAGCCCCGGGCCGGGAGCGACGAGCCCCACTTCGTGGTGCAGATCCACGACGCGCGGCGGATGCACTTCGACTTCCGTCTCCAGGTCGACGACGTCCTGAAGTCCTGGTCCGTCCCGAAGGGACCGTCCACCGATCCCGCCGACAAGCGGCTGGCCGTGCCGACCGAGGACCATCCGCTGGACTACGAGGACTTCGAGGGCGTGATCCCGAAGGGCGAGTACGGCGGCGGCACGGTGATCGTGTGGGACCGCGGCACCTACGAGCCGCTCAGCCACGACCGCCGGGGGCGCCCGGTGGAATTCGCGGAGTCCCTGGAACGCGGGCATGCCACCTTCCGGCTGCACGGGACCAAGCTGCACGGCGAGTACGCGCTGACCCGGTTCCGCAGCGGCGAGGGCGAGGAGGAGGCCTGGCTGCTGGTGCGCAAGGGGCCGGCACGCTCGGACGGGCACGGCACGCCGGATCCCCGACGGGCCCGCTCGGTGCGCACCGGCCGCACGCTCGCGCAGGTCGCCGCCGACGGGGACGGGTGAGCCCCGGTGCCGGGGCTGCCGGCGGCACTCCCGGCCGACCGGCGGCGGCTGCGGCGGATGGGGCTGACCCGGCGGCGACATCGAGGCGTCCGGGGTCGCGGTGACGTACTACGTCTTCGGTCTGCTGCGCCGGGCACTGTCCTTCCGTGCCCCGCTGCGGCTGACCCCGCATCGCAACGCGGGCGGCGCCGAGTTGCTGGACCGGGCCTGGCCTGTGCCCGGGGCTGGGAGGGGCTGATCGCCAAGCGGGCCGACGTGCCGTACCGGACGCGCCGGTCCACGGACTGGCTGAAGCTCACGTGTGCATGGGGGCAGGAGTTCATGATCGGCGGCTTCACCGAACCGGCGGGCAGCCGGGTCGGGTCGGGTGCGCTGCTCCTCGGTCACTACGAGGGTGACCGGCCGCGGTCCAGTGATCAGGTGCCGGGCAGTGCCTGTTCGGCCCCGTGCGGACAGCGCTGCCGGCATCGGCGGCCAGGTGTCCGGGCGACGCGTCGGGGCAGGCGGTGAGGGCCACCTCATCGAGGTGGTCCTCCCGGTGGGGCAGCTGGACTGTGCCGGCCCGTGCGGCGATTGGGTCCGACGGGAGGTCCTCAAGGACGTTCCGGTTGCACGGGCGCATCAAGCGCGCGAGCGGTCCCGCTCATCCGGCGCCGCAAGGGGCGGATCAGCCCTTGTGGACGCGCAGGGCGGCGAGGGCCCGGTCGGCGTGGGTGTTCATGCGCAGTTCGCTGCGGACGATCTCCAGCACCGTGCGGTCCTGGGCGATCACGAAGGTGACGCGTTTGGTGGGGGCGAGGGAGAAGCCGCGCCGGACGCCGAACCGCTCACGGACCGTGCCCTCGGCGTCGGAGAGCAGGGGCATGCCGAGGCCGTGCCGGTCGGCGAACTCCTGCTGCTTGGCGACGCCGTCGCCGCTGATACCGACGGGCCGGGCACCGGCCGCGGCGAATTCGGCGGCGAGGTCGCGGAAGTGGCAGGCCTCGGCGGTGCAGCCGGGGGTGAGCGCGGCCGGGTAGAAGAAGAGCACGACCGGGCCGTCGGCCAGCAGCTCGGTGAGCCGGCGGATGGTGCCGGTCTCGTCGGGGAGGGCGAAGTCCTCGACCTTGTCCCCGACCTCGATGCGTTCCGTCATGACCGTCCCTTCTCGTTGCGGGCAACTCCTCGCGCCCACAGGACCAGCGGCACCTGCAGCGGCAGCCGCGCGAGAGCGGCCGTCCGCAGCGGCGCGGGCCGGTGCCGCCAGTCCGCGGCCATCTGCACGTTCGCCGGGAACACCCCGACGAAGAAGGCCGCGGCCGCCTTTGCGGCGACCGCGCGCGTCCGGGGTGCGGCGATCCCGGCGGCGAGCGCCAGCTCCACGACTCCGCTGCCGTAGGTCCATGCCCTGGGCGAGCCGGGCAGCCGACGCGGAATGGTGGCGTCGAAGGGGCGCGGGGTGGCGAAGTGGGCGACCCCCGCCGCGGCCAGCAGGCCGGCGAGCAGCAGGGGCGAGCGTTCGGACCGGGGCACGTTTCCTCCTGTGGTGGCCTGCCGCCGGATACTACTGGACGGTAGGTCCGTGGTGTCCCGCTGCAGCCCCCAACTGATCGGGTACGCGAGGAAGTCGTCGACCATGCGGTGAGAGAGGCTCGCCATCTGCCGCAGGCCCTCGGGCCGCCAGTCGGCGAGAGCGAGCTGCACACCCCGGGTTCCGTGCTGCGGCGCGCGCACCTGTCCCGGGGGACGTCCCGCCGTCCCCGGGGACGGCGGGACGGCATGGCGACGGTCCGTCACGGAAACGCTGGCTGTCGTGATCACTGCTCGTGGTCACGAGAACGACAGCCGGAGGTTTCCATGATCCGACGGACCCTCAAGAGCGGTTTGCTGGCCACGGTCGCGGCGCTCGCGCTCCTGCCCACGGCGGCCGGGGCCACCGCGGCGAGCGCCACCACCCAGCACCCGGTACCCAGCGCCGCCACCCAGCACGACCCCCACCACCGCACCCACGCCCGCGGACCCGTCACACACCGCGCCCACCACCGCGTCGCCCTCCGCGGCCACCAGACGCGCCGCGTGCACCGCCTGACGCCCCGGGGAACGGCGTACCGCTCCGCCCACCGGACGACGGCCCACCACTTCACCCCGTACGCGGCTCCGTACCGCCTGCAGTACCGACTGGTGGTGCGGTGGGTGCCGTACCGACACCTCCAGCCCGTCACCGGCCGCGTCACCACCCGGCACGCCCGGCTCAACGTCCGTTCCGGACCGGGCACCGGCTACCGGGTGATCGGCCACCGGCACACGGGCCGGCACCTGGCGCTCGTCTGCAGGACGCGCGGCTCCTCCGTGTACGGGAACCACACCTGGTACCGGCTCTCGCGCCACCGGGGCTACGTCTCGGCGCGCTACGTCCGCGCCAACCACACCCTGCCCTGGTGCTGACGGCACGTCACCGCGCACCACATGTCACCGAAGGCCCGTTCGGCAATCCCCGAACGGGCCTTCGGTACGTCCGCGCTTCTCCTTTCCTCCTACCTGCGCGTGTGTTGCGGACATCGCACTCCGGGAAGTCATTCCGACAACAGGGGCTAAAACGCCCATAGCGGAACGGGAGTCGAGGACGCACGATGCGGCACCCCCATGCAGCGACCACGCCGGACGAGGCACTGGTGACGGGACTGCGCGAGCTGAAGGACCGTACAGGGCTGAGCCTGGCGGCGCTGGCCGCGCGCACCCCGTACAGCAAGTCCGCGTGGCACCGCTATCTGTCCGGCGGTGCGCCGCCGCCCAGACCCGCCGTGGAGGCGCTCTGCCGCCTCGCCGGCGCCGATCCCGACCCCCTCCTGGCCCTCTGGGAGGCCGCGGACGTCCCCCCACCCCCGGTCGAGCCCGAACCCCCCGCGCGCAGGCGGCGATCGGGCTGGATCCGGCCGTGGCGAGCGCCCTGGCTGCCGCTGTCCGCGCTCGCGCTCCTCGGGGCGGCGACAGCGGTGACCGCCGCAGTCGCCCTGTGCGGGCGCCCGGACAGCACGCCCGCCGCGCAGCACCTGCCTCCGGCGCCGCGCTGTCACGGCCGGTCCTGCCAGGGCGCGTTGCCCGACGCGTCGACCTGCGCCCGGGACGCGCGGACCACGAGCACGGTCACCGGCCCCGCCTACACCGTGCTGCTGCGCTACTCGCCGGCCTGCGGCACCGCCTGGTCCCAGGTGCGGCTGCGGTCGGCCAGGTCCCGCGAGGTGTCGGTGCGGACCGGCCAGGACGTGCTGTCGGCCCGCTACCCGGCAGACGACCCGGCCGGGAACAGCAGCCCCATGCTCTCGGTGTCCTCGCCACGGGGCGTGGAGGCGTGCGCCGAGGTGGACGGGGAGCTGGCGTGCACGGGCCTGGACGCGGACCCGGAGCCAGACGCGCAGGAATGACAGTCACACCGCGCTTACGGCGCCGCACTCGAAGGCCACGTACGGCGCCGCGTGCCCGCCCGGGTCAGCCGGCGGTGACGAGGTGGAGGGCGTGCCGGGGCGGGCCGGTCTCGGTGAACACGCCGGTGTCGACGACGAGATCGAAGGCGCGCAGCAGGGTCACCTGCCGCAGCTGCGCCGGCGCATGCTGTGCGGTCTGCTCTCCGGTGGCCGGACGGCGCCTCAGGCGGTCCGGTACAGCTCACTGAGCAGTTCGAGGACCGCCTGCAGGGCCGGGTGCGGGTCGTCGCGCCACCAGGCGAGCCGTACGGCGACGGGCTCCGCGTCGCGCACCGGCCGGTAGACGACTCCGGGCCGCGGGTACTGGTTCGCGGTCGACTCTGCGGTGACACCGATGCCGCGTCCGGCGGCGATGACGGTCAGCCAGTCGTCGACGTCGTGCGTCTCCTCGACGGCGGGACGGGCGTCCGGCGGCCACAGCTCAGGGGTGGTGGTGCCGGTACGCCGGTCGACGAGGAGAATCCGCCCGGCGAGGTCGGCCAGCCGTACGGACCGGCGCCGGGCCAATGGGTCGTCGGCGGCCATGGCACACAGCCGCCGCTCCAGGCCCACGATGGCCGTGTCGAACCGCCGGTCCGGCAGCGGCCGGCGCACCACGGCGAGGTCGCAGGCGCCCTCGCCGAGGCCGGCGGACGCCGTGTTGACGCGGACGAGATGCAGATCGACCCCGGGATGGGCCGCGGTCCAGCGCCGCTGGAAGGCGACGGTGTGGCGGCCGACGGCCGACCAGGCGTAGCCGATCCGCAGCCGGGTGTGCCCCGAGGCGGCCTCCTCGACCAGGTCGGCGACGTCCGACAGCACCCGCCGGGCCTGCGCCACCACCCGCAGCCCGGTCGCGGTCGGGGTGACCTCGCGCGAGGTGCGCCGCAACAGCCGTACACCCAGGGCCCGTTCGAGGGCGGCGAGGGTGCGGGAGACGGCGGCCTGGGAGACACCCAGGGCGATCGCGGCGTCCGTGAAGGTGCCCTCGTCCACGATGGCCACAAGACAGCGCAGCTGCCGCAGCTCGATATCGTCCATACGCCCAGCGTATAGATCGACAAGGTCATGCATTTTGCGCAAGCGCGTGGTCGGCGCACCATCCGGCCATGCGACGCGCTCTCGAACGCCCTGCCATGGCCGTGCCCCTGGCCACGGTCCCTCCCCTGCCGAAGGCCCGGCGGCTCGCCGGTGTGGCCGCCATGGCCGGCAGCGGACTGTCCAACCAGACCGGCGCCGCGGTCGGCGCGCTGGCCTTCCCGGTCCTCGGCCCCCTCGGGGTGGTGGCGGTGCGCCAGTACGTCGCAGCGCTCGCCCTGCTCGCCGTGGGCCGGCCCCGGCTGCGGAGCTTCACCTGGCGGCAGTGGTGGCCGGTCCTGCTGCTGGCCGGGGTCTTCGGCACGATGAACCTGAGTCTGTACAGCGCTGTCGACCGGATCGGCCTGGGCCTCGCGGTGACCCTGGAGTTCCTCGGGCCGCTCGCCATCGCGCTGGCCGCGTCGAGGCGCCGGCTGGACGCGGGCTGCGCGGCGCTCGCCGCGGGCGGAGTCGTGATCCTGATGCGGCCACGTCCGTCCGCCGACTACGCGGGCATGGCCCTCGGCCTGGTCGCCGCGTGCTGCTGGGCGTCGTACATCCTGCTCAACCGCCTTGTCGGGCAGCGCATACCCGGGGCACAGGGTGCGGCGGCGGCCGCGACGGTCTCCGCGCTGGCCTTCCTGCCCGCCGGTGTCGCCGTCGCGCTGCGTCATCCGCCGACGGCCGGTGCGGTGCTGTGCGCGGTGACGGCCGGCGTCCTCTCCTCCGCCGTGCCGTATCTGGTCGACCTCCTGACACTCCGCCACATCCCCACGCAGACGTTCGGACTGTTCATGAGCGTCAACCCGGTCCTGGCCGCCGTGGTCGGCTGGGTGGTGCTCGGCCAGAACCTGGGCGGTGCGGAGTGGGCGGGCGTCGGGGCGGTGGTGCTGGCCAACGCGGTGAGCATCGCGACGACGCGAGCGTGACCCATCGGCCGACGGGAGTCGCCCTGCCGGCCGAGAACGCCGTGGTGGGGAGGACGGGCAGCGGACCGCAGGTGCTTCCACCGGCCCCTCTCGGACACGCGTGGTGCCGCCTTGCCGCCTGGGGCCCGTTCAGGGGAACCGGCGGCTGAAGGGGCGTGACACCACCGGGAGCGGTCGAGACCTTCAG
This sequence comes from Streptomyces sp. NPDC030799, assembly GCF_055572255.1. Taxonomy (NCBI): domain Bacteria; kingdom Bacillati; phylum Actinomycetota; class Actinomycetes; order Kitasatosporales; family Streptomycetaceae; genus Streptomyces; species Streptomyces sp. NPDC030799. The sequence continues at coordinate 9,267 of NZ_JBVIDS010000005.1, read as the reverse complement.
CCGTGACCGCCCTACCCCTGCCGCTCATCGCGCCGATGCTCGCCACGCCCGGCACCCTGCCACCGGCAGCTCAGGACCGGCGGTGGGCCTACGAGACCAAGCAGGACGGCCAGCGGGTGATGGTCTATCTGCCCGGCGACGGCAGCGTGCTGATGCGCGCCCGCTCCGGCGAGGACATCACCGCGGCCTATCCCGAACTGCGCCCGCTCGGCGGCGCGCTGGGCAGCACGCCCGCCGTTCTGGACGGCGAGGTGCTGGCCCTGGACGACCGGGGACGAGCCGACTTCCAGCTGCTGCAGAGCCGGATGGGCCTCGCGCACGCCCCCGCGCGGGCGGCCCGCCGGGCCGCCCAGGTGCCGGTGCACCTGGTGCTGTTCGACGTGCCGTACTTGGAGGAAGCCCTGGTGCGGCTGCCGTACGTACGACGGCGGGCGCGGCTGGAGGAGCTCGGGCTGGCCGGGCCGTACTGGTCGGTGCCGCGTGCGGTGACCGGGCACGGCACCGAGGCGCTCGCGGCGACCAGGGAGCACGGCCTGGAGGGCCTGGTGTGCAAGCGGCTGGATTCGGTGTACGAGCCCGGCGTGCGCTCCCGCGCCTGGATCAAGATCCGGAACATGCGCGCCGAGGACGTGATCGTCGGCGGCTGGCTGCCCGGCAAGGGGCGGCTCGCCGGGCTGCCCGGCGCGGTACTGGTCGGGCAGCGCGACGCGGGCGGCCGGCTGCGGTACGTCGGCGGGGTGGGCACCGGCTGGAGCGAGACGGAGCGGACGGAACTGGCCCGGCTGCTGGGGGATGCCACGAGCGGCCGGTGCCCCTTCGACCCGGTCCCGCGGATCCCGGACGCCCGCTGGGTGCTGCCGCTGCTGGTGGGCGAGGTCAACTACAGCACCCGTACCCGCGCCGGACTGCTGCGCCAGCCCTCGTGGCTGCGGCTGCGCCCCGATCTGACGCCGGAGGAGTCGGCGGCGGACCTGCCCGAGGGCTTCGGCTGAGACCGGGCGTCGAGTCCGGCTCGGGCGCGGGGGTCTATCGTGTGCGCATGCCGGTTCCCGAACTGATCCGTATCGTCTCCCGCGACTCGCCCATGGCCCTGGCCCAAGTGGAACGGGTCCGGGCCGAGTTGGCCGTCCTGCACCCGGGTGTGCGCACCGAGGTGGTGCCGGTGAAGACCACCGGCGACAAGTGGCTCGGCGATCTCTCCAAGGTCGAGGGCAAGGGGGCGTTCACCAAGGAGGTGGACGCTGCACTGCTGGCCGGCGAGGCCGATCTCGCGGTGCACTGCGTCAAGGACGTGCCCGCCGACCGGCCGCTGCCCGCCGGGACCGTGTTCGCCGCCTTCCTGAAGCGGGACGACATCCGGGACGCCCTGGTGCACCCGGGCGGCCTCACCCTGGACGAGCTGCCCGCCGGCACCCGGATCGGCACCTCCTCGGTGCGCCGGGTGGCCCAGCTGGCCGCCACGCACCCGCATCTTCAGTGCGTGCCGTTCCGCGGCAACGCCAACCGCCGGCTGGAGAAACTGGCCGCGGGGGACGCGGACGCGTTGCTGCTGGCGGTGTCCGGGCTGGAGCGGATCGGCCGGACGGACGTGATCAGCGAGGTGCTGTCACCGGAGACGATGATGCCGCCGATCGGCGCGGGCATCCTGGCCCTGCAGTGCCGTCAGGACGACACCGATCTCATCGACGCCGTCAGCGGGCTCGGCGACCCGGACACCCACCGGGAGGCGACGGCCGAGCGGATGTTCCTGCATGTGCTGCAGGGCCACTGCAACAGCCCGATCGCCGGCTACGCGCGCGTGGACCGCAGCGGGGAACTGTCCCTGCGGGCCTGTGTGTTCACCCCGGACGGCAAGACCAGGCTGAACGCCCACGAATGGGCGGGCCGACTCGATCCGGCCACCCTCGGCACGTCGGTCGCGGTGGCGCTGCTGCGGCAGGGTGCCCGGGAGATCATCGACGGCATCCCGCACTGACCGCAGGAGGGCACGGCGTCGCGGCGCGAGTCCTGGGACGCCGTGCGGACCGGTCGTACGGCGGGGGCGCCACCGCCCGTGTCAGGCGGTGCCGGGCTCCGTCTGGTCCCGCAGGAAGGCGCTGACCTGGTGGGCCAGGCTGCCCTGGCCGGCGGCCATGGGGGCGGCCGCCGGGGTGGCCTCCAGGACGCCGATGCCGCCGGTCCACAGCCGGCGGTCGGCCCACTCGTCGTCCACGCGAAGCTGCACCTGTACGTCCACCTGGGTGAGGCTGGCCTCGGGGGCGGCGGCGTAGAGCACGGCGGTGACGCGGCGCAGGGGGTAGACGTCGAAGCCCTCGATGAACTGTGAGTTGCGCCAGTCGATGAAGGCACCCTCCCCGTCGGCGCCGACCCGGACGTCGAGCTGGCCGTCCTCCAAGTGGATGCCCAGGGGCCGCGCGCCGCGGTTCTCGACCGTCACCCGGACGCTGAAGTACGTCAGCCCGGCAGCGGCGTCGTCGCGTCCGCGTGGCGGCTCGGCCGCCTCCAGGCGGTGGACGCGGACCCGCAGACCGGCATGCTCGTCGTACTCGTGCCAGTCCCCGACCACGTTCGGCTCGTACACAGTGCCCCTCTCGCCCTTCGAGAGCTGCTGTCTATCTGTGCGTCGAGTGCACTGTCAAATGAGCAGAATGCGCTGTGGCCAGGGGATTCGCCCGCTTTGATCGGCGATCAAGCGCTGCCCAGGAAGAATCCGTTCGCGGCACCTCCGAAGGGGGTACACGCGCGTGCCGCACATCACGTCCACGTCAAGATCACCGAGCCGCCCGACCGAGCGGTCGGCTACAGACGGGCGGCACGCTCAGTCGTATCCTGTTTGCACCTATTTGTTTGATGATGTCCCCGCGCGGGAAAATCAACGGCAGTGCTTCGGACAGGAGGCACGTCCGTGGGAGCCGGCATCGCCGGACGCCCCGGTGTCCTTTCCATGGTCCGAGCGCACCTCCCACGGTGTCTGTTCATCCGGCACCTGAGAGAGGTGCGCACGATGCGTGTCACCGGTAGCACGTCCCCCCATCCCCACGATGACGCCCCCGACACGGCGGAGTCCTTCGAGCGGCTCGCGGAGCTGCCCGACGGCCCCGAGCGGCAGGCGCTGCGTGACGAGCTGGTCCGACTGTGGCTGCCCATGGCCGAGCGGATCGCCGTACGGTTCCGCGGTCGTGGGGAGTCGCTGGAGGACCTGTACCAGGTGGCTGCTCTCGGCCTGGTGAAAGCGGTCGACCACTACGACCCGGAGCGTGGTCGCGCCTTCGAGGCGTACGCGGTGCCCACCATCACCGGCGAGATCAAGCGCCACTTCCGCGACCACATGTGGACGCTGCACGTGCCACGCCGGGTACAGGACCTGCGCAACCGGGTCCGCACCGCCACGAAGGAGCTCTCCCAGAGCACCTCCGGTCGCCCGCCCTCCGTGGCGGAGATCGCCGCCCACACGCGGCTCAGCGAGGACGAGGTGCGCACCGGCATGGAGGCGCTGGAGTGCTTCTCCGCGCTGTCCCTGGACGCCGAGGTGGCCGGCACCGACGGCTTCGCCCTGGGGGACTCGCTCGGCGCAACCGACCCCGGATACGACCTCGTGGTCGACCGGGCGGCCGTGAAACCGTGCCTGGAGGCGCTGCCGGAGCGCGAGCGCACCATCCTCTATCTGCGGTTCTTCCGCGGGATGACGCAGAGCCGGATCGCCGAGCAGCTCGGCATCTCGCAGATGCACGTCTCGCGACTGCTCAGCGCCTGCTTCGACCGGATGCGGGAGGAGCTGCTCGCCGAGGCCCGCTGAGCCGGCGCCGGGCCCACAAGATCCCCGGTCCCACGGGCCGCAGTGGCTCCGCGGGGACTCACTCCTGCGCGGTTCCGGGCACCTGCGTGGGCCCGTATCGGTCCAGGGCATCCTCCAGCGCGGCACCGACCTCGGGGGGAATGTCACCGCGGCGGCCCCAGATGAGGATCAGTTCCGCGATGTTGCGCAGCTTGATGTTGGTGTGCTGGGAGACCTCCTTGAGGATCTCCCAGCCCTCGTCCGGGGTCACTCTGCCCAGCGCCACCATCATTCCGATGGCCTGGTCCACGACCGCATGGGATGCGACGGCCTCCTTCAGCTGGTTGACCCGCGCCTGCAGCTCGGCGATCTGTTCCGGCTCGCTCGCTCCCATACTCCCCATCGTCCTCGGCGGCCTGGGGCGGTGCCACCGGGGGTACTCGACAGGCACGTCACCCCCTTCCGGTTGGACACTGGTCCCAGAGCGGTGGCCGCCGGGCCCCGAGAGCAGGACGCGACTGCCATGAACCACGACGCCCCTGTAAGCGGTGGACCGCGGAGGCGCGACATCGTCTCCACGCACTCCGTCTTCGGTGCCCCCTGCTGGGTGAGCCTGACCAGCCGTGACCTCGCGGCCACCCAGGACTTCTACTCGGCCGTCCTCGGCTGGCGCTGGCGCGGCGTAAAGCTCGGCGAGCACTTCCGCATCGCGCTCGCGGACGGGGTGCCGGTGGCGGGAATCGCCGCGGTCGCCGCCATGTGGCAGATGGCGGTGGCCTGGACCCCTTACTTCGCCGTGCCGGACGCCGACGTCGCGGTGGCCCGGGCCCGTGAGCGCGGCGGTACGACGGCCGTCGGGCCGCTGTCCTTCCCGCCGGGCCGGGCCGCGCTGCTCGCCGACCGGGACGGGGCCACATTCGGCATCTGGCAGGGGGAACTGGTCTCCAACTGGGAGGCGTGGCGGCGGGCGGCTCCCACCTTTGTGCGGCTGCACACCCGTAACGCATTCGACTCCGCGATCTTCTACGGCGAGATCCTCGACTGGGCGTCCGGGGTGCCGGGCTGCTGCGAGGTGGAGTACGAGGGCGGTGAGGTGGTGCTGCGCAGCCAGGGCGACGTCGTGGCGCGGATCGACTCGGGCGCGGTGGAGGCGGCGCCTGATCCCTCCGTACGGCCGCACTGGCAGGTCCACTTCGCCGTGGCGGACGTGCCGGGGTGTGCACGGGCGGCGGAGAAGCACGGCGGCAGCGTGCTGAGCGAGGACGAGACCGAGGCGATCCTCCGCGATGCCGACGGGGCCCAGTTCACGGTGACGTCCCGCCGGGCACGCTGACCAGGGGCTACGGCGCGGGGCTGCGGCGCTCCTGGCGCGCAACCCGGGACGGACGCGACAGCAGGATCAGACTGCGGGCCTCCAGGCGAAGCCTCGTCCCGGCCTTCCGTTCGCGTTCGTCGGGGATGCCGTCGGGGTCGGCGGTGTCGATCAGGGTCGTCCAGCGCTCCCCGAAGGAGTTGTCGGGCAGGCGGAAGTCGACCGGTTCCCAGTAGCCGTTGATCAGCAGCAGGAAGGAGTCGTCGACCATGCGGCGCCCGTAGGGATCACGCTCGGCGATGGCGTCGCCGTTGAGGAACACGCCCATCGAGTGCGCGTCCCCGCGCTGCCAGTCCCGCTCGGTCATCTCGCGGGCGTCGGGCCGCAGCCACATCAGGTCGGGCAGCGGCTGCTCGGCGTTGGTCACGGTCTCGCCGCGGAAGAAGCGGCGGCGGCGCAGGACGGGGTGTGCGGCGCGCAGGGCGATCAGGTGCCGGGTGAAGTCGGTGAGGGATTGCTGATTCTCCGTCAGCTCCCAGTCGATCCAGGAGATTTCGTTGTCCTGGCAGTAGGCGTTGTTGTTGCCCCGCTGGGTGCGGCCGAGTTCGTCGCCGTGGCACAGCATGGGGATGCCCTGGGAGAGCAGCAGCGTGGCGAGCAGGTTGCGCTGCTGGCGGGCGCGCAGTTCGAGGACGGCCGGATCCCGGGTCTCGCCCTCCACCCCGCAGTTCCAGGACCGGTTGTGGCTCTCGCCGTCCCGGTTGTCCTCGCCGTTGGCCGCGTTGTGCTTGTCGTTGTACGACACGAGGTCGCGCAGTGTGAAACCGTCGTGCGCGGTGACGAAGTTGACGCTCGCGCGCGGCCGGCGCCTGCTGTGCTGGTACAGGTCCGAGGAGCCGGTCAGCCGGGAGGCGAACTCGCCGAGGGAGCCGGGTTCGCCCCGCCAGAAGTCCCGGACGGCGTCGCGGTACTTGCCGTTCCACTCCGACCACAGCGGCGGGAAGTTGCCCACCTGATAGCCACCCTCGCCCACGTCCCACGGCTCGGCGATCAGCTTGACGCGGCTGATCACCGGGTCCTGCTGGATCAGGTCGAAGAAGGCCGAGAGCCGGTCCACCTCGTGGAACTGCCGGGCCAGCGTGGCCGCGAGGTCGAAGCGGAAGCCGTCCACGTGCATCTCGGTGACCCAGTACCGCAGCGAGTCCATGATCAGCTGCAGGACGTGCGGGTGCCGCATCAGCAGGCTGTTGCCGGTGCCGGTGGTGTCGTAGTAGTGCGCCCAGTCTCCGTCGACCAGGCGGTAGTAGGAGGCGTTGTCGATGCCGCGGAAGGACAGGGTCGGGCCCATCTCGTTGCCCTCGGCGGTGTGGTTGTAGACCACGTCGAGGATGACTTCGAGGCCGGCCGCGTGCAGCGCCTTCACCATGGCCTTGAACTCGTTGACCTGCTGGCCGCGGGTGCCGAAGGCGGCGTAGGCGTTGTGCGGGGCGAAGAAGCCGATGGTGTTGTATCCCCAGTAGTTGGACAGACCCCGGTCCTGGAGCACCCCGTCCTGGACGAACTGGTGCACCGGCATCAGCTCCACCGCGGTCACGCCGAGCGAGGTCAGGTGCTCGATCACGGCGGGGTGCGCGAGGCCGGCGTAGGTGCCGCGCAGGTGCTGGGGGACGTCGGGGTGGGTGCGGGTCAGGCCGCGTACGTGGGCCTCGTAGATCACCGAGTCCGAGTACGGCGTCCGGGGCGGGCGGTCGTCGCCCCAGTCGAAGTACGGGTCGGTGACCACACCCAGCATGGAGTGCCCGGCGCTGTCGGCGGGGGCGGGGCCGTCCGGGGCCCGCTCGTACAGCGAGGGATGGTTGTCGATCTGGCCGTCGACGGCCCGGGCGTACGGGTCCAGCAGCAGCTTCGCCGGATTGCACCGGTGGCCGAGCGAGGGCTGCCAGGGGCCGTGCACCCGGTAGCCGTAGCGCTGCCCCGGGGCGATGCCGGGCAGATAGGCGTGCCAGACGAACCCGTCGACCTCGTGCAGCCGTACGGGCGTCCCCTTGCCCGCGTCATCGACGAGGATCAGCTCGACCCGCTCGGCCACCTCGCTGAACAGGGCGAAGTTGGTGCCCTGTCCGTCGAAAGCGGCACCCAACGGATAGGGCTGCCCACTCCACACGGGCAGCCCTTTCCTTCTCCTGCGGGCGGTCACCGGCTGCCCTCCAGGGCGTCGTCACCGGCGGGCGCCGGCGCGGCCAGCACCACGACCGGCTCGGTGCGCGGCACTTGGCGGCCCGTCCGCAGCGTGGGCGCGGGGGCGGTCGGCACCAGCGGGACACGCTGGCCGGCACGGGCGCGCTGCGAGAACCAAATGATCTTGGTTCCGGTCTCGGAGGCGCAGCAGCCCCAGCCGTCGCTCATGGCGGCGATGTCGGCGAGACAGGCGCGCAGGTCCTGGTCGGGGCGCAGATCCGGGTCGTCGTCCCCGAACGCGGTGATGAGGTGCTGGCCGTTCCACCACATCTCGATCGACGTGTGTTTGTCGTTGGCGTGCTGGTCGATCGCCCGCAGCAGCAGTTCGGTGCCGCGGCAGACGGGGACCGTGAGGTTCTCGAGGTCCCAGTAGCGGAGGTGGGCGGCCAGGATGCGGCTGACCTGTCCCACCCGATCCGGGCTGACTTCCACGTCGAGGTGGTAGTAGCAGGGCACTGCGGTCTTCATCGTCGCTTGCTCCTCACCGGCGAAGCTCTCGCTCCCCTCGCCCGTCCGGGAGGGATCCCGGATGCCCGTCCGGGACACCACCCGGACACACAGCGTGAGCGCTGATCGCTTCTGAGTCACCTCTACGGTGCGGGCACTACGCCATTCGTGCAACATGAGCACCCGACACCGTGCGTTGTTGAAGGTCCAACAAGACGCTGCGTCGTCGTGCGTGCACCATAAGTGAAAGCCTCGATCGCCGTAACGGTGCCGTGCCCTTCCCGCGTGCGGACACCACCCGACCGTCGGGAACGCGCCCAGTCGAGAGCGTGGAGGGTGAAGAGGGCAATGCTGCTACCCGCCAAGGCCGAAGTGGCCCGGGCGTTGCGGCGTTACCGGGCGTGGGAGCGCGTGATGCTCGCCTCGCCCCACGACCGCACGGTCCGGGCCACCTTCGAGGACTCGGGCTACACACTGTGCGTGCTGATGGGCAAACGCTGCGCCCGCGAGGCCGCGGACGCCGCCGAGCGCTATCTGCGCACCAATCTGGTCACCTACCTGCGCGAGCAGGACGGGCGACCGCGGCCGCGCCGGTCGGCCAGAAGAGCGCCGCCACCGGAGCGGCGTTCCACGGCGCCAAGCCCCTGACCTGGCACCGTACTAGGCGTTCCCCACGGGACCGACGTCGGTCGGCCCCGTCTCGGATCGCGAAGCCGGGCCAGGTGCCCGGCTTCGCGCACGGCGGAGGTGAGATACATGCGCAGGACCCCGGCCATCGGCCGTGTACCGGTACGTGACGTCCGGCCGGCCGTGGAGTGCGGCAGGCGCCCGGCGAAAGCGGTGACCGGGGAGACGTTCCAGGTGACGGCCACCGTGTTCCGCGAAGGGCACGATGCCGTGGGCGCCAATGTGGTCCTGCGCGATCCGAAGGGCCGCCGAGGCCCGTGGACGCCGATGCACGAACTGTCCCCCGGCAGTGACCGCTGGGGCGCGGAGATCACCCCGGACGCGACGGGCCGCTGGACCTTCCGGGTGGAGGCCTGGAGCCATCCGCTGGCGACCTGGCGGCACACCGCCTCGGTGAAGGTACCGGCCGGGATCGACGTCGGGCTGGTGCTGGAGGAGGGCGCCGAGCTCTACGAGCGTGCGGCCGCCGGAGTGCCGAAGGGCCCGGAGCGAAACGTTGTCCTTGCCGCCGCACAGGCCCTCGGCGACGACTCCCTGTCGGTGCACGAGCGCCTGAAGGCGGCGCTGGCGCCGGAGGTGGAGGCGTTGCTGGCCCGTCATCCGTTGCGGGAGCTGGTGACCGCGTCCGACGCGATGCCGCTGCTGGTGGAGCGTGAACGGGCCCTGTACGGCTCGTGGTACGAGTTCTTCCCGCGTTCGGAGGGCACCGCCGGGCAGCCGCACGGCACCTTCCGCACGGCCGTGCGCCGGCTCAAGCCGATCGCGGACATGGGCTTCGACGTCGTCTATCTGCCGCCCGTCCATCCCA